>NZ_NEIP01000001.1:0-772691 GCF_002112745.1 Pseudomonas sp. B7(2017) | reverse complement strand
AACTTCAACCACTTGCGCTTTCGATCTCTCGTCAGCGGGAGGCGAATTCTACAGCGTTGCACGCTGCTGTCAACACCTCTTTTCTCCGCTTTCGACCGGGAGGATCGAAACGCCGAAAGAGCCAAACAGCACCACCCTCTTCGACTCCCTCCGGGCTTCGCTGAACTGAAGCGGCCCACTGCCGAAAACTTCGTAACTCGTTGAATTTCAAGGAGTTTTCCGTTTCGACTGCGCCGGAAGTGGGGCGAATTATAGAGAACTAAAACTCGCCGTCAACCCTTTGTTTCAATCTTATTCAGATTTCAGCGTGATACGCGCAAACGCCTTCTTGCCAGCCTGGCAGACATGGGTCGCACCCAGCACATACATGAAGGAACGATCGACCACCTCACCATCGACACGCACACCGCCAGAACCCAGCAAGTCGCGCGCAACTGCCGAGTTCTTCACCAAGCCTGCCTTATTAAGCACCGCCGCGATCGGCATGTCCTCAGCAGCGGTCAGCTGGATCTCCGGCAAATCCTCCGGCAGCTCGCCATCCTTCATGCGGTTGCCTGCGGCACGATGCGCATTGGCCGCGGCCTCTTCACCATGGAAGCGAGCGACAATCTCTTCTGCCAGCTTGATCTTGATGTCACGCGGATTGGCACCCGCCTCGACATCCGCACGCAAGGCATCGATCTCGTCCATCGAGCGGAAGCTGAGCAGTTCGAAATAACGCCACATCAACGTATCGGGAATGGAAACCAGCTTGCCGTACATGACACCTGGAGCCTCCTGGATACCGACGTAGTTGCCCAGCGACTTGGACATCTTCTTGACGCCGTCCAGCCCCTCGAGCAACGGCATGGTCAGAATGCACTGAGCCTCCTGACCGTAGCCACGCTGCAGCTCACGCCCCATCAACAAGTTGAATTTCTGGTCGGTACCGCCCAGTTCGACATCGGCACGCAATGCGACCGAGTCGTAGCCCTGAACGAGCGGATAGAGGAACTCATGAATGGCGATCGGCTGATTGGTGGTATAGCGCTTGTCGAAGTCGTCGCGCTCGAGCATGCGGGCAACCGTGTACTGCGAAGTCAGGCGAATGAAGTCCGCCGGCCCCATCTGATCCATCCAGGTGGAGTTGAAGGCGACTTCGGTCTTCGCCGGATCCAGAATCTTGAACACCTGACTCTTGTAGGTCTCGGCGTTCTCCAGCACTTGCTCACGGGTCAGCGGCGGACGGGTCGCGCTCTTGCCGCTCGGATCGCCGATCATGCCGGTGAAGTCGCCGATCAGAAAGATCACCTGATGCCCCAGCTCCTGGAACTGGCGCAGCTTATTAATAAGCACGGTGTGCCCCAAGTGCAGATCCGGCGCAGTCGGATCGAAGCCGGCCTTAATACGCAGCGGCTGGCCACGCTTGAGCTTTTCGATCAGCTCGGACTCGACCAACAGTTCTTCCGCACCACGTTTAATCAGCGCTAGCTGCTCTTCAACCGACTTCATAACAGACCCGCAAGGCTCAGATTCAAAGGGAACCAACCATACAAGATCGCGCACCAAATACAAGGTTTGCCCGGCACGCGGACGCCAATCCGCAGGCACGTCGCCCGCAGACTTGCTTCAGAGATGATTTGGTTATATTTTATACAGTTATTTCATCTTCATCATGTCATTCATCTTTTCCAATTCATCTTTTTCAAAGTCAAAAGTCCTTTATGACCACAGAATCGTCTAAAGCGCCGCCGCTTTACCCGAAAACCCACCTGCTGGCCGCAAGTGGAATCGCCGCTCTCCTCAGCCTGGCCCTGCTGGTATTCCCTTCCAGCGATGTTGAAGCCAAAAAGACAACCTTGAGCCTTGAACTGGAAAGTCCTGCTGAACAACTGACACAGGATCAAGACGCCGCCGACGCCGTCCAAGCCACAAGCGAGCCCGTCACTTCCCCTTTCGCACAGATTGAAAACAGCGACGAAACGGCTCCGGAAACCGCCCAGGCGCCCGCCGCCCCTGCCGCGCCGGCCGAAGCAAAGAAAGCCCCGGGCCACAGGGAAGTGGTCGTCGCCAAAGGCGATACGCTTTCCACCCTCTTCGAAAAGGTCGGCCTTCCGGCCGCCGCCGTGCACGAAGTGCTGGCCAGCGACAAGCAAGCCAAGCAATTCAGCCAGCTCAAGCATGGCCAGAAGCTTGAATTCGAACTGAACCCCGAAGGCCAGCTGGTCAACCTGCACAGCAAGGTCAGCGATGTTGAAACCATCACCCTGACCCGCAACGACAAAGGTTTCGCGTTCAACCGTGTCACCGCCAAGCCGACCGTCCGCACCGCTTACGTCCACGGCGTGATCAACAGCTCCCTGTCGCAGTCCGCCGCCCGCGCCGGTCTGTCCCACAGCCTGACCATGGACATGGCCAGCGTATTCGGCTACGACGTCGACTTTGCCCAGGACATCCGTCAGGGCGACGAATTCGACGTGATCTACGAGCAGAAAGTGGTCAACGGCAAAGCCGTGGGCAACGGCCCCATCCTTTCGGCACGCTTCACCAACCGCGGCAAGACCTACACCGCCGTGCGCTACACCAACAAGCAAGGCAACAGCAGCTACTACACCGCTGACGGCAACAGCATGCGCAAGGCGTTCATCCGCACGCCGGTCGACTTCGCCCGCATCAGCTCGAAATTCTCCATGGGCCGCAAGCATCCGATCCTCAACAAGATCCGCGCCCACAAAGGCGTCGACTACGCGGCCCCCCGCGGCACGCCGATCAAGGCAGCCGGCGACGGCAAGGTGCTGCTGGCCGGTCGCCGCGGCGGCTACGGCAACACCGTGATCATCCAGCACGGCAACACCTACCGCACGCTGTACGGCCACATGCAGGGCTTCGCCAAAGGCGTGAAGACCGGCGGAACCGTCAAGCAAGGCCAAGTGATCGGCTACATCGGCACGACCGGCCTGTCCACCGGCCCGCACCTGCACTACGAGTTCCAGGTCAACGGCGTTCACGTCGACCCGCTGGGCCAGAAGCTGCCGATGGCCGACCCGATCGCCAAGTCCGAACGCGCCCGCTTCCTCGCGCAGAGCCAGCCGCTGATGGCGCGCATGGATCAAGAGAAGGCCACCTTGCTGGCCTCGAGCAAGCGTTAAGCCATGGCCCTTTACATCGGCGTGATGTCCGGAACCAGCCTCGACGGTCTGGACATCGCCCTGATCGAACAGACCTCGGCGATCCGCCTGATCGCCACGCACTACCTCCCCATGCCTGAATCCCTGCGCGCCGAGCTGCTTGGCTTGTGCGCCAGCGGCCCCGATGAGATCGCCCGCTCGGCCATTGCCCAGCAGCACTGGGTGACGCTCGCAGCGCAAGGCATTCACACCCTTCTCGAACAGCAGCGGCTCAGCGCCGACGACATCCGCGCAATCGGCAGCCACGGCCAGACCATCCGCCATGAACCGGCGCGTGGCTTTACGGTGCAGATCGGCAATCCCGCCCTGCTGACCGAGCTGACCGGCATCACGGTGGTCAGCGACTTCCGCAGCCGCGATGTGGCCGCCGGCGGCCAAGGCGCGCCTTTGGTTCCGGCCTTCCATGAAGCGTTGTTTGAGGAGCGTAACGGCAATCGCGCCGTTCTGAATGTCGGCGGTTTCAGCAATCTGAGCCTGATTGAGCCGAACGCACCTGTAGCCGGTTTCGACTGCGGCCCTGGGAATGTGCTGATGGACGCCTGGATCCACCGGCAGCGCGGCGAAAACTATGACCGCAACGGCGAGTGGGCGGCCAGCGGCAGCATAGATCCGACCCTGCTGGAAGCGTTGCTGAGCGACCCGTTCTTCGCCACTCAGGGCCCGAAAAGCACGGGGCGCGAGGTATTCAACCTGCCTTGGCTGGAGCGACACCTGTCACGCCTGCCGCAGGTTGCGCCAGAGGATGTCCAGGCGACGCTGCTGGAACTGACGGCGCATACCATCGTCCAGTCCCTGCAGGCGGCTCAAACCGAGACGCGGGAGCTTCTGGTCTGCGGCGGCGGCGCCCATAACGCCACACTGATGAAGCGCCTGGCCGAGCAGCTGCCGGACACCACCGTTGCCAGCACAGCGACCCACGGGGTCGACCCCGACTGGGTGGAGGCCATGGCGTTTGCCTGGCTGGCGCATTGCTGTCTCGAAGGCATCACGGCCAATCGCCCGAGCGTCACCGGCGCCCGAGGCTTACGCGTGCTTGGCGCGATCTACCCCAACTGACCGAACCGCAAACAGCAGAACGCCGCAGCTCCGTGAGGAACTGCGGCGTTTTGCTGTTTGCGCAAGAAAAATTCAGATCGAGAACGAAGAGCCGCATCCGCAGGTGGTGGTGGCGTTCGGATTCTTGATCACGAACCGCGAGCCCTCAAGACCTTCCTGGTAATCCACCTCGGCACCGGCCAGGTACTGGAAGCTCATCGGGTCGACCACCAGGCTGACCCCTTCGCGCTCGACGATGGTGTCGTCTTCGGCCACATCCTCATCGAAGGTGAAGCCGTACTGAAAACCTGAACAACCGCCGCCCGTAACGAATACGCGCAGCTTCAAGCGATCATTCCCCTCTTCATCGACCAGGCTCTTCACCTTGTGCGCGGCACCCTGGGTGAATTGCAAAGCCGTGGGGGTGAAGGATTCGACGCTCATGCTGACTATCTCCCGGCGCTAAGCCGTCATATTGCGTGATGACGCGCATTATCCGCTTGTCCTAGAAAATCGGTCAACTATTGTTACGGTATATCAATAAAGCCTTTCACTGGCCCGAATGCGAAAAGGCCCGTGTTCCGGGCCTTTTCGCTGTTCGCAAGGACGTGTTACGGCAGCATGCCGGCATGGGACAGACCCATGCGCTCATCCAGGCCGAACAGAATGTTGAGGTTCTGCACCGCCTGGCCCGACGCGCCCTTGACCAGGTTGTCGATGACCGACAGCACCACTACCAGGTCGCCGTCCTGCGGACGGTGCACGGCGATCCGGCACACGTTGGCGCCGCGCACGCTGCGGGTCTCCGGGTGGCTGCCGGCCGGCATGACGTCGACGAACGGTTCATTGGCGTAACGCTTCTCGAACAGCGCCTGGAGATCCACCGAACGGTCGGTCACGGTTGCGTACAGCGTCGAGTGAATGCCACGGATCATCGGCGTCAGGTGCGGAACGAACGTCAGGCCGACGTCCTTGCCCGCCGCACGGCGCAGCCCCTGGCGGATTTCCGGCAAGTGACGGTGACCTTTCACCGCATAAGCCTTGAAGCTTTCCGACGTCTCGGAGTACAGCGATCCTACAGAGGCACCACGACCGGCACCGCTGATGCCCGACTTGCAGTCGGCGATCAGGTGCGAGGCATCGGCAAGGCCGGCCTCGAGCAAAGGCAGGAACCCCAGCTGCGTGGCGGTCGGGTAGCAACCCGGCACCGCGATCAGGCGCGCCTTGCGGATCTGCTCACGATTGACTTCCGGCAGACCGTAGACTGCCTCGTCCAACAGTTCCGGCGCGCCGTGCGGCTGGCCGTACCACTTGGCCCACTCGTCGGCGTCCTGCAGGCGGAAGTCCGCCGACAGGTCGATGACCTTGGTGCCGGCGGCCAGCAGTTCACCCGCCAAGGCGTGGGCGACACCGTGGGGCGTGGCGAAGAACACCACATCGCAGGCGCCCAGGGTCTTGATGTCCGGAACGCTGAACGCCAGACCGTCGTAATGGCCGCGCAGGTTCGGGTACATGTCGGCGACGGCCATGCCGGCCTCGGATCGGGAAGTGATGACCACCACCTCTGCCTGCGGATGCTGCGCCAGCAGACGCAACAGTTCGACACCCGTGTAACCCGTGCCGCCGACGATACCGACCTTGACCATGAACCTGCCCTCAACGAACCCACTGGAAAGCCGTCGATGATAGGGGCCGCGCGCCCCTGCGACAACCGTCAAGGTGACGTGCGGCCGCCCGAGCCTCTACTATCCGGCTACCGTGAACCTGGGAATCAATCCAATGCTCTATCTGTGGCTCAAAGCGTTTCATATCGTCAGCGTGGTCTGCTGGTTTGCCGGGCTGTTTTACCTGCCGCGGCTGTTCGTCTATCACGCGCAAAGCGAGGACGCCGTCAGCAAGGAACGGTTCAGCGTCATGGAGCGCAAGCTGTACCGCGGCATCATGGGGCCTTCGATGATCGCCGTGCTGATCTTCGGCGGCTGGCTGATCAGCCTCAACCCGAGCGCCTATTTCACCCAAGGCGGGTGGATGCACGCCAAGCTCACGCTGGTCGCCCTTCTGATCGGCTATCACCATGTGTGCGGCGCGTACGTCAAACGCTTCGCCCGTGGCGAAAACACCCGCAGCCATGTCTTTTATCGCTGGTTCAATGAAGTGCCAGTTCTGATACTGCTTGTTATTGTAATTCTGGTCGTGGTTCGGCCGTTTTAACCTTCATAAGCACAACTCATCGGGGGATGTCCCATGTCGCTGCCCGCTTTGCTCGACCAACGCTTGCGCCTGCCCGTCGTGGCCGCGCCGATGTTCCTGATTTCCAACCCGGATCTGGTGCTAGCCTGTTGCCGCAATGGCGTGGTCGGCAGCTTCCCCGCGCTGAACCAGCGCGAAAGCAGCGGCTTCAAGGCCTGGTTGGAACAGATCGAGGCGGGCCTGGCGCTCATGGAAAACCCGGCGCCGTATGCGGTGAACCTGATCGTCCACCCCACCAACCCGAGGCTGCAGGCGGATCTGAACATCTGCGTCGAACACCAGGTGCCGATCGTCATCACAAGTCTGGGCGCGGTCAAGGAAGTGGTCGATGCCGTCCACAGCTACGGCGGCCTGGTGTTCCACGATGTGACCACCCGCCGCCACGCGGAGAAAGCCGCCGAGGCCGGTGTCGACGGTCTGATCGCCGTAGCGGCGGGCGCCGGCGGCCATGCCGGCACCTGGAGCCCGTTCTCGCTGATCGCGGAGATCCGTCAGTTCTTCGACAAAACCCTGCTGCTCGCAGGATGCCTGAACCACGGGCATGAGATTCTTGCTGCCCAAGTGCTAGGCGCGGATTTGGCCTACTTCGGCACCCGATTTATCGGCACCACCGAAAGTCATGCGCCTGACGCATACAAGGACATGCTGCTGACTGCCAAAGCGGCGGACATCATCCATACTCCTGCCGTGTCGGGCGTACCGGCCAGCTTCATGCGCCAGAGCCTGGAGGCCGCCGGCTTCGACATGGCGGCCCTGCAGGGCAAGGGCGACGTGAACTTCGGCGAAAAGCTCAAGCCCCTCAGCGATGAGGCCAAGGCCTGGAAAACCGTCTGGTCGGCGGGCCAGGGCGTAGGCGGAATCAAGGATCTGCCGAGCGTGGAGCAACTGGTGGCCCGCCTGGACAGCGAGTATCGCCAGGCACTGGCGCACGCGGCGCAGTTGCCGAACCGCTGGCCACGCTGAGAAAAAGGCCAGCCGATCCGCGGCCGGCCTTACACTCACCGACTGCGACACCCCACTTCAATCCATCTCGCGACAAGGATGCCCGGCCATGAGCGAAACCCGTTACAAGATCGTGTTCGACGGCGCTCTGCAGCCCGGAGTCGACATCACCACCGCCAAGCTCAACCTGGCGGATCTTTTCAAGAGCGATGTCGCCGCCATCGAGCGGCTGTTCAACGGGCGCACCGTCGCACTCAAGCGCGACCTGTCCCACAGCGATGCGCAGGTTTACCTGCAGGCACTGGGCAAGACCGGCATCGAAGCCCGAATCGAGCCCGAAACCACGGTCGAACTGAACCTGGCGGACGTGCACGAACAGGCGCCCGCTCAGGCGGAACCGGATTCGCCCTACGCCCCGCCCCGGGCCGACGTCGGCGACCACCTCCCCGAGTTCGCCACCCTCAAGCCGTTCAGTGTCGAAGGCCGGATCGGCCGCCTGCGTTTCCTGGCCTGGACGATGGTGTTGAGCCTGGTGACCCTGCCGATCATCGGCATCTTTGCGTTCATCGGGCTGGGCCTGGTCAGCACGGACTCCACCACCGGGCTGATCATCGGCGGCATCGTCGCGTTCTTTCTGTTCCTGGCCTTCAGCCTCGTCAGCATCCTGTTCAGCGTGCAGCGCCTGCATGACATCGGCTGGTCCGGCTGGCTCTGGCTGCTGAACCTCGTGCCGTTCGTGGGCAGCATTTTTCCGCTGGTGATGATGGTCATGCCGGGCAACGACGGCGCCAACCGCTATGGCCCGCCGCCACCGCCCAACACCACGGCGGTCAAGGTGCTGTGCTCGCTGTGGATCGTGTTCGTCGGGCTCATCTTCGCGGGCGCGATGGTCGGCGGTATTTCGGCGATCCAGGAGGAGTACGAAACCAGCCTGGAAAGCAGCTACGAAAGCGGCTCGGTGACCACCGACGAGATCGACTCCGTGGCCGAACCGGCAACGATTTCCGAGGACGAAGCAGCCGAAGCGGCCCCGCCCCCTGTAGACTCTGGCAAAGAATGAACAGCGCTCCGGCCCGCGACACCTGCGTCGCCGGCCGGAGCTGTTGCGATGGAGAACTGCATGACCCGTTACGCTCTGATCACCGGCGCCTCCAGCGGCATCGGCCTGGCCATGGCCGAAGCCCTTGCCCGCCGCGGCCGCAGCCTGATCCTGGTGGCCCGACAGCGTGATCAGCTGGAAAGCATTGCGATCGAACTGACCCAGCGCTTCGGCGTCGAGGTGCTGTTCCGCGCCTGCGATCTGGGCGAACCCTTGCGCCTGTCCGGCTTCCTGCTGGAACTGGAAGAAGGCGACCGGCAGATCGATCTGCTGGTGAACTGCGCCGGCATCGGCACCTGCGGGCCGTTCCTGGCCCAGGACTGGATGACCGAGCAGGACCTGATCGAGGTGAACATCCTCGCCCTCACCCGCCTCTGCCACGCCATCGGTAACAGCATGGCGCTGCAGGGCGGCGGGCAGATCCTCAACGTCGCCTCGGTCGCGGCGTTCAACCCCGGCCCGTGGATGAGCACCTACTACGCCAGCAAGGCGTATGTGCTGCACTTCTCCGAAGCACTGCGGGTCGAGCTGAAGAAGTGCGCGGTGAAGGTCTCGGTGCTCTGCCCGGGGCCGACCCGTACGGCGTTCTTCCGCACCGCCCAACTGAACGACGGAAAGCTCAACGACAGCCGACTGCTGATGAGCCCGGAAGAGGTCGCGCTGTACACCGTGCGCGCCCTGGAGAAAAACCGCGCGATCATCATCCCCGGCCGGATGAACCGCTGGTTCGCCTTCCTGCCGCGCCTGGGCTCGCGCTGGCTCAACCGCACCGTCACCGGCATGGTCAACAAGGCTTACTGCCCGCGCTGAAAGGCCGGCAGGCAATCGGCTGGGCGCGGTGAACCCGCATGGGTACACTCGACCCGCCCCACACAACGGAGAAAACAGCTGTGGATACTCTGTTCACCAAGATCATCAACCGGGAGATCCCGGCGAAGATCATCTACGAGGACGACCAGGTCCTGGCCTTCCACGACATCGCCCCGCAGGCGCCCGTGCATTTTCTGGTGATCCCGAAAAAGCCGGTGCGCACCCTCAACGACCTGACTGAAGACGACAAGGCACTGGCCGGGCACATCCTGTTCACCGCCCAGCGCCTGGCGCTGGAGCTGGGTTGCGAGGAAGGCTTCCGGGTGGTGATGAACTGCAATGAAAAGGGCGGACAGACCGTCTACCACATTCATATGCATGTGCTCGGTCAGCGTCAGATGAACTGGCCGCCGGGCTGAGTCTTTCCGCGGGAGGGGGCTTGCCCGCTCCCGCCGAAGTCTCCATCCCCTCTGAGTCACGATGACCCAGCGCAATCCTTCTCGGGCCGATTCGGTTAAACTGGCCGCCGAGATTCCCCCCGGAGGTCAGCATGACTACCCAACGTCACTACTCGCCCATTGACCGTCTTCTGCTGCAAGCCGATGCCGCCATGCGCACCTTGCTGCCGTTCAGCGGCCAGCCGCATCGCCCGTCGCCGGCCATCGTGCAGCCCGATGCGCAGATGAGCGACGAAGACACCCGCCATGTCGCCGGCCTGATGCGCATCAACCACACCGGCGAGGTCTGCGCCCAGGCGCTGTACCAGGGCCAGGCGCTCACCGCCAAGCTGCCGCAGGTGCGCGAAGCGATGGAGCATGCCGCCGAAGAAGAGATCGACCACCTGGTGTGGTGCGAGCAACGTATCCATCAGCTGGGCAGCCACACCAGCGTGCTCAACCCCTTGTTCTACGGCATGTCGTTCGGCATCGGCGCCGTGGCCGGACTGATCAGCGACAAGGTCAGCCTCGGATTCGTCGCGGCGACCGAACATCAGGTGTGCAAGCACTTGAACGAGCACCTGGAGCAACTGCCTGCCGAGGACGAAAAGTCCCGGGCGATCCTGGAGCAGATGCGCGTCGATGAGGAACACCATGCCGAAAGCGCGCTGCAGGCCGGCGGGTTCCGCTTCCCGGCGCCGGTGAAGTTCGGGATGAGCCTGCTGGCGAAGGTGATGACCAAGAGCACCTACCGGATCTGAACGCTCCCACACAATAAAAAAGGCGACTGCCCCCGGGGCAGTCGCCTTTTTTTGTGCTCGGGGATCTCAGCTCGGCATGTTGCGGGCGTAGAAGATCTCCAGCATTTCGTGTTTCACACGCTCGGTCACCTGGGCACGCTGCTCGGCCGACAGGTTGCTGGTGGCGTCGCCGAACAGGTAGTTGTCCAGTTCGAAGTTCTTCAGCAGCATTTTGGTGTGGAACAGGTTTTCCTGGTACACGTTCACGTCGGTCATCTGGTACGCGTCGCGGGTGTCTTCGGAGAGATAGTTCTGGATCGAGTTGATCTCGTGGTCGATAAAGTGCTTGTTGCCTTCGACGTCACGGGTGAAGCCGCGCACACGGTAATCCACGGTCACGATGTCCGAATCGAACTGGTGAATCAGGAAGTTGAGCGCTTTGAGCGGTGAAATCACGCCGCAGGTCGACACGTCGATGTCCACACGGAACGTCGCGATACCGTCGTCCGGATGGATTTCCGGATAGGTGTGCACCGTGATGTGGCTCTTGTCGAGGTGGGCGAGGATGATCTCGGGCAGCGGGCCCGGAGACTCTTCGATCTGACTCTCGGTCGGGGTCACCGGCTCTTCGGAGATCAGGATCGTGACGCTGGCGCCTTGTGGCTCGTAGTCCTGACTGGCGATGTTCAGGATGTTGGCACCAATGATATCGACAACTTCCGTGAGGATCTGCGTCAGGCGCTTCGCGTTGTACTCTTTGTTGATGTACTCGACGTAGGCCTGCTGGTCTTGCGGGGTTTCCGCGTAGCAGATGTCATAGATGTTGAAGCTCAAGGTCTTTGTCAGGTTATTGAACCCGTGGAGCTTGAGTTTGCTTTTCACCGTTGAAAACTCTCTATGTATGCGGCACGGCCGCGTGATCAAGCATGCCCGTCAAGTGCGAACGACGCACCTGCGTAGGACGGTTAACACCTCTTCGCGATGGCGATTTTGGTTATCTGTTCAGGCGGATGACCCGTCGGCAGACCGGTCACAGCCCTGAAAAAAGTGGCGCATTATGCAGACGTCGGCGGGGGATCGCCAGAGTCTGCACTGCTTTTATGATAGTTGAATGTCGGCTCAGCCGAGCTCGACGATCTCGTAGTCGTGGGTGATGGCCACACCGGCCGCGCCCAGCATGATCGAGGCCGAGCAGTACTTCTCGGCGGACAGCTCGATGGCGCGCTTGACCTGGGCTTCCTTCAGGCCGCGGCCCTTGACCACGAAATGCATGTGGATCTTGGTGAAGACCTTCGGGTCTTCGGTCGCGCGTTCGGCGTCCAGGAACGCTTCGCAGCTCTCGACGGCCTGGCGGGCCTTCTTCAGGATGCTGACCACGTCGAAATTGCTGCAGCCGCCGACGCCCAGCAAGAGCATCTCCATCGGGCGGACACCCAGGTTGCGGCCACCGGCCTCCGGCGGACCGTCCATGACCACGACATGGCCGCTGCCGGATTCGCCGAGGAACATGGCTTCGCCAGCCCATTGGATGCGTGCCTTCATCGCCAAGACTCCACTGTAGAAAAAAGGGCCGCCAGCTTAGCACAGGGCTACGCTTTGACAGCGACTGCCATTCCTAGGACGGATACGGCCATGACGTAGGTAAATTCTCGAATCTTCAAGGAAGTGTCTGGTAAGCTGGCGCCAAATCACTGACGCCCGGTCGACCTGTCAACGACCGCTCTCGGCGCCTCATAAAAAAATCAAACATAACCGTGCAGTCTTTTCGGGATACAACCATGGTTGGTATTACCCCCACCCCCAAAATCAAGAACCTCGACAAGCTGTTGATGCATTGCCAGCGCCGCCGCCATGCGGCCAAGAGCAACATCATCTGCGCCGGCGACCGTTCCGACACGCTGTACTTCATCATCAAGGGTTCGGTGACGATCCTGATCGAGGATGACGACGGCCGGGAGATGATCATCGCCTACCTCAACGCCGGGGACTTCTTCGGCGAACTGGGGCTGTTCGAACAGGCCGGCCAGGAACAGGAGCGCAGCGCCTGGGTGCGGGCCAAGGTCGAATGCGAAGTCGCGGAAATCAGCTACGCGAAATTCCGCGAACTGTCGCAACAGGATCCGGACATTCTTTACGTGCTCAGCGGACAAATCGCACAACGCCTGCGCAACACCACACGCAAGGTCGGCGACTTGGCGTTCTTCGACGTGACCGGCCGCGTGGCCCGCTGCCTGCTGGAACTGTGCAAGCAGCCCGATGCGATGACCCACCCGGACGGTATGCAGATCAAAGTGACACGTCAGGAAATCGGGCGGATCGTCGGCTGCTCGCGGGAGATGGTCGGCCGGGTGCTCAAGGATCTCGAGGACCGCAACCTGGTGGACGTGAAAGGCAAGACCATGGTGGTCTTCGGGACACGCTGAGCCCGCAGGCTCAAGCGTAGATTTGCGCCAGCATTGCCCGCAAGAGCACGTCGAGCCGCGCCAAGGCCTGCGCATCCGGAAATTTCTCATGCAGCGCAATGTGGCTTTGCGCACGCACCCGCTGCTCCAGCCCGCAGGCTTCGTTGAAGCGGTTGACGGCCGCGACCATCGACTCACGTTCGTCATCCATCAGCATCGCCCCGTGCACCAGCCCCACCGGCCGCTGACCGCCCTGACTCTGGCGCCAGCGCTGGGCGGTGCCGACCATCTTGCGTCCGTCGAGGTTGACGTTGAACCGGCCGTCGCAGAACGCACCGTCGATCTCGCCCAGGGAAGACATGCCACCCAACTCATCCAACAGCTGGCATATCGGATCGCACAAACGCCGATAGCCGGTCTCGATCCGGTTCAGGTCGCCCTCACTGCGCGGCGGCGCGTACACCAGTGCGATGTTGACGGTCGAGGCCGACTGCGGCACCGGTTCGCCGCCGGTTTCCCGCAGCAGCACGGGCCAGCCGGCCGCGGCCGACACTTCGCAGGCCCGATCGAAACCGGGCAGGCGGTTGAGGCGGCGCGGCATGACCAGCGCCCGGTCGCTCGGCTGCCAGAACAGCAGGCCGCATTCGGAATCGCCGGCGCAGACGGAGGCCAGCAAGTCCTGTTCGGCTTGCAGTCCGGATTCAATGGTCAGGGAGGTGGGGATCATAAGGTTTCCATGGGACTTGCGGTCTGAGGTGAATCTTATGCCGCCTTCGCGGGCAAGCCCGCTCCCACAGGGACAGCGCAAAACCTGTAGGAGCGAGCCTGCTCGCGAAAAGCTTGACTGGACGAACGGAAAATCAGTCGAGGGTCGAACCGCTCACCGGAACGCCGCGTTCCGGGAAGAACAGGCGCTGCAGCTCGGTGCCCGGGCTTTCGGCACGCATGAACGCTTCGCCGACCAGGAACGCGTAAACGTCGCTGATTTCCATCAGTTCGACGTCGGCGCGGTTGAGGATGCCGCTCTCAGTGATCACCAGGCGGTCGCGCGGGATGCGCGGCAGCAGGTCGAGGGTGGTTTCCAGGCTGACGTCGAAGGTGTGCAGGTTGCGGTTGTTGATCCCCACCAGCGGCGTGTCGAGGCTCTTCAGCGCGCGCTCCAGCTCATCGCCGTCGTGGACTTCCACCAGCACGTCGAGGCCGACGTCCTTGGCGACCGACGCCAGCTCCTTCATCTTCACGTCATCCAGGGCGGAGACGATCAGCAGCACGCAGTCGGCGCCCAGGGCCCGGGCTTCGACGATCTGGTACGGATCGATCATGAAGTCCTTGCGGATCACCGGCAGCGCACAGGCCGCGCGGGCCTGCTGCAGGTAGGCGTCGGCGCCCTGGAAGTAGTCGATGTCGGTCAGCACCGACAGGCAGGTCGCCCCGCCCTTCTCGTAGCTCTTGGCGATGTCGGCGGGCACGAAGTTCTCCCGGATCACGCCCTTGCTCGGCGAAGCCTTCTTGATCTCGGCAATCACCGCCGGCTGTTTCTTCTTGGCCTGCGCCAGCAGCGCGCCGGCAAATCCACGGGGTGCATCGGCCGTCCTGGCCAGGCTTTCCAGCTCGCTCAGGCTCACACGGGCGCTGCGCTCGGCGACTTCCTGAAACTTGCGGGCCAGAATGTTTTCCAGAACCGTCGGTACACTCATCCCTCATTCTCCACTTTGAATACCGCGGTAAAGGCGCCCAGCTCCTCGAGCTTCTCCCGAGCGAGGCCGGTGTGCAGGGCGTCGTGCGCAAGCGCCACGCCCTCTTTCAGGCTGCTGGCCAGGTCGGCGGCGTACAGCGCCGCACCGGCGTTGAGCACAATCATTTCAGCGGCTTTCTGGCCGCTCTCGGTCTTGCGCTTGCCCAGCGCATCGCGGATCAGCGCCAGCGACGCTTCCGGGCCTTCGACCGACAGGCCGTGCAGGCTCTGGCTCTTCATGCCCAGGTCTTCCGGCTCGACCCAGTATTCGCTGATCTGGCCATCCTTCAGCTCGGCGACGAAGGTCGGCGCCGCAAGGCTGAACTCGTCCAGGCCGTCCTTCGAATGCACCACCAGCACATGCTTGCTGCCCAGGCGCTGCAAGACTTCGGCCAGCGGCCGGCACAAGGCCGGCGTGAACACGCCCACCACCTGATGCTTCACACCGGCCGGATTCGTAAGCGGGCCGAGCATGTTGAACAGGGTACGCAGGCCGAGGTCGCGGCGCGGGCCGGCGGCATGTTTCATGGCTTTGTGGTGGGTCTGGGCGAACATGAAGCCGATGCCGACGTTGTCGATGCAGCGGGCCACTTGGGTCGGGGTCAGGTTCAGGTAGATGCCGGCGGCCTCCAGCAGGTCGGCGCTGCCGCTCTTGCCCGACACCGCGCGGTTGCCGTGCTTGGCCACGGTGCAGCCGGCCGCCGCGACGACGAACGACGAGGCGGTGGAGACGTTGAAGATGTTGGCGCCGTCGCCGCCGGTGCCCACCACGTCCACCACGCGGTCGAGGGTCTTGAGTTCGACCTTGTCCGCCAGCTCGCGCATGACCGAGACCGCGCCGACGATCTCGTCGATGCTCTCGCTCTTCATGCGCATGGCCATCATGAACGCGCCGATCTGCGCGTCAGTGCATTGGCCGGTCATGATCTCGCGCATCACATCGCGCATTTCATCGGTGCTGAGGTCGAGGTGGTCGACGATGCGGCTCAGGGCTGTCTTGATGTTCATGAGAGGTCCTTAGCGCACGCCGCCGGTCTGTTTGAGGAAGTTGGCGAACAGTTCATGGCCCTGTTCGGTCAGGATCGATTCCGGGTGGAACTGTACGCCTTCGATGTTCAGGGTCTTGTGGCGCAGGCCCATGATCTCGTCCACCGAGCCGTCCTCGTGCTGCGTCCACGCGGTCAGCTCCAGGCAGTCGGGCAAGGTCTCGCGCTTGACGATCAAGGAATGATAGCGGGTGACGGTCAACGGCCGGTTCAGGCCTGCGAACACGCCCTTGTCCTCGTGGAATACCGGGCTAGTCTTACCGTGCATCACCTGTCGGGCACGCACCACGTCACCGCCGAAGGCTTGGCCGATGGACTGGTGCCCGAGGCAGACGCCGAGGATCGGCAGCTTGCCGGCGAAGTGCTTGATCGCCTCGATGGAGACGCCGGCTTCGGTCGGGGTGCAGGGGCCCGGGGACACCACGATGCGCTCCGGGTTGAGCGCTTCGATCTGGGCGACGGTCAGTTCGTCGTTGCGCACGACCTTGACCTCGGCCCCCAGTTCGCCGAGGTATTGCACAACGTTGTAGGTAAAGGAGTCGTAGTTGTCGATCATCAGCAACATGGCGTTTCGAACCTCTTGAATTCTGGCTTGGAGACAGCCTTCGAACGGTTTGCCCGCAGGGCGCTGCACGATGTCGGACGCGCGGATCGCGTCGGCACAGCGGCGGTTCAGACAGGCAAGGAAGGCAAAGCAGTACAGATCCGGCGGGGCCGGCAGAGAAGATTCAGGCGCGCCAACGCCAGCGGGCGTGCGCCTTGATGACTTGATCCAGGAGTTTGCTGACGATCAACACGGGGAAGGTCTCGTTCATACGTTCCGGCACAGTAACTTAGCTGGGCAGAGCGTGCAATATGATGGCGGGGCCGGCCGGCGGCCAAATCGGACAAAGCGCGTCAAACCCGGGGAGTGTTCGCGACAGATGGCAAAACGCCGGATGTTTTTGGTACTGTCGTTTCGTTCACTACAACAATAAATAAACGGACTTGCTCATGATCAAACAGACGTTGTTCGTACCGCTGGCCGGATGCTTGCTCGCGATGGCCTGCGCCCAGGCGGTCGCCGCCCCAAACCCTTACTCGAATTTCGTCGTCTTCGGCGACAGCCTCAGCGACGCGGGGACGTTCACCGACAGCGGCGGCCCGGCCGGCTCGGGCAAGCGCTTCACCAACCGCACAGGTCCCGCCTACCGGGACGGCAGCGGCGAATTCTATTCGCTCAACGCCACCCAACTGCTCGGCGGACGGCTGGGTTTCACGCCGGACCAGACCGCCTCCGCCGACTCGGCGGTGCGCGCCAACCAAGGCCTGCCGGACGGCAACAACTGGGCCGTCGGCGGTTACCGCACCGACCAGATCCTGGACTCGATCACCAGCTCGTCCGCCTCCGGCGAACGCACCCGCACCGGCTACCTGCCGTCCAACGGTTTTCGCGCCGATCCGAACGCGCTGTACTACCTGACGGGGGGCGGCAACGACTTCCTCCAGGGCCGTGTCACCAGCCTCGCCCAGGCCAGCGCCGCCGCCGACCGACTGGTCGACAGCGTGCAGACCCTGCAAGGCGCCGGCGCCCGCTACATCATGGTCTGGCTGCTGCCGGACATCGGCCTGACCCCGGCCATCAACGGCTCGCCGCTGCAAGCCTTCACGTCGCAGCTCAGCGCCCAGTTCAACAACGAACTGGTCAGCCAGCTGCAAGGCGTCAACGCCAACATCATTCCGCTGAACATTCCGCTGCTGCTGGGCGAAGTGTTCGCCAACCCGGCCCAGTTCGGCCTGGCCACCGACCAGAACCTGGTCGCCACCTGCTTCAGCGGCAGCGGCTGCACCGAGAACGCCCGGTACGGCATCAACAGCGCCACGCCGGATCCGACCAAACTGATCTTCAACGACTCGGTGCACCCGACCGAGGCCGGGCAACGCCTGATCGCCGATTACGCCTACTCGCTGCTGGCCGCGCCGTGGGAACTGACCCTGCTGCCGGAAATGGCCCAGGGCTCGCTGCGCGCCCACCAGGACGAGCTGCGCAACCAATGGCTGGCCGACTGGGAGAACTGGCAGGGCGTGGGCCAATGGCGGGCCATCGTGGCCGCCGGCGGCCAGCATCAGGACTTCGACGACCAGAGCGCCGGGGCAAGCGCCGACGGCAACGGCTACAACCTGAACATCGGCGCCAGCTACCGCCTCGACGACGCCTGGCGCGTCGGCGTCGCGGCCGGGCTCTATCACCAGAAGCTCGAGGCCGGCGACAACGACTCGGACTACAAGCTCAATTCCTACATGGGCACCGTGTTCGCCCAGTACCAGCAGAACCGCTGGTGGGGCGACCTGGCGATGACCGCCGGCCGGCTGGACTACGACAGCCTCAAGCGCAAGTTCCAGCTGGGGGTCAACGAGCGCGGGGAGAAAGGCGACACCGACGGCTACGTGCTGGCCATCGGCGGCCGCGTGGGCTACGACATCGCGCCCGAGGCGAGCAGTCCGTGGCACCTGTCGCCGTTCGTCAGCGCCGACTTCGGCAAGGCGCAGGTGGATGGCTACTCGGAAAAAGGCGCGGACGCCACGGCGCTGACCTTCGACGACCAGTCGCGCATCTCCCGCCGGTTGGGCCTCGGCATCCAGGGCAAGTACCAGGTCACTGCACAGACCCAGGTGTTCGGCGAATTCGCCCATGAGCGCGAATACAACGACGATGCCCAGGACCTGACCATCAACCTCAACAGCCTGCCGAACAACCGCTTCACCCTCGAAGGCTACAAGCCGCAGACCAACCTCAACCGCCTGAACCTGGGCGTGAGCCACAACCTCAGCAAGGAAGTCGCCCTGCGTGCCAGCTACAACATCCGCAAGGACGACGACTTCACCCAGCAAGGGGTGAATGTCGGGGTGAGCCTGGACTTCTGACAGGCAGGCAACAAAAAAGCGGCGCCTTTTCAGGCGCCGCTTTCTTTTTGTGGCGAGGGTGACCCGATGTCAGTCCGGGGCCTGCTCGGCCAACGCCACGGCACGGAACATCGCCCGGCGCTTGTTGATGGTCTCTTCCCATTCCAGCGCCGGCACCGAGTCGGCCACGATGCCGCCGCCGGCCTGCACATGCAGTTCACCGTCCTTGATCACCGCCGTGCGGATCGCGATGGCGGTGTCCATGTTGCCGTTCCAGGCGAAATAACCCACCGCGCCGCCGTACACGCCGCGCTTGACCGGTTCCAGCTCGTCGATGATTTCCATCGCGCGGATCTTCGGCGCGCCGGACAAGGTGCCGGCCGGCAGGATCGCCCGCAGCGCGTCCATCGCGGTCAGGCCTTCCTTCAGTTGGCCGGTGACGTTGGAGACGATATGCATCACGTTGGAATAGCGCTCGATGACCATCTTCTCGGTGAGCTTCACCGAGCCGACTTCCGAGACGCGCCCGGTGTCGTTGCGGCCCAGGTCGATCAGCATCAGGTGCTCGGCGATTTCCTTGTCGTCCGACAGCAGGTCCTCTTCCAGCGCCAGATCCGCCTCTTCGGTGGCCCCGCGCGGGCGGGTGCCGGCGATCGGGCGCACGGTGATCAGGTTGTCCTCGACCCGCACCAGCACTTCCGGCGAACTGCCGACCACGTGGAAGTCGCCGAAGTTGAAGAAGTACATGTACGGCGTCGGGTTGAAGCAGCGCAGCGCGCGGTACAGGTCGATGGGCGCGGCCTTGAAGTCGATCGACATGCGCTGGGACGGCACGACCTGCATACAGTCGCCGGCCAGGATGTATTCCTTGATGGTGTCGACGGCTTTTTCGTAGTCGTTTTGAGTGAAGCTGGAGCGGAACACCGGCTCGGCCGCCTGTTGCTTGCCGAAATCCAGGCCCCGGCGCGGGGTGATCGGCTGACGGAGTTTCTCCAGCAAGGCCTGCAGCTGCGCCTGGCCCTGCTCATAGGCGTCGGCCCGGGACGGATCGGCCAGGACGATGGCGTGCATCTTGCCGGCGAGGTTGTCGAACACCACCACGGCGTCGGAGACCATCAGCAGGATGTCCGGCACACCCAGCGGATCCGGGTTCGGGCATTTGCCCAGCCGTTTTTCCACGTAGCGCACGCAGTCGTAGCCGAAGTAGCCCACCAGGCCGCCGTTGAAGCGCGGCAGGCCGGCGATGGTCGGCACGTTGTAGCGGGCCTTGAAGGCCTCGACGAACGCCAGCGGATCCTCGACGTCGTGGCTTTCGGTCTCGACGCCGTCGACGGTGACGCTCACGTGGTGGTCATGGACCCGCAGCACGGTGCGGCACGGCAGGCCGATGATCGAGTAGCGGCCCCACTTCTCGCCGCCTTGCACCGATTCGAGCAGGTAGGAGTTGGGCTGGTCGGCCAGTTTCAGGTAGATCGACAGCGGCGTGTCGAAGTCGGCCAGGGTTTCGCAGGCCAGCGGGATGCGGTTATAGCCGGCAGCGGCCAGGCGCAGGAATTCTTCGCGGATCATGGGGTGCCTCGTGGTGTGAGGTGCAAATCGGTCAGGTGTGCAAACGCGCCGGCAGGGCCGGCCAGGATCACGTCAGGCGCGCCAACGCCAACGGGCCAGGGCCTTGATGACTTTCATCCAGAGTTTGCGGGTGACCACCACGATGGCGTTTCCAGAAGGGGATTGAGAAGCGTCGGGCAACGTTATCCCAGCGGCCGGATCCAGGCAACCGGGAATTAGCGTGCGCAAATCGTCGATCACCAGCGCCGGGGACTCCTCGGCGATCGGCCGCCCGTGGTTGTAACCGTAGGTGAGGCCGACGCACTTGACCCCCGCCGCTTTCGCCGCCAGCACATCGCTGCGCGAGTCGCCGACGAACAGCGACTGCGAGGCCGGGATGCCGGCCATCTTCATGACGAAGAACAGCGCCGCCGGGTCCGGCTTCTTCTGCGGGAGGGTGTCGCCGCCGATGATCCACTTGAAGTAGCGGCCGATCTTCATCTGGTCCAGCAACGGCGCGACGAAACGCTCCGGCTTGTTGGTGATCAGGGCCATGGCCACGCCCTGCTTGTGCAGCCATTTGAGGGTGTCGCGCACGCCGGGGTAGACCACGGTCAGCTCATGGCTGGCGCCGTAGGCCTCCATGAAGACCTCCAGCGCCCGCTCGGCCTCGGCGTCGTCCACCGCCGAATGGTCCAGACCGCCGGCCAGCGCCCGGCGCACCAGCACCGGCGCGCCGTTGCCGACCCATTCGCGCACCGCCTCAAGGCCAGCAGGCTCGCGGCCGAGGGTGAGCAGCATGTTGTCCACAGCGGCCGCCAGGTCAGGAACCGAATCGATCAGCGTGCCATCCAGATCGAACATCACCAACCGCGGCAGTTGCCCCGGGAACAGCTGCTCAAAACCGCTCATGGACGGGCCGACGCCAGTTCGGAACGCATCTTGTCGATGACTTCCTTGTAGTCCGGCGCGTTAAAGATCGCCGAGCCGGCCACGAAGGTGTCGGCGCCGGCCGCGGCGATCTCACGGATGTTGTTGACGTTGACGCCGCCGTCGATCTCCAGGCGGATGTCGCGGCCCGACGCGTCGATGATCGCCCGCGCCTCGCGCAGCTTGTCGAGGGTGGCGGGAATGAACTTCTGCCCGCCGAAGCCTGGGTTGACGCTCATCAGCAGCACCATGTCGACCTTGTCGATCACGTACTTGAGCACGTCCAGCGGCGTGGCCGGGTTGAACACAAGGCCCGACTTGCAGCCGCCTTCGCGGATCAGCTGCAGCGAACGGTCGACGTGCAGCGAGGCTTCCGGGTGGAAGGTGATGTAGGTGGCGCCGGCCTCGATGAAGTCGCCGACGATGCGGTCCACCGGGCTGACCATCAGGTGCGCGTCGATCGGTGCGGTGACGCCGTACTTGCGCAGCGCCGCGCAGACCATCGGGCCGATGGTCAGGTTCGGCACGTAGTGGTTGTCCATGACATCGAAGTGAACGAAGTCGGCGCCGGCGGCCAGGACGTTGTCCACTTCCTCGCCCAGGCGGGCGAAGTCGGCGGAGAGAATCGACGGAGCAATTACGAAGGGCTGCATGACGCACCTTTTCTGAGCCAAATCACGATGGCGCGCATTGTAGCCTCATGCTTTGGCGCGCGCACCGTGACCGCGATGATTGGGTTGTGCCATGACGGACGGCCGCCGCGCCTCAGTAGGCTGCGCGGTAGATCTTCTCGATGTCGGCGGCGCTGAGCCGGCGCGGGTTGTTGCGCATCAGGCGCTCGATCCCGGCGGCCTCCACGGCCATGGCCGGGATCGCCTCCTGCGTGACGCCGACGCTGCGCAGCCCCGCCGGAACCTCCACCGCCGCGCACAGCTCGGCCATGGCCTGCACGGCCTTGTCCGCCGCTTCGTTGAGGCTCAGGCCGGCGGTCTTCACCCCCATGGCTTCGGCGATATCCTGCATCCGCTCGACGCAGGCCATCTTGTTCCAGGTCATGACATGGGTCAGCAGCAACGCATTGCTCAGGCCATGGGCGACGTTGAAGCGCCCGCCCAGCGGATAGGCCAGCGCATGCACCGCGCCCACCCCGGCATTGCCGAACGCCATGCCGGCCATCAGGCTGGCGGTGGCCATGTCTTCCCGCGCCTGCAGGTTGGCGCCGTTGGCGTAGGCCTTGGGCAACGCCTTGGCGATCAGCCGGATCGCGCCGATGGCCAGGGAATCGGTGATCGGCGAGGCATTGACCGACAGGTAGGATTCGATGGCATGCACCAGGGCATCGATGCCGCTGGCGGCGGTGACGCCGCGCGGGCAGGTCAGGGTCATCTGCGGGCTGACCAGCGCCACGTCCGGCAACAGGTAGTCGCTGACGATGCCCTTTTTCAGCTGCGCGGCCTTGTCCGAGAGGATCGCGACGTTGGTGACCTCCGAACCGGTGCCGGCGGTGGTCGGGATGGCGATCAGCGGCGGCCCCTTGCGCGGCACCTGGTCGACGCCGAACAGGTCCTCCAGCGCCCCGTGGTAGCCGGCGTACGCCGCGACGCTCTTGGCGATGTCGATGGCGCTGCCGCCGCCCAGGCCGATCAGCCCGTCGTGCCCGCCCTCGCGGTAGGTGCGCATGCAGTCCTCGACGATGGCGGTTTCCGGATCCGGCTGCACCCGGTCGAAGATCTCGTAGTCGCGCCCGCCCATCTGCGCCAGCGCCAGCTCCACGGTGCCGGACTTGACCAGCGCGGCGTCGGTGACGATCAGCGGGTTGTCGACATCCAGCCGCGTCAGTTCCGCCGCCAGTTGCTCGATGGCCCCGGCGCCGGTGATCAGTTTGTGAGCGATCTTGAACGAGGAAAGACTCATTGTGCGCAGCCTCTTATAGGTATGGGAGCTGAGCACAAGCGTAGCTGGGGATTCGGGGTTGTCTGCCATTCAGCGCATGAATGGCCGCCGCGCGGATGCCATCGCCAGCAGGCTGGCTCCCACAATGTTGGCTGCGTTGAATGCGGATGCCGTATCCAGCGAGTATCCCTGTGGGAGCCAGCCTGCTGGCGATGGCGCCGGTGAAGGCGCCGCAAGACAGTGGCTCCCGCAGTGGATGGGACGGCCTCAGACCTGGGTGGTACGCAGTTTCTCGCTGCGCCCGCGCAGCCATTCCAGGGTCAGCAGCAGGATCACCGAAAAGGCGATCAGCAGCGTGGCGGCGGCGGCGATGGTCGGGCTGAGGTTTTCGCGGATGCCGCTGAACATCTGCCGGGGCAGCGTCGCCTGCTCGGGGCCGGCGAGGAACAGGGTCACCACCACCTCGTCGAACGACGTCGCGAAGGCGAACAGCGCCCCGGAGATCACCCCCGGCGCAATCAACGGCAAGGTCACCCGGCGGAAGGTCACCAGCGGCGAGGCGCCGAGGCTGGCGGCGGCGCGCACCAGGTTGTGGTTGAAGCCCTGCAGGGTCGCGGACACGGTGATGATCACGAACGGCACCCCCAGCACCGCATGCACCACGATCAGCGAGAAGAAGCTGTTGCCCAGCCCCAGCGGCGCGAAAAACAGGTAGCTGGCCACGCCGATGATCACCACCGGCACCACCATCGGCGAAATCACCAGCGCCATCACCAGCGACTTGCCGGGGAAGTCCCCGCGGGTCAGGCCGATGGCCGCCAGGGTGCCGAACACCATCGCCAGCACGGTCGCTGCCGGGGCGACGATGATGCTGTTTTTGAGCGAGCGCATCCATTCGGCCGAGGCGAAGAAATCGTGGTACCACTGCAGCGAGAAGCCCTGCAGCGGGTACACCAGGAAACTCCCCGAGTTGAACGACAGCGGCACGATCACCAGCACCGGCAGGATCAGGAACAGCAGGATCAGGCCGCAGAGGATCCGCAGGCTGTAGAACCACACCCGTTCGACGGGCGACATGTAAGGACTCAGCATCTCGGTATTCCCCTTAGCCCAGGCGCAGGCGGCTTGCGCCCACCAGCCAGCTGTAGATCAGATAAAGCACCACGGTGGCCAGGAGCAAGAGCCCGCCGAGCGCGGTGGCCATGCCCCAGTTGATGCTGGTGTTGGTGTAGAACGCGACGAAGTAGCTGACCATCTGATCGTTCGGACTGCCCAGCAGCGCCGGGGTGATGTAGTAGCCGATGGCGAGGATGAACACCAGCAGGCAACCGGCGCCGACGCCGGCGTAGGTCTGCGGGAAGTACACCCGCCAGAAGCTGGCGAACGGATGGCAGCCGAGGGAGATCGCGGCGCGCATGTAGGTCGGCGAGATGCCCTTCATCACGCTGTAGATCGGCAGGATCATGAACGGCAGCAGGATGTGCACCATCGAGATGTAGACCCCGGTGCGGTTGAACACCAGTTCCAGCGGCTTGTCGATGATGCCCATGGCCATCAGCGCGCTGTTGATCAGGCCGCCCGACTGCAGCAGCACGATCCACGCGGCGACCCGCACCAGGATCGAGGTCCAGAACGGCAGCAGCACCAGGATCATCAGCAGGTTGCTCTGGCGCGACGGCAGGTTCGCCAGCAGGTACGCCAGCGGATAGGCCAGCACCAGGCAGATGCCGGTGATGACCAGCCCCATCCAGAACGTGCGGGCGAAGATGTCCAGGTAGATCGCCTGGTCCGGGGTGGCCGGGGCCAGTTCGCCGAGGTCGTCGATGCGGTGATCGACCGCCGCCAGCAGGTAGAACGGGGTGAGGCTGCTGGTGTTGCGCTTCACCGCTTGCCAGTAGGCCGGATCGCCCCAGCGTTCGTCGAGGCCTTCCAGCGCTTCTTTATAGGAGGCGGGTTCGGTGGCGAACGGCAGGCCCCGGGCGGTTTTGGTCAGCAGGCTGCGGTAGCCGGCCAACTCCATGTTCAAGCGCTTGGACAGATCGCCCAGCGTCTGATTCTTGCGGGCCTCGGCGAGGTCTTCGCCGGCCGCCTTGTAGACCGCTTCGGCGGGCAGGCCGCGGCCGTCCCAGCCGGCGATGGCCGCCACGGTGCGCGGCATGCCGCCGACCACTTCCGGGTTGCCGACGCTCTTGTAGAGCAGCGCCACGATCGGCACCAGGAACACCAGCAACAGAAACAGCACCAGCGGCGCGATCAGCGCCTGGGCCTTCCAGCGGTTGACCCGCTCGGCGTGCTTGAGCCGCTGCTTCAAGGTGGGGCTGTTGCCCTCGTTCAGGGGAACGGCGATGGCCATGACGTACTCCGCAAATCTTCAGGATCGGTAATGTGGGAGCGAGCCTGCTCGCGAAGAGGTCAGCACGTACAACTTTCAGGCTGACCGGACGAGCGCTTTCGCGGGCAGGCTCGCTCCCGCAGGAGTGGGGGCGAACCCACCCCTGCGGGGCGTGTTACTTCGCTGCCCAGGAGTTGAAGCGCTGCTCCAGCTGCTCGCCGTTGTCAGCCCAGAAGCTGACGTCGATCTGCACCTGGTTGGCGATGTTTTCCGGGGTGGTCGGCATGTCCTTCAGGACATCCTTGGCCAGCAGCGGCACTGCCTGGGTATTGGCCGGACCGTAGGCGATGTTTTCCGAGTAGGTCTTCTGCTGCTGCGGCTGCACCGAGAACGCGATGAACTTCTTCGCCGCTTCCGCGCGGGCCTTGTCCAGGCCTTTCGGGATGGCCCAGGCGTCGAAGTCGTAGATGCCGCCGTTCCATACGACCTTGAGGTTGGATTCCTTCTGCACCGCCGCGATCCGGCCGTTGTAGGCCGAGCTCATGACCACGTCACCGGAGGCCAGGTACTGCGGCGGCTGGGCGCCGGCTTCCCACCACTGGATGTTCGGCTTCAGCTCGTCCAGTTTCTTGAAGGCACGATCCTGGCCGTTCTTGCTGGCCAGCTCCTTGTAGACGTCCTTGGGCGCGACGCCGTCGGCCATCAGAGCGAATTCGAGGGTGTACTTGGCGCCCTTGCGCAGGCCGCGCTTGCCCGGGAATTTCTTGGTGTCCCAGAAATCGGCCCAGCTGGTCGGTGCGGTCTTGAGCTTGTCGGCGTTGTAGGCCAGCACGGTCGACCACACGAAGAAGCCGACGCCGCACGGCTGGATCGCGCCCTTGACGTAGTCTTCGCCCTTGCCGAACAGCGCAGGGTCGAGCTGCTCGAACATGTCTTCGTCGCAACCGCGGGACAGCTCCGGCGACTCGACCTCCACCAGGTCCCACGACACGCTCTTGGTGTCGACCATGGCCTTGACCTTGGCCATCTCGCCGTTGTACTCGCCGGCGACGATCTTGCCGTTGCCCGCCGCTTCCCACGGGGCGTAGAAGGCTTTGACTTGCGCGGCCTTGTTCGCACCGCCAAACGACACCACCGTCAGGTCGGGACCTGCGGCCATGGCGCTTGCCGCACCCATCAGGCCCAGGGTCAGGGCGGTGAACTTCAGGGATCTCAACATTTATTGTTCTCTCCACGTGCAGGTTGGTGTTGGTGTTGCGGGGGCGATCAATGCGCCTCTTGAAGAGGGTCGAGCGCGCGGACGTGCTCGACCTGCCAGCCGAGCGGC
Organism: Pseudomonas sp. B7(2017); assembly: GCF_002112745.1. NCBI lineage: Bacteria > Pseudomonadati > Pseudomonadota > Gammaproteobacteria > Pseudomonadales > Pseudomonadaceae > Pseudomonas > Pseudomonas sp. B7(2017). The sequence goes on along the minus strand of NZ_NEIP01000001.1, from coordinate 746,115 downwards.
ACCACGTCGCCGACGCTGAGCGCAGGATCGAGCTCGGCGATCGGCTGTTTCACGAAGAAGTCGGTCTTGCCGCAGACTTCCAGGCGCACCCGGACGTGGTCGCCCAGGTAGATGAATTCGGCCACCCGTCCGGAGAAGCGGTTGACGCAGCGGTCGCTGGAGTCGTTGAGGCTCACCCGCTCCGGACGGATCGACAGGGTCACCGGCTCGCCGCTCTGGCCGACGTTGACCGCCAGCGCCTCGACCTTCTCCCCGCGGCCGAGCTCGACCACGCAGCGCTCACCGTCCTGGCTGACCAGTCGGCCGTGGAGGCGGTTGTTCTCGCCGATGAAGTTGGCGACGAAGGTGTTCTTCGGCTCTTCGTAGAGGGTGCGCGGCGGCGCGATCTGCTGGATCTCGCCCTGGTGGAACACCGCGACGCGGTCAGACATGGTCAGGGCTTCGCCCTGGTCGTGGGTCACGTAGACCACGGTCACGCCGAGGCGCTGGTGCAGGTGCTTGATCTCCATCTGCATGTGTTCGCGCAGCTGTTTGTCGAGGGCGCCCAGAGGTTCGTCCATCAGCACCAATTGCGGCTCGAACACCAAGGCGCGGGCCAGGGCCACACGCTGCTGCTGGCCGCCGGACAACTGCCCCGGATAGCGTTGGGCGAACGCATCGAGCTGCACCATGCCCAAGGCCTTCTTCACCTTGTCGGTGACGTCGCTCTTGTTCAGGCCGCGCACGGTCAAGGGGAACGCCAGGTTCTCGGCCACGGTCATGTGCGGGAACAGGGCGTAGTTCTGGAACACCATGCCGATGTCGCGCTTGTGCGGCGGCACGTTGTTGATCGCACGGCCCGCCAGCAGGATTTCCCCGGCGGTCGGCGTCTCGAAGCCGGCGAGCATCATCAGGCTGGTGGTCTTGCCCGACCCGGACGGCCCGAGCAGGGTCAGGAACTCGCCTTTGCGGATGTCCAGGTTGAGGTCTTTGACGATCAGGTTCTCGCCGTCGTAGCTCTTCTGCACTCCACGAAAGCTGACCAGCACATCGCTGGCCCCTGCGTTTGTTTCGACCTGGCTCATACCCGCACCTTTGTTGTTGATGACTGCTGTGGGCTTAAGCCTAGTGGCTGTCCCCAGCCGCGCAAATCGGGGTGCAGGAGAGATTCGCCTCAGCCGGATGGAAGGTTGGGGGTAGGGATCGCCCTACAAGGATGGCGCGTTTGGGCAAATGCAGCGGCACGCTTGCAGCTACGTGCCGCCAGTGCGGGCAGGGGCCGTGTCGCGGATGGATATGCCGACACCTTTCCTTGTGGGAGCGGGCTTGCCCGCGAAAGCGTCGGACCTGCCAGCATGGGTGTTGAATGTGACGGCCCCTTCGCGGGCAAGCCCGCTCCCACAGGGTTCTACAGTGACCGCAAACGTTGCGTTCAACCAAACCCCCTGTGGGAGCCAGCCTGCTGGCGATAGCGGCTGCCGCAAAACAGCAAAGGTCAGAGCAGCTTGTGTTCCATGGCGTACTTCACAAGTTCAGCGAGGGAGGTGATGTTGAGCTTCTGCATCAGCCGCGCCTTGTGGGTGCTGATGGTCTTGCTGCTCAAGGCCAGTTGTTGGGCGATGTCGTTGACGTTGGCGCCCTGGGCCAGGCGTTCGAACACGGAGAATTCGCGCTCCGACAGCAAGGAATGCAACGGCCGGGCATCGGTCAGGCCGACTTCGAAGACCATGCGGTCGGCCAGTTCCGGGTCGATGTAGCGCCCGCCCGCCGCGACCTTGCGGATGGCGGTCAGCAGCAGCGACGGGTCGCTGTCCTTGGTGGCGTAGCCGGCGGCGCCGACCTTCAGCGCCCGGGCGGCCATCTGCGCCTCGTCGTGCATCGACAGCACCAGGATCGCCGGCGGGTTGTTCAGCGCACGGATCCGCGGAATCGCCTCCAGGCCGTTGACGCCCGGCATCGAGATGTCCAGCAGCACCACCTCGCACGGCACGTTGCGCAGGGTGTCGAGCAACTGTTCGCCATTGCTCGCCTCCCCCGCCACCTGCAGGTCTTTGGCCAGGCCGATCAATTGCTTGATGCCCTCGCGCACGATGGTGTGGTCTTCGGCTACCAGTACACGGATCACGTCGCTCTCCATTCTTGTTGTTTCAGAGCCCATTTCATTCGCGGACAAGGCGCCGCACCGTCAGGCCTCATTCACCGGCACCCGCACCACCAGGCTGGTGCCCTCTCCCGGCTCGCTGTCGAGCTGCAGGCTGCCGCCCATGATCAACACCCGCTCGCGCATGCCCACCAGGCCGAACGATGTCGGCCGGCCGGCTGCGGCGACAAATCCTACGCCATCGTCACTGACCGTCAGACACAGTTCGTCGCCTTCAAGGGCCAGCGTCACTTCCACAGTATGCGCCTGGGCATGGCGCATGACATTGGTCAGCGCCTCCTGGAGGATCCGGAACAGGCCGACGGCCTTGGCGTCGCTGAGGGCCGGCAGGTTGTCCGGCACTTGCACCAGGCACGGGATCTGGGTGCGCGCCTCGAAGCGCCGGGCCTGCCACTCGATGGCCGACGCGATCCCGGCGTCGAGGATCGGCGGGCGCAGCGCCGTCGCCACGTCGCGCACCAACTGGAACAGCTGGGCGATCAGGCGCTTCATGCTGTTCAGGCGTTCGTGCAGGCCAGGGTCGAGCTGCGCGTAGGCCAGTTCGCACATCGATGTCTCCAGTTTCAGCACCGTGAGCATTTGCCCCAGCTCATCGTGCACTTCCCGGGCGATGCGCGCCTTTTCCTCTTCGCGCACGCTCTCAAGGTGCGCCGACAGTTCACGCAGCTGCTCGCGGGAAGCCGCCAGCTCCAGTTCGATGCGCTTGCTTTCGCTGATGTCCCAGACGATGCCGTCCCAGACGTAGGCACCGTCCTCCAGTCGACGGGTGATCGCCTTGATCTCGGCCCAGCGCTGCTCGCCCTGGCGGGTGAGGATGCGGCCCTGCCACGACCAGTCGCTGTCGGTGTCCAGGGCGCGGTCCTGGGTCTGGTGATAGCTGGCCCGGTCATCCGGATGCACCAGGCTGCGCAGGCCCATGTCGCGGTGGGCGATGGCGGCCGGGGCGTAGCCCACCAGGGTCTCGCTGCCTTCGCTGATGTAGGCGAAATCGATTTGCCCGGTCACCGGCGCCCGCTCCAGCCGGAACACCAGGCCCGGCACGTTGGCAGCGATGCCCTTGAGCCGCGCTTCGCTTTCCTGCAAGGCCGCCAGGGCCCGGCGGCGTTCGGTGACGTCGGTGAGGTAGACCACCAGGTACTCGCTGTCGCGGAACCTGAGGAAACTCAGCGACACATCCGCCGGCAGCACGCTGCCGTCGGCCCGCACGCACAGGCTTTCGAAGCTCAGCGGTTCTTCCTCGCGGGTCCTGGCGCGCTTCCACAGGTTCAGCCAACGATCCATGTGCAGGCCCGGTTCGAAGTCGATCAGGGGACGCTCGATGATCCCGCCCGGCGGATAGCCGAGCATGGTCTCCGCCGCCCGGTTGGCGTAGCGCACATGGCTGTCCCAGTTGACCCAGAGGATGCCGACGGTGCTTTGGTCGATGGAGAACTGGGTCAGGCGCAGGGCCTCTTCGCTGGCGGCGCGCAGGGCGATGTCCTCCCGTGCGGCCAGCAGGCGCTGTTCGAGGCTGTGCTGCTGGCGCCGCTGCCAGGCCACCAGGGCCGCGCAGATGAGCAGCAGCACCGCGAACAGCAGGCTCAGGTTCTGCCAGAACCCCGGCGACTCCGTCAGCCGCGGATACTTGGGCTGCAGCCAGCGGCTGTGCAGACGCTCCAGATCCTTGGCCGGGACCGCCCGAAGCGCGCTTTCGACAATGCCGGCCAGCTCCGGCCAGTCCCGGCGCGTGGCCACCCGCAGCAATTGCGGCAGGCCGATGTCGCCGACCACCACCAGACCGGAGAACTCCGGCTCCACCGACAGGCGCCCCAGCTGCGCCTCGTCGACCACCGCGTAGCCGGCCTGCTGGCTGAGCAGCAATTGCAGGGCCTGACGCTCCATCGGCACGCCTTGCAGGTTGAGGTGCGGGTAGTTGCTGCGCAGATAGTCCGCCGTCACGCTCGGCATGCGCACGGCGACGCGGGTCTGGCTGTCGAGCTTCTCCAACTCCACCGTGCCGCCGGCCTTCTGGTCGCTGACCACCAGTTGCGGCACGCGCATGTACGGATCGGAGAACTGCCACAGGCGCAGCGCAGCCGGCGTCTGGGTCAGGCCCGGCGCGATGTCGATCTCGCCGTCCTGGGCGGCGGCCTCCAACTGCGCCAGGTCAGGGAAGTTACGCCAGGTCAGTTCGACGTCGAGGGCCTTGGCCAGCCAGTTCATCAGGTCGACGTTGGGCCCGGACAACCGCTGCAGGCGCCGGTCGTACTGCGCATACGGCGCCTGCAGCACCAGGCCGACCCGCAGCTCGCGGTGCTGCGCCAGCCATTGCCGCTCGCCGGCCGTCAACTGCGCGACAGGGGCCGTGGGCGCAGGCGCGGCCCAGCCCATCAAGGGAAACCACAAACAGCCGATAACCCACAGGCAGCAAAATCGCATCATCGAAGTCTCGTACACTGACAAATTCTGACCAACCCATTAGGCTGCCGGGATACTTTCTGGCCTGGAATAACCGATGCCCCCTGTCTACCGCCTGGCAATGCCAGCATTGTGCCTGTCGCTGATCCTGCCTTGTGCGTTTTCTGTCGAAGCCGCCGATCCGGCCCCTGCCGCCCAGGCAGAACAACCTGCCGGCGAGAAGCCGGCCGAACGCCAGCCACTGCCTGAGCGTAGTCAGGAAGAGTCGGCGGCACTCGAACGCAAGGTTCCGGCGCAGGAACAGCAGCAGTTGCAGGCCGGTGGCGACAGTTTCCTCGCCCTGTGGAAACCCGCCAATACCGCCGAACCCAAAGGTGCGGTGATCATCGTCCCCGGCGCCGGCGAAACCGCCGACTGGCCCCAGGCGATCGCGCCGCTGCGGCAGAAGCTGCCGGATGCGCAGTGGAGCAGCCTCAGCATCACCCTGCCGGACCTGCAAGGCGACGCCATCGCGCCGCGCACCGCCGAAGCGCCGGCGGCGCCGAAAGCCGCCGATCCCGGCAGCAAGGACTCCACCACCGCCGAGCCGATCGAACAGGCCGCCGGCGGCGAGGCCGAGGTGGCCGACAAGGTCGTCGCCGAAACCACCGAAGAGCAGGCCAAGGCCGACGCCGAGCGGATCTTCGCCCGCATCGACGCCGCCATCGCCTACGCCGAACAGCAGAGCGCCCGCAGCGTCGTCGTGCTCGGCCACGGCACCGGCGCCTATTGGGCGGCGCGCTACCTGAGCGAACGGCAGACCGCGCAAGTGGAAAAACTGGTGATGGTCGCCGCCCAGGCACCTCTCAAGGCCAAGCCTGAGCTGGCGGAACTGACGCCGACCCTGAAACTGCCGACGGCCGACCTCTACTACATGGACAAGGCGCCGGACCGCAACGCGGCTCTGGAGCGCCTGCAAGCCAGCAAACGCCTGAAGACCTCGGCGTTCAGCCAGGTGGGGCTCAAGGCGCTGCCGGACAAGAAGGCCGAGCAGGAACAACTGTTCCGTCGGGTGAAGGGCTGGCTGAATCCGCAGAGCGCGGACTGAGAGAACCCGTCGAACCCATCGCGAGCAGGCTCGCTCCTACAGTTTGAACACGGTCAACTGTAGGAGCGAGCCTGCTCGCGATTCGACTGATCCAAACACCCCGGAACACCGTGCCTAGCGAAAATCCCGCCGCTCACGGATCAAGGTGTAGGCGGTGTGCAGTTCGCGGGTCTTCTCCGTGGCTTCACGCACTTGCGCAGGCGTCGCGCCGCTGCCGGCGACCTTGTCCGGGTGATGGCGGCTGAGCAGCCGCCGGTACGCCCGCTTGATCTGCGCCGGCTCGCTGGTCGCCGACACCCCGAGCAGGCGCATCGCTTCCTGATAGCTCACCGCTGCACTGACGATGGGCCGCTTGTGCGGCTCGTAGTCCGTCGCCAGCGCCTGCACCTGATGCGTCGTCCAGCCCAGCCACTTGCCCCACTGCGCCAACAGTTCGCGCTCGCTCACGCCGGCCCGGCCGTCGGCCCAGACCATCCGCCAACACGCGCGCAGCACGCCTTCGGCCGCATGGGGCTGGGCCCCCAGCCGCCGCAGATAGCTGCGCAGGTTGTCGTTGCCGGACTTGCCGCGGTTGAACGCGGCGATCGCCCGGCGCTGGGCCGGTTCGCCCATGTCCAGCGCACGCATTTCGTGGCGTGCCTGCTGGATATGCCCGTCGGTGACGCGCCCGTCGCTCTTGGCCAGACGCCCCAGCAGCACGAACAGCAATTCATCGTTGCGCAGCATCGGCCTGCCGCCGAGCCGTTCGCGCAAATGTCCCCAGCTCTGCAGGTGCAGGCGCCGATCCAGCGCTTGCCCCAACAACGCCCCAAGCATGGCCCCCGGAATGCTGGCGATCGCAAAACCCGCTCCGGCTCCAATCAGAGTCCCTGGCCACAACATATCAACGGCTCGCTTCTATCAGTTTTTCGGCTTCGGCCAGACGTTCATGGGTGCCGACATCCACCCACTGCCCCTTCAGCCGTTCGCCCGTCACCTGGCCGCGCGCCATGGCGTCGCGCAGCAGCGGCGCGAGCTTGAACGCGCCCGCCCCGCAGCCGTCGAACAGCTGCGGGTGCAGGACGGCGATGCCGCTGTAGGTCAGGGTCCGCGCCTGTGGCCGTCCATCCTGGACACGCCCGTTGTCGAGGACGAAATCGCCGGCCGGGTGATGGGCCGGGTTGTCCGCCAGCACCAGGTGCGCCAGACCGGCGATCGGCTGATGCAGCACGCTGAAGTCGTAGTCCGTCCAGATGTCGCCGTTGACCACCAGGAACGCCTCGTCGCCCAGCAGCGGCAACGCCCGGAATATCCCGCCGCCGGTCTCCAGCGGCTCGCCTTCCGGCGAATAGCGGATGCGCACGCCGTAGCGCGAGCCGTCGCCCAGGTAGTCCTCGATCTGCTGGCCGAGCCAGGCGTGGTTGATCACGATGTCATCGAAACCGGCCGCCGCCAGGGCGTGCAGGTGGTACTCGATCAGCGGGATGCCGCCGGCGCGCACCAGCGGCTTGGGGGTGGTCAGGGTCAGCGGGCGCATGCGCTCGCCCTTGCCTGCCGCCAGAATCATCGCCTTCATGCATTCACCCCGGCACGCAGGCTGACGAGCAGCGCCTGCAACGGCTCAAGCTCCGGACGGCGGGCGATCACTTCATCTATATAGGCGAAGAAGCGCGGCACATCGGTCAGGTAGCGCGGCTTGCCGTCACGGTGGCAGATGCGGGCGAAGATGCCGATGACCTTGAGGTGGCGCTGCACCCCCATCAGGTCGCTGGCACGCAGGAACGCCTCGAAATCCGGCTGCACCGGAATGTTCAGCGCCGAGGCCTGTTGCCAGTAGCCATGCAGCCAGCCGCGCACACGCTCCGGCGGCCAGCTGAGGAAGGCATCCTTGAACAGGCAGGTCACGTCGTAGGTCACCGGGCCGTACACGGCGTCCTGGAAATCCAGCACGCCGGGGTTCGGCTCGCTGAGCATCAGGTTGCGCGGCATGTAGTCGCGATGCACCAGCACCTTGGGCTGGGCCAGGGCGCTGTCGATCAGCAGCTCGCTGACCTGCTGCCACTGCCGTTGCTGGGCCGGATCGAACTCGATGCCCAGCTCGCGCTTGACGTACCACTCCGGGAACAGCTCCAGCTCGCGCGTGAGCAAAGCGACATCGTAACTGGGCAGCGGCGCCACCATCGGCAACTGCTGAAACGCCAGCAGCGCCTTCAGGGCATCGTCGAAAAGCGCGTCGGCGTTGTCGCTGCCGATCACGTCCAGATAGGTCTTGTTACCCAGGTCATTGAGTAAAAGGAAGCCGCGTTCCAGGTCCTGCGCATAAATTTTCGGCACGTTGATGCCGGATTTGGCCAGCAGAAACGCGATATCCACGAAGGGTTTGCAGTTTTCCTGGGGCGGCGGGGCGTCCATCACGATGAAGCTGCGCCCGGCGCCTTCCCAGCGGAAATAACGGCGGAAACTCGCGTCGCTGCTGGCCGCGGTCAAGGTGGCCGGGGGGACGGCGCCCCACTGCTGCTCGGCGAAAAGCGTCGCCAGCTGTTCGTCGAGCCAAACTTTCAGGTGTTGCAAGCGTACATCTTGGTCAGGCATTGCAAGGGTCTCCGACGGCGCTAGCCGTCAAGCGGGTCATGCTTTATTATCCAGCATCTTTTTCAGACCATCGAGAGGCGTGCGGCCCACACCGCGGGCAGATGGCACGCAGGAAGCCCGGACTAATAAGATGGCATTGAAATCCCCCGCGTTTCGTAAAAAATTTCCGTTGTTGATGACCGGCAGCCTGCTGGCCATGCAACCTCTGGCCAGTTCCTTCGTCACCGCGGCCGAGCAGTATGACTGCTCCGTCTCGGAGTCGGGCGGCTGGGCCTGTGCGCCCAAGTCCACGGCCGCTGCCTTGCCGCCGCGTCCGGTGCATGACGGCAGCGCCGTCAGCGCCGCCGGCGAAGCGCCGGCCGAAAGCGGCGCCAGCCAGGACACCGGCCCCAAACCCGTGCTCGTCACCGAGTCCAAGGGCCGTGGCCTGAAATCCCGCAGCGAAGACTACAGTCACCTCGACTGGGTGCCGCGCGAGAAGCTCACCGCCGCCCAACTGGCCGAGACAGGTCCTTACTGCTCTGGTTCCTATATCGAACCGATTCGTCCTGGCATGAATGACAAGACGAACAAAAGTGACGCACCGACCTTCATCGGCGCCAAGGCCTCCCGCTACCAGCAGGATTCGCAGGTCGCGAGCCTGGCCGGCGACGTGGTCATGCGTCAGGGCAGCATGCAGGTCGAGGCCGACGAGGCCAACCTGTACCAGGCCGAGAGCCGCGGCGAACTGGCGGGCAACGTGCGCATCCGCGACAACGGCGCGCTGATCGTCGGCGACCACGCCGACGTGCAGCTGGACACCGGTGAAGCGAAGGTCGACAACGCCGAGTACGTGATGCACAAGTCGCGCATCCGCGGCAACGCGCTGTACGCCAAACGGGCCGAGAACGCGATCATCCGCCTCAAGGACGGCACGTACACCACGTGCGAACCGAACAGCAACGCCTGGCAGCTCAAGGGCAACAACATCACCCTGAACCCGGCCACCGGCTTCGGCACCGCGACCAACGTGACGCTGCGGGTCAAGGACATTCCGGTCCTGTACACCCCGTACATCTACTTCCCGATCGACGACCGCCGCCAGTCGGGCTTCCTGCCGCCGAGCATCGGCACCAGCAGCGACACCGGCTTCATGCTGGTCACCCCGTACTACTTCAACCTGGCGCCGAACTACGACGCCACGTTGTACCCACGCTACATGGCCAAGCGCGGCTTGCTGATGGAAGGCGAGTTCCGCTACCTGACCAAGTCCAGCGAAGGGCAGTTCGGTGCGGCGTACCTCAATGACGAGGACACCGACCGCAGCAAGCAGACCGACTACCAGAAGAACCGGTACATGTACAACTGGCAGCACAAGGGCGGTCTCGACTCCCGCGTGTTCACCCAGGTCGACTACACCAAGATCAGCGACCCGTACTACTTCCAAGACCTGGAAACCGACCAGATCGGCGTGAAGAGCGCCGACTACGTGAACCAGCAAGGCTCGGTCACCTACCGCGGCGACAGCTACACCGCCCGGTTGAACGCCCAGGCTTACCAACTGGCGACCGTGTCGAACATCACGCCGTATGACCGCCTGCCGCAGATCACCTTCAACGGCCAGCTGCCTTACCATCCGGAAGGCCTGGACTTCGACTACGAGACGGAGCTGGTTCGCTTCGACCGTGACCTGAAGAACGGCAACTTCGTGAACGAGGACGGCAGCGTCGAAAGCCGTCTCGACAACAACGTTACCGGCCTGGCCCGCGCCAACGGCGACCGCCTGAACCTGAAGCCGGGTGTCAGCCTGCCGCTGAACTGGACCTATGGTTTCCTCAAGCCATCGCTCAAGTACCAGTACACCCAGTACCAGCTGGACCTGGACAGCACCGGCAAGAACCAGATCGTGCAGCAGGAAGCGGCGGCAGCCGCTGCCGGCACCAAGTACCTCGGCGGCAAGTTCGGCAGCAACCAGAACCGCGGCGTACCGATCGCCAGCATCGACAGCGGCCTGTACTTCGACCGCGACACGTCCTACTTCGGCAAGAACTACCGCCAGACCCTGGAACCGCGCCTGTTCTACCTCTACGTACCGGAGGTCGACCAAGAGGACATCCCGGTATTCGACACCAGCGAATACACGTTCAACTATGCCTCGCTGTTCCGCGACAACCGCTTTTCCGGCGCCGACCGCGTCGGCGACGAGAACAAGCTGTCGCTGGGCGTGACCAGCCGCTGGATCGAGGACGACGGCTTCGAGCGTCAACGCATCAGCGTCGGCCAGGCCCTCTACTTCAAGGATCGCGAAGTCCAGCTGCCGGGCATCGACGCCAAGACCCGCGACGACGCGCACTCCAACGTCTCGCCGTACGCGCTGGAATACGAGTACCGCTGGAACCGCGACTGGCGCACCACCGCGGACTACAACTGGGATCCGGACAGCCGCAGCCCGCGTTCGGGCAGCGCGATGTTCCACTACCAGCCTGAAGACAACCCGAACAAGGTGGTCAACTTCGGTTACCGCTACCGCAACGACCAGGTCCGCTACGACCAGAACACCGGCAAATGGTCGGTGGGCGGCGGCGACTACGGCGTACCGGGCGATCCGAACTACGTGAAGGACTACTACAAGATCAAGCAGCACGACTTCTCGGCGATCTGGCCGATCGTGCCGCAGTGGAGCGCCATCAGCCGCTGGCAGTACGACTACAACCGCAATCGCACGCTGGAAGCCTTCGGTGGTTTCGAGTACGACAACTGCTGCTGGAAACTGCGCCTGATCAACCGTTACTGGGTGTCCTACGACGAGTTCAGTCAGCAGGCTCCGCAAAACGAAAAAGGCGACCACGGCGTCTTCCTCCAAATCGTCCTGAAAGGCCTCGGCGGTGTCGTAGGCACCAAGGTAGAGAGCTTCCTCGACAAAGGCATCCAAGGTTATCGTCAACGTGAAGACCAAGCTTTCTGATTGTCTGCGCCCGCTGATGCTGGGCGCGCTGTTCCTCGGTACTTCGGCCGGCGCCGCGGTGCAGTCCATCGATAAAGTGGTGGCCATCGTCGACAACGACGTGGTCATGCAGAGCCAGCTGGACCAACGCGTCCACGAGGTGCAGAAAACCATCGCCAAGCGCGGCGGCGGCCTGCCGCCTCCGGGCGTGCTGGACCAGCAAGTGCTGGAACGCCTGATCGTCGAGAACCTGCAACTGCAGATCGGCGAACGCTCCGGCATCCGCATCACCGACGAAGAGCTGAACCAGGCCGTAGGCACCATCGCCCAGCGCAACAACATGACCGTGGACCAGTTCCGCGCCGCGCTGTCCCGCGACGGCCTGTCCTACGACGAAGCCCGCGACCAGATCCGCCGCGAGATGGTCATCAGCCGCGTGCGTCAGCGCCGTGTGGCCGAACGCATCCAGGTGTCGGAACAGGAAGTGAAGAACTTCCTGGCCTCGGACCTGGGCAAGATGCAGCTCTCCGAAGAGCTGCACCTGGCCAACATCCTGATCCCGACCCCGGAAAGCGCCAACTCCGAAGCGATTCAGAGCGCCGCCCGCCAGGCCATGGACGTTTACCAGCAGCTCAAACAAGGCGCCGACTTCGGCCAGATGGCCGTGGCCAAGTCCGCCAGCGACAACGCGCTGGAAGGCGGCGACATGGGCTGGCGCAAGGCCGCCCAGCTGCCGCCGCCGTTCGACCGCGAACTGAGCAGCATGTCGCCGGGCGAAATCACCCAACCGGCCCGCACCCCGGGCGGCTTCATCATCCTGAAGCTGCTGGAGAAGCGCGGCGGCGAAGGCCAGGTGCGCGACGAAGTGCATGTGCGCCACATCCTGGTCAAGCCAAGTCCGGTCCGTGACGAGGCGAAGACCAAAGAGCTGGCCCAGTCGCTGTACAACCGCATCGAAGCCGGCGAAGACTTTGCCGAGCTGGCGAAGAAATACTCGGAAGACCCGGGTTCCGCCCTCAACGGCGGCGACCTGAACTGGATCGACCCGAACGCGTTGGTGCCGGAGTTCCGCGCCGTGATGGCCAAGTCCCCGCAGGGTCAGCTGTCCAAGCCGTTCCAGACCCAGTACGGCTGGCACGTGCTGGAAGTCCTTGGCCGCCGCGCCACCGACAGCACCGCCCAGGCGCGGGAGCAGCAAGCGATGACCGTGCTGCGCAACCGCAAGTACGACGAAGAGCTGCAGACCTGGCTGCGTCAGATCCGTGACGAAGCCTACGTTGAAATCAAACTCCCTGGCGCAGACCAGGCAGCGCAGTGAAACCCAAGCGTTTCGCGCTGACACCCGGCGAACCGGCCGGCATCGGTCCCGACCTGTGCCTGCTGCTCGCCTCGCAGGCCCAGCCGCACCCCCTGATCGCCATCACCAGCCGCGACCTGCTCCTTGAGCGGGCCGCGCAGCTGGGGCTGGCCGTCGACGTGCTGGCCGTCACCCCTGACCACTGGCCGGACGCTCCGGCGCCGGCCGGCAGCCTGTACGTCTGGGACACGCCGCTGAGCGCCCCGGTGGTCGCCGGGCAACTGGACAAGGCCAACGCCGCGTTCGTCCTCGAAACCCTGACCCGCGCCGGCCAAGGCTGCCTGAACGGCGACTTCGCCGGGATGATCACCGCCCCGGTGCACAAGGGCGTGATCAACGAATCCGGCATCGCCTTCTCCGGGCACACCGAATTCCTCGCCGACCTGACCCACACCGCCCAGGTGGTGATGATGCTCGCCACCCGCGGCCTGCGCGTGGCGCTGGTCACCACCCACCTGCCCCTGCGCGAGATCGCCGACGCGATCACGCCGCAGCGGCTGGAGCGGGTCACGCGGATCCTGCACGCCGACCTGCAAGACAAGTTCGGCATCGCCCGGCCGCGCATCCTGGTCTGCGGGCTCAACCCGCACGCCGGCGAAGGCGGCCACCTGGGCCATGAAGAAATCGACATCATCGAACCGACGCTGGAGCGTCTGCGCAGCGAAGGCATGGACCTTCGCGGCCCGCTGCCGGCCGACACCCTGTTCACCCCCAAATATCTGGAGCACTGCGACGCGGTGCTGGCGATGTACCACGACCAGGGCCTGCCCGTGCTGAAGTACAAAGGCTTCGGCGCAGCGGTCAATGTGACCCTGGGCCTGCCGATCATCCGCACCTCCGTCGACCACGGCACCGCCCTGGACCTGGCCGGCAGCGGCCGGATCGACACCGGCAGCCTGCAGGTCGCCCTGGAAACCGCCTACCAGATGGCCGAGACCCGTTTATGACCGAGCAATACCAACACAAGGCGCGCAAACGCTTTGGCCAGAACTTCCTGCACGATGCGGGCATCATCGACCGCATCCTGCGCGCCATCCACGCCAAGCCCGAAGACCGCATGCTGGAGATCGGCCCGGGCCAGGGCGCATTGACCGAAGGCCTGCTCGGCGCCGGCGCCCAGCTCGACGTGGTCGAGCTGGACAAGGACCTGATCCCGATCCTCAACAGTCAGTTCGCCGGCAAGAGCAACTTCAACCTGCACCAGGGCGATGCGCTGAAGTTCGACTTCAACACCCTCAACGCCGCGCCGAACACGCTGCGGGTGGTGGGCAACCTGCCGTACAACATCTCCACCCCGCTGATTTTCCACCTGCTGGACAACTCGCACCTGATCCGCGACATGCACTTCATGCTGCAGAAGGAAGTGGTCGAGCGCCTGGCCGCAGGCCCCGGCGGCGGCGACTGGGGTCGCCTGTCGATCATGGTCCAGTACCATTGCCGGGTCGAACATCTGTTCAACGTCGGCCCCGGCGCGTTCAACCCGCCGCCGAAGGTCGACTCGGCCATCGTCCGCCTGGTGCCCCACGCCGTGCTGCCGCACCCGGCCAAGGATCACCGGCTGCTCGAGCGCGTGGTGCGCGAAGCGTTCAACCAGCGCCGCAAGACCCTGCGCAACACCCTCAAGCAACTGCTCACCAGCGCCGAGATCGAAGCGGCGGGCGTCGACGGCAGCCTGCGCCCCGAGCAACTGGACCTGGCGGCGTTCGTACGCCTGGCCGACCAGCTCGCCGAGAAACCCCAGCAGCCGCCCAAGGCCGACTGACGGCGTCATCGGGCAACCGCCGCGCTGGTCTGTTGCCCGATACTTGCCTAGACTGAATCCCCATCAGCCGCACCCCTGCGTTGCGCTTCGCTCTTAAGGCCTTTTGCATGTCCGATCCCCGTTATCAGGTCGACGTCAGCGTGGTCACCCGCTACCTGGCAGACCAATCGCAACCCGAGCACGACCGCTTCGCCTTCGCCTACACCATCACCGTGCAGAACAACGGCGACCGGCCGGCCCGACTGATGTCGCGGCACTGGGTCATCACCGATGGCGACGGGCATGTCGAGGAAGTCCGCGGCGCCGGCGTGGTGGGCCAGCAACCGCTGATCGAAGCGGGCCAGAGCCACACCTACAGCAGCGGCACGGTGATGACCACCCAGGTCGGCACCATGCAGGGCTCCTACGAAATGGTCGCCGACGACGGCAAGCATTTCGACGCCGTCATCAAGCCTTTCCGCCTCGCCGTGCCCGGAGCCCTGCACTGATGGCGACCTACGCCGTGGGCGACCTGCAAGGCTGCCTCGAACCGCTCAAGTGCCTGCTCGGCCAGGTCGCCTTCGACCCGGCGCTGGACCGTCTGTGGCTGGTGGGCGATCTGGTCAACCGCGGCCCGCAGTCCCTGGAGACCCTGCGCTACCTGTACGGGCTGCGCGACTCGCTGGTGTGCGTGCTGGGCAACCATGACCTGCACTTGCTGGCCGCCGGCCAGAACATCGAGCGCATGAAGAAGAGCGACACCCTGCGCGAGATCCTCGAAGCCCCCGACGGCCCCGAGCTGCTGGACTGGCTGCGCCGGCAGAAGCTGATGCACTACGACGAGCGGCGCGAGATCGCCATGGTGCACGCCGGGATCCCGCCGCAGTGGTCGCTGCGCAAGGCGCTCAAGTGCGCCGAAGAGGTCGAGTCGGCCCTGCGCGACGACAACCTGTTCCCCGCCTACCTGGACGGCATGTACGGCAACGATCCGGCGAAATGGGACAACAGCCTCAAGGGCGTGACGCGCCTTCGGGTGATCACCAACTATTTCACCCGGATGCGCTTCTGCACCCCCGAGGGCAAGCTCGACCTCAAGAGCAAGGAAGGCCTGGACACCGCCCCGCCCGGCTACAAGCCCTGGTTCCAGCACAAGGAGCGCCGGACCCGCGGCCTGCGGATCATCTTCGGCCATTGGGCGGCGCTCGAAGGCATCGTCCACGAGCCCGGCATCTGCGCCCTCGACACCGGTTGCGTGTGGGGCGGCAGCCTCACCCTGATGAACGTCGACAGCGGCGAGCGCCTGTCGTGCAAATGCGACGACCACGGCAACGCCCTGCCGACCGTCGCCCCCCTTATCCCCCACTCCACGTCAGCCAGCGCCCCGCGCTAGACTGCGTCACCCGCCGGACCACAGGAACCCGCCATGAGCGAATTCAAACGCATCCCCCCGGAACAGGCCAAGGCCCTGCGCGAGCAAGGCGCCGTGGTGGTCGACATCCGTGACCCGCAAGCCTTCGCCAGCGGGCACGTCACCGGATCGCACCACCTGGACAACCACTCGGTCGCCGACTTCATCCGCAACGCCGACCTCGACGCCCCGACGGTGGTGGTCTGCTACCACGGCAACTCCAGCCAGAGCGCGGCCGCCTACCTGGTGGGCCAGGGCTTCTCCGACGTGTACAGCCTGGACGGCGGCTTCGAGCTGTGGCGTGCGACCTATCCTTCGGAAACCGCCCAAGGCGCCGCCGAATAATTTTTTTGCAACCTGCAAGCCCCGGCTCCCGCGGGCTTGCACGGTGGCGGACGAACGGTCTGCCACAACTAATTACGCATCTCGCCTTTACCTCGCCAATTCCCAACTATCCTTAAGCCCAGGCCATCCAAAACAGGGGAGAGCCGGTACACCGGCGCACGGGTCATCGGGAGTAGCTTTCGCGGTTGTCGGCGCGGAAGAGTTCTGGGGGGTAAACAACAGCTGCTCAAGCGGCTGCTTGCCAGCATCGACTGAGTGATCCGGCGTCGGCTCCACGTATCGAGCGAGGTGACGTCATGAGTATCTTTAGCCACTTCCAACAACGCTTCGAGTCCACACGCCAGGAAGAATTCTCGCTGCAGGAATACCTGGAACTGTGCAAAAAGGACCGCAGCGCCTACGTTTCCGCCGCCGAGCGTCTGTTGCTGGCCATCGGCGAACCCGAGCTGCTCGACACCTCGACCAATTCGAGGCTGTCACGCATCTTCTCCAACAAGGTGATCCGCCGCTATCCGGCCTTTGAGGACTTCCACGGGATGGAAGAATGCATCGACCAGATCGTGTCGTACTTCCGCCATGCGGCCCAGGGCCTGGAAGAGAAGAAACAGATCCTCTACCTGCTCGGCCCGGTGGGCGGCGGCAAGTCGTCCCTGGCCGAGAAGCTCAAGCAACTGATGGAGAAGGTGCCCTTCTATGCCATCAAGGGCTCGCCGGTGTTCGAATCGCCCCTGGGGCTGTTCAACGCCACCGAAGACGGCGCGATCCTCGAAGAGGACTTCGGCATCCCCCGCCGCTACCTGAACACCATCATGTCGCCCTGGGCGACCAAGCGCCTGGCCGAGTTCGGCGGCGACATCAGCCAGTTCCGCGTGGTCAAGCTGTACCCCTCGATCCTCAACCAGATCGCCGTGGCCAAGACCGAACCGGGCGACGAGAACAACCAGGACATCTCCGCGCTGGTGGGCAAGGTCGATATCCGCAAGCTGGAGGAATTCCCGCAGAACGACGCCGACGCCTACAGCTATTCCGGGGCGCTGTGCCGGGCCAACCAGGGCCTGATGGAGTTCGTCGAGATGTTCAAGGCGCCGATCAAGGTGCTGCACCCGTTGCTGACCGCCACCCAGGAAGGCAACTACAACAGCACCGAAGGCCTGGGCGCGATTCCGTTCACCGGGATCCTGCTGGCCCACTCCAACGAATCGGAGTGGCACACCTTCCGCAACAACAAGAACAACGAAGCCTTCATCGACCGGATCTACATCGTCAAGGTGCCTTACTGCCTGCGGGTCAGCGATGAGGTGAAGATCTACGACAAGCTGCTGTTCAACAGCTCCCTGGCCCGGGCCCACTGCGCGCCGGACACCCTCAAGATGCTCGCGCAGTTCACCGTGCTGTCACGCCTCAAGGAGCCCGAGAACTCCAACATCTACTCGAAGATGCGCGTGTACGACGGGGAAAACCTCAAGGACACCGATCCGAAGGCCAAGTCGATCCAGGAATACCGCGATGCGGCGGGCGTCGACGAGGGCATGAACGGCCTGTCGACCCGGTTCGCCTTCAAGATCCTGTCCAAGGTGTTCAACTTCGACCCGCACGAGATCGCTGCCAACCCGGTGCACCTGCTCTATGTGCTGGAACAGCAGATCGAACAGGAACAGTTCCAGGCCGAGACCCGCGAACGCTACCTGCGCTACCTGAAGGAGTACCTCGCCCCGCGCTACATCGAGTTCATCGGCAAGGAGATCCAGACCGCCTACCTCGAGTCCTACAGCGAGTACGGCCAGAACATCTTCGACCGCTACGTGCTGTACGCGGACTTCTGGATCCAGGACCAGGAATACCGCGATCCGGAAACCGGCGAGATCCTCAACCGCGTCGCCCTCAACGAGGAACTGGAAAAGATCGAGAAACCGGCCGGCATCAGCAATCCGAAGGATTTTCGCAACGAGATCGTCAACTTCGTGCTGCGTGCCCGCGCCAACAACAACGGCAAGAACCCGACCTGGCTCAGCTACGAGAAACTGCGGGTGGTCATCGAGAAGAAAATGTTCTCGAACACCGAAGACCTGCTGCCGGTCATCAGCTTCAACGCCAAGGCCAGCAAAGAGGACCAGCAAAAGCACAACGACTTCGTCACCAGGATGGTCGAACGCGGCTACACCGACAAACAGGTACGGCTGCTCTCCGAGTGGTACCTGCGGGTCAGGAAATCACAGTAACCCGCGGCCGGTCAGACCGGTTGTCGTCAGCCCGGGGCCTGTGTGCGCATTTTCTGTTACACAGGCCTCAGGAAGGTGTTCCAAAGGCGGTAGCGGGGTTCAGGCAGCACCCAAAGCGCTTGGGGGAGCGTGTACGTCCCTTGGCATTCGGTTCAATGCTGCATGAGCGCTCGGCCCTTTGCAGGACAGCTTCTAAGGAGCAGTCATGAGCTATGTGATCGACCGACGCCTCAATGGCAAGAACAAGAGCACGGTGAACCGCCAGCGCTTCCTGCGGCGCTACCGTGACCACATCAAGAAGGCTGTCGAAGAAGCCGTCAGCCGGCGTTCCATTACCGACATGGAGCACGGCGAGCAGATCAGCATCCCCGGTCGCGACATCGACGAACCGGTGCTTCACCACGGCCGCGGGGGCAAGCAGACCGTCGTGCACCCCGGCAACAAGGAGTTCACCGCCGGCGAACACATCGCCCGCCCGCCGGGAGGCGGCGGAGGCCGGGGGCCCGGCAAGGCCGGCAACTCCGGCGAAGGCATGGACGAGTTCGTCTTCCAGATCACCCAGGAGGAATTCCTCGAATTCATGTTCGAGGACCTCGAACTGCCGAACCTGGTCAAACGCAACCTGACCGGCACCGACACCTTCAAGACCGTGCGCGCCGGCATCAGCAACGAGGGCAACCCCTCGCGCATCAACATCATCCGCACCCTGCGCTCGGCCCATGCCCGGCGCATCGCGCTGTCCGGCAGCAGCCGGGCGAAACTGCGCGAGGTGAAGGAAGAACTGGCCCGGCTGAAACGCGAAGAGCCGGACAACTTCGGCGATATCCAGGATCTGGAAGCGGAAATCGAGAAACTCAGCGCCCGCATCCATCGGGTGCCGTTCCTCGACACGTTCGACCTCAAGTACAACCTGCTGATCAAGCAGCCCAACCCCAGCTCCAAGGCGGTCATGTTCTGCCTGATGGACGTGTCCGGCTCCATGACCCAGGCGACCAAGGACATCGCCAAGCGCTTCTTCATCCTGCTGTACCTGTTCCTCAAGCGGAACTACGACAAGATCGACGTGGTGTTCATCCGCCATCACACCAGCGCCCGGGAAGTGGACGAGGAAGAGTTCTTCTATTCGCGGGAAACCGGCGGCACCATCGTCTCCAGCGCCCTGAAGCTGATGCAGGAAATCATGGCCGAGCGCTATCCGAGCAACGAGTGGAACATCTACGCCGCCCAGGCCTCCGACGGCGACAACTGGAACGACGATTCGCCCATCTGCCGCGACATCCTGATCAACCAGATCATGCCGTTCGTGCAGTACTACACTTATGTGGAGATCACCCCCCGCGAGCACCAGGCCCTCTGGTACGAGTACGAACGCATCGCCGAAGCCTTTTCCGACACGTTTGCCCAGCAGCAACTGGTCTCGGCCGGGGATATCTATCCGGTCTTCCGTGAACTCTTCCAGCGCAGGTTAGTGACATGACCGCCAAAGAGCAGAAGCGCCAACCCATCTCCACCGGCTCCGAATGGACGTTCGAGCTGATCCAGGCCTATGACCGCGAAATCGCCCGCATCGCGGCCCGCTATGCGCTGGACACCTACCCCAACCAGATCGAGGTGATCACCGCCGAGCAGATGATGGACGCCTACGCGTCGGTCGGCATGCCGCTGGGCTATCACCACTGGTCCTACGGCAAGCACTTCCTCAGCACCGAAAAATCCTACAGCCGCGGGCAGATGGGCCTGGCCTACGAGATCGTGATCAACTCGGATCCGTGCATCGCCTACCTGATGGAAGAGAACACCATCTGCATGCAGGCCTTGGTGGTGGCCCACGCCTGCTACGGCCACAACAGCTTCTTCAAGGGCAACTACCTGTTCCGCACCTGGACCGACGCCAGCTCGATCATCGATTACCTGGTGTTCGCCAAGCAGTACATCATGCAGTGCGAGGAGCGCCACGGCATCGATGCGGTGGAGGATCTGCTCGATTCCTGCCATGCCCTGATGAACTACGGCGTGGACCGCTACAAACGGCCGTATCCGATTTCCGCCGAGGAAGAACGGCGGCGACAGAAGGACCGCGAAGAGCACCTGCAAAAGCAGATCAACGACCTGTGGCGCACCATCCCCAAGGGCACCGACAAGCTCAGCGACAAGGACAACGCCCGGTTCCCCGCCGAGCCGCAGGAGAACATCCTGTACTTCATCGAGAAGCACGCGCCGCTGCTGGAGCCGTGGCAACGGGAAATCGTGCGCATCGTGCGCAAGATCGCCCAGTACTTCTACCCGCAGCGCCAGACCCAGGTGATGAACGAAGGTTGGGCGACCTTCTGGCACTACACGCTGATGAACGACCTGTACGACGAAGGCCTGGTCACCGACGGCTTCATGATGGAGTTCCTGACGTCCCACACCAGCGTGGTGTTCCAGCCCGGGTTCGACAGCCCCTACTACAGCGGCATCAACCCTTACGCCCTGGGCTTTGCGATGTACCGGGACATCCGGCGCATGTGCGAGGAGCCCACCGAGGAAGACCGCCGCTGGTTCCCGGAGATCGCCGGCTCCGACTGGCTGTCGACCATCAAGTTCGCCATGAGCAGCTTCAAGGACGAGAGCTTCATCCTGCAGTACCTGTCGCCCAAGGTGATCCGCGACCTCAAACTGTTCAGCATCCTCGACGACGACCAGCGGGACGACCTGCTGGTGCCGGCCATCCATGACGAGGGCGGCTACCGGATCATCCGCGAGACCCTGGCGGCGCAGTACAACCTCGGCAACCGCGAGCCGAACGTGCAGATCTACAGCATCGACCGCCGCGGCGACCGCTCGCTGACCCTGCGCCACCAGCAGCATGACCGCAAGCCCTTGGGCGATTCCACGGAAGAAGTGCTCAAGCACCTGCACCGGCTGTGGGGCTTCGACATCCACCTGGAGACCCTGCAGGGCGACCAGGTGATGAAGACCCACCATGTGCCGCCGCGAAACGAGCACAGCGAAGGGGACTACGGTCGGCTCGACTTGGCCGTCATTCATCTTTGATCCCGTTCCAGCCTCCGAAAGTCCGGCGCAAGGGTTATCCTGTCGGGCCAACGGAGGTTTTTTATGCAGATTTACAAGGTCGGCGGCGCCGTGCGCGATCGCCTGCTGGGCAAACCGGTCACCGACATCGACTGGGTGGTGGTCGGCGCGACCACCGAAGAGATGCTCGCCCAGGGCTTTCGCCCGGTCGGCGCGGACTTCCCGGTGTTCCTTCACCCCAAGACCGGCGAGGAGTACGCCCTTGCCCGCACCGAGCGCAAGAGCGGCCGCGGTTATGGCGGGTTCACCTTCCACGCCAGCCCCGAGGTCACGCTTGAGGAAGACCTGATCCGCCGCGACCTGACCATCAACGCCATGGCTGAGGACGACGGTCAGAACCTGACCGACCCCTACAACGGCCAGCGCGACCTTGAAGACCGCATACTCCGTCACGTTTCCCCGGCGTTCGCCGAAGATCCGCTGCGGGTGCTGCGGGTGGCGCGTTTCGCCGCCCGTTATGCGGCACTGGGGTTCACCGTCGCGCCCGAGACCCTTGAACTGATGCGCACCCTCAGCGAATCGGGGGAGCTGGAAGCCCTGACCGCCGAACGCAGCTGGAAGGAGATTTCCCGCGCCCTGATGGAAGAGCAGCCGCAGGTGTTCATTCAGGTGCTGCGCGACTGCGGCGCGCTCAAGGTGCTGATGCCGGAAGTGGATGCGCTCTTCGGCGTGCCGCAGCCGGAAGCCCATCACCCGGAAATCGACAGCGGCATCCACACCTTGAGCGTGCTGGAGCAATCGGCGCTGCACAGGCAACCGCTGACCGTGCGCTGGGCCTGCCTGCTGCACGACCTGGGCAAAGGCCTGACGCCGCAAGAGGAATGGCCGAGGCATATCGCCCACGAGCACACAGGGCTGAAGTTGATCAAAGCGGTCAACGAACGCTTCAAGGCTCCGAAGGAGTGCCAGGAACTGGCACTGCTGGTCGGCCAGTACCACACCCACGGGCACCGCGCCCTTGAGCTGAAAGCCACGACGCTGCTGGAGTTGCTGCAGAGCTTCGACGTCTACCGCCGGCCGCAGCGTTTCGAGGAGTTCATTGCCGCTTGCGAGATGGACGCCCGCGGGCGAAAAGGCCTGGAACAGCGCAGTTATCCACAGGCGGATTACTTGCGCGGCGCCGCGACGGTGGCGCGCAGCGTGGCGGTACAGCCGTTGCTGGAGAAAGGTTTCAAAGGCCCGGAACTGGGCGAGGCGCTCAAGCGCGAACGGCTCAAGGCGTTGAAGGCGTACAAGGAGGCGGCGGCCTCCTGAAACGGGCAGTCCGAATCGTCGCGCCGCCGCTCCCGCAGGGAACGGCGGCGCTCACGGATTCTGTGCTCCCCCAAAAGTGAGGGAGCCAGCCTGCTGAAGAGGGCGTCAGTGAAGACACCGCTCAGGCCGACAACAGATCCTCGGGGGTCAACGGCTCGCCCCGCCACTCAAAGGCCACCGGTGCCAGTTCCTGATCGATCTGCGCCTCTGCCCACAGCGCAGCAAAGCTTTTTCCCACGCCCGGATGCACCCGCTCCGGCGCAATCAGCGACAGCGGCCACAGCACGAAGGCGTTTTTCAGGATCTCCGCCCGCGGCAGGACCAGCCCGTCGAAATTGCCCGTCAGGTCGCCGTACAGCAGCACGTCGATGTCCAGCGGCAGGCCCTTGCGGTCCGGCGCGTAACGGCCGTTGTCCGCCTCGATGAACTTCAAGCGGCGATCCAGCTCCATCAGGGGCAGGTCGGTGAACGCCGACACCACGAAATTGAAGAACGGACCGCTCTTGATGCCCACCGGCTGGCTCTCGAACACCGCCGAACAGCGGATATCCACCAGGAACGCGGCCAGGGCCTCGAGCCCGGCGCGCAAATGGGTTTCACGCTCGATATTGCTACCGAGGCCGAGGTAGACCTGAGTCAGCGACATCCGCGCTCGATCTCCACACCCACGCCGCCCTTGGCGGCCGGCACGGCGCCCGGCTTGGTCAGCTTCAGGCGCACCCAGGTGATCTTGAATTCGTCCATCAGCGTCTCGACCAGCCGTTCGGCGAAGGTCTCGACCAACTGGAACTGCGCCTGCTCGGCGAAGGCCTGGATCCGCGTGGAGACGCTGGCGTAGTCGAGCGCCAGGGTCAGGTCGTCGCCGGCGGCGGCCGGACGATTGTCCCAGGCGAAGCTCAGATCAAGGCGCAGGCACTGTCGGATGCCGCGCTCCCAGTCGTAGGCACCGATCACGGTGTCGACTTCCAGGCCCTCGATAAACACTCTGTCCAAGCACTTTTCTCCGTTGCACGACAAGGGCGCGTTGCGCCGTTAGAATCAGGGCGTCCTCGCCCGGAATAGTTAGCATGTTTTGGTCACTGGCGGTTTTCGCCTACCTGCTCGGCTCGCTGTCCTTCGCCATCTTGCTCAGCCGCCTGACCGGAAACCCGGATCCGCGAATGAGCGGCTCGGGCAATGCCGGCGCCACCAACATGCTGCGCCTGGCCGGCCGCAAACTGGCGGTCCTGACCTTGCTCGGCGATCTGTGCAAAGGCCTGCTGCCGGTGCTGATCGCCTCGGCGGCAGGCCTGTCGCCGCAGGACCAGGCCTGGATCGGCGTCTGCGCCGTGATCGGTCACCTGTTCCCGCTGTATTTCCGTTTCCGCGGCGGCAAAGGCGTCGCCACGGCGGCCGGCATGCTGCTGGGGCTGTATCCGCCCGCCGCACTGCTGGCCATAGCCGCCTGGCTGCTGACGTTCTACCTGACCCGCACCAGCTCGCTCGCGGCCCTCATCGCCACCCCCCTCACCCTGCCGCTGCTGGCCTGGCAGGAACCGGCCGCCCTGCTGCCGATGAGCACGCTCACGCTGCTGATCGTCTGGCGGCACCGGGGCAATCTACGCGACCTGTTCGCCGGGCGCGAACGGCATTTTTGAATGCCGCCCTTGAACGACGCTCATCCCAACGCGGACAACTGCTCCATCGGCCAGCGCGCCTGCACGGTGATCGCCAGGCTTTCCTGCTGGCCGGCCTGCAGCCGCTGGCAACCGGCGAACGCGATCATCGCGCCGTTGTCGGTGCAGAACTGCGGACGGGCATAGAAAACGCTGCCCTTCATGTCGCCGAGCATTTTCTCCAGCGACGCACGCAACGCCCGGTTGGCGCTGACGCCGCCGGCGATCACCAGGCGCTTCATGCCGGCCTGCTTGAGGGCACGCTTGCACTTGATGGTCAAAGTCTCCACCACGGCCTGCTGGAACGCCAGCGCGATGTCGCAACGGGCTTGCTCGCCGTCGTCCCCGGCGCTGACGCTCTGCTGCCAGGTGTTGAGGGCGAATGTCTTCAGGCCGCTGAAGCTGAAGTCCAGACCCGGACGGTCGCACATCGGACGCGGGAAGGTGAACCGGCCGGCGACGCCCCGCTCGGCGGCCTTGGCGATCTCGGGCCCGCCTGGATAGTTCAGGCCCATCATCTTGGCGGTCTTGTCGAAGGCTTCGCCGGCGGCATCGTCGAGGGTTTCGCCAAGCAAGGCGTATTGGCCGATGCCATCGACCCGGACCAACTGCGTATGGCCACCGGAGACCAACAAAGCGACGAACGGAAACTCCGGCGGTTGCGCCTCGAGCATCGGCGCCAGCAGATGGCCTTCCATGTGGTGCACGCCCAGCGCCGGAATGCCCCAGGCGAACGCCAGCGCCTGGGCGCAGGAGGCGCCCACCAGCAGGGCCCCGACCAGGCCTGGGCCTGCGGTGTAGGCGATCGCGTCGATCTCGGTCGGCACGCAGTCGGCCTCCGCCAGCACCTGCCGGATAAGCGGCAGCATGCGCTTGACGTGATCGCGGGAGGCCAGCTCCGGCACCACGCCGCCGTAGACGCGGTGCAGGTCGATCTGACTGAACAGCGCGTCCGCCAGAAGGCCGCGTTCACTGTCGTAGAGCGCGACGCCGGTTTCGTCGCAGGACGTTTCCAATCCCAGTACTAGCATGGGTTCTGGCCTTGTTTAGGCTAAATTCGAAGGCGCGCATGATAGTCGCCGCGTGATGCCCCGACCAGCGGTTTTCGATCAGAGGCTTTGCATTCCGAGCGTTGAGGGGTTAACATCCGCAACCCTTAAAAACCGACGTCTTCAAGTGCTCTTTTGCCGCGAGGATGTTGACCCCGGTAATGAATGAAGGTAGCTCTGGATGCCAGCCGTCAAAGTTAAAGAGAATGAACCCTTCGACGTAGCTCTGCGTCGTTTCAAGCGCTCCTGCGAAAAAGCCGGTGTACTGGCTGAGGTTCGTAGCCGCGAATTTTACGAGAAGCCAACTTCCGAGCGTAAGCGCAAGGCAGCAGCCGCTGTTAAGCGTCACGCCAAGAAAGTTCAGCGCGAACAGCGCCGCGCCGTTCGTCTGTACTGATACACAGACGTTCGTAGCAAGCTTCTGCCAAGCCCGGCCTTCCGCCGGGCTTATGGCATTTGCGGAAAACGCTTGATGCTTCACCGTCGAAGCCGCACATGCGACCGAGACAAATCCGCTTCACCGCGTCAGGCCTGGCTTCTTTGCCAGCGGTGCACGTCTTTTCTGACGGGCCTTTCGAGGCTGCCGACGAGCACACCCACTGATTCCTCTCACGACGATCAGCCCAAGGCACCTGCCTGCTTCATGAGCTATCCGAGGCCGCAATCCGGCCGTCAGCGGATTCAGCGCAACACTTTCAAACGGTCGAAATCCGATGGCTGCTAACGCCAAGGGAATTTCGGCAGATACACTTCCCGACAGCGATCACGCAGACGACACCGGTCGAGCCGCCGAAAGCACGCGCCCCGCCGGATGAGCCACGTCCTTTGCGCCCATCGCATCGGATCCTTTGAGCGCAGACGACGAGAACGCCATGGCCGGGTTGATCCCCCAGAGCTTCATTGACGACCTTCTGAACCGCACCGACATCGTCGACGTGGTCAGTTCGCGCGTGCAATTGAAGAAGGCCGGCAAGAACTTCACCGCGTGCTGCCCGTTCCACAAGGAAAAGACCCCGTCGTTCAGCGTCAGCCCCGACAAGCAGTTCTACTACTGCTTCGGCTGCGGCGCGGGCGGCAACGCCCTCGGCTTCCTCATGGACCACGACAACCTGGACTTCCCCCAGGCGGTCGAGGACCTGGCCAAGGCCGCCGGCATGGAAGTCCCGCGGGAGGAAGGCAGCCGCTCGCACAAGCCGCGCCAGCCGACCGATTCGCCGCTGTACCCGCTGCTCACCGCGGCCGCCGATTTCTACCGCCAGGCGCTCAAGAGCCACCCGGCGCGCAAGGCCGCCGTGGACTACCTCAAGGGCCGCGGCCTGACCGGCGAGATCGCCCGGGACTTCGGCTTGGGGTTCGCCCCGCCGGGCTGGGACAACCTGTTCAAGCACTTGAGCAGCGACACCCTGCAGCAAAAGGCCATGATCGATGCCGGGCTGCTGATCGAGAACGCCGAGACCGGCAAGCGCTACGACCGCTTCCGCGACCGGGTGATGTTCCCGATCCGCGACACCCGCGGCCGGATCATCGCGTTCGGCGGCCGGGTGCTGGGGGACGACAAGCCCAAGTACCTGAACTCGCCGGAGACCCCGGTGTTCCATAAGGGCCAGGAACTCTACGGCCTGTACGAAGCCCGCAAGAACAACCGCAACCTCGACGAGATCATCGTCGTCGAGGGCTACATGGATGTCATCGCCCTGGCCCAGCAAGGCCTGCGCAACGCCGTCGCGACGCTCGGCACGGCAACCAGCGAAGAGCACATGAAGCGCCTGTTCCGCGTGGTGCCCAACGTCCTGTTCTGCTTCGACGGCGACCAGGCCGGCCGCAACGCCGCCTGGCGGGCGCTGGAAGCCACGCTGTCGAGCCTGCAGGACGGCCGTCGCGCGCGCTTTCTGTTCCTGCCCGAAGGCGAAGACCCGGATACGCTGATCCGCGCCGAGGGCACCGATGCCTTCCGCGCCCGGATCAACCAACATGCGCAGCCGCTGGCGGACTACTTCTTCCAGCAACTGACCGAAGAGGCCGATCCGCGTTCGCTCGAAGGCAAGGCGCACATGGTCACACTGGCGGCACCGCTGATCGAAAAGGTGCCGGGCGCCAACCTGCGGATCCTGATGCGCCAGCGCCTGACCGAAATCACCGGCCTGAACAGCGAAACCGTCAGCCAGCTGGCCCAGAGCGCACCGCAGGAAGCGCCGCCGGCGTACGATCCCGGCATCGATTACGGCGCGATGCCGGACTACAGCGACTACCATCAACCGCAGGCGGCGGACATGTACGCGCCGCAGCAGGAGTGGACGCCGAAGAAATCCGGTTCCGGCGGCAAGAAATGGGAAAAGAAGCCCTGGGACAAGAACGGCAAGCGCGGCGGTGACCGCGACCAGCCGCGCGCCCCTCGGGTGCCTGCCGCCGTCGAGCCGCCGATCCAGGCCGCCCTGCGGACCTTGCTGCATCATCCGCAACTGGCGGACAAGGTCGAGGACGCCGGGCACTTCGCGGACGAAAGCCAGACCAACGCACAATTGCTGGTGGCCCTGCTCGAAGCCGTACAGAAGAATCCCAAGCTAAACTCAATTCAGTTGATCGCGCGATGGCACGGAACCGAACAGGGTCGCCTGCTCAGGGCGCTGGCCGAGAAGGAATGGCTGATCGACGGAGACAACCTTGAACAACAGTTTTTCGACACCATTTCCAGTCTGTCAGCCCGTCAACGCGAACGGAATCTGGAACAACTGCTCAGGAAAGCCCGTCAAAGCGAACTGAGCAGCGACGAAAAAAACCAGCTGCGCGACCTGTTGAGTCGCAATGCTCCCGCATCAAACCCGACCTCAACTGGCGCGTGAGGTCATAGCTCAGGTATAATCCTCGGCTTGTTTTTTGCCCGCCAAGACCTTCAGTGGATAGGGTGTTATGTCCGGAAAAGCGCAACAGCAGTCTCGTATTATTGAGTTGATCAAACTGGGCCGTGAGCAGAAATATCTGACTTACGCCGAGGTCAACGACCACCTGCCCGAGGATATTTCAGATCCGGAGCAGGTGGAAGACATCATCCGCATGATTAACGACATGGGGATCCCCGTACACGAGAGTGCTCCGGATGCGGACGCCCTTATGCTGGCCGACGCCGATACCGACGAGGCCGCTGCGGAAGAAGCAGCCGCCGCGCTCGCGGCGGTGGAGACCGACATCGGTCGCACCACGGATCCCGTGCGCATGTACATGCGTGAAATGGGTACGGTCGAGCTTCTGACCCGCGAAGGCGAAATCGAGATCGCCAAGCGGATCGAAGAAGGCATCCGTGAAGTGATGAGCGCGATCGCCCACTTCCCCGGCACCGTCGAGCACATCCTCTCCGAGTACGACCGCGTCACGTCCGAAGGCGGCCGCCTGTCCGACGTGCTGAGCGGCTACATCGATCCGGACGACGGCACCGCGCCGCCGGCCGCCGAAGTGCCGCCGCCGCTCGACGCCAAGGCCGCGAAAGAGGAAGAGTCCGACGACGATGACGAGGCCGAATCTTCCGATGACGAAGAAGAAGCCGAAAGCGGCCCGGATCCGGTCATCGCCGCCCAGCGTTTCGGCGCTGTCGCCGAGCAGATGGAAATCACCCGCAAGGCGCTGAAGAAGCACGGTCGCCACAACAAGGCGGCGATTGCCGAGCTGTTGGTCCTGGCCGACCTGTTCATGCCGATCAAACTGGTGCCGAAGCAATTCGAAGGCCTGGTCGAGCGTGTCCGCAGCGCCCTGGATCGCCTGCGTCAGCAAGAGCGCGCGATCATGCAGCTGTGCGTGCGTGACGCCCGCATGCCGCGTGCCGACTTCCTGCGCCAGTTCCCGGGCAACGAAGTCGACGAGAGCTGGTCCGACGCCCTGGCCAAAGGCAAAGGCAAGTACGCCGAAGCCATTGCCCGCCTGCAGCCGGACATCATCCGTTGCCAGCAGAAGCTGGTCGCGCTGGAGACCGAAACCGGCCTGACCATCGCCGAGATCAAGGACATCAACCGTCGCATGTCGATCGGCGAGGCCAAGGCCCGCCGCGCGAAGAAAGAGATGGTCGAGGCGAACCTGCGTCTGGTGATCTCCATCGCCAAGAAGTACACCAACCGCGGCCTGCAGTTCCTCGACCTGATCCAGGAAGGCAACATCGGCCTGATGAAGGCGGTGGACAAGTTCGAATACCGTCGCGGCTACAAGTTCTCGACCTATGCGACCTGGTGGATCCGTCAGGCCATCACCCGTTCGATCGCCGACCAGGCGCGCACCATCCGTATTCCGGTGCACATGATCGAGACGATCAACAAGCTCAACCGCATTTCCCGCCAGATGCTGCAGGAAATGGGTCGCGAACCGACGCCGGAAGAGCTGGGCGAGCGCATGGAGATGCCTGAGGACAAGATCCGCAAGGTATTGAAGATCGCCAAAGAGCCGATCTCCATGGAAACCCCGATCGGCGATGACGAAGACTCCCATCTGGGTGACTTCATCGAAGACTCGACCATGCAGTCGCCGATCGATGTCGCCACCGTGGAAAGCCTGAAGGAAGCGACCCGCGAAGTGCTGTCCGGCCTCACCGCCCGTGAAGCCAAAGTGCTGCGCATGCGTTTCGGCATCGACATGAACACCGACCACACGCTGGAAGAGGTCGGCAAGCAGTTCGACGTGACCCGCGAGCGGATCCGTCAGATCGAAGCCAAGGCGCTGCGCAAGCTGCGCCACCCGACGCGGAGCGAGCATCTGCGCTCCTTCCTCGACGAGTGACACCAGAACCCCCGGCCCAGGCCGGGGGTTTTGTTTTGCGGCAGATTAAATCCCCCGCCTCCCCCTCCCCCCGCGCAGCCCGTCTACACTCGAAGCATTCCCCCGTGCCATAACGAGACCGTTATGCCCAGACTGCCGACCGTGCTTTTTTTGCTGTCGCTGATCACCTGGACCGCAACGGCTGGCGCGCTGACTCTGACCGACGAAGAACGTGCCTGGCTGGCGGCTCACCCGGATTTGCGCCTGGGCGTGGACGCCTCGTGGCCGCCCTTCGAGTTCCGGGACGACCAGAACCGCTACCAGGGCCTGGCGGCGGACTACATCGACGTGATCCGCCAGCGCCTGGCGATCAAGCTCACGCCCATCGAGCCGGTGAGCTGGACGGTGGTGCTGGCGCAAGCGAAGGAGGGCAGCCTGGACCTGCTGCCGGGCATCATGTCCACCCCGGAGCGCCAGACCTACCTGGCGTTCACCCGCCCCTACCTCGACTTCCCGATCGTCATCCTCGCCCACGTCGGCGGCCCGCAGCCGCGCAAGCTGGACGACCTGTACGGCCTGAAAATCGCCGTGGTGGAAAACTACGCGCCCCATGAATTGCTGCGCACCCACCATCCCGACCTGAACCTGGTGGCCATGCCCAACGTCAGCTCAGCGCTCCAGGCCCTGGCGACCGACGAAGTGGACGCCGTGGTCGGTGACCTCGCCTCCAGTGTCTGGAGCCTGCGCCAACTCAAGCTCGACGGCCTGTACGTCAGCGGCGAAACGCCCTATCGCTACCAGTTGGCGATGGCCGTCCCCCGGGACAACAAGATGCTGGTGACCATCCTGGACAAGGTGCTCGCCGACATGTCCCCGGAGGAGATCAGCAGCATCCAGGAGCATTGGGTCGGCAACGTCCTCGATCACCGGACATTCTGGTCGGATCTTCTGATATACGGCCTGCCAGGCCTGTTGTTGCTGTTCAGCGTGCTGGCGGTGGTGATCCGCATCAACCGCCGCCTGAGTTCGGAGATCGCCCGGCGCATCGACCTCGAGCAGGAACTGCGCAGCAGCGAGTACCACTACCGCGGTCTGGTGGAGAGCCTGTCGGCCATCGCCTGGGAAGCGCGGATCAGCGATTTCACCTACAGCTACGTTTCGCCCCATGCCGAGGATCTGCTGGGCTATCCGCTGTCCCACTGGCTGATCCCGGGTTTCTGGCGCAACATCATCCACCCGGCGGATCTGACCCGGGCCCAGAGCTTCTGCGACCACGAGGTAGAGGCCGGGCGCGACCACAGCCTCGACTACCGGGTGATCACCGCCGACGGCCGCTGCCTGTGGGTCCGCGACATCGTCAGCCTGATCGAGCACGGCCACGAGCCGGTGATGCGCGGCCTGATGATCGACATCAGCGAAGCCAAGCGCACCGAAGAGGCGCTGCGGCTGTCGGAGCAGAAATTCGCCTCGGTGTTCCAGCAGTGCCCGGACATCCTGGTCATCGCCCGGCTGTCCGACGGCTGCCTGCTGGAGGTCAATGAAGCCTTCGAAGAACAGATCGGGCTGAAGGCCGAAGACGTGATCGGCCAGACCGCCACCGAACTGAACATCTGGGGGATTCCCGGTGTCGGCCCGGGACTCTTGCAACGCCTGCAGGCCGGCAGCATCCGCAACCTGGAGATGCCCTTTCGGCGCAGCAACGGCCAACTGTTCACCGGCCTGATCTCCGCCGAGCCGTTCGACCTGGACACCACGCCGGCCCTGGTGGTGGTGGTGCGCGACATCTCCCAGCTCAAGGAAACCCAGCAACAGCTGCAGACCTCCGAGGAAAAGTTCGCCAAGGCGTTCCATGCCTCGCCGGACGGCCTGCTCCTGTCGCGCCAAAGCGACGGTCTGCTGCTGGAGGTCAACGAAGGCTTCAGCCGCATCACCGGCTACAACAGCGCCATGTCGGTGGATCGCTCGGCGCTGGATCTGGGGATCTGGGTCAACCTCAACGAACGCAAGCAGATGCTCGACCTGCTGCACCGCGACGGCTACGTGCGCGACTTCAGCTGCCACATCCGCCGCAGCGACGGGCAGATCCGCCTCTGCGAGGTCTCCAGCCGACCGCTGCCGATCGGCGAGGACGACTGCATGCTGACCATCGCCCGGGACATCACCGAGCGGCACCTGATGCAGGAGAAACTGCAACAGGCGGCCACGGTGTTCGAAAGCACCGCCGAAGGCGTACTGATCACCGATACCCAGCAGCACATCAGCGCCGTCAACCGTGCCTTCACCGAGATCACCGGCTACAGCGAAAGCGAGGCCCTGGGCCACACCCCTCGCCTGCTGGCGTCCGGCCTGCACGACAGCGCCTTCTACGCTGCCATGTGGCACCAGTTGACCGACGAAGGCCACTGGCAGGGCGAAATCTCCAACCGGCGCAAGAACGGCGAGCTCTACCCCAGCTGGCTAACCATCAGCGCCGTGCGCAACCGCGACCGCTCCATCACCCACTTCGTCGCGGTATTCGCCGACATCTCCAGCCTCAAGCACGCCCAGGCCAAGCTCGATTATCAAGCCCACCACGACCCCCTCACCGGCCTGCCGAACCGCACCCTGTTCGAGAACCGCCTGCTGATGGCGCTGAACAGCCAGCAGGAGGACGGTGGCCAGGGTGCCGTGCTGTTCCTGGACCTCGACCGCTTCAAACACATCAACGACAGCCTCGGCCACCCGGTCGGCGACCTGCTGCTCAAGGGCATCGCCGTGCGCCTGAAGGAACAGCTGCGCGACATCGACACCGTCGCCCGCCTGGGCGGCGACGAATTCATCATCCTGCTACCCGGCCTGCAGCAGGCCAGCGACGCCGACTACATCGCCAACAAGCTGCTGCACTGCTTCAGCGCGCCGTTCCAGGCCGGCGAGCACGAGTTCTTCATCAGCGCCAGCATCGGCACCAGCCTCTATCCACGGGACGGCTGCGACGTGGCCACGCTGGTCAAGAACGCCGATGCGGCGATGTACCGCTCCAAGGCCAAGGGCCGCAACCGCGTCGAAAGCTACACCCGCGACCTCACCGCCCAGGCCAGCGAACGCGTGGCCCTGGAGCACGAACTGCGCCGGGCCATCGAACGCGATGAGCTGTACCTCTACTACCAGCCGAAAATCAGCCTCGACGACCACCGCCTGGTCGGCGCCGAAGCCCTGATCCGCTGGCGTCACCCCAACTTCGGCGAGGTGCCGCCGGAGCATTTCATTCCGCTGGCCGAAGAGAACGGCATGATCCTGCAGATCGGCGACTGGGTGCTGGAGACCGCCTGCCGGCAGATGTTCGAGTGGAGCCAGATCTACGAAAGCCTGGGCCCGCTGTCGGTCAACCTCGCCGGCGCCCAGCTGCGCCAGCCGAACCTGCTGGGCCGCATCGAGCAACTGCTCAAGGACAACCGCCTCAGGCCGGACCTGTTGCAACTGGAAATCACCGAGAACTTCATCATGAGCCAGGCCGAAGAGGCGCTCGCCGTGCTGCACCAGCTCAAGCGCCTGGGCGTGCAACTGGCCATCGACGACTTCGGCACCGGCTATTCCTCGCTCAGTTACCTCAAGCGCCTGCCGCTGGACATCCTCAAGATCGACCAGTCCTTCGTCCGCGGCCTGCCCGACGACCCGCACGACGCAGCCATCGTCCGCGCCATCATCGCCCTGGGCCGCAGCATGCAGTTCACCGTGATCGCCGAAGGCGTGGAGTCCCAGGCCCAGGAGCAGTTCCTCGCCGCCGAAGGCTGCGAACAGATCCAGGGCTACATCGTCAGCCTGCCCCTGCCGCCCGAAGAGTTCGCCGCCACGTTTCTGCGCATTGCCGTATCGGATTTTTCGGATAGCACAGCCGCCAAACCGTCGCTATAATCCGCCGCCTACTGAGGGCCTATAGCTCAGTCGGTTAGAGCAGAGGACTCATAATCCTTTGGTCCACGGTTCGAGTCCGTGTGGGCCCACCAGACACCAAAAAGCCGCGCGAATGCGCGGCTTTTTCATGTCTGCGTCTCAGCCCTCAGCGCGGCAACGCATACGCAATCACATAATCCCCCCGATCCGTCGACTGCCGGGCCCCGCCCGCCGTCAGCAGGATGTACTGCCTTCCGGTCTTGGGCGACACGTAGGTCATCGGCCCCGACTGGCTGCCCACCGGCAGGCGGGATTTCCAGATTTCGTCGCCGGTACCGGTGTCGAAGGCGCGCAGGTAGAAGTCCTGGGTGCCGGCGAAGAACAGCAGGCCGGACTGGGTGGCGAGCGAGGCGCCCAGGGTCGGCATGCCGATCGGGATCGGCAGGTGCATGCGGATGCCCAAGGGGCCTGTGTCCTGCACGGTGCCGACCGGCACTTGCCAGACCAGTTTGCGGGTCTTCAGGTCGATGGCGGACATCGTGCCGAACGGCGGCTTCTGGCACGGAATGCCCGCCGCCGACAGGAAGCGCTCGCGCATCGCGCCGAACGGGGTGCCTTCCTGCGGCACCACGCCCATCTCGATGCCGCTGGCGCCGGCGGCGATCCGGTTGCGCGGGATCATGTAGTTGGCCAGGCCCAGGCGCATGTCGTTGACGAACAGGTAATGGGAGTTCGGATCCACCGACACGCTGCCCCAGTTCATGCCCCCGAGGGAGCCGGGGAACTGCAGCGCGCGATCCATGCCCGGCGGGGTGTAGACGCCCTCGTGGCGCATGCCCTTGAACTGGATGCGGCACATCAGTTGGTCAAACGGCGTGGCGCCCCACATGTCGGATTCGGTCAGGGTCTGGTTGCCGATGGAAGGCATCTCCACCGAGAACGGCTGGGTCGGCGAGTAGCGTTCGCCGGGCACGTTGCCTTGCGGCACCTTGCGTTCCTCGACGCGGGCGATCGGTTTGCCGGTCTCGCGGTTGAGCAAGAAAATCTCGCCCTGCTTGGTCACCTGCGCCAGCGCCGGCTGCGTGCCGCCCCGGTCGTCCGGCAGGTCGTACAGCAGCGGCTGGGCCGGCAGGTCGAAGTCCCACAGGTCGTGATGGGTGGTCTGGAAGTGCCAGCGCACCTGACCGGTCTTCACGTCGAGGGCGACGATGGAGGAACTCCACTTGTCGTCGAACTCGGTGCGCTGGCCGCCGAAGAAGTCTGGTGTGGCGTTGCCGGTCGGCAGGTAGACCAGCCCGAGTTTGGCGTCGTAGGACATGGCCGACCACACGTTCGGCGTGCCGCGGGTGTAGGTCTCACCGGGCGGCGGGCGTTTGGTGATGTTCGGGTTGCCCGGATCCCAGGCCCACACCAGCTCGCCGCTGCGCACATCGTAGGCGCGGATGACGCCCGGCGGCTCGCCCGTGGAGTAGTTGTCGGCCACGCGGCCGCCGATGATCACCACGTCGCCGGCCACCAGCGGGGTCGAGGTCTGCTGGTAGTAACCCGGTTTGACGTCGCCCATGTCGGTTTTCAGGTCGACGGTGCCTTTGTCGCCGAAGTCGGCGCAGGGCTCGCCGGTTTCGGCGTTGATCGCAATCAGGCGCGCATCGCCGGTCGGCAGGAACAGACGTTTCGCACAGGCTGCCGGGGCAGCGGCCGACCCGTCTGAAGGCGCTTCGAAGTAACCCAATCCCCGGCATCGCTGCCAGTTCGGTGCGCTGCCCTGAGGGTCGAACTTCCAGCGCTGGGTGCCGGTGTCGGCATCGAGGGCGAAGACCTTGCCGTAGGCGGTGCAGGCGTAGACCGTGTCGCCGATCTGCAGCGGCGTGTTCTGGTCTTCGGCGCCGGCACCGGTGCTCTGCGGGATGTCGCCGGTGTGGAAGGTCCAGGCCACCTGGAGCTTGTCGACGTTGGCCTTGTTGATCTGGTCCAGCGCGGCAAAGCGGTTGCCGGCGGTGGTGTTGCCCCAATGGGCCCAGTCCTTCTGCTCCGTGCCCGGCGTGACTGGGGTGACGGCCGGCACGCTGGAGGCTTCGACCACGTGGGTCGGCACAAACATGTAGGCCAGGGCCGCGGCGATGCCGACGCCCAGCACGCCCGCCAGCCCGTGGGCGCCCCGCCCTGCCTTGGCACCGGAGACCCGCGCCAGCGTCGGGTAGACCAGCGCCACAACGAAGCCGATCACGGCGAAGGTCAGCACCCGGGAAACCAGCGGCCAGTATTCCAGGCCAGCGTCCCACAGCGCCCAGATCACGGTGAGGATCAACGCGACGCCGTACAGCCATGCCCCTTGCCGTTGGCCACGGGCGATCATTGCCCCGGACACCAGCATCGCCAGGCCCATCAGCAGAAAGTACCCGCTGCCGCCCAAGGCGACGAGCCAGCCACCGCCGCCGGCCAGACCGAGCCCGATCAAGGCAATCAACACACCCAGACCGCGCAGCAGCCATTTGCTGCCGGCGGCAGCCCCAGAATCGTTCATGTCGGACGTTGTTCCCATTTGTGACAAGGGCGGAATAATGTACCGGACGGTTACTTATGGCAATTTGTCGCAATAGAAATGAACCAGACAGTCCAAAAAACCGTTCGATTATCGGCCGTAAGCGTTCTCGCGCCTGAATCTGTAACATGCAGCCCATCCGTCCGCGCCCCTGGAGACGCCCTTTGCCTGACATCCGCCCGCCCGTGCTCGACGAAATCGACCGCCAGCTGATCGCCGCCCTGCAAATCAACGCCCGCGAAAGCGTGGCGATGCTTGCGCGGCAATTGGGCATCGCCCGCACCACCGTGACGTCGCGGCTGGCGCGGCTGGAAAAGGCCAAGGTCATCACCGGTTATGGCGTGCGCCTGGGCCAGCGGGTGGTGGACGGCGGATTGCAGGCGTACGTGGGCATCACCGTGCAGCCGCGCTCCGGCAAAGAGGTGCTGCGCCGGCTCAGCGCCATGGCGCAGGTGCAACAGCTGTGTGCGGTGAGTGGCGAATTTGATTATGTGGCGTGGCTGCGCACCGACTCGCCGGAGCAACTGGATCAGTTGCTCGACCAGATCGGCAGCGTGGACGGGGTGGAGAAGACGACCACGTCGATCATCCTGAGCAGCAAGATCGACCGGGGGCAGCCGGTTTGACCGTCGGGTTCGGCATTTCGGTCGTGCGGTCGGGCCTCATCGCGAGCAGGCTCGCTCCTGTTTTGCTCACTATGCACACCAGCTTCGTCATATCGACTGATGAATCAGCATAACGACGACACTTTGCGTCTTATTAACGTGTTCTGCGCTCCCTAGAATGGCCGGCATCTTTTCCTATACTCAGACGCGCATCCGGCGTCGGGTCGCCAGCAAGGTCAGCCATGAACAAGAACAATCGCCATCCTGCAGACGGTAAAAAGCCGGTCACCATCTTCGGCCCGGACTTCCCATTCGCCTTCGACGACTGGATCGAACACCCAGCCGGCCTGGGCAGCATTCCTGAGCAGCACCACGGCGCGGAAGTGGCGATCGTCGGCGCCGGCATCGCCGGGCTTGTGGCCGCCTACGAGCTGATGAAGCTGGGCCTCAAGCCCGTGGTCTACGAGGCCTCGAAGCTGGGCGGCCGCCTGCGCTCCCAGGCGTTCAACGGCACCGACGGCATCGTCGCGGAACTGGGCGGGATGCGTTTCCCGGTGTCGTCCACCGCGTTCTACCACTATGTCGACAAGCTCGGCCTGGAAACCAAGCCCTTCCCCAACCCGCTGACGCCGGCCTCCGGCAGCACCGTGATCGACCTGGAAGGCAAAACCCATTACGCACAGAAACTGGCGGATCTTCCTGCACTGTTCCAGGAAGTGGCCGACGCCTGGGCGGACGCCCTGGAGGACGGCGCGCGCTTCGGCGAGATCCAGCAGGCGATCCGCGACCGCGACGTGCCGCGCCTCAAAGAGCTGTGGAACACCCTCGTGCCGCTGTGGGACGACCGCACCTTCTATGACTTCGTCGCCACGTCCAAGGCGTTCGCCAAACTGTCGTTCCACCACCGCGAAGTGTTCGGCCAGGTCGGTTTCGGCACCGGCGGCTGGGACTCGGACTTCCCCAACTCGATGCTGGAAATCTTCCGCGTGGTGATGACCAACTGCGACGATCACCAGCACCTGGTGGTCGGCGGCGTCGAACAGGTGCCTCAGGGCATCTGGCGGCACGTGCCGGAGCGCTGCGTGCACTGGCCGCAAGGCACCAGCCTGAAGTCGCTGCACCGCGGCGCGCCGCGTTCGGGCGTGAAGAAGATCGCCCACGCGCCGGGCGGCCGTTTCGCCGTCACCGACAACAACGGCGACACCCGGGAATACGCCGCCGTGCTGACCACCTGCCAGAGCTGGCTGCTGACCACCCAGATCGAGTGCGAAGAGACCCTGTTCTCGCAAAAGATGTGGATGGCCCTCGACCGCACCCGCTACATGCAGTCGTCGAAAACCTTCGTGATGGTCGACCGGCCGTTCTGGAAGGACAAGGATCCGGAAACCGGCCGCGACCTGATGAGCATGACCCTCACCGACCGCCTCACCCGCGGCACGTACCTGTTCGACAACGGCGACGACAAGCCGGGCGTGATCTGCCTGTCGTACTCGTGGATGAGCGATGCGCTGAAGATGCTCCCGCACCCGGTGGAAAAGCGCGTGAAACTGGCGCTGGATGCATTGAAGAAGATCTACCCGAAGGTCGACATCGCCTCGCGCATCATCGGCGATCCGATCACCGTGTCGTGGGAAGCCGACCCGCACTTCCTCGGTGCCTTCAAAGGCGCCCTGCCCGGCCACTACCGCTACAACCAGCGCATGTACGCGCACTTCATGCAGGACGAGATGCCGGCCGAGCAGCGCGGGATCTTCATCGCAGGCGACGACGTGTCGTGGACCCCGGCGTGGGTCGAAGGCGCGGTGCAGACTTCGCTCAACGCGGTGTGGGGAATCATGAAACACTTCGGCGGCGCCACACATAAAGAGAACCCGGGCCCGGGTGATGTGTTCAAAGACATCGGCCCTGTCGCCCTGCCTGAGTAAGAGGAACCCCCGATGCGTGTAGCCCTTTACCAATGTCCGCCGCTGCCCCTGGAACCGGCCGCGAACCTGCAGCGCCTCCAGCGAGTGGCGATGGAGGCCAAGGGCGCCGACCTGCTGGTGCTGCCGGAGATGTTCATGACCGGCTACAACATCGGCCAGGAAGCGGTCGGCACGCTGGCCGAGGTCTACAACGGCGAATGGGCGCAACAGATCGGACGGATCGCCAAGGCCGCCGGCCTGGCGATCCTCTACGGCTATCCGGAGCGCACCGCCGACGGGCAGATCTACAACGCCGTGCAGTTGATCGACGCCCAGGGCGAACGCCTGTGCAACTACCGCAAGACGCACCTGTTCGGCGATCTCGACCGGTCGATGTTCAGCCCCGGCGAAGATGAGTTTCCCATCGTCGAGCTCAACGGCTGGAAGCTCGGTTTCCTGATCTGCTACGACGTGGAGTTCCCGGAGAACGCCCGGCGCCTGGCCCTGCAAGGCGCCGAGCTGATCCTGGTGCCGACGGCGAACATGGTGCCGTACGACTTCATCGCCGACGTCACCGTCCGTGCCCGCGCCTTCGAAAACCAGTGCTACGTGGCCTACGCCAATTACTGCGGCCACGAAGGCGACATCCATTACTGCGGCCAGAGCAGCATCGCCGCGCCGGACGGCAGCCGCATCGCCCAGGCCGGCCTGGACGAAGCCTTGATCGTCGGCGAACTGGACCGGCGCCTGATGGCCGATTCCCGCGCCGCCAACCGCTACTTCACCGACCGTCGCCCCGAGCTGTACGACGCACTGAACAAACGCTGACCCTGCGTAATCCGCTAGCATGGGCACCTCACCGTTCTGGAAGTGCCCATGCCTGCGCCGACTCATTCCCGCCCCCACACCGAAACCCTGGCCAGCGGCTTGCGCGTGACCCTGCGCCACGTGCCCGGCATGACGCGCAGCGCCGCCGTGCTGCGGGTGGCCGCCGGCAGCCATGACGTGCCGTTGGCATGGCCGGGCATGGCGCATTTCCTGGAGCATCTGCTGTTTCTCGGCACCGAGCGCTTTCCCGCGCAGCAAGGGCTGATGGCCTACGTGCAGCGCCACGGCGGCCAGGTGAACGCCAGCACCCGCGAACGCACCACGGACTTTTTCATTGAGCTACCGACCGCGTCCTTCAGCGAAGGGCTTGAGCGTCTGTCGGACATGCTCGCCCATCCCCGCATGAATCCGGACGATCAGTTGCGCGAACGGGAAGTGCTGCACGCGGAATTCGTCGCCTGGTCGCAGGATGCGGCAGCCCAGCAGCAACAGGCGCTGTATGCAGGTCTGGCGGCCGACCATCCGCTGCGCGGCTTCCATGCCGGCAATCGGGACAGCCTGCCGGTGCCACAGGCGGAATTTCAGCAGGCGTTGAAGGCCTTCCATCAGCGGTTCTATCGCACCGGCCAGATGACCCTGAGCCTGGTCGGCCCCCAGAGCCTCGACGCATTGCAGGCACTGGCCCGGCAGTTCGACGCGGCGCTGCCGGTTGGGGATAAGGTTGCGCAAACGCCTCCCGTACCCTTGGTGGCTGGCTCGGCGAAAAGTTATCAACAGGTCGGTGAAGGAGTGCTTCACCAGTTGTTTGCTCTTGAGGATCTGCCGGACGGATCCGCCGAAGCGATGGCGTTCCTCTGCCATTGGCTGAACAGCGCCAAACCCGGCGGGCTGCTCGCCCACCTGCGCCATCAGGGACTGGCGCAAGCCCTGAAGGCCGAGCCGCTGTACCGCTTCGGCGGGCAAGCCTTGCTGCATGTGCAGTTCAGCACTCCCGCCAAGGGTGCCGAAGCCCTCGTCGAAACGCTGCACGACTGGTTGAGCTTCTTTGCCGCGCAGCGGGACTGGCCGGCATTGCGCCAGGAATACGCGACGCTGCTGCAACGCCGGCAACAGGTCAGCGGCGCGCTGCAATCGGCGCAGGCGGACAGCGAGCAATCGGAAAGCAGCCTGTCCGATGCCGGCGCCGCTGTGCTCGGACAACTCCTGCGCCAGCTCGGCGTTGTGGATAACTTCAGCGACCGTTGGCATCTGCCCGCCGCCAATCCGTTCTTGCGTGAAGCGCCGCCGCTGGCCAACGCTAACCTGATCCGCGGCCAGACCAGCGCCCACCGCGGCCTGCGCACCTTTGCCCAGGATCGCTCGCGCAGCCGCCGGGAACGCTCGGCGATGCAGTTCAGCCAGGCCTTGCCGGATACCGGCGAAGAAGGCGCGGTGTTTGTGCGCTGGGTGCTCGCATCGGCCCCGGCCGAAGGGCTGCCGGCGAGGCTGCAACGGGCTCTGCAAGACGTGGGCGAGGACGCGCGTCAGGCCGGGGTCGAGCTGACCTTCGCGACAACGGGGAATCAATGGCTGCTGAAACTCACCGGCCTGCAGGAGCCGATGCCGGCGGTCCTCGAATCTGCGCTGCAAACGCTGACGCAAACGGACGGCGATGCCCCGCCGGCCGAACCGGAGAGGCCATTGATGCCGATCCGCCAGTTGCTCAAGGCGTTGCCGGAGCAAGGCCTGGAATCCGTCGGCAGCGCTGACGACGCCGCGCACCTGTGGACAACGGCGCGCTGGGACGGTCTGGCCCTCGGCCTCAACGCCAGGACCCAGTCGGCCATGGGCCTGGCCCTGAGCCGCATTCCGGGCACCGCGGACAATCAATTGCCGCCGCAGCCGGCGATCAACGGCGAACGGCTCTGGACTCACATCGATACCGCGTCCCGCGAGCATGCGCTGCTGCTGTTCTGCCCGGCCGCCCGCCACGGACTCGACGACGAAGCAGCCTGGCGCCTGCTGGCCCACATTGGCCAGACGCCGTTCTACCAACGCCTGCGGGTCGAGCTGCAATTGGGTTATGCGGTGTTCAGCGGGATCCGCTCGGTGCACGGCCAGACCGGGCTGCTGTTCGGCGTGCAGTCGCCGAGCGTTGCGCCTGCCGGGTTGCTCGAACACATCCGGCAGTTCATGGACGCGCTTGCGGCGCTTACCGAAAGCCTTGACGATCAAGCGTTCCGGCAACAGCGCCAGGCGCTGGCCGATCAGTTCGACGTCAACGGCCTCGCCCTGAAGGACGCCGCCGAACTGCTGTGGCAGGCCAGACTGGCCGGCCATCCGTCGGATTATCTGGCGCAGTTGGCCTGCGCCATCGGCGAGACGAACCGTGTGGCCCTGACCGACGCCGCGCAGCGCCTGATCAGCGCCGAAGGCGGCTGGCGCTGCCTGGCCGACAGCCCTTCGCCGGGTGCGCCGTGGCGAACGGCAAAATGATCATTACCTGAGCTGCAATGAGCTTTCTCGCAGATTCACGGGCAAAGCCTCTGAAATTTTGAGTAACATAGCCGCCTAACTATTTTGAACGTCATCGCGCTGCCATGGACTATACCTATGGATAGCGCTGTCTCAACCACCCGAAACCATTGAGGAGTCACCTTATGTCCTGGACCAAACCGGCCTACACCGACCTGCGCATCGGCTTCGAAGTCACCATGTACTTCGCCAGCCGCTGAGTCCTGCCCCAGGCAGAACACAGCAGTGCAACGCCTCGGCCCGCCGGGGCGTTTTGTTATCCGCGTTGAAATGATGGAGCGCTCATGTTTGTCCAGATTCTGGGTTCGGCCGCCGGCGGCGGTTTTCCGCAGTGGAACTGCAACTGCGTCAACTGCGCCGGCTTTCGCGACGGCAGCCTGAACGCCCGGGCCCGCACCCAATCGTCCATCGCGATCTCCGATGACGGCGTGAACTGGGTGCTGTGCAACGCCTCGCCGGACATCCGCGCCCAGCTCCAGGGCTTCGCCCCGATGCAGCCGGGCCGGGCCCTGCGCGACACCGGCATCGGCGCGATCATCCTGATGGACAGCCAGATCGACCACACCACCGGCCTGCTCAGCCTGCGCGAAGGTTGCCCGCATCAGGTCTGGTGCACGGACATGGTCCACGAAGACCTGAGCACCGGTTTCCCGCTGTTCAACATGCTCAAGCACTGGAACGGCGGCCTGGACTGGAACCGCATCGAGCTCGACCAGAGCTTCACCATCGCCGCCTGCCCGAACCTGCGCTTCACCCCGCTGCCCCTGCGCAGCGCCGCGCCGCCGTATTCGCCGCACCGCTTCGACCCGCACCCGGGCGACAATATCGGCCTGATCGTTGAAGACCTGAACACCGGCGGCAAGCTGTTCTACGCTCCGGGGCTGGGCAAGGTCGATGCGCCGCTGCTGGCGATCATGGCCGGCAGCGACTGCGTGCTGGTGGACGGCACGCTGTGGGACGACGATGAGATGCAGCGCCGCGGCGTCGGCACCCGCACCGGCCGCGAGATGGGCCACCTGGCCCAGAACGGCCCCGGCGGCATGCTCGAAGTGCTGGAGCAATTGCCTAAGCAGCGCAAGGTGCTCATCCACATCAACAACACCAACCCGATCCTCGACGAGGATTCGCCGGAGCGGGCGGAGCTGGCGCGGCGTGAGGTCGAAGTGGCCTATGACGGCATGAGCCTGGTGCTCTAGTTGATGGCATCATCGCTGGCCAGCCAGCTCCCACAAGGTTCCGTGATACACACAAAACCTGTGGCAGCTGGCTGACCGGCGAAGGCGTCCTGACCGGCACCCAAGAATCCAACGGTTGTTCCCGGAGAACCGACATGAGCGACACCCCGATGTCCCCCGCCGAATTCGAGGCGGCGCTGCGCGCCAAGGGCGCCTACTACCACATCCATCACCCGTACCACGTGGCGATGTATGAAGGCCGGGCCACCCGTGAGCAGATCCAGGGCTGGGTCGCCAACCGCTTCTACTATCAG
Source organism: Pseudomonas sp. B7(2017) (assembly GCF_002112745.1). Lineage (NCBI taxonomy): Bacteria > Pseudomonadati > Pseudomonadota > Gammaproteobacteria > Pseudomonadales > Pseudomonadaceae > Pseudomonas > Pseudomonas sp. B7(2017). The sequence goes on along the minus strand of NZ_NEIP01000001.1, from coordinate 702,408 downwards.
GTGAACATTCCCCTGAAGGACGCGGCGATCCTGGCCAACTGTCCGGACCGCGAAATCCGCCGCGAGTGGATCCAGCGCCTGCTCGACCACGACGGCGCGCCCGGCGAGGACGGCGGCATCGAGGCCTGGCTGCGCCTGGGCCAGGCGGTCGGCCTCGACCCGGATCAACTGCGTTCCCAGGAACTGGTGCTGCCCGGCGTGCGCTTCGCGGTCGACGCCTACGTCAACTTCGCCCGCCGCGCCAGTTGGCAGGAAGCCGCCAGCAGCTCGCTGACCGAGCTGTTCGCGCCGCAGATCCACCAGTCGCGCCTCGACAGCTGGCCCCAGCATTACCCGTGGATCGACCCGGCCGGCTACGAATACTTCCGCACCCGCCTGGGCCAGGCGCGCCGGGACGTGGAGCACGGCCTGGCGATCACCCTGGAGCACTACAAGACCCGCGAGGGCCAGGAGCGCATGCTGGAGATTCTCCAGTTCAAACTGGACATCCTTTGGAGCATGCTCGACGCCATGAGCATGGCCTACGAACTGAACCGCCCGCCGTATCACAGCGTGACCGGAGAACGGGTCTGGCATAAAGGAATCACCCTATGAGCTTCGACCGCAGCCTGATCCCGCAGTGGCGCCCCGGCTACCGTTTCCAGTACGAACCGGCGCAGAAAGGCCACGTGCTGCTGTACCCCGAGGGCATGATCAAGCTCAACGACAGCGCCGCGCTGATCGGCGGCCTGATCGACGGCGAGCGGGATGTCGCCGCGATCATCGACACCCTCGCGCTGCAGTTCCCCGGCGTGCCGGAGCTCGGTGACGACATCGAGCAATTCATGGAGGTCGCCCGTGCAGAGCACTGGATCACCCTTGCCTGAACCGTCGGTGCAGGTGCCGCCCAAACCCGAGGTCGGCCTGCCGCTGTGGCTGCTCGCCGAGCTGACCTACCGCTGCCCGCTGCAATGCCCGTACTGCTCCAACCCGCTGGACTTCGCGCAGCAGGGCCAGGAACTGAGCACCGAACAGTGGCTCAAGGTGTTCCGCGAGGCGCGGGAGATGGGCGCGGCGCAACTGGGCTTTTCCGGGGGCGAACCGCTGGTGCGCCAGGACCTCGCCGAACTGATCGGCGAGGCGCGCAAGCTGGGCTTCTACACCAACCTGATCACCTCGGGCATCGGCCTCACCGAGCAGAAGATCAGTGACTTCAAGAAAGCCGGCCTCGACCACATCCAGATCAGCTTCCAGGCCAGCGACGAGCAGGTGAACAACCTGCTGGCCGGCTCGAAGAAGGCCTTCGCCCAGAAGCTGGAGATGGCCCGGGCGGTCAAGGCCCATGGCTATCCGATGGTGCTCAACTTCGTCACCCACCGGCACAACATCGACAAGATCGACCGCATCATCGAGCTGTGCCTGGCGCTGGAGGCGGATTTCGTCGAGCTCGCCACCTGCCAGTTCTACGGCTGGGCGCAGCTCAACCGCGTCGGCCTGCTGCCGACCCGCGAGCAACTGGTGCGCGCCGAGCGCATCACCAACGAGTACCGCGCCAAACTGGAGGCCGAAGGGCATCCGTGCAAGCTGATCTTCGTCACCCCGGACTACTACGAAGAACGCCCCAAGGCCTGCATGAACGGCTGGGGCAGCCTGTTCCTGACAGTCACGCCGGACGGCACGGCCCTGCCCTGCCACGGCGCCCGGCAGTTGCCGGTGCAGTTCCCCAACGTGCGCGACCACAGCATGCAGCACATCTGGTACGACTCGTTCGGCTTCAACCGCTTTCGCGGCTACGACTGGATGCCCGAGCCGTGCCGCTCCTGCGACGAGAAGGAACAGGACTTCGGCGGCTGCCGCTGCCAGGCCTTCATGCTCACCGGCGATGCGAGCAACGCCGACCCGGTGTGCAGCAAGTCCGCACACCACGGCGTGATCCTGGCCGCCCGCGAAGAGGCCGAACACGCCACCCAGACCATCGATCAACTGGCCTTTCGCAATGAACGAAACTCGCGCCTCATCGCCAAGGGCTGAACCGTTCAGCGCCACCGCCGCCGTCACCGCCGGGGTGGATTTCGCCGAACTGCAACTGGGCGCCCTTGGCCTGTGCTGGAACGAATACCGTCCCCAAGACGCCGCATGCCGGATCTGGCACTGGCGGGACGGGCAGGCCCGATGCCTGACCCCGCCCGGGTTCAGCGTGCGCAGCCGCGTGTACGAATACGGCGGCGGGGCGTTCTGCCTGACGGATGACGGGGTGGTGTTCGTCAACGAGGCGGATCAGCAGCTTTACCGCCAAACGCCGGAAGGGGCGCCCGAGGCGCTGACCTCCGGCGAGTGCCGCTATGGCGACCTGGGTTTCTACGGTGGCCAGGTGCTGGCGGTCGAAGAACAGCGCGAACGGCACCGCTTGGTGTCCGTCGGTCTGGCTGACGGCCACCGGCAGGTGCTGGCCGAAGGCGCGGACTTCTACGCCGCTCCGGTCGTGAGCCCCGACGGCCGGCGTCTGGCCTGGATCGAGTGGAGCCGGCCGCATCAGCCGTGGACGTCGACCCGGTTGATGGTGGCCGAACGCACGGCGCAGGGAGTTGGCGCGGCACGATGCATCGCCGGGGACGGGCCAGAAGAGTCGGTCCAGCAACCGCGCTTCGATGCTGACGGACGGCTGGGGTGCCTGACCGACCGTGGCGGGCATTGGCAGCCATGGGTCGAGTCCGCAGACGGCCTGCAGCCATTGGCCAGCGCCGAGGCCGACCACGCCCCGGCGCCCTGGCAGATGGGCGGCTGCACGTGGCTGCCGCAGGGCGAGACGTTTCTGGCCAGTTGGAGCGAAGGCGGCTTCGGTCGTTTGGCACTCGCCGGCGAAGACTTCACCGGCGCTTACAGCCGCTTCCGTCATCTCGCGCTGGATGAGCGTTTCATCTACGCCATCGCCGCCTCCCCCGTGAGCCCGTCGGCGGTCATCGCCATCGACCGGACCTCGCACGAGGTAACGGTACTGGCCGGCGGCGCTGCGCCGCTGCCCGCCGAACGCATCAGCCGACCGCAGACCCTGCGCTACCCCAGCGGCGGCGGGGAGGCCCACGGTTTCTTCTATCCGGCCACCAACGGCGACGCACGGCCGCCGTTGGTGGTGTTCATCCACGGCGGCCCGACGTCGGCCTGCTACCCGATCCTCGATCCGCGCATCCAGTACTGGGCGCAACGCGGCTTCGCCGTCGCCGACCTCAACTACCGGGGCAGCAGCGGTTACGGCCGTGAATATCGGCAGGCCCTGCACCTGAACTGGGGCGAGGTGGACGTCGAGGACGCCTGCGCGGTGGTGGCGCATCTGTCCGGACGCGGCATGATCGACGGCGAACGCGCCTTTATCCGAGGCGGCAGCGCCGGCGGCTACACCACCTTGTGCGCCCTGGCGTTCCACCGGGTGTTCCGCGCCGGCGCCAGCCTGTACGGAGTCAGCGATCCGCTGGCGCTGGGCCGGGCGACCCACAAGTTCGAGGGCGATTACCTGGACTGGCTGATCGGCGATCCGCAGCGGGACGCCGAACGCTACGCCGCCCGCACGCCCCTGCTGCATGCGGGCAACATCGGTGTGCCGGTGATTTTCTTTCAGGGCGAACTGGATGCGGTCGTGGTGCCGCAGCAGACCCGCGACATGGTGGCGGCGCTTGAGCGCAACGGCATTCCGGTCGAGGCGCACTATTACGCCGATGAGCGCCACGGCTTCCGCCGCGCCGCGAACCAGGCCCATGCGCTGGAGCAAGAGTGGGCGTTCTATCGGCGGGTGATGGATTCGATGGACTGACCCCATCGCGGGCAGGCTCGCGATGGGGTCAGTCAGACGCCGTAGCGCTCAACGCTTGGCGATGATGTACACCGCATGCACGATCCCCGGAATGTACCCGCACAACGTCAGCAGAATGTTCAGCCAGAACGCGCCGCCGAATCCGACCTGAAGGAATACCCCCAGCGGCGGCAGGATGATGGCGATGATGATGCGGATAAAGTCCATGGGCAGCTCCTGTTCGGGATGGGGTCGGCTCAAGCCGTACAAGCCAATCGACCTGCACGCCGGGTCAGGGGTTCAGTGCAATCGCCGCTCACGGCACAAAAAAACGCCCCACGCGAAAAGAATCAGGCGTGAGGCGTGCGTTATACCGCGAGACGGTTCTTGAATTCGGGTGGGAAACGTCAGCTCAGACGGCAATCCCTTTGCGGCATTGCACCTGCGCGGTGCGCACCCGGGAGAAGGCCCGCGCCAGGCGAACCAGCATCTCGTCGATGTTGGCCTGGCTGACCGTCAACGCCGGGGTGAAGCGCAGGCAGTCCGGTTGCGGCGCGTTGAGCAGCAGGCCTTCATGCAGCGCGGCTTTGACCACAGCATCCGCCGAGTCGTCCGACAGGCTCAGCCCCCAGAACAGGCCCTGACCGCGCAATTCGCCGTGCCCGTATCGATGGGCCAACCGGGCCAGGCCTTCTCGCAGATGCTGGCCGTTGTCGTTCACGTGCTGAAGAAAGGCGCGGTCCTGCACGCTGTCGAGCACCACCAGGCCGGCGGCGGTCATCAGCGCATTGCCGTGATGGGTGCCGCCCAGCTCGCCGGCGTCGAAACAGCACGCGGTGCCCCGCGCCAGCAGCGCCGCCAGCGGCACACCGCCGCCGAGCCCCTTGCCGAGCACGACGATGTCGGCGCGCACGCCGAAGGTTTGCTCCGCGAGCAACGTGCCGCAGCGGCCGATGCCGGTCTGCACCTCATCGAGGATCAGCAGGATACCCAGTTCGCGGCACAGGCGCTCGACGCCCTTGAGGTAATGCTCGCTGGCCGGGATCACACCGGCATCGCTCTGGATCGGCTCAAGCATGATCGCCACGGTCTGCGCGTCCACCGCCGCATGCAAGGCCGGCAGGTCGTTGAACGGCACTTGGTCGAAACCCGGCAGCAGCGGCGCGAAACGGTTGGTCAGGTTGGCGCTGTCCGAGGCCGAGATCGTCGCCAGGCTGCGGCCGTGACAACCCTGGCGGGCCACGATGATCCGCGAGGCGCCGCCGCGGTGCCGCTGCCCCCATTTGCGCGCCAGCTTGATCGCCGCCTCGCAGGCTTCGCTGCCGCTGTTGAGCAGGTAGGCCTGATCGCTGGCGGTGCCGGCGCACAGGCGCTCGGCGAGGCTGAGCATGCCGCGGTTGAGCAGGTTGAAGCCGGGGTTGATCAAGGCCTGGGCCTGGCCGGCGATGGCCTTGACCAGGGCCGAAGGGCTGTGGCCGAGGCTGTTGGCGCCGCCGGCCTGAGAAAAGTCCAGGTACGCGCGGTCGTTGCTGTCCCACAGCCACGAGCCTTGGCCGCGCACGAATACCTGCTGCGGGCGCTCGACGCCGGACATCAGGCGCTCCACGCCGTCGCCAGCATCGGTTTGCCCGGCTTCGAAAGCCAGGTCATCGAGGCTCGGCGCCGGACGCCGCAATCCGAACAGCGTCATTGGAAAAAACCTCGTTTGAGGTTTTTTGAACTGCCTATGCAAACTCGGTTGAAACAAACGCTGGTCATTGCCCTTTCCGGCCCTGCAAGCCCTGTGAATGCGGTTAGACTAGGCCGGTTCCCGGCGTCGGGCCATTTCGATTTACCAGCATTTTCGATAAGTAACGCTTATGGATTTCAAACAACTGCGCTATTTCGTCGCGGTCTACGAGGAAGGTCATGTCGGGCGGGCGGCCGAGCGGCTGTCGATCTCCCAGCCGGCCCTGTCCCAGCAGATCCGCCAGCTTGAACAGCACCTCGACGTCACCCTATTCGAGCGCAGCAGCAAACGCCTGCTGCCCACCCTCGCCGCCCACACCCTGTACAACCACGCCCTGCCGTTGCTCGACGGCCTGCAGCGGGCCCGGGAAGCCCTGGGCAACTTCAAGGGCCAGGCTCTGCGCACCCTGGCCATCGGCGTGCTGCAGACCGTGCACACCAGCCTGGTGCCGCAGATGCTCGAACGGGTGCGCAAGGCCCAGCCCCATCTGGTGGTGCAGATCTATGAGCTGACGGGGCTGGAGATCGAACGGCGCCTGCTCAACGGCTCGCTGGACATCGGCATCAGCTACTTGCCGCCGCGCCAGCCCGGGTTGCATGGCGTGAAGCTGTACGAAGATGAACTCACGCTGGTCATCCCGGCGGATCACCCGTTGCGGGAATTCAAGAAAGTCTCGATGAGCCAGGCCGCCGAACTGCCGATGTTGCTGCTGGGGGAAGAGTTCCAGATCCGCCAGATCTGGCAGGCGCAACTGACCCGGCTCGGGCGACGCCCGCACGTGCAGGCGGAACTGAACAACATGGTGGGGATTCTCGACAGCCTGCACCACACGCGGCTGGCGACGGTGCTGCCCGGCCGTTCGCAGCAGGAGTACGACGATCAGGGCCTGCTATGGAAGCCGCTCAGCGAACCGCGGGTGCCGCTGACGGTGGGGCTGGTGTGTCGCGACGTGCAACGCCAGCAGGCTTCGATGAGCTTGCTGCGAACCTTGCTGGAAGAGGTGATGCAGCGTGAGGCCGATCCGCTGTAGTCCGCGAAAGGCCTTGAGGCGAGGGGTGGAAACTGTTCTGCGGGCATAAGAAAACCCCGCCGAAGCGGGGCTTTGCAGACTGTTTCCCTGACATCCATTTCACTCCGCCACCCTGGCAGAATCCTACGTGTCCGTGTTGTTGCTTTGCGCTTCCTGCGCGACGTCCATGGAAAGAAGATTAGCTCTGGATCCAATCTGCGCATAGGGGAGAAAAGCGGCACGTCATGTAAGCGAAAGCTTACATGACGTGGCTGACTCAGAACTGCGCCGCGTCCAGCAGGTACAGCGACTCGCTGCCGGCCTTCACCGAAGCGCTCAGCGAGTGGATCCGCGGCAGCAGGCGGGCGAAGTAGAACCGGGCGGTGCCGAGCTTGCTCGCGTAGAAATCGTCCTGCGCCTCTTTGCCCAGCGCGGCCTTGGCCATCAGTGCCCACATGTAGGCGTAGGCGGCGTAGCCGAACGCTTGCAGGTACTCGACCGAAGCCGCGCCGATTTCGTTCGGGTTGGTCTTCGCGCGGTCCAGCAGCCAGGCGGTCAGTTCGTCGAGGACATCGACCGCCGCGTTCAGCGGCTGGGTGAACTCGGCGAGACCGGCGTCGGCGGTCGCGGTGAAGTGGCGCATCTCATCGGCGAACAGCTTGTAGAACGCACCGCCGCTGCCGACGATCTTGCGCCCCACCAGATCCAGCGCCTGGATGCCGTTGGTGCCTTCGTAGATCTGGGTGATGCGCACGTCACGCACCAGTTGCTCCTGGCCCCACTCGCGGATGTAGCCATGGCCGCCGAAGACCTGCTGGCCATGGACGGTGGTCTCAAGGCCCAGGTCGGTGAGGAACGCCTTGGCCACCGGGGTCAGCAGCGCCACCAGGTCTTCCGCGCGCTTGCGGGTCGCGGCGTCTTCGCTGAACTTGGCGGTGTCCAGTTGCATCGCCACATAGGTGGAGAACGCACGGCCGCCTTCGTTCGAGGCCTTCATGGTCAACAGCATGCGGCGCACGTCCGGGTGGACGATGATCGGGTCGGCGACCTTGTCCTTGTTCTGCGCGCCGGTCGGCGCACGGCTCTGCAGGCGGTCACGGGCGTATTCGAGGGCGTTCTGGTAGGAGCGCTCGCCGGTGGCCAGGCCCTGGATGCCCACGCCCAGACGCTCGTAGTTCATCATGGTGAACATCGCGGCCAGGCCCTTGTTCGGCTCGCCGACCAGATAGCCTTCGGCTTCGTCGAAGTTCATCACGCAGGTGGCGGAGGCCTGGATGCCCATCTTGTGCTCGATCGAGCCGCAGGTGGCCGGATTGCGGGCGCCCAGGCTGCCGTCGGCGTTGACCAGGAACTTCGGCACCAGGAACAGCGAGATGCCTTTCGGGCCCGCCGGCGCGTCCGGCAGCTTGGCCAGCACCAGGTGGATGATGTTCTCGGTCAGGTCGTGCTCGCCGCCGGTGATGAAGATCTTGGTGCCGCTGACCTTGTAGGTGCCGTCGGCCTGAGGCTCGGCCTTGGTGCGGATGATGCCCAGGTCCGTGCCGGCGTGCGGCTCGGTCAGGCACATGGAACCGGCCCAGACCCCAGCGTACATGTTCGGCAGATACGCGGCCTTCAGCTCTTCGCTGGCATGGGCGTTGATCGACAGGCACGCGCCGGCGGTCAGCATCGGGTACAGGCCGAACGCGAGGCTGGCGGAGTTGACCATTTCCTCGACCTGGGCCGACACGGCCTTGGGCATGCCCATGCCGCCGTAGGCCGGATCGCCGCCGACGCCGACCCAGCCGCCTTCGGCGTAGGTCTGGTAAGCCTGCGGGAAACCGGCCGGCGTGGTGACGGCACCGTCGGCCCAACGGCAGCCTTCTTCGTCGGCGGCCCGGCTCAGGGGCGCGATGCTTTTGCTGGTGACCTTGCCGGCCTCTTCGAGAATCGCTTCGACGGTCTCGGCGTCGACGGTCTCGGCCAACGCCGGCAGTTCGGCCCAGAGCTTGGCGACCTCGAACACTTCATTGAGGACGAAGCGCATATCGCGCAGCGGCGCTTTGTAGTCAGCCATGGCAAACCTCGCAGATCTAAACAGGTGATTCGTGGAGTGGTGGTTTCGTTGAGCCGGAGTGTACATCAACAACTTTTGCGACACATAGGGTCAACAGATGACCATTATGTAATTTTTGGTCACCGCATTCCGCACGTGAAGGCCTTGTGGCGAGGGCGCTTGCTCCCGCCGACAGCGCAGCCGACCCAAAGTCAGCGCTGCGCACTCGAGCGGGAGCAAACCACAGGAGATGTCAGAGCGAGAACAGCTCCGCCGGCAGCTTCATCAGGCAATCGCTGCCCGCCTCGACCGCGGCCCGATGAGCGGCGGTGCGCGGCAGCAGGCGCTTGAAATAGAACTCGCAGGTGGCCAGCTTGCCCCGGCAGAAATCGCCGTCGCCCTCGCCCGCCTCCAGTTGCGCCTGGGCCACCTGGGCCATGCGCAGCCACAGGTAAGCCAGGACGATGTAGCCGCTGTACATCAGATAGTCCACCGACGCGGCACCCACCTCGTCCGGGTTCTTCATCGCCGCGCCGCCGACCAGCAGAGTCAATTCGCCCCACTGTCGGTTGAGCTGATCGAGCTGCGCAACGAACCCGCCCAACTGCGCATGGCCGGCGTGCGCTTGACAGAACTTGTGCACGATCCGGGTGAATCCGCGCAGCAGCTTGCCCTGGCTGCCGAGCACCTTGCGCCCGAGCAGGTCCAGCGCCTGGATGCCGTTGGTGCCTTCGTAGATCGGCGCGATCCGGCAGTCCCGCACCAGTTGCTCCATGCCCCATTCGCGGATGAAGCCGTGGCCGCCGAACACCTGCATGCCGTGGTTGGTCACCTCCAGCCCGGTCTCGGTCATGAACGCCTTGCAGATCGGCGTGAGGAACGCCAACAGGTCCTCTGCCTCGCGGCGGGCGGCCTCGTCCCGGCTCAGGTGGGCGATGTCGAGCATCTGCGCGGTGAAGTAGGTCAAGGCGCGGTTGCCTTCGTTGAAGGCTTTCATGGTCAGCAGCATCCGCCGCACGTCCGGGTGGACGATGATCGGGTCGGCCGGCCTGTCGGGTGCCTTGGCGCCGGTCAGCGAGCGCATCTGCAAGCGGTCGTTGGCGTAGCGGACCGCGCCCTGGAAGCTCGCCTCTCCCAGACACAGGCCTTGCATGCCGGTGCCGAGCCGCGCGTGGTTCATCATGGTGAACATGCAGTTCAGGCCCTTGTTCGGCTCGCCGATCAGAAAGCCTTTGGCCCCGTCGAAGTTCATCACGCAGGTGGCCGACCCCTTGATGCCCATCTTGTGTTCGATGGAGCCGCAGGTCACACCGTTGCGCTCGCCCGCCTCCCCCGCCGCATCAGGCAGGAACTTGGGCACGATGAACAGCGAAATGCCCTTGGTGCCGGCCGGCGCGTCCGGCAGCTTGGCCAGCACCAGGTGGATGATGTTGGCGCTCATGTCGTGCTCGCCGGCGGAGATGAAGATCTTGCTGCCGGTGACCGCGTAACTGCCGTCGGCCTGGGGCACGGCGCGGGTCTTGATCAGGCCCAGGTCCGTGCCGCAGTGGGCTTCGGTCAAGCACATGGTGCCGGTCCAGCGGCCGGCGGTGAGCGGGTTCAGGTAGGTCTGTTTCTGTGCGTCGCTGCCGTGGGCGTGGATCGCCGACATGGCGCCGTGGGTCAGGCCCGGGTACATGCCCCAGGAGGTGTTGCTGGAGGCGACCATCTCGCTGACCGCCAGCCCCAGCGAGCTCGGCAGGCCCTGGCCGCCGTAGGCCGGATCCGCCGCCAGCCCGTGCCAGCCGCCTTCGACGTACTGCGCGAACGCTTGCTTGAACCCTGTGGGCGTCGTCACCGTTCCGTTGTCGAAACGGCAGCCTTCTTCGTCGCCGCTGCGGTTGAGCGGCGCCAGCACGTTCTCACAGAATTTCGCACCCTCTTCGAGGATCGCATGCACCATGTCCGGGCTGGCGTCGTGGGCGCCGAGGGCCGCGTAGTGGGCATGGAAACCGAAGACGTGGTCGATCAGAAAGCGCATGTCGCGCAAGGGGGCCTTGTACTCGGGCATGGTGCTTCTCCTTCAGCGGTTTGCCCTCAACCTACCGCCGGCCGCCCTGCCCCCACAATCAATGTACAGGCGCTGAATGCGCCGTCATCAGTCAGCCCGCAGCATTCTCCGTGCGCACCGCGCCGCGGCGGGTCTGCCCGAACGCCATCACGCAGTTGCGCCCAGCGCCCTTGGCGCTGTAGAGCGCCTGGTCGGCGGATTTGAGCACCTCTTCCGGCGTACGCTGCTCCAGGCGTTCGGCCGCCCCGATGCTGATCGTGACCGACACGCTGGACGCCCCGGAACCGCCGCGGCGCTGACGCCCCTGGTGGTCGTCCTGGGGGCGGTTCTCCTGGTTGCGCAACTGGATGTTGTAGGAGGCGATCGCCTCGCGGATGAGCTCCAGGTGCGGCAGGCATTCCTCCAGGGTCTTGCCGGCGAACACCACGGCGAATTCCTCGCCGCCGTACCGGTAGGCCCGGCCGCCGCCGGTGACTTTCGACAGTTTGCTGGCCACCAGCCGCAGCACCTGGTCGCCCACGTCGTGGCCATGGGTGTCGTTGAATTTCTTGAAGTGGTCGACGTCGGTCATCGCCAGCACATAGTTGCGACCCAGGCGCTGCATCCGCTCGTTCAGCGCACGGCGCCCGGGCAGGCCGGTCAGCTCGTCGCGGAACGCCATCTGGTACGCCTCGTGCGCAACGGCGGCGGCGATCATCAGCATCACCTGGCTGCACATGATGTTCAGGGTGAACGGCAGGATGAAGGTCTTGGGCAACATCCAGAACACGCCCAGCAACCCCACCAGCTGCGCGGCGTGCAGCGGACGCGGGTTGCGCCAGTACTGCCAGGCCAGCAGCAGGAAGGCCGACAGGAATACCGGGTACGACAGCTGGATCAGGCTCATCCATGCGCCGTGCAGCGCCGGCCAGCGGATTTCCGACAGCCACATCAGCAGCGCCTGGGGATAACTCTGCTCCAGGCCCAACGCCACGCTGCCGAAGGCAAGCAGCACGGCGAACCGCGCCACCATGTCCTGGAACAGGTGCGTGCGCTCCTGCCAGGCGGCGAACAGGCCGAACAGCAGCGGCAGCAGCAGGCAGACCAGATGGAACACCACCGCCGCGTCCTCGCGCACCCGGCCGTTGTCGCGGTAATAGTCGGTCTGGGTGTCGAGCAAAAAGTAGGCGATGTACACGGTGACCATCAGGAACAGTTCGCGCTGGCGACGGTAGACCGCACAGTACGAACCGCCCAGCAACAGCACCAGGGTCGGCAGCACGTTGAACAGCGAAGTGAAGAACACGTTGAGGTCTTTGACGTACGCAGCCGCCAACCCCGCGAGCAACAACAGCAGTGAAGGTAGGAAATGACTGAAACGTACAGCAGAAGAACGCGGCAAGGGTAAAGCTCCGACCCGTCATAGCAAAGAGATATCATTGTGCCTGCAATGTGGACTGATGGGCACACACAATGTGATCCACATCACAGCCAGTCTCTTTAACGGCCGAAACCCTCGATTTCTGAGCGCAGGACTCAGGTTTTTTACAACGGCCGGACGTGCGGGCCAGCATGGCCACTATTCCTGGTGGCCATGCTGGCCAATCTCCCTCACAGATCGTTGTAGAACGGCAGCAACGGCCCTTCTTCCGGCCGCCGGCCTTCGGCGCCGTAGGGCTTGAGGCTGATCGTCGCGTCCGCCGCCTGGCGGGTCGTCACCTTCGGACTGGCGGGCCGCTGGGTCACGGCGTTCACGTCACCGACGTGGCCCTGCGGGAGCACCAGCGACGGATGATCGAACGGCGCCCGTTCCCAGGCGACGCGCGGGTCGGTCAGGGCCACTTCCATGAATTTCACCAGCGCGTCGACCTCGTCCGGCGTCAGGTTCAGCGCGGTCATGTCCGGGTCGAGGTTGGACGTGTTGTGCTGGTTCACCGCCGGGTGCTCGAAACCGCTGGTGTTGTTGGCGTCCTCGCCGCGCCGGTCGCCGCCGCGGTTGTAGAACTCCATCACTTGCTTGAGCGTCGCGCGGCTGCCGTTGTGGAAGTACGGCCCGGTGAGCGCGATGTTGCGCAGGGTCGGCGTCTTGAAGGCGCCGTCGACCGAATCGCGGAAACCGACGTTCGGCTTGAGCGTGGCGTCGCACGGGATCGCGGCGCTGAGCGGCGCCTCGAAGGTGCACACATCGACATTCAGCGGGTCGGGAATCTGCCCGCCCTGCAGCACGGTGTTGTACTGGCGGGTGAACGACCAAGGATTGCCCCACGCGTCCGATCCGCCCAAGGCCAGGTCTTCCGCCGTCGGCCGCACGCCGGTGTTGTAGAAGCCGTTGTCGTAGAGGGTGGTCAGGTTGTCTGCCATCACCATCCGCTCGATGCGTTCACGCGGGTGCATCAGCAGGCGGCTGGCGGCGTTGGTCAACTCGGGGCCGCCGTGGCAGTTGACGCATTTGCCCTTGCCGAGGAACAGGTTCATGCCTTCGACCTGCTGGGCGTTCATCGCCGTCGTGTCGCCTTGCAGGTAGGCGTCGATGGGCGCCTGATCGGACACCAGCGTGGCTTCGTACATCTGGATCGCCAACCCGAAGAACAGCGGAAAGTTGGCCTCCATCTGCGTATACGGCGCACCACCCACCAACACGTTCTGCGTGGCGTTCCACAGGCGCGGCTGGAAGGCGTTCTTGATCAGCTCGCGGTAGGTCGGGCGGCGTGCGCCGGACACCGGCGCCAGCACCGAGTCGGTGGACGAGATCCGCTGCTGCTTGAGCATCAGCGTGTCGAGCATGCGCCGGCCGATGTCGGCGAAGGTGCGGCCGCCGCAGGACATCTCCACCGCACTGCCGGGCGGGCCCACGGCCTGGGAGGCGGCGGACGCGTCGTTGAGCGCCAGCCTCACTTTCTGCGCCACGCCGCTGCTGCCGGCGGTGACGTAGATGCCCGCGTCCGGGTCGCGGTTGCCGAACGGCGAGAAGCCGTTGAACACGTTGTTGGCCCGGCCGTCCCAGAAGTTGCGCACGTTGAAGGCCGCGTTGATCACCGACGGCGCGTTGCGCCCGGTGCTGCGGCGCACGTTGACGCCGCCGATCTGGAAGATGCCGTCCGGCTGCTGGGTGCACTTGTCGAACCGCGCCTGGTTGGGCTTGACGAAGTTGGCGTCGAACACGCCCTGGGAGCCGACCACGTCATCGGTCGAATACACGATGGGCGAATTGCGCTCCAGGGGATTGCTCAGCACATGGGTCGGAAAGTCGGTTTTCTTCAGCGTGTAGTTCGGGCCGCCCTTGCCGCCGGACAGGGTGGCGTAGGACGCCACGTCCCCCGGAATGTTGGAGGCCACGAACGGCTTGTTGAAGATTGACGCGACGTTGGGGTCGGTGTGCGCCTGGCCGGGGTTGAGCTGGTTGGTGATGCGGTGGTCGACGCCCGCGTGGTAATGGCACGAAGCGCAGGCGGTGGCGCCGTCGCTGCCGATCTCCATGTCCCAGAACAGCGCCTTGCCCAGCAGGATCGCCGCCTGGCGGTTGAGCACGTAGTCGGTCATCAGGTCGACCTTGCGTCCGCCTTCGGTGCCCGAAGGATCCGGCGGCAGCATGCCGCGCAGGGATTGCAGGCTGGGGACTTCCGGAACCGGCGGATCCACTTCCGCCGGATCGGCGGCCATGGCGCCGTGGGCGCACAGCGCGAACGGGATCCAGAAGGTCAAACGAACGGGTCGACTGATGTTCATAGGCTTCACCCTGACGGTTGTGTTCAAGTGGCCGGGCGTGATGCTTCTATGAGCAGGCAGTTCTCGTCAGCGCCGGTTGACAGGCGCGGTGCAATTAATTTGCCACTCCTTTCTGAAACATTTGGAATCAATAAACACAAAGCTTCCCCATTGGCCTGCACCACGGCCAGTGGGGAACCTGCCCCGATATCGGGGAAAACCGAGCGCAAAAAAAACCGCTGCCCCACAGGGGGCAGCGGTCTTCAAGCGGACAGCGCCGAGGCTCAGTAGCCCAGGGCGAAATCTTCTTCTTTCATGTCCATCAGGTTGTTCGCGCCCGACAGCATGGCCGCCACGTGGGTGCGGGTACGCGGCAGCAGGCGCTGGAAGTAGAAGCGCGCGGTCTGCAGCTTGGCGGTGTAGAACGCCTCGTCGGTGGTGCCGGCGGCCAGTTTCTCGGCGGCCAGGCGGGCCATGTCGGCCCAGAAGTAGGCCAGGCAGGCGTAACCGGAGTACATCAGGTAGTCCACCGACGCCGCGCCGACTTCTTCGCGGTCTTTCATGGCGGCCATGCCGACCTTCATGGTCAGTTCGCCCCACTCTTTGTTCAGTGCGGCCAGCGGGCCGACGAACTCTTTGACCGCTTCGTTGCCTTCGTTGGCCTGGCAGAACTTGTGGACGATCTTGGTGAAGCCTTTGAGGGCCTCGCCTTGGGTCATCAGCACTTTGCGGCCCAGCAGGTCCAGGGCCTGGATGCCGGTGGTGCCTTCGTACAGCATCGAAATGCGGCTGTCGCGAACGTTCTGCTCCATGCCCCACTCGGCGATGAAGCCGTGGCCGCCGTAGATCTGCACGCCGTGGTTGGCGGACTCGAAGCCGACTTCGGTCATGAACGCCTTGGCGATCGGGGTCATGAAGGCCAGCAGTGCGTCGGCCTTCTTCTTCTCTTCTTCGTCCACGCCGTACTTGACGATGTCGACCTGCTTGGCGGTGAAGTACACCATCGCGCGGTTGCCTTCGGCGAACGCCTTCATGGTCAGCAGCATGCGGCGCACGTCAGGGTGCACGATGATCGGGTCAGCGGCCTTGTCCGGCGCTTTCGGGCCGGTCAGGGAACGCATCTGCAGACGGTCGCGAGCGTACTTCAGGCCGCCCTGGAAGCCGATCTCGGCGTGGGCCAGGCCTTGCAGCGCGGTGCCCAGACGTGCGGTGTTCATGAAGGTGAACATGCAGTTGAGGCCTTTGTTCGCCGGGCCGATCAGGAAACCGGTGGCGCCGTCGAAGTTCATCACGCAGGTGGCGTTGCCGTGGATGCCCATCTTGTGTTCGATCGAACCGCAGGCCACAGCGTTGCGGGCACCGACGGTGCCGTCGGCGTTCGGCAGGAACTTCGGCACGATGAACAGGGAAATGCCTTTGGTGCCGGCCGGAGCGTCCGGCAGGCGGGCCAGCACGATGTGGACGATGTTGTCGGCCATGTCGTGTTCACCGGCCGAGATGAAGATCTTGGTGCCGGTGACTTTGTAGGAACCGTCGGCCTGAGGTTCGGCCTTGGTGCGCAGCATGCCGAGGTCAGTGCCGCAGTGCGGCTCGGTCAGGCACATGGTGCCGGTCCACTCGCCGGAGACCAGTTTGGTCAGGTAGGCCTCTTGCTGCTCGGGGGTGCCGTGCTCGGAGATGGTGTTCATCGCGCCGTGCGACAGGCCCGGGTACATGCCCCACGACCAGTTGGCTTCGCCGACCATTTCGCTGACCGCCAGGCCCAGCGATTCCGGCAGGCCCTGGCCGCCGTGCTCGACGTCGTGGGCCAGGCTCGGCCAGCCGCCTTCGACGAATTGCTTGTAGGCCTCTTTGAAGCCGGTCGGGGTTTTCACGCCGGACTCGCTCCAGGTGCAGCCTTCGGTGTCACCCACGCGGTTCAGCGGTGCCAGCACCTGCTCACAGAACTTGGCGCCCTCTTCGAGAATGGCGTCAACCATGTCCGGCGTTGCTTCGGCGCAGGCCGGAAGGCTCTGATAGTGCGCCTCGTAGCCGAGCAGTTCGTCACGTACGAAGCGAATATCACGCAAGGGGGCCTTGTAGTCAGGCATAGCGATAAACCTCTGCTGATGTAACCGGGAATGAACGACCGCGTAGATTTGTTGTGACGGTCAAACAGTTGTTTGAAACATACGTTTACGCCGAAATCTTGTCAAGCGTCGATCTCTGGCCGTTTGTCATGGTGATCGGCGAACGCCGGACGCAGCCGTGCGCCGCGCACCGGGCGAATGCACGCAGGATGAAAAAAGATTAGTTGAGGAAGAAGGACTTACAACGAAAACGCCGCGAACAGGTCGCGGCGTCGGGCAAAGCGAGGCAACAAAAAAATCAGGCGTAGGTGTCGATCAGCGTACCGAGCACTTCATCGGAAGCCTTGGCGACCTTCACGCCCAGTTCCGCCTGGAATTTGCCTTGGGCCATCTCGACCATGTTGCTGGCCAGATCCGATTGCTGGCTGCGGTCAACGCCGCGCAAGCGCTCGACCTGCAGCTCCGACGACTGGCTGGTGGCGGCACGTTCGATGGTGTTGCCGGCGATCTGGCTGGCCGCCTGATCGACGCGGTTCTGCCCGGTCTGAATGGTGCTCAGCCCGGCATAGAAAGCGGTGTTTCCGGAAATTTCCATGGAGCTCTCGTCCCTGGGAAGGATCAATGGCGACCATTGAACCAGAGCCGCCCGAAAAACGCCCGTCAAAAACACTAATGGCACACTGCCTTGTCATAGGCAAAAGCCGCGTTTCGAACCGCTCAGTCGAGCAGATCCAGGTGCAGGTGCCCAGCCACCGCCTCGGCGCTGGCCGGCTTGAGCTTCGGCACCCGGCCCAGGCACGGCGCCGGGATCCGCTCGGCCAGCGTCGCCAGGTTCTCCTCCAGTCGCGAGGTCTTCGGATCGATGATGTTCGCCACCCAACCCGCCAGCTGCAGCCCGTCCCGTGCGATCGCTTCGGCGGTCAGCAGCGCGTGGCTGATGCACCCCAGGCGCACGCCGACCACCAGGATCACCGGCAACTGCAAGGCGATCGCCAGATCCGACAGATTGTCCTGGTCCGCCAACGGCACCCGCCAGCCGCCCGCGCCTTCGATCAGGGTGAAATCGGCGTTCAGCGCCAGGATCTGGCGCATCGGCGCCAGCAGCGACTGCACGGTCAACGCGACGCCCGCTTCCCGCGCCGCCAGATGCGGTGCGATGGCCGGCTCGAAAGCGACCGGGTTGACCTGCTGATACGACAGCGGCAACGAACACTCGGCCTGCAACGCCAACGCATCCGAATTGCGCAGGCCCTTGGGCGTCACCACGCAACCGGAGGCCACCGGTTTGCCTGCCGCGGTGCTCAGCCCTGCCGACCGCGCGGCATGCAGCAAGCCGGCGGCCACGGTGGTCTTGCCGACGTCGGTGTCGGTTCCGGTGATGAAATAGGCTGCGCTCATAAGGGTTTCTCCAACACGGCATAGACCACTTGATAAGTCGCCGGCAGTCCCTGTGCCTGCCGAAACCGTTCGTACGCCTCGACCAACCCGAGAATCCGAGCCCGCCCGGTCAGCCCGCCGGGCCGGCCGGGGTTGAGGTTGTGCGCGCCCAAGGCCTTGAGTTCATGGGTCAGGCTACGCACGTCCGGGTAGTGCAGCACATGGGGCCGGTTTTCCAGGCTGACCGTGCGCAAGCCGCTGGCCGCGCACAATTGCCCGTACCGCTCGAACTCGCGGAACCGGTTGACATGCACCAGGCCATCGACCTGACGCCAACTGTCGCGCAGTTCGTACAGCGTCCCTGTGCAAAGACTAGCAAACGCGAAGATTCCGCCCGGTTTCAGCACCCGCGACGCCTCGGCCAGCACCGCCCCGAAGTCGGCGCACCACTGCACCGCCAGGCTGGAGTACACCAGGTCGCAGGTCGAATCCCGCAGGGGCAGACGCTCGGCATCGCCCGCCACGAAGTAGTCGGCACCGCCCAAAGGACGGGCGTGATTGAGCATGCCTTCGGCGATGTCCAGGGCCAGCCCCTGGCCGGCGTCGAAACGTGCGGCCAGGGCACGGGTGAAATGCCCGGTGCCGCAGCCCAGGTCAAGCCAGCGGGACGGCACGAAGCCCTCAGGCAAGCGCTGCATCAACTGGTTGCCGACATCGCGCTGCAACTCGGCGACGCTGTCGTAGCTGCCCGCCGCCCGGGAAAAGGAAGCCGCCACCTGGCGCTTGTCTGGCAAGCCGCCGGGTGCAGCGCTGGACCATTCAGTCATCACCGCACTCATGTAGAAAAGCCTGGATCGCGCCCGCCACCCCCTCGGGGTTCTCCAGCGGGAATGCATGGCTGGCCTGCTCGACCAGACCGACCTCGACATCCGCGATCAACGCGAACAGTTCGCCTGCCGCCTCGGCCGGCACCAACCCGTCGAGACCGGCGAACAGGTGCAGTTGCGGCCCGTGAAAGGCCTGCAAGGCAGCGCGCGTGTCGAGCCCGGCCAGCACCTGCAGCCCGGCCGTCAGCGCGGCCGGCGATGGCTCCGGCGCACCGCCGAGCAACTGCCGCGACACGCCGCGCGGGTCTTGCGCGCCCTGGGCGCACAACAGCGAGAAACGCTTGAGGGTCGCCTGCGGATCGGCGCGGCACCCGGCCAGAAACGCCTCAAAGGTGTCCTGCGCCATCGCGCTCGGCCATTGCTCGCGCACGACAAAGGACGGGTTGCTCGCCAAGGTCAGCAAGCCGCAGCAATGTTCGCCGCGCCGCGCCGCCAGCTCGCTGGCGAGCATGCCGCCCAGCGACCAGCCGCCGAGCCAGGCGTCCTGGGGAAGGCGTCGGTCGAGTTCATCCAGCCAGTCTTGCGGGTCGCCGGAGTCCAGCGCCGGCAACGGCTCGATCTCGACCTTCAGGTGTTCGTCGAGCCCGCGCAGCTTGGCGGCCAGCGGCTCCAGCGGCGATGCGCCCAGCCCCCAGCCGGGCAACAGGATCAGTCGGTCACGCATGGTTCGGCTCCAAGGCCAGTCGGGCACAGCAATCGGCCAGACCGTCCAACAATTGCTGCACCTGAGCTTCGCTGTGGGCGGCGGTGAGCGTCACCCGCAGCCTCGCGCTGCCGGCCGGCACGGTCGGCGGACGGATCGCCGTGACCATCAACCCGCGTTCGCGCAGCATCTGCGACAGGCGCACCGCGCGCCCGGCGTCGCCGATCAGGATCGGCTGGATCGGCGTGAAGCTGTCCATCAGTTCCAGGCCGATCTGCTCGGCGCCCTGGCGGAAGCGGCGGATCAGCGTCTGCAGATGCTCGCGCCGCCAATGTTCGCTCCGCAGCAGCTCCAGGCTTTTCAGGGTCGCGCAGGCCAGCGCCGGCGGCTGGCTGGTGGTGTAGATGTACGGGCGGGCGAACTGGATCAGGCTCTCGATCAGCTCTTCGCTGCCGGCGACGAACGCGCCGGCGGTGCCGAACGCCTTGCCCAGGGTGCCGACCAGCACCGGCACGTCGTCCGGGCTCAAGCCGAAATGCTCGACGATCCCGCCGCCGTTGGCGCCCAGCGGGCCGAAGCCGTGGGCGTCGTCGACCATCAGCCACGCGCCTTTGGCCTTCGCTTCACGGGCCAGCGCGGGCAGGTCGGCCAGGTCGCCGTCCATGCTGAACACGCCGTCGGTGACCACCAGCGTGTTGCCGGTGGCCTTCTCCAGACGCTTGGCCAGGCTCTCGGCGTCGTTGTGCAGGTAGCGGCTGAACCGTGCGCCGGACAGCAGCCCGGCATCCAGCAGCGAGGCGTGGTTGAGGCGATCCTCCAGCACCGTGTCACCCTGGCCGAGCAGCGCCGTCACTGCGCCCAAGTTGGCCATGTAACCGGTGGTGAACAGCAATGCCCTCGGCCGGCCGGTGAATTCGGCCAAGGCTTCCTCGAGGGCATGGTGCGGGCCGCTGTGGCCGATCACCAGATGCGAAGCACCGCCGCCCACGCCCCAGCGTTCGGCGCCGGCGCGCCAGGCTTCGATCACCTGCGGATGATTGGCCAGGCCCAGGTAGTCGTTGCTGCAGAACGCCAGCAACGGCTGGCCGTCGACCACCACTTGCGGCCCTTGCGGGCTTTCGAGCAGGGGGCGCTGACGATAGAGGTTTTCGGCACGGCGGGCGGCAAGGCGTGCGGCGAGATCGAAAGACATGCAGGCCTCGGCTTTCAATTGACTCGGATCCCCTGCGGCGGGGCTGCCCGCGATAGCGGCGCGTCCGGCATTGAGGCTGCCTGACGCTCCGCTCTCGCGGGCAAGTCCGCTCCCGCAGGTCTTGTGCATTCCTTCAGGGGAATGCGCGCGAACTTCAGACGGCGGCGTTGTAGAACTGCTCGCTGCTCTTCTGCTCCACCAGGGCCTGCTCGATGGCGGCCTGATGCACCTCATCGGAATGCTCTTCGCGGGCCTCAGGCTGGATGCCCAGGCGAGCGAACAGGCGCATGTCCTTGTCGGCCTGAGGGTTGGCGGTGGTCAGCAGTTTCTCGCCGTAGAAAATCGAGTTGGCGCCGGCGAAGAACGCCAGGGCCTGCATCTGCTCGTTCATCGCCTCACGGCCGGCGGACAGGCGCACATGGGACTTGGGCATCAGGATCCGGGCCACGGCCAGCATGCGGATGAAGTCGAACGGGTCGACGTCTTCGGCGTTCTCCAGCGGCGTGCCGGCGACTTTCACCAGCATGTTGATCGGCACCGATTCCGGGTGCTCCGGCAGGTTGGCGAGCTGGATCAGCAGGTTGGCGCGGTCGTCGAGGGATTCGCCCATGCCGAGGATGCCGCCGGAGCAGATCTTCATGCCCGCATCGCGCACATAGGCCAGGGTCTGCAGGCGCTCGCTGTAGGTGCGGGTGGTGATGATGCTGCCGTAGAACTCGGGCGAGGTGTCGAGGTTGTGGTTGTAGTAGTCCAGACCGGCCTTGGCCAGGGCCTGGGTCTGCTCCTGGTCGAGACGGCCCAGGGTCATGCAGGTTTCCAGGCCCAGGGCCTTCACGCCCTCGACCATCTTCAGCACGTAAGGCATGTCCTTGGCCGACGGGTGCTTCCAGGCCGCGCCCATGCAGAAGCGGGTGGAGCCGATGGCTTTGGCGCGGGCGGCCTCTTCCAGCACCTTCTGCACTTCCATCAGTTTTTCTTTTTCCAGCCCGGTGTTGTAGTGGCCGGACTGCGGGCAGTACTTGCAGTCTTCCGGGCAGGCGCCGGTCTTGATCGACAGCAGGGTGGACACCTGGACGCGGTTCGCGTCGAAATGCGCGCGGTGCACGGTCTGCGCCTGGAACAGCAGGTCGTTGAACGGCTGGACGAACAGCGCTTTGACTTCGGCCAAAGACCAATCGTGACGCAGGGTGGCAGTGGTGCTCGCGCTCATGGGCGTTTCCTTGGTTATGCTTGGCTGGCGCCGCAGGCAATGGAATACCCACAGGCGCGACACGGATGTTCGCCATATTTAAGGAAGAGCGATGCACTGTCAACCACATGTCAATTGGTCGGTTTACATCTGGTTAAAAAACAATCAGACCTGCCTGCTCTGCGATGAGCCGGCAGACGCCGAAACACCCCTGTGCCCGGCCTGCGAAACCGAGTTGCCATGGCTGGGCGATCAGTGCCTGACCTGCGCCCTGCCCTTGCCGGCGCCCGGCCTGACCTGCGGCGACTGCCTGAAGGATCCGCCGGCGTTCGAACAGGTCGCCGTGCCCTGGGCCTACGGCTTTCCGGTGGACAGCCTGATCACGCGCTTCAAACACAACGCCAAATGGCCGCTCGGCCACCTGCTCGCCGACGTTCTCGGCCAGTTCCTGCACTATCGCTTCGATGAGGGCCTGCCGCGCCCGGACGCCCTGTTGCCCGTGCCGCTGGCACGCCAGCGCTTGCGCCGACGAGGGTTCAACCAAGCGCAGATGCTCGCCCGCTGGCTGGGCGAGCGGCTCGGGCTGCCTAGCGAGGACGACATACTGCAGCGAGTCCTCGACACCGACGCCCAGCAGGCCCTCGACGCGAAAGCGCGCAAACGCAACCTGCGCACGGCGTTTGCCCTGGCGCCGGACGCAGCGGTCAAGGGGCGGCACCTGGCGCTGGTCGATGACGTGCTGACCACCGGCGCCACCGCCCAGGCCCTCGCCCGGCTGTTGCGCAATGCCGGGGCCGCGCGGGTGGACGTCTACTGCCTGGCGCGCACGCCGAAGCCCGATCCCCGGTAGGCGCGAGCCTGCCAGGCGCTGCGCCTGGCTTGACTCCGGTGGCGCAAGCCGCCAACTTCACACCCCATCAGCCGAGTTCAAAGCCACCGCCATGTCCCTGCCCACCCTGTTGTCCCAGCACATCGCCCGTCGCCCGCAGCGCATCGCCCTGCTGCAACACATCGCCGAACAGGGCTCGATCACCCGCGCCGCCAAGAGTGCCGGCCTGAGCTACAAAGCCGCCTGGGACGCCATCGACGAACTGAACAACCTGGCGCAGAAGCCGCTGGTGGAACGGGCCGTGGGCGGCAAGGGCGGCGGCGGGGCGAAGCTGTCCGAAGAGGGCGAACGGGTGCTGCGCCTGTACCAGAAGCTCCAGGCCCTGCAGGCCCAGGTGCTGGAAGCCGCCGAGGACGCCAGCGACCTGGACCTGCTCGGCCGACTGATGCTGCGCACCAGCGCCCGCAACCAGTTGCACGGCAAGGTCGTGGCCATCGAAGGACAGGGCCGCAACGACCTGATCCGCCTGCAACTGGCCGAGCACCTCTGCATCGCGGCGCAGATCACCCACGACAGCACCGTGCACCTGGAGCTTGAGCCGGGCACCGGCGTGGTGGCGTTGATCAAGGCCGGCTGGCTCGAACTGCTGGGCAAGGATCAGCCTGCAACACCCGGTCACAATCTTCTGGACGGCACCCTCGAAGCGATCCTCGACGCCGAGGACGGCCCCAGCGAAGTGCGCATCGTCCTGCCCAACGGCCAGACCCTCTGCGCCCTGGCCGAACCGCTGGAGCTGCGCACCCGCGGCCTGGGCCCGGGCCGGCCGGTGCGCGTGCAGTTCTCGCCCTCCAATGTGCTGATCGGCACGCCGCTCTGACCGGCACCTGCAACGAAAGCGTCATCGACCCACATTAAGGTTGGCTGCCAAAACCAAGCAGGGAGCCTGATGTGAGCCTATTAGAAGAAAACCAATCCACCGACCTCGAGAAAATGGTCGGCCTCAGCCGCCGCGGTTTCATCAGCGCCGGCGCGCTGTGCGGCGCGGCGATGTTCCTCGGCGGCAACCTGCTGAGCCGCAGCGTCCTGGCCGCCGGCGTCAGCGCCGGCAACAGCCGACTGCTGGGCTTCGACAGCATTCCCGCCGCCACCGCCGACAGCATCAGCCTGCCCAAGGGCTACACCTCGTCGGTGCTGATCAGCTGGGGCCAGCCCCTGCACAAGAACGGCCCGGCCTTCGATCCGAGCGGCAACGGCACCGCCGCCGCGCAGGAAGTGCAGTTCGGCGACAACAACGACGGCATGAGCCTGTTCGAATTCCCCGGCGACAAGAATCGCGCGCTGATGGCGATCAACAACGAATACACCAACTACCGCTACCTCTACCCCCACGGCGGCCTGCCGCAGTCGGCCGAGGACGTGCGCAAGGCCCTGGCCTGCGAAGGCGTGTCGGTGATCGAGGTGCAGCGCAGGAACGGCCAGTGGCAGTTCGTCCAGGGCTCGCGCTACAACCGACGCATCCACGGCAACTCGCCGCTGCGCATCAGCGGCCCGGCCGCCGGCCACGAACTGATGAAGACCAGCGCCGACAAGCACGGCAAGAAAGTCCTCGGCACCTTCCAGAACTGCGCCAACGGCAAGACCCCGTGGGGCACCTACCTGACCTGCGAAGAGAACTTCACCGACTGCTTCGGCAGCAGCAACGCCCAGCAACAGTTCGATGCGGCGCAGAAGCGCTACGGCGTGTCCGCCGCCAGCCGCGAGATCAACTGGCACCCGTACGACCCGCGCTTCGACATGGCCAAGAACCCCAACGAACTCAACCGTCACGGCTGGGTGGTGGAGATCGACCCGTTCGACCCGCAGTCGACCCCGGTCAAGCGCACCGCCCTGGGCCGCTTCAAGCATGAGAACGCCGCCCTGGCCGAAACCGACGACGGCCGCGCCGTGGTGTACATGGGCGACGACGAGCGCGGCGAGTTCATCTACAAGTTCGTCAGCCGCGACCGCATCAAGCACCGCAACCCGAAAGCCAACCGCGACCTGCTCGACCACGGCACCCTGTACGTGGCGAAGTTCGACGCCGGCGACGGCAACCCCGACCATCCGAAAGGCCAGGGCCAGTGGATCGAACTGACCCACGGCAAGAACGGCATCGACGCCAGCAGCGGCTTCGCCGACCAGGCCGAAGTCCTGATCCACGCGCGGATGGCCGCCACCGTGGTCGGCGCCACGCGCATGGACCGTCCGGAGTGGATCGTGGTCAGCCCCAAGGACGGCCAGGTTTACTGCACCCTGACCAACAACGCCAAGCGCGGCGAGGACGGCCAGCCGGTGGGCGGACCGAACCCGCGGGCGAAGAACGTCTACGGGCAGATCCTGCGCTGGCGCACCGACCGCGACGACCACGCGTCCAAGACCTTCGCCTGGGACCTGTTCGTGGTCGCCGGCAACCCGGGCGTGCACGCCGGCACGCCGAAGGCCGGCTCCTCCAACATCACCCCGCAGAACATGTTCAACAGCCCCGACGGGCTGGGCTTCGACAAGGCCGGGCGCCTGTGGATCCTCACCGACGGCGATTCGAGCAACGCCGGCGACTTCGCCGGGATGGGCAACAACCAGATGCTCTGCGCAGACCCTGCCACCGGTGAGATCCGCCGGTTCATGGTCGGGCCGATCGGCTGCGAAGTGACCGGGATCAGCTTCTCGCCGGATCAGAGGACCCTGTTCGTGGGGATCCAGCATCCGGGCGAGAACGGCGGCTCGACCTTCCCCGAGCACCTGCCCAACGGCAAGCCGCGCTCGTCGGTGATGGCGATCACCCGTGAGGACGGCGGGATCGTCGGCGCCTGACCGGCCCTCATCGCCGGCAGGCTGGCTCCCACAGGAAACGGGGGCGCCAGCCTGCCCGCGATGGCGTCAGCACAGACACCCACCGCCCACCTGCGTTACCATGCCGGGCCGGACGCGGCCGCCTGCCGCGCGCAGGAGTCAGCATGGCCCACCCGTTTGAAACCCTCACCCCAGACCTCGTGCTCGACGCCGTCGAGAGCATCGGTTTCCTCAGCGACGCGCGCATCCTGGCGCTCAACAGCTACGAAAACCGCGTGTACCAGGTCGGCATCGAAGGCAGTGAGCCGCTGATCGCCAAGTTCTACCGCCCGCAGCGCTGGAGCGATGCGGCAATCCTGGAAGAGCACCGCTTCACCCTGGAACTGACCGAGCGCGAGATCCCGGTGGTGGCGCCGTTGATCCACAACGACGACACCCTGCACGAACACCAGGGTTTCCGCTTCACCCTGTTCCCCCGTCGCGGCGGCCGGGCGCCGGAGCCGGGCAACCTCGATCAGTTGTACCGCCTCGGCCAACTGCTCGGGCGCCTGCATGCCGTGGGCGCGACCCAACCGTTCGAACACCGCGAAGCCCTGGCCGTGAACAACTTCGGCCATGATTCGCTGAACACGCTGCTGCAAGGCAATTTCATCCCCAAGAGCCTGCTGCCGGCGTACGAATCCGTCGCCCGCGACCTGCTCAAGCGCGTCGAAGACCTTTACGCCGCCACCCCGCACCGCAACATCCGCCTGCACGGCGACTGCCACCCCGGCAACCTGTTGTGCCGCGACGACGTGTTCCACATCGTCGACCTCGACGACTGCCGCATGGGGCCGGCAGTGCAGGATCTCTGGATGATGCTGGCCGGCGACCGCCAGGAACGCCTCGGACAACTGGCCGAGCTGATGGACGGCTACAACGAGTTCCACGGCTTCGACCCGCGCGAACTGGCGCTGATCGAGCCGCTGAGGGCCCTGCGCCTGATGCACTACAGCGCCTGGCTGGCCCGGCGCTGGGACGACCCGGCGTTCCCCCGCAGCTTCCCGTGGTTCGGCAGCGAGCGGTACTGGGGCGATCAGGTGCTGGCGCTGCGCGAGCAAACGGCGGCGCTGGATGAAGAGCCGTTGAAACTGTTTTGATCCCGCCCCCTCGACCTGGAAGGTCCCCGGTGGGAGCAGGCTCGCTCCCACCGTTTTTTGTGCGCGAATCCCTGAGCGATCGACTGCGACATTCCAGGGCGAAACTCCTTACAATCCCCCCTTTGTTAGCTGCCTAAGCAAGGACTCTGCATGCAAGCCGCCAACCCGCACCGCGGGTACATCCTGGGACTGAGCGCCTACATCATCTGGGGCCTGTTCCCGCTCTACTTCAAAGCCATCGCCGCCGTGCCGGCCGTCGAGATCATCATCCACCGGGTGCTCTGGTCGGCCCTGTTCGGCGCGCTGTTGCTGCTGGTGTGGAAACACCCGGGCTGGTGGCGCGAACTGCGGGAAAACCCCAAGCGCCTGGCCATCCTCGCGCTGAGCGGCACCCTGATCGCGGCCAACTGGCTGACTTACGTGTGGTCGGTGAACAACGGCCGCATGCTGGAGGCCAGCCTGGGCTACTACATCAACCCGCTGGTGAACGTGCTGCTGGGCATGCTGATCCTCGGCGAACGCCTGCGGCGCATGCAGTGGCTGGCGGTGGCGCTGGCGGCCATCGGCGTGGCGCAGCAGGTGTGGCAGGTCGGCAGCCTGCCGTGGGTGTCCCTGGCGCTGGCGTTGTCCTTCGGCTTCTACGGACTGATCCGCAAGCAGGCGCCGGTCAAGGCGTTGCCGGGGCTGGTGGTGGAGACCTGGATGCTGGTGCCGATCGCGCTCGCCTGGCTGCTGCTCAACCCGACCGCGGCCAGCGCCCAGGCCGAATTCTGGAGCACGTCCCAAGCCTGGTGGCTGGTGGCGGCCGGCCCTGTGACGCTGGTGCCGCTGGTGTGCTTCAACGCAGCCGCGCGGCACCTGCCCTACACCACCCTGGGCTTTCTTCAGTACCTGGCGCCGACCCTGGTGCTGCTGCAGGCGGTGCTGCTGTTCGGCGAGCACCTGTCGTCGAGCACCCTCGTGGCGTTCATGTTCATCTGGGCGGGTCTGGCGGTGTACAGCGTCGATGCCTGGCTGAGCCTGCGCCGGCGCGCCTGATCAAAAAACGAACACCCCTGCGCAGGCCACGGTTCTCGTGGCCTGCACCGTTCCTTCCCAAGGTTATCCACAGCGTGATCCCCGCCGATTGTGCGCAAGTCGCTGATTGGCGGTGATTTTTTGATCAATCTTCGCCAAGCCACGGCCGGCGTGGCCTGGCGCGCGGTCTCTACAGGTTATCCACAGCCAGGTTCAGTTTTTCACGGGATAACCTGTCCGGCGCTCAAGGGTCTGTGCGCAGCACCAGTTCCACCATCAGGTCGTCGGCCAGGGTCTCCAGCCGCGACTGCAGCACATCCAGCGACAGGGTCAGCGGCACGGCCAGGATCGCCTCGGCGTGGAACAGCGGCTCACTGCTCATCGGCGCCGGACGCACTTCAGTCACCAGCCGTTCCAGGTTCACCCCCTGCTCGCTCAGCAACCGGGTGATGTCCCGCACGATGCCGGGACGGTCGTTGCCCACCAGTTCCATGGCGATCGGTTTCCAGGTGCAGGCCTGCTCGATGCCGCTCTCGGCGATCTGCACGCGGATGCCCTGGGCCGACAGCGCCTGTAGGGAATCGACTAAAGCTTCGTAAGCCTCCGCCGGCACGCCCACCCGCAAGATCCCGGCGAACTGCCCGGCCATCCGCGACATGCGGCTCTCCAACCAGTTGCCGCCGTGCTCGGCGATGCATTGGGCGATGCGCTCGACCTGGCCCGGCTTGTCCGGGGCGAAGACGGTGAGTACGAGGTGATCCATGGCGCAGCCCTCTGTCGTGACTTTTGTGATGGAAAGGCAAGTATAGGCAAGCGGGCAGACTGTGCGGCGGGGCCGTCGACACCGACAGAACGGTGGGAGCCAGCCTGCTGGCGATGGCGCCCGCCAGGGCGCCCCAGCTTCTGCGGGAGCGGGCCTGCCCGCGAACCCAGGCGCCGCCGATCCCGGCCACAGAACAAATCGTGTACAACTTTTTATATTTAGCTGGAACAATCCAGCACTTTTTTGAGAACATCCCGTTCCGCGCCGTGACCGCAATGCGTCATGGGGTCGCAGAACGACGTAATTAGTCTGATTTTCACAACCGCAGGTCATCATGTAGTATGCCGCAGCGCGCACTACATAATGTTGGACCGATGTCTGCCCAAGGCACGTCCGCAACCCCGAAAGCCCCGTCAGCAAGGCCCCAAGCCGTTGATTGGATGCCAACCCAGCCGCCGGCGACGGCATGTACTGGTAGAGGGGTTTGTGGTTTAAATGGCCAGTGGCTTCATCGTCAATTCGAAGAGCTGAAAAGCGAAATAGCTGAGCAGAGTGAGGCAAGCAATGACTGAACACGTTCAAGTCGGTGGCCTTCAGGTCGCCAAAGTCCTGTTCGACTTCGTGAACAACGAAGCCATTCCCGGTTCCGGCCTCACCGCCGAGCAGTTCTGGGAAGGCGCCGACAAGGTCATCCACGACCTGGCGCCGAAGAACAAAGCCCTACTCGCCAAACGCGATGATTTCCAGGCCCGTATCGACGGCTGGCACCAATCCCGTGCCGGTCAGCCTCACGACGCCGCGGCCTACAAAGCCTTCCTGCAAGAGATCGGCTACCTGCTGCCCGAAGCCGCCGATTTCCAGGCAACGACGCAAAACGTCGACGACGAGATCGCCCGCACCGCAGGCCCGCAACTGGTCGTGCCGGTGATGAATGCCCGCTTCGCCCTCAACGCCTCGAACGCCCGCTGGGGTTCGCTGTATGACGCCCTGTACGGCACCGACGCCATCAGCGAAGCCGGCGGCGCGGAAAAAGGCAAAGGCTACAACAAGGTGCGCGGCGACAAGGTCATCGCCTTCGCCCGCGCCTTCCTCGACGAAGCCGCGCCGCTGGCGTCCGGCTCCCACGTCGATTCCACCGGCTACAGGATCGTTGACGGCAAACTGGCCGTCTCGCTCAAGAACGGCAGCGAGACCGGCCTGCGCAACCCGGCGCAGCTGATCGGCTTCCAGGGCGACACCAACGCCCCGCTCGCCATCCTGCTGAAAAACAACGGCCTGCACTTCGAGATCCAGGTCGACGCCGCCACCCCGGTCGGCCAGACCGACGCCGCCGGCGTCAAAGACATCCTGATGGAAGCGGCGCTGACCACCATCATGGACTGCGAAGACTCCGTGGCCGCCGTCGACGCCGACGACAAAGTGGTGATCTACCGCAACTGGCTCGGCCTGATGAAGGGCGACCTGGCCGAAGAAGTGGCCAAGGGCGGCCAGACCTTCACCCGCACCATGAACCCCGACCGCACCTACACGAAGGCCGACGGCAGCGAACTGACCCTGCACGGCCGCTCGTTGCTGTTCGTGCGCAACGTCGGCCACCTGATGACCATCGACGCGATCCTCGACCGGCACGGCAACGAAGTGCCGGAAGGCATCCTCGACGGTCTGGTGACTTGCCTGGCGGCGATGCACAACCTCAACGGCAACACCTCGCGCAAGAACACCCGCACCGGCTCGATCTACATCGTCAAGCCGAAGATGCACGGCCCGGAAGAAGCGGCGTTCACCAACGAGCTGTTCGGCCGCATCGAAGACGTGCTGGGCCTTGCGCGCAATACCCTGAAAGTCGGGATCATGGACGAGGAGCGCCGCACCACGGTCAACCTCAAGGCGTGCATCCAGGCGGCCAGCGAGCGCGTGGTGTTCATCAACACCGGTTTCCTCGACCGCACCGGCGATGAGATCCACACCTCCATGGAAGCCGGCCCCGTCGTGCGCAAGGCCGACATGAAGGCCGAGAAGTGGATCGGCGCCTACGAGAACTGGAACGTCGACATCGGCCTGCGCGCCGGCCTGCAAGGCCGTGCGCAGATCGGTAAAGGCATGTGGGCGATGCCCGACCTGATGGCGGCGATGCTCGAACAGAAGATCGCCCACCCGCTGGCCGGCGCCAACACCGCCTGGGTGCCGTCGCCGACCGCCGCCGCGCTGCACGCGCTGCACTACCACAAGGTCGACGTGTTCGCCCGCCAGGCCGAACTGGCCAAGCGTGAGCGTGCGTCGGTGGACGACATCCTGACCATCCCGCTGGCGGTCAACCCGACCTGGACGCCGGAGCAGATCAAGCACGAACTGGACAACAACGCCCAGGGCATCCTCGGTTACGTGGTGCGCTGGATCGACCAGGGCGTGGGCTGCTCGAAGGTGCCGGACATCAATGACATCGGCCTGATGGAAGACCGTGCGACGCTGCGCATCTCCAGCCAGCACATCGCCAACTGGCTGCGCCACGGCGTCGTCACCGAGGCCCAGGTGATGGAAAGCCTCAAGCGCATGGCGCCGGTGGTGGACCGTCAGAACGCCAACGACCCGCTGTACCGCCCGCTGGCGCCGGACTTCGACCGCAACATCGCCTTCCAGGCGGCGGTCGAACTGGTGATCGAAGGCACCCGACAGCCTAACGGCTACACCGAGCCGGTGCTGCACCGCCGCCGCCGCGAGTTCAAGAAGGCCAACGGCCTGTAACCCGCGCTGACGCCGGAGACGAAAAAGCCCTGATCTTGCGGTCAGGGCTTTTTTTTGGGGTGCGCCTTGGCTGACGCCATCGCCAGCAGGCTGGCTCCCACCTGGTCTTGCAGCGTTCGCAGGTACCGCATTCACCCAAGATTCCGTGTGGGAGCCAGCCTGCTGGCGATGGCGTCAGCGAGACCACCGCAACGGGCATGGAACCGGGGTAAAAAGAGGCTGCAGATACCGGCCTCGCAAACCTTCACAACAAGGTTAGGGCGCCATCCCCAATTCACGCCTCGCCAACTGCAGCAGCTTGGCGGTGTCGATGGGCTTGAGCAGAAAGTCCACCACACTCAGGTGCATGGCGGCGATGGCGTCCTTCACCGAGGCGTCGCCGGACACGATGATGATCGGCAGGGCCGCGCGCTCCGACTCGCGCACCCGACGAATCAGCTCAAGCCCCCCCACGTGCTCCATGCGCAGGTCGGTGATCACCAACCCGATCCGCCGTTTGTTGTCCGTGTCGGGCATCAGCATCCTGAGCGCCTCTTCGCCGCTGGAGGCGGTCACGCAATCGATGCCGTCCAAGGCGAGGATCTCCGCCAGCAACTCCCGGGCGTCCTTGTCGTCGTCGACGATCAATGCCCGTTGAGGCGGCAGCGCGGGCTCGAGCATGACGTCCCGCAGCGCCTCCTGTTCGGCGTCGCTCAAAATATCGTGATCGGACATGGCGTTCTCTACGTAGGCAAGTCGTTCCCCTGGCACAGTGGTCAGACATCGCTGGACAGAGCTTCAATGTGCACTTCGTCGGATTGTTTTCCAAGGGGCCGGAAAAAGAAAATCCGACTGATAACGTAGGGCATTTCCGAAATGCCCCGAACGGCATTGCCCACCTAGACTTACGTCCAATGGGCACCCCGGCCGCAGGCGCCGACCATGGCGACAACGCTCCAACAACAATTCAAAGAAACTGCGGTCATGGTCATGAGTAAAGCGGACGCCTTCACCCAGGCAGGGAAAACCGCCGTATTGCAGAACATCCAGGGCACCCTGCAATTCCTTCAGCGCTTCCCGCCCTTCAATCAGATGGAACATGCCCACCTGGCCTACCTGGTGGAGCAGTGCCAACTGCGCTTCTACGGCCAGGGCGAGAGCATCGTCAAACCCGCCGACGGGCCGGTCGAACACTTCTACATCGTCAAGCAGGGCCAGGTGGTCGGCGAACGGCCCCATACCGCCAAGGGCGGCACCGAAACCACGTTCGAAATCACCGCCGGCGAGTGCTTTCCCCTCGCCGCCCTGCTCGGCGAACGGGCGACACGCACCGAACACCTGGCCGGCGAAGACACCTTCTGCCTGCAACTGAACAAACCGGCGTTCATCAAACTGTTCGCGCTCTCCGGGCCGTTCCGCGATTTCGCCCTGCGCGGCGTCAGCAGCCTGCTGGACCAGGTCAACCAGCAGGTCCAGCAAAAGGCCGTGGAGACCCTCGGCACCCAATACTCGCTGAACACCCGCCTCGGCGAACTGGCGATGCGGCATCCGGTGACCTGCGCCCCGGCCACGCCGTTGCGCGACGCGGTGAAGCTGATGCACGAGCAGCAGGTCGGCAGCATCGTCGCCGTGGACGGGCACAAGGCGCCGCTGGGGATCTTCACCCTGCGCGACCTGCGCCACGTGGTGGCCGAAGGCGTCGGCGACCTGAGCGAACCCATCGAACGCCACATGACCCCGTCGCCCTTCTGCCTGTCGCCGGACCACAGCGCGTTCGACGCGGCCATCGCCATGACCGAGCGGCACATCGCCCATGTCTGCCTGGTCAAGGAGCAGCGCCTGTGCGGCGTGGTGTCCGAGCGCGACCTGTTTTCCCTGCAGCGGGTCGACCTGGTGCACCTGGCGCGCACGATCCGCAGCGCCCAGCGCGTCGAGCAACTGGTGGCCCTGCGCGGCGAGATCGGCCAACTGGTGGAGCGGATGCTGGCCCACGGCGCGTCGTCCACCCAGATCACCCATATCATCACGCTGCTCAACGACCACACCGTGTGCCGGGTGATCGAACTGACCCTGGCCGACAAGGGCGATCCCGGCGTGCCCTTCAGTTGGCTGTGCTTCGGCAGCGAGGGCCGACGCGAACAGACCCTGCACACCGACCAGGACAACGGCATCCTGTTCGAGGCCCGCGACGCGGCGCACGCCGCCGAGATCCGCGGCAAGCTGCTGCCGATCGCCCAGCAGATCAACCACAGCCTTGCGCAGTGCGGTTTCGCGTTGTGCAAGGGCAACATCATGGCCGGCAACCCGCAGCTGTGCCTGTCCCGCGCCGAATGGGCCCGGCGCTTCGCCGCGTTCATCCGCGAGGCGACACCCGAGAACCTGCTGGGATCGAGCATCTATTTCGACCTGCGGGTGGTCTGGGGCGACGGGCAAGGCTGCGAGCAACTGCGCCGCGGCATTCTCGAGCAGGTCGGCGACAACCGCCTGTTCCAGCGCATGATGGCCGAGAACGCCCTGCGCAACCGTCCGCCCGTGGGGCGCCTGCGCGAGTTCGTGCTGACGCGCAAGGGCGGCGAAAAGGCCACGCTGGATCTGAAGGTCCAGGGCCTGACCCCGTTCGTCGACGGCGCGC
Organism: Pseudomonas sp. B7(2017); assembly: GCF_002112745.1. Lineage (NCBI taxonomy): Bacteria > Pseudomonadati > Pseudomonadota > Gammaproteobacteria > Pseudomonadales > Pseudomonadaceae > Pseudomonas > Pseudomonas sp. B7(2017). The sequence continues at coordinate 668,851 of NZ_NEIP01000001.1, read as the reverse complement.
GCCTGTTGGCGCTGGCCCACGGCATCGACGCCAACAACACCCTGGAACGCTTCCGCAGCCTGGTGGAAAAGGACGTCATCGACCGCCTGGACGGCGCAGCCTACGAGGAGGCCTACCACTTCATCCAGCAGACCCGCCTCCAGCAGCATCAGATCCAGACCCGGGAAAACCTGCCGTACTCCAACCGGGTCGATCCCGACAGCCTCAACCACTTGGACCGGCGCATCCTGCGCGAGTCCCTGCGCCAGGCCCAACGCCTGCAAAGCAGCCTGACGTTGCGGTATCAGCTATGAACCTGTTCTCGTGGCTGCGACCGGCCGGGCCCGACCTGCCGGATCCGTTGCGGCAACGGCTGGCGAAGCTGCCGCCGCCCCGCGAGCTGGATGAATGCAGCCTGCGCGAACAGCGCTGGGTGGTGCTGGACCTGGAAACCACCGGGCTGAACCTGAACAAGGACCGCGTGCTGTCGATCGGCGCGGTGGTGATCGAGGACGGCGCGGTGGACTTCGGCCAACAGTTCGAACGCACCCTGCAATGCCGCGAAATGAAGCTGGGGCCCAGCGTGCTGATCCACGGCCTGGGGCCGAGCGCGATCGCCGCCGGCAGCGATCCGGCCGAGGCGTTGCTCGATCTATTGGAGTTCATCGGCGACAGCCCGGTGCTGGCCTTCCATGCGCCGTTCGACCGGCACATGCTGGGCCGGGCCGTGAAGGAACACCTGGGCCATAAGTTGCAGTCGGTGTTTCTCGACGTGGCGGACCTCGCGCCGCTGCTGTGTCCGCAGGCGCATTTGCGTGAAGCCGGGCTGGACGACTGGATCGGCTGGTTCCGGCTGGAGGTGTTCGAGCGCCATCACGCCAGCGCCGATGCCCTGGCCACCGCCGAACTGGCGCTGATCCTGTTCAGCCGTGCCCGGCAACAGCAGATCCACAGCCCGCTTAACCTGCAGCAGCGCCTGGGCCAGTGGAGGCGCCGGCAACAGGCGCCTTCGTTCTGATCCCCGCTCCGCGACGCAGGGCGGGGAGACGCAGGGCAGGCCTGTTCACAGGCTCATTGTACGGCGACGCCGTCCCGGCTTTTTTGCTTGGCGAGACGGCGCCGTTGGCGTGCGTGCAATCCGACGAAGTAAACCAGCGCCCCGGCCAGATAGAGGGGCCACAACGTAATGAGCACGACTTGCAGCCACACATCCAGCATGTCCCCGCCTTCGCGGAAGAACGTTTTGAGCACCAGGGCCATCACGGGATTGCGCTCGATGGGCCGCTCGTTGTCGTCGATCCAGTTCCAGCCGACTCGCCCTGCCTCGCCCAGCAGTAATGCGCCAATCCATGCCGCCATGAAAATCAGGCTGGGCAATGCGAGGTAAATCAGTTTCATCAGGGTGTTTCTCCGGGTCGGCGTCCGATCGTCTGCAAGCGAACGAACGAAAGGCGAATGACATCATATCGCCATAAACTCCGGCTATCCTACCTTGTTGCCCACCCGTTCGGCACCGCCCGGATCAAGTTTCATCATCCGTCTCACTTACGCCGTCGACGGGATTGATCGCCCGGCGATCCCATCCACAGGCAACGGCGCCTCGGGATTACCCGACCGGTGGCCAATTGCTAACGATTCCCACCTCTGACACAATCGCGAACAATTCTCGTTGGTTAACACTTCCCAGTCGGTGATACATCGTGTCGTCAGCCCAAAGCCCCCACAGTGAGCTCGTCGGTGCGTTGTATCGCGACCACCGCAGTTGGCTGCTGGCCTGGTTGCGGCGCAATGTGGCGTGTCCGCAGCGGGCGGAGGATCTGAGCCAGGACACCTTCGTGCGCCTGCTCGGCCGCGACGAGCTGCCGGTGCCCCGCGAGCCCCGGGCCTTCCTGGTGGCCATCGCCAAGGGCCTGCTGTTCGACTATTTCCGCCGCGCCGCGCTGGAACAGGCCTACCTGACCGAACTGATGCTGATCCCCGAAGGCGAACAGCCGTCGGTGGAAGAACAGCAACTGATCCTCGAAGACCTCAAGGCCATCGACCGGATGCTCGGCCAACTGTCGACCAAGGCCCGCGCCGCCTTCCTCTATAACCGCCTCGACGGCCTCGGCCATGCCGAGATCGCCGAGAAGCTCGGCGTGTCGGTGCCCCGTGTGCGCCAGTACCTGGCCCAGGGCATCCGCCAGTGCTACATCGCCCTGTACGGTGAACCGACATGAGCCCCGCCGGTTCCCGGCCGGTGCCGGCCCATGTGCTGGACGCGGCCATCGCCTGGCAACTGACCCTGGATTCCAGCAGTCCGCTGGAGCGCGAAGAGTTCGCCAAATGGCACGCCGCCAGCGAAGAGCACGCCCGCGCCTGGCGCCAATTGGGCATGCTCGACCAGCGTTTCAGCGTAGCCAAGGGGCCGGCGCGCACGGCCCTGCTGCAATCGCGCGAAGGCATCCGCCGCCGGGTGCGCAAGCTGGGCAGCGGCCTGGCCGGGATGGTGGCGGTGGTCGGCCTGGCCCTGTTCGCCAGCGAGCGCTACCTGCCGCTGGACTACTGGCTGGCCGACCAGCGCACCGCCACCGGCGAACAGCGCACCGTGCGCCTGACGGACGGCACCTTGCTCAACCTCAACACCCACAGCGCGGTGGATGTGCGCTTCGATCAGCGGCAACGGCTGATCGTGCTGCAGGAAGGCGAAGTCCTCATCGAGACCGGCCACGGCGATGCCCGGCCGTTCATCGTCGAGACCCGCGAAGGCAGCATGCGGGCGCTGGGCACGCGGTTCCTGGTCAAGCGCGAAGAACACGGCACGCGCCTGAGCGTGCTGCAGTCGGCGGTGGCCGCCCATCCGCAGAGCGACCTGCAGGAGCGCATCCTGCGCGAAGGCCAGCAGGTGCTGATCCGCCGCGACGGCCTGGATCCGGTGGCGACGCTCGACCCCGGCGCCGATGCCTGGACCCGCGGCATGCTGGTGGTGGACAATGCCCGGCTGGAAGACCTGGTGCGCGAGATCGGCCGCTACCGCCGCGGCCACCTGGGCACCGCGCCGGAGGTCGCCGACCTGCGCATCACCGGCAGCTTCCCGCTGCACGACACCGACAAGGCCTTGAGCGCCCTGCTGCCGACCCTGCCGGTGCAGATCGAACACCACACGCCGTGGTGGGTCACCGTCGCCAAGGCCGATGCCAAGCCCTGAAGAATCGCGTTGTCCGCACGTTCGCCATCGCGCCCCCACATGGAATCCCGAGAACACCCGCAAACCTGGGGGAGCGGGCTTGCTCGCGACAGGGCCATCCGCCGCACCGAAGAGGCCTGACCCCGCCGCCCGAAAAAATTTCACCCAGCCCTATCACTTTTCGAATCTCGTCCGGCACACAGGCAATTGAGAAATATTTCCATTCAGGAGCCGCCGTATGTCCCGTTCGCTAGACACCTTGTTGCGCCCCAGTTTGCTGGCGGTCGCCATCGCCCTCTGCACCCCGCTGGCCAGCAGCCAACTGATCGCCGCTGAACAGGCGTCGAACGTACGCGCGTACAACCTGCCGGCGGCGCCGCTGTCCACCACCCTGAACCAGATCGCCAGCCAGGGCGGCCTCGCGCTGTCGCTGGATCCCGCGCTGGCGGCCGGCAAGACCTCGGCGCCGGTCAACGGCCAGTACGATGCGGCCGGCGCCCTGCGCGCGGCCCTGCGCGGCACCGGCCTGCAACTGGAGCAGAGCGGCACCGGCACCTATACCCTGGTGGCCGTGCCGGACGGCGTGATGGCCCTGCCGGAGACCTCGGTGATCGGCGTCGAGAACACGGAAAGCGCCTGGGGCCCGGTCGAAGGCTACACCGCCACCCGCACCGCCGCCGGCACCAAGACCGACACCGCGCTGGTCGAAGCCCCGCGCTCGATCTCCGTCGCCACCCGCCAGCAGATGGACGACCGCAGCGTGCACAGCCTCGATGACGCCGTGCGCTACATGCCCGGCATCACCGCCAGCAGCTACGGCAGCGACACCCGCGCCGACTGGCTGCGCGTGCGCGGCTTCGAACCGACCCAGTTCCTCGACGGCCTGCCGCTGCCCAAAGGCGTCTACGCCAACCCGAAACAGGAAACCTGGAACCTGGACCGCCTCGCCCTGCTGCGCGGCCCGGCCTCGTCCGTCTACGGCCAGACCCCGCCGGGCGGCCTGCTGGACATGGTCAGCCGGCGTCCCAGCGACATCGCCAGCAGCGAGATCCAACTGCAGTACGGCAGCGACAACCACCGCCAGATCAACTTCGCCAGCACCGGCAAGATCGACGACGCCGGCCGGTTCCTCTACGGCATCAGCGGCGTGGTGCGCGACAGCGGCACCCAGATCGACCACGTCGACAACAAGCGCTACAACATCGCGCCGAGCCTGACCTGGAACATCGACGATGACACCAAGTTCACCCTGCTGACCCAGTTCACCCGCGACGACACCGGCATCACCAGCCAGTTCCTGCCGGTGCAGGGCACCAAGATCGACATGCCGTTCGGCAAGGTCTCGCACCACAAGAACCTGGGCGATCCGGACTGGGAATACTACGACCGCACCTACTACGCGCTGGGCTATGCCTTCGAGCACCGCCTCAACGACGTGTGGCAGTTCAAGCAGAACCTGCGCTACACCAAGTCGGACCTGTCGTTCCAGGGCATCACCGTCGGCTCCTACCCGTTCACCCAGGTGGACAACGAAGGCAACGTCGGCCGCTCGACCACCATCGTCGACGAAGACATCAGCCAGTTCGCCGTGGACAACAACTTCCAAGCCGACTTCGCCACCGGCGACATCCGCCACACCCTGCTGCTGGGCCTGGATCACCAGCGCAGCAACACCAACTACACCTCGATCTTCGGCAGCGCGCCGTCGATCAACGTGAACAACCCGATCCACGGGCTGCCAATCACCCGTCCGGCGCGCTCCACCGCGTTCTACGACTACGACCAGAAGACCCACCAGACCGGCCTGTACGTGCAGGACCAGATGGCCCTCGACCAATGGCGCCTGACCCTCGGCGGCCGCGAGGACTGGGTGCACACCGGCACCAAGTTCTTCAACAAGGGCAACGCCACCAGCACCGACCGCGACAAGGCCTTCAGCGGCAACGCGGCGCTAAGCTACGTGTTCGACAACGGCTTCGTGCCGTACATCTCCTACGCCGAGTCCTTCCAGCCCACCAGCGGCGCCGATTCCAGCTCCACCGAATCGCTCAAGCCGACCGAAGGCAAGCAGTGGGAAATGGGCATCAAGTACCAGCCGCCCGGCAGCAAGACCCTGCTGACGGCCGCCGTGTATGACCTGACCCAGAAAAACGTGTCGGTCACCACCACCGTCAACAACATCCCGCTCACCAGCCAGACCGGCGAAGTGAAGGTCAAGGGCCTGGAGCTGGAAGCGGTCTCCGACGTCACCGACAACCTGAAGGTGATCGCCGCCTACACCCTGGCCAAGTCCGAAGTGCAGAAAGGTGACGACAAGGGCAACCGCCTGCAACTGATGCCGAACCAGCAGGCATCGCTGTGGGCCGACTACACCTGGCACACCGGCGTGCTCGACGGCTTCGGCATCGGCGCCGGCGCCCGCTACACCGGCAACACCTACGGCGACAAGGCCAACACCTGGCTGGGCAAGGCCGACGCCTACACCGTGTTCGACGCCGCCGTGCACTACGACCTCGGCCGCCTGGACAACAGCCTCAAGGGCGCGTCGGTGGCCATCAACGCCACCAACCTGCTGGACAAGGACTACATCTCCACCTGCGACAGCTTCTACTGCTACTACGGCGACCAGCGCAGCGTCGTCGCCAGCGCCACCTACAAGTGGTAAGCGACTGAGCTGAACCGGCCCCGCAGCCAGGCCGTCCCCCCGGGGACGGCTTTGGCGTTTCTGAAGGTCATGAAATGAAAAGCAAAACAATTCGTCGCTGGTCGTTCGTGCACACCTGGACCAGCCTGATCTGCACCGTGTTCCTGCTGCTGTTGGCCCTGACCGGCCTGCCGCTGGTGTTCCACCACGAGATCGAACACCTGCTCGGCGACGCGCCGGAGTTTCGCGAAATGCCCGCCGACACCCCGCGCCTGAACCTGGCGCAACTGGTGGAGGCCGCCGAGCGGCATCGTCCCGACGAAGTCGTGCAGTACTTCGGTTTCGAAGAGGACGAACCCAACGGCGTGCTGGCGATCATGGCGAAGACCGCCGGCACCGAACCCAACTCGTCGCACTCCTTCATGCTCGACGCCCGCACCGGCGAAGCCGTGGAGACGCCGGCGGCCAACGGCGGCCTGATGCTGTTCATCCTGCGCCTGCACGTGGACATGTTCGCCGGCCTGCCGGGCAAGCTGCTGCTGGCGTTCATGGGAGTGCTGTTCGTGGTGGCGATCGTCTCCGGCACGGTGCTGTACCTGCCGTTCATGCGCCGGCTGGAGTTCGCCACCGTGCGCCGGGACAAATCCGCCCGCCTGCGCTGGCTCGACCTGCACAACCTGATCGGCGTCGTCACCCTGACCTGGGCGCTGGTGGTGGGGGTCACCGGCGTCATCAGCGCCTGCGCCGACCTGCTCATCTCCGCCTGGCGCAACGACGCGCTCGCCGCCCTGGTCGAGCCCTACCGCGACGCGCCGCCGCTGACCCTGCGGGCACCGGCCACCCGCCTGCTCGACATCGCCGCCGAAGTCGCGCCGGACATGCAGCCGGACTTCATCGCCTTCCCCGGCACGCGGTTCTCCAGCGAGCACCATTACGCGGTGTTCATGAAGGGCGGCACCCACCTGACCTCGCACCTCCTGACGCCGGTGCTGATCGACGCCAGCACCCTCAAGGTCACGGCCGTGGCCGAGCGGCCGTGGTACATGGACGCCATGGGCATGTCCCAGCCGCTGCACTTCGGCGACTACGGCGGCATGCCGATGAAAATCCTGTGGGCCACCCTCGATGTGCTGACCATCATCGTGCTCGGCAGCGGCGTGTACCTGTGGGTGGTGCGGCGCAAGGCGGCCAAGGCCTTGCCGCAAGCGACGGAGGCGTCAGCATGAAGCCGCGCCGGTCGAATTTCTGGAAAGTCTTCAGCACGCCGCTGGTGATCGCGCTGCTCAGCGCCGCCGGGCTGTTCGCGGCGCTGCTGGGGGACGGGATCTGGGACGCCTTGAGCTGGATCGGCCTGGGCGTGCCGGCGTGGCTGGGGATGAGGGGATTGCTCGCGCGCCGGTGAGCGTGCAGGCCTGTCGGGCCTCATCGCGGGCAAGTCGAAAGGGCCCAACCAGACACCATCTAGCCCTCGCCAGCCGCGCCGGAACTCTCTAGGCTAGACCTCTGCATTTTCGCCGATTGCCGAGGTTTGCCCATGTCCGCCCCCAGCATGACCCTGTTCCACAACACCCTGTCCCCATTCGTGCGCAAGATCATGGTGCTGCTGCACGAGACCGGCCAGCAGAATCGCGTGGCCCTGCACGATTGCGTCCTCAGCCCCGTCAGCCCGGACGCGGCGCTGAACCACGACAACCCCCTGGGCAAGATCCCGGCCCTGCGCCTGGCCGACGGCAACGTCATCCATGACAGCCGGGTGATCCTCGACTACCTCGACCATCAGCACGTCGGCAACCCGCTGATCCCCCGCGACGGCTCGGCCCGCTGGCGGCGCCTGACCCTGGCCTCGATGGCCGACGGGATCATGGACGCCGCCGTCACGGTGCGTTACGAGCAGGCCCTGCGCGCCCCGGAAAAGCACTGGGAAGAATGGCTCGACGCCCAGCGCGACAAGATCCGCCGCACCCTGGCGCTGTTGGAGCGCGACGCCATCGCCGAACTCACCAGCCACTTCGACATCGCCGCGATCAGCCTGGCCTGCGCCTTGGGCTACCTCGACCTGCGCTTCCCGGACATGGACTGGCGCACGGCCAACCCGCAACTGGCCGATTGGTACTTCGAGGTGAGCCAGCGGCCTTCGATGATCGCGACGATGCCCAAGGCCTAGGCCGGCCGTCCGGGCCTCACCGCGAGCCGCCCTTCTCCCACAGGTGTCTGCGGCTCCGTGCGGGAGCGAGCCTGCTCGCGACGGCGCCACCTCGGCTGCTCCGGCAACCACCCAAGTATCAGCGTCACCAAAACCTGCGCCTCGCGCCGGTCCTCGCGCAACCCCAACGACCGGCTCATTGCACCGCCCCCAGGTCGAACTCCAGCGGCTTGGCCGGTTTCTGCCCGATCCCGTACCAGTCCAGCTTGCGGGTCAGCACCATGAACACGCCCAGCAGCCCGAACAACAGCAGCGAGCCCATCAGCAGCGCGTAGTCCTCGGCGCTCAGCAAGCCGTAGAGCAGGCCGTACAGCGCCGCCAGCCCCGCCGAGAAACTCAGGCCGTGGCGCACGCTGCGCAGCACGTGGCACACATAGAAACCGATCAGCAGCACACAGGCGCCGGCCGACAGCAGATACGCCAGGGCGAAGCCGATGTGCTCCGACAACGACAGCAGCAACAGATAGAAGAACGCCAGCGCCACGCCCACCAGCGCATATTGCACCGGGTGCACCGCCAGGCCTTTGAGCACCTCGAACAGGAAGAAGCCGGCGAAGGTCAGGACGATGAACAGCAGCGCATATTTGATCGCCCGGTCGCTCTTGAGGTACTGGTCCACCGGATCGATGAAGCTCACGCCGAAGCGGCGCCCGTTGAACCCTTCGCAATCCCCCGCCACGCAGTGCTGCATGGCCTCCTGCAGGTTGGTGGAGAAGAACGAGGTCTGCCAGTCGGCGGTGAAGCCCTGATCGGTGATCTCCCGTTTGGCCGGCAGGAAGTTGCCGACGAAGCTGGGATGCGGCCAGTTCGCGGCCAGGCTCACACGGCTGGTCTTGCCCACCGGCAGCACCTGCAGCGAGCCGGTGCCTTGCAGGCGCAGGTCGAAGCCGAACGTCAGCTGCGTGGCCTTGCCGGCGTCCAGCGGCGGCAGCGTCACCCGCACGCCTTCGCCGAGCCAGCCCACTTCGGTGCCGGGCACGAAGTCCAGGCGCTGGCCGTCGAGTTCCAGCTTCAGCGCGTTTTCGATGCCGCGGATGTCGCTGATGGCCACGGCCAGGAACGGCGCCTCGAACCGGTAGTCGGCGAAGTCTTCCTTGATGCCCAATTGCGCCGGCAGCGAGAAATGCCCGCTGAGGCGGTTGTCGGCATGGAACAGCCTGGCCTCGTAGATGCCGCGGGCACGCAGTTCGGTCTGCACCTGGCCGTCGAGCTCGAAACGCTCCGGCAGGAAGTACAGCCGCCCGCGGGCTTCGCTGAGCTCTTCATAGCGCTGGTTGGTCTTCTCGTTGGTCTTCCAGATACGGACAGTCTTGCGGTACGGCACCACCATCACCGGCCCGCTCACCTGCTGGCTGTAGCCGGAACTGCGGGCGATGTCTTCCAGCACCCCGTCACGCAACTGCTGGCGCTCGTCGATCACGCCTTCGATCATCAGCAAAGGCACCAGCAACAGCAGGATCAGCAGGGCGATCGCCCCGAGTTTCAATGCAAGGTTCTTGTTCATGGGACTCTCCCTGTTTCGGTGGGCAGAGTCTGGTTGGGCGGTGTGGGGGGAATGTGGGGGATGTGTGGAGTTTGTGTGGAGATTTGGCCTGCCTGATCGCGAGCAGGCTCGCGCCTGCACAAAGACAGCAAAGACAGCGACACGCGCTCAAGGCAGGCGCAGGATCACTTCCACGCCGTTCTCGGCATTGCCGACCGCCATCGAGCCGCCGTGCAGTTTGACCACCTCTTCGACGAAGTTCAGCCCCAACCCCGTGCTTTTGCGCCCGCTGTCCGGGCGGGGCAACGAATAGAACCGCTCGCTCAGGCGCGGCAAGGCGTAATCGGGAATCGGCTCGGCCTCATTGAACAGGCGAACCACCACCTGCCCGCCGTCACGTTCGGCGCTCAAGCGCAGCAAACCGCCGGCCGGCGTGAAGTCCAACGCATTCTCCAGCAGGTTGGCCAGCGCCTGGCGCAACAGGAACGGCTCGCCGGTCAACGCCAAATCCGCCGGGACGGCCTGTTCGACGCGCAATCGCCGGCCCTCGATCCGGGCGACCTGGGCCTGCAATAGTCCGTCCACCAGTTCCGCCAACGGCACCGTCACCTGTTCCTCCAGGGTCTGGCGCTGTTCCACCTGGGCCAGGTTCAGCAGCCGTTCGATCAACTGCTGCATCCGCGCGCTTTCGCTGTCGATGTTGCCGACGAAGCGTTGCCGGTGCTCCGCCGGCATGTCCCCCTGCAACAGCTCCGCCGCCCCGCGGATCGCCGCCAACGGGCTCTTCAGTTCGTGGGTCAGGGTGTGCACATAGCGTTCGACATAGGCCTTGCCTTCGAGCTGGGTGCGCATCTGCTCCACGGCCGTGGCCAGTTGCGCCAGCTCGCCGCCGCGATAGTGCGGCACTTGCGCCCGGCGGCCCTCGCTCACGGCCTGGGCGTAGCCGGTCAAACGGTGCAGGGCCCGACTCAGCCACCACGACAGCAACGCGCCGAACAGCAGGCCGAGGCCGATCAGCGCGGCGCCGTAGCCCAGCAACCGGCGCTCGGTGCGGTCCACGTACGGTTGCAGGGAGCTGTTGGGCTTGGCCACCGTCACCACGCCGATGATTTGCCCGCTGTCGCGGATCGGCGCGCCGACGTGCATCACCGACGAGGCCGGGTCGTCCGGGTCGCTGCGGCTGGAGCGGGCGCCGTACTCGCCGCGCAGGGTCAGGTAGACGTCGTTCCAGCGCGAATAGTCCTGGCCCACTGCGGCGCCGCTGGAGTCCAGCACCACGATGCCGTTGGCGTCGGTGACGTAGATGCGGTGGTTGACCTGGTTCTTCGGCAGGTCCCAGATCGTCGCCTTCGGCTGGCGCTCGCCATAGGCGCGCAGCAGCTGCGGCCAGCGGTTCTGGTTGAGGGTGCCGGCCTTGAAGTCGTCGCGCAGGATCTCCGCCATCAGGTTGGCGGTGTCCACCAGGGTCTCTTCGGTGGACTGGCGCACGCCGGGGCGGATCTCTTCCATGACGGTGTTGAGCACGAAATAGCCGGTCAGGCCGATGAACAGCACGTACACCAGAAAGATCCGCAGCCCCAGCGGCATCAGCTGTGCCCCGGACTGTAGCTGTAGCCGAGGCCGCGATGGGTCTGGATCGGCTCGGCGTCGGCGCGCACCAGGCGCAGCTTGGCGCGCACGCTCTTGATGTGGCTGTCGATGCTGCGCTCGTAGCCGGCATCGGCGGCCACGCCCAGGGCATCGAGCAATTGTTCGCGGCTGAACACCCGCTCCGGCTGTTCGAGCAGGCATTGCAGCAGGCGGAACTCATGGCGGGTCAGGCTCAGGGCCTGGCCTCGGTAGCAGATCTGCACGCGCTCGGCATCGATCCGGAACAGGGCCGAGGCGGCCTCGACGGCCGGGCGCGGGGCCATGCGCTTGAGGATCGCCCGTACCCGCGCCGCGACTTCCCGGGGGCTGAACGGCTTGACCACATAGTCGTCGGCGCCGATCTCCAGGCCCACCACCCGGTCGATCTCGGCGTCCCGGGCGCTGAGGAACAGCACCGGCACTTCCGAGAACCTGCGCAGTTGCCGGCAGGTCTCGAAACCGCTGATGTCCGGCAGGCCGATGTCGAGGATGATCAGGTCGGCCGGGGTCTGGCGCTGATGGGCGAGCGCGGCGGCGCCGAGGCTCAGCCACGTGGTGGTGAACCCCTCGCCTTGCAGGGCAAAGATCAGCGTGTCGGCAATCGCCGCTTCGTCTTCGACAATCAGAATGTGAGGCATGGCGTCCGAGCCTGTGGGTTGGTGCGCGAACGGTGCCCCAAGCCTCGCCTTACGTCAATGAGACCACTTCGGCATCAGCAATCGGGCTTGTCGGCGGTGAAGCGCCGCGCCGGGTTCACCGCCGCGCCGAACTCACGCAAGGCCTTGGCCCCGATCAGCAACGGATAGTTGAAGCTGCTGCGGTCGGTCAGGTTGACCTCCACGGTGCGTTTGACGTTGCCCAGACACAGCTCCAGGTCGACCACCGGACGCTTGGCGACCTCGACGCTGTCGCCCTCTTCGCCTTCCTCCTCGGAGCGGTTCTTGATCTTGCTGATCCGCGCCACCTTGTGCTCGTAGACCTTGTTGTCGGCGCCTTTGGTGGCGAGGCGAAAGCGCACCCACTCGTCGCCGTCGCGGGTGAAGGTCTCGATGTCCTTGGCCGACAGCGACGCGGTCAGTGCGCCGGTATCCATCTTCGCCTTGAGCACTTGGCCGCCGATTTCCGGCAGCGCGATGTATTCGTAGCGACCGTACAGGGTCGGTTCGGCGGCCATGACCGGCAAGGCCACCAGGGAAAGCAATGCAAGGAGGGATTTCACGTTGAGGGCTTCCTTGGGAAATGGGGGCGTCAGACGCCGAACTCTAGACCGCTGAAAATCACAATAGTTGATCACGCGCCGGCCTCTGCGGCGAGGGCGCCTGCTGGCGCCGGGACGGTTGCGCAGCCGGCGGAGGCAGGCGCCCTCGCCACCAGGGATCAACCCTACCCGCGCACAGGTGAAACATTTGTCACCGACGATTTGGCCTGTCGCCCGAAGCCACTTATCATGGCGCGCCCATCCGCTTTCATAGAGTCGCTTATGCGCCGCCTGCTCACCGGCTGTCTCGTCACCCTGCTGCTGTTGCTCAACACCCTGGCGCTGTTCGGCCCGCTGATGGTGTTCGCCCTGCTCAAGCTGATCCTGCCGGGACGCCTGCGCGACGTCGCTTCGGGGGCGGTGATGTGGATCGCCGAGACCTGGGCGGAGATCGACAAGCTGATCTTCCGCCTGTGCATCCCCACGCAGTGGGACATCCGCGGCGGCGACGACCTGCGCGGCGACACCTCGTACCTGGTGGTCAGCAACCACCAGTCCTGGGTCGACATCCCGGCGCTGATCCAGACCCTCAACCGGCGCACGCCGTTCTTCAAGTTCTTCCTCAAGAAAGAGCTGATCTGGGTGCCGTTCCTGGGCCTGGCCTGGTGGGCGCTGGACTACCCCTTCATGAAGCGCTACACCAAGGCGTTCCTGGCCAAGCACCCGGAACTGGCCGGCAAGGACCTGGAGATCACCAAGGCCGCGTGCGAACTGTTCAAGCGCCAGCCGGTGACCGTGGTCAACTACCTGGAAGGCACCCGCTTCACCGCGGTCAAAAGCGCCCAGCAGCAATCGCCGTTCAGCCACCTGCTCAAGCCCAAGGCCGGCGGCGTGGCGTTCGTGCTGGCGGCGATGGGCGAACAGCTGGACGCGATCCTCGACGTGACCGTGGTCTACCCGCAAGAGAAGATCCCGGGGTTCTGGGATCTGATCAGCGGCAACGTGCCCCGCGTGATCATCGACATCCAGACCCGCGAGCTGGATCCGACCCTGTGGCAGGGCGACTACGAGAACGACCCGGCCTTTCGCGAAAAGGTCCAGGGCTGGGTCAACCAGCTCTGGACCTTGAAGGATCGGCGCATCGCCGAACTGAAGAACGAACGCCGCTGACTCAACTGCCGGCGCCGGTGCCCCAGATACTGCCCAGGCTCTGCAGCAGCGGGCCGCCGACGCCCTGCTGACCGAGGAACTGCAGCAGCACCGGGGCAAACTGGCCGACCATGCCGCTGTCCATGCCCAAGGCACCGAAGGCGTTGTTCAGGTCGTTGGTGTCCTTGACGTTGCCCAGGGCGTTGTCCAGCCCGGCGGACTTGCCCGAAGAACCCAACAGCCCGCTCAGCATGGCCAGGTTGCCCGCCCCGCCCGACAGCTGGTCGATGCCCGGCACGCTCTTGGCCAGCTCCGAGTAGTCGGTGTTGCTGAGCTGGTTCTTCGCCAGCCCCAGCATGGCGCTGGTGCCGCCCACCGCCTGTTGCGGGGTGACGTTCAACGCGCCCAGGGCGTTGAGCAGGCCGGCGGTCTGCGAGGTCGGCGCAGCATCCGCGGCCTTGTCGCCGCCCTGCATGCCCGCCACCGCGCCCGCCACGTCGTTCAGGCTGAAACCGGCGAACACGGGGCCGGCCAGCGCCATCAGCGAGGCCAGGGCAATACCGCGCGAAATCTTCATTCAGACATCCTCTTGTGGCATCAAAGCCGCCCGACAGGCAGCGAAACTGCCGGTTTGACCGGGCATCCGCCGGCATGTTCCGGGGCGGTGCGGCCATATTCCGCGTGCCGGTGTCCATACATCGTGAAAAGGACCTCAGGGCGCCGCTGCCGGTCAGCGATAACACCGTCGGCGACTATCAAGAAATGCACTAAAGGACTGTCATATCTGACAGTTACCCGATGGCGGATCCTCACCTACATTGAATCTGCGGTCTCGGAAAGGGTACGCCCGCCTGACGAAGGCGGCCGACCCGTTATTCAGTCAAGCGAGCGGGAAGTGCAGAGCATGGCAATCAGACAGGACGGTACAGTCAAATGGTTCAACGATGAAAAGGGTTACGGGTTCATCACCCCGGAATCCGGCCCGGATCTCTTCGTGCATTTCAGAGCCATTGAGGGCAGCGGCTTCAAAAGCCTCAAAGAAGGTCAGAAAGTAACGTTTGAGGCCGTACAAGGACAAAAAGGCATGCAAGCGGACAAGGTTCAAGTCAAAGACTGAGGCACCCTTGAACCGGCGCACCACTCCGCGTCTGTCCCACCGCAGGCGCGGGTAACCCATACGGGAGAGGCGGCGATGGAGAGACGTTGGCGCGACTGCGCTGAACCGAACAAGGCCGAGATGACGGACGCGCCAGAGGAGTGGGCGATGCAGGCCAATCTGTCCTCCCCTTCCATCATCTTTTGCATCGACCCGTCGGATCCGTTGATGAAGCGGATCAAGGCCGGGCAAACCGTCACGTACGAACTGGTGCGCGGAGACAACGGTCAGTGGTATGCCATCGATATCCGGCTGGAGTCTGACGCGACAGAGGAAGACAACTTTGACACCGCCTGACGCCTGCTCCCATTTTCCGTCGACAAACAAAAAACGGCGCCCCTCAGGCGCCGTTTTCCTTTTGCCGCTCTGGCCTCAGGCCGCGCTGAACAGCTTGTGCGGATCGATCACAAACTTCTTCGGCACGCCGGCGTCGAACTCGCCGTAGCCTTCCGGCGCCTGGTCGAGGCTGATGACCTGCACGCCCACCACTTCGGCGATGTTGATGCGGTCCCACATGATCGCCTGCATCAACTGGCGGTTGTACTTCATCACCGGAGTCTGCCCGGTGTGGAAGCTGTGGGATTTGGCCCAGCCCAGGCCGAAGCGGATGCTCAGGCTGCCCATCTTCGCCGCCGCGTCCACCGCGCCCGGATCCTCGGTCACGTACAGGCCCGGGATGCCGATCTTGCCGGCCACGCGCACCACGCCCATCAACGAGTTGAGCACCGTGGCCGGGGCTTCCTGTTTCACCCCGTCATGGCCATGACCACGGGCTTCGAAGCCCACGCAGTCCACGGCGCAATCGACTTCCGGCTCGCCCAGCAGCGCAGCGACCTGCTCATGCAGCGGCGCGTCCTTGGACAGGTCGACGATCTCGAAGCCCTGGGCCTTGGCGTGGGCCAGGCGGATCGGGTTGACGTCGCCGACGATCACCACCGCCGCGCCCAGCAGGCGCGCCGAGGCGGCCGAAGCCAGGCCGACGGGGCCGGCGCCGGCGATGTACACGGTGCTGCCCGGCCCTACGCCGGCGGTCACGGCACCGTGGTAGCCGGTCGGCAGGATGTCGGACAGGCAGGTCAGGTCGCGGATCTTCTCCATGGCCTTGTCGCGGTCCGGCAGCTTCAGCAGGTTGAAGTCGGCGTACGGCACCAGCACGTACTCGGCCTGGCCGCCGGTCCAGTCGCCCATGTCGACGTAGCCGTAGGCACCGCCGGCGCGGGCCGGGTTGACGGTCAGGCAGACGCCGGTGTGCTGCTCCTTGCAGGAACGGCAGCGCCCGCAGGCCACGTTGAACGGAACGGACACCAGGTCGCCGATCTTCAGGCTCTCGACGTCGCTGCCCTTCTCGATCACCTCGCCGGTGATCTCATGGCCCAGCACCAGCCCGACCTGGGCGGTGGTGCGACCGCGCACCATGTGCTGGTCGGAGCCGCAGATGTTGGTGGAAACCACACGCAGGATGACACCGTGCTCGATTTTCCTGCCGCGCGGATCCTGCATTTTCGGATAGTCGATCTTCTGCACTTCGACCTTGCCAGCGCCGAGATACACCACACCACGATTGCCAGACATGCTTTCACCTCGCTGTTGTTTTTATGGAACCGCGCCGCCCAGGCAGGCCGCGCGTTGAGTGCTCGGGTACAGATGCTGAATCTTGTGTCGCCTGTTATGGCCTCATCGCTGGCAAGCCAGCCCCCACAGGATCCCTGATGGGTTCAAGATCTGTGTACGACACAAATCCCTGTGGGAGCTGGCTTGTCGGACCGCCGCAACGCAGCGAAACCAATCTAAAGAACGACCGTGCGGTTGGCGTTGAGGAACACCCTCCGCTCGATGTGATAGCCCACGGCCCGCGCCAGGGTCAGGCCCTCGATGTCGCGCCCCTTGGCGATCAGGTCTTCGGGGTAATGGCTGTGGTCCACGGCCTCGACGCCCTGGGCGATGATCGGCCCCTCGTCCAGGTCGTTGTTGATGTAGTGCGCCGTGGCACCGACCAGCTTCACGCCCTTGTTGTAGGCCTGGTGGTACGGTTTGGCGCCCTTGAAGCCCGGCAGCAGCGAGTGGTGGATGTTGATCGCCTTGCCGTCGAGCTTGCGGCACAGTTCCGGCGACAGCACCTGCATGTAGCGGGCGAGGATCACCAGTTCGGCGCCGGCCTCCTCGATCACCTGCCACACCTGGCGCTCCTGGGCCGGTTTGTCGTTGGGGTCGAGGGGGAAATGGTAGTAGGGAATCTGGTGCCAGTCGGCCAGCGGCTTGAGGTCCGGGTGGTTGGACACCACCGCCGCCACGTCCATCGACAACTGGCCGATGCGCTGGCGGTAGAGCAGGTCGTTGAGGCAGTGGTCGGCCTTGGAGACCATGATCACCACTTTTGGCCGGTAGTTCGGCGCCGTCAGCTCGAAGACCATGCCGAAGGCCTGGCCGCGCTCGGCGAGGCCGGCGCGGAACGACTGCTCGTCGAAGCCGTCGGGCTGGCGGAACTCCACGCGGATGAAGAACCGGCCCGAGAGCCGGTCATCGAACGAATGGTGCTCGGTGACGTAGCAGCCCTGCTCGTAGAGAAAACGCGTGACCGCGTCCACCGTGCCGAGGACGCTGGGGCAGTCGGCGGTCAGAATCCATGTATCCGGGGCGCGGCTCATAAGGGATCGCTCCTGAAACTTTGATAATCGTTGTTCCCCTGCGAAAGCGGGCAAGCCCGCTCCCGCAGGGGGATGACGATCAGGCCTGGACGCTCAGGCCGTATTCGGCGGCGGCATCCTGCAGCCACAGCCACCAGTAGTCCGAGAAGCTGCGGCGGATCAAAAGCTCCCAGGTGTCTTCGGCGGTGTGGCGGATCATCAGCTGCGACTTGGCGAACACCGTGCCGACCGCCTTGCCCACCGGGAAGTTGTTCGGGTGCACGTCGTAGCTGGTGGACTTCATCAGCACCTGACGCACGTTCGGCCCGCTCAGTTCGAGCAGTTGCTGGCCGCCGCTGACGTTGACGATGGCGATGTGCAGGTCGCCCAGCGCCTCGCGCAGCTTCTGCTCGGCGGCGAACTCTTCGCCGCTCGGCACGATCAGCAGCCACTCGTCCGGGCCCATCCACTGCAGGCTGGTCTCGCCCTTGACGATGACGCTCAGGGCACCCGGCAGTTCGATGCCCAAGGCCTTGTGCACGCCGGCGGCGAAGGCCGCGTCATGGCCGTCGCCGCGCAGGGTCAGGTGGCCCAGGAGTTTCTTTTCGCGCACGGTCACGCCGGCGTTCTTGCGGCCCTTGCCCACCAGTCCGGCGAGGTCGGCATGATGCAGCGACGACTCGGCCTTGGCCCCGGTGGTCGGGCGTTGTTGGTACACGTTGGCTGCGGTCATAAAGCACCCTTTCTGAATTCTGTGTTCCTGTGGGAGCTGGCTTGCCAGCGATAGCGGTGTGTCGGTCTGACGCTATCGCGGCGATGCCGCGGGCCGACAAGCCCACTCCCACAGGGACTGTGGTGTCTCAAATGTTCTGGCGATCGCCTTTCGGATCGAAGAACACCGAAGAAACGATCTCCGCCTCGATCACGCGGCCGTCGGCCAATGGCGCGAACACCCGCTCGCCCAGGCGCTTGAGGCCGCCCTTGACCACGCCCATGGCAAACGAATAGCCCAGGGAGTTGTGCGCGTAGCTGGAGGTCACGTGGCCGACCATGGTCATCGGGATCGCCTGCTTGGTGTTGAACACCAGTTGCGCGCCCTCCGGCAGCCATTGGTTCGGGTCGATCGGCTTGAGGCCCACCAGTTGCTTGCGCTGGTCGCGCACGCAGTCCTCACGGTTCATGCCGCGCTGGCCGATCCACGAGAACGGCTTGGTGCGGCCGACGCACCAGCCCATGTTCAGGTCGTCCGGGGTCATCGAGCCGTCGGTGTCCTGGCCGACGATGATGAAGCCCTTCTCGGCCCGCAGCACGTGCATGGTCTCGGTGCCGTACGGGGTCAGGTTGTACTTCTTGCCGGCCTCGACGATCTTTTCCAGCACGCCCATGGCGTAGTCGGCCTGCACGTTGACTTCGTACGACAGCTCGCCGGTGAACGAGATCCGGAACACCCGGGCCGGCACGCCGCCGACCAGGCCTTCCTTCCAGGTCATGAACGGGAAGCCGTCGCGGTCCAGGTCGATGTCGGTGACTTCGCTCAGCAGCTTGCGGCTGTTGGGGCCCGACAGGGTCATGGTCGCCCAGTGGTCGGTGACGGAGGTGAAGTACACCTTCATGTCCGGCCACTCGGTCTGGTGGTACAGCTCCAGCCACTGCAGCACGCGGGCCGCGCCGCCGGTGGTGGTGGTCATGACGAAATGGTTGTCGGCCAGACACGCCGTCACACCGTCGTCGAAGACCATGCCGTCTTCCTTGCACATCAGGCCGTAGCGGGCCTTGCCCACGTCGAGCTTGGTCCAGGCGTTGGTGTACACGCGGTTGAGGAACTCACGGGCGTCCGGGCCCTGGATGTCGATCTTGCCCAGGGTCGAGGCGTCCAGCAGGCCGACGCTGTCGCGCACGGCCTTGCACTCGCGCTTGACCGCCGCGTGCAGGTCTTCGCCGTTCTTCGGGAAGTACCAAGGGCGTTTCCACTGGCCGACGTCCTCGAACTCGGCGCCGTTCTTCAGGTGCCAGGCGTGCAGCGCAGTGAAGCGCACCGGCTCGAAGAGGTGCCCGCAGTGCCGGCCGGCCACGGCGCCGAAGGTGATCGGCGTGTAGTTCGGACGGAACATCGTGGTGCCCATCTGCGGGATGGTGATGTTCATCGAACGGGCGGCGATGGCCAGGCCGTTGATGTTGCCCAGCTTGCCCTGGTCGGTGCCGAAGCCCAGCGCGGTGTAGCGCTTGACGTGCTCGACCGACTCGAAGCCCTCGCGGGTCGCCAGTTCGATGGCGGCGGCGGTGACGTCGTTCTGCAGGTCGACGAACTGCTTCGGCGCACGGGCGGTGCCTTTCTCGTGGGGCACCTGGAACAGCGCCAGGGTCGCTTCCTCCAGACGGCTCAGGGCCTTGGGCAAGGTGCCTTCGACCACCGTGAAACCGGCCTCGCTGGCGGCGCGGGCGCCGCCTTCGAAACCGTCGGCCAGCGAATCGCCGAGGCCGTAGACACCGTTGATGCCGCCGACGCAAACGCGTTTCTGCGGCGCTTCGCCCGGCACGAAGCCGAGGATGTCATCACGCCAGACCGGCTTGCCGCCCAGGTGCGACGCCAGGTGAACCACTGGGCTGTAGCCGCCGGAGCTGGCGATCACGTCGCAGTCCAGCCATTCGCCGGGACTGGTCACGGCATGGGCTTTCACATCGATGGCGGCCACGCGGGCGGCCGTCACGCGCTTGCTGCCCCGGGCCTCGATCACGGCGCTGCCGGTGAGGATGCGGATGCCTTTGGCGCGTGCCTCTTCCACCAGCGCACCGCGCGGGTTGCTGCGGGCGTCGGCGATCGCCACCACTTGCAGGCTGGCGTCGAGCCAGTCCAGCGCCACGCGGTAGGCGTGGTCGTTGTTGGTGCTCAGGACCAGCTTCTTGCCCGGCGCCACGCCGTAACGGCGCACGTAGGTCGAGACCGCGCCGGCCAGCATGTTGCCCGGCACGTCGTTGTTGCCGTAGACCAGCGGACGCTCATGGGCGCCGGTGGCCAGCACCACGCGCTTGGCGCGCACCCGGTGGATGCGCTGGCGCACCTGGCCGATCGGCGCACGGTCACCGAGATGATCGGTGAGGCGTTCGTGAATGGTCAGGAAGTTGTGGTCGTGGTAGCCGTTGACCGTGGCGCGCGGCAACAGCAGCACGTCCGGGGTGTTCTTCAGCTCGGCGATGACGCCGGCGACCCACTCCACGGCAGGCTTGCCGTCGAGGCTTTCGCGGGAGTCGAGCAGGCTGCCGCCGAACTCTTCCTGCTCGTCGGCCAGGATCACCCGGGCGCCGCTGCGCGCAGCGGCCAGCGCGGCGGCCAGGCCTGCGGGGCCGGCGCCGACGACCAGCACGTCGCAGTGCTGGTTCATGTAGTCGTAGCTGTCCGGATCGTTCTCGGTCGGCGAGCGGCCGAGGCCGGCGGCCTTGCGGATGTACTTCTCGTAGGTCATCCAGAACGACTGCGGATACATGAACGTCTTGTAGTAGAAGCCCGGCGGCATCAGCTTGCCGCCGACCTTGCCGAGGATCCCCATCATGTCGTTGTTCACGCTCGGCCAACCGTTGGTGCTGGTGGCGACCAGGCCCTGGTACAGCGCCTGTTGGGTGGCGCGCACGTTGGGGATCTGGGTGGCTTCGGTGGCGCCGATCTGCAGCACCGCGTTCGGCTCTTCGGCACCGGCGGCGAAGATGCCGCGCGGCCGGGAATACTTGAAGCTGCGGCCGATGATGTCGACGCCGTTGGCGATCAGCGCCGACGCCAGGGAGTCGCCCTCGAAACCCTTGTAGCTCTGGCCGTTGAAGGTGAAGCTCAGCACTTTGTTGCGGTCGATCCGTCCACCGTTGGACAGGCGATTGATCTGGCTCATACCTTCTCTCCCAGAGCCTGCGCGGCCGCTTTCGGACTGTCGGCCTTGTCGGTGAATTGCGGCTTGGCGCCGATCTTGTAGGTTTCGAGGATCTCGTAGGTCACGGTGTCGCGGGTGACGTTGAAGTACTGGCGGCAACCGGCGACGTGATCCCACAGCTCATGGTGCAGGCCGCGTGGGTTGTCGCGGAAGAACATGTAGTCGCCCCACTGCTCGTCGGTGCAGGCGTTCGGATCCAGCGGACGCGGGATGTGCGCCTGGCCGGAAGCGTGGAATTCCTCTTCGGAGCGCAGTTCGCCGCAGTGAGGACAGAAGATGTGCAACATGGGGATTTCTCCTGTTAGTGGGCGACAGCCGCAGCGCCGTGTTCGTCGATCAACGCACCGTTGTGGAAACGGTCGATGGAGAAAGGTGCGGCCAGCGGGTGCATCTCACCCTTGGCCAGACTCGCGGCAAACACGTTGCCCGAGCCAGGTGTTGCCTTGAAGCCACCGGTGCCCCAACCGCAGTTGAAGAACATGTTCGGCACCGGGGTTTTCGAAATGATCGGGCAGGCGTCCGGGGTGGTGTCGACGATGCCGCCCCACTGGCGGTTCATGCGCACGCGGGACAGCACCGGGAACATCTCGACGATGGCCTGGATGGTGTGCTCGATCACCGGGTACGAGCCGCGCTGGCCGTAGCCGTTGTAGCCGTCGATGCCGGCGCCGATCACAAGGTCGCCCTTGTCGGACTGGCTGATGTAGCCGTGCACGGCGTTGGACATGATCACGCTGTCGATGATCGGCTTGATCGGCTCGGACACCAGCGCTTGCAGCGGGTGGGATTCGAGCGGCAGGCGGAAGCCGGCGAGCTTGGCCATGTGGCCGGAGTTGCCGGCGGTGACCACGCCGACGCGCTTGGCGCCGATGAAGCCTTTGTTGGTCTCCACACCGATGCACACGCCGTTTTCCTTGCGGAAACCGATCACTTCGGTCTGCTGGATCAGGTCCACGCCCAGGGCGTCGGCCGCACGGGCGAAGCCCCAGGCCACGGCATCGTGGCGGGCCACGCCGCCGCGGCGCTGGACGGTGGCGCCCATCACCGGATAGCGGGTGTTCTTGGAGCAGTCCAGGTACGGGATCTCGTCCGCCACCTGTTTGGCGTCGAGCAGTTCGCCGTCGATGCCGTTGAGGCGGTTGGCGCTGACCCGGCGCTCGGAGTCGCGGATGTCCTGCAGGGTGTGGCACAGGTTGTAGACGCCGCGCTGGGAGAACATCACGTTGTAGTTCAGGTCCTGGGACAGGCCTTCCCACAGTTTCATCGCGTGCTCGTACAGGTGCGCCGACTCGTCCCACAGGTAGTTGGAACGCACGATGGTGGTGTTGCGGGCGGTGTTGCCGCCGCCCAGCCAGCCCTTCTCGACCACGGCCACGTTGGTGATGCCGTGCTCCTTGGCCAGGTAGTAGGCGGTCGCCAGGCCGTGCCCGCCGCCGCCGACGATGACCACGTCGTAGACCTTTTTCGGGGTCGGCGTGCGCCACATGCGCTGCCAGTTCTCATGGTGGCTGAGGGAGTGCTTGAAGAGGCCGAAGCCCGAATAGCGTTGCATAGTCATTACTCCAGAACCGCTCAGCGATAAACCGGGAAGTCAGCGCACAGGGCCGAGACCTGCTGGGCGACGTTGGCCTCGACGTCGGCGTCGCCGAGGTTGTCGAGGATGTCGCAGATCCAGCCGGCCAGCGTCACGCACTGGGTCACCTTGAAGCCGCGGGTGGTCACCGCCGGGGTGCCGATGCGCAGGCCCGAAGTGACGAACGGCGACTGCGGGTCGTTCGGCACGGCGTTCTTGTTCACGGTGATGTGGGCACGGCCCAGCGCCGCATCCGCGTCCTTGCCGGTGAGGCCCTGACGGATCAGGCTGACCAGGAACAGATGGTTGTCGGTGCCGCCGGACACTACATCGTAGCCACGTTTGACGAATACGCCCGCCATCGCCTGGGCGTTCTCGATCACCTGCTGCTGGTACGCCTTGAAGCCGGGCTCCAGCGCTTCCTTGAAGCACACGGCCTTGGCGGCGATGACGTGCATCAGCGGGCCGCCCTGGGCGCCGGGGAACACGGCGGCGTTGAGCTTCTTCTCGATCTCTTCGTTGGCCTTGGCCAGGATCAGGCCGCCGCGCGGGCCGCGCAGGGTCTTGTGGGTGGTGGTGGTGACCACGTCGGCGAACGGGATCGGGTTCGGGTACAGGCCCGCCGCCACCAGACCGGCCACGTGGGCCATGTCGACGAACAGCAGCGCACCGACCTTGTCGGCGATCTGGCGGAAACGCGGGAAGTCGAGGGTCTTGGAGTACGCCGAGAAGCCGGCGACGATCATCTTCGGCTTGTGCTCGACGGCCAGGCGCTCGACTTCGTCGTAGTCGATCAGGCCGGTGGCGGTGTCGATGCCGTACTGCACGGCGTTGTACAGCTTGCCCGAGGACGACACCTTGGCGCCGTGGGTCAGGTGGCCGCCGTGGGCCAGGCTCATGCCCAGGATCGTGTCGCCGGCCTGCAGCAGGGCCAGGTACACGGCGCTGTTGGCCGAGGAGCCGGAGTGCGGCTGGACGTTGGCGTAGTCGGCGCCGAACAGTTGCTTGGCGCGCTCGATGGCCAGGGCCTCGACCTTGTCCACGTGCTCGCAGCCGCCGTAGTAGCGCTTGCCCGGATAGCCTTCGGCGTACTTGTTGGTCAGGCCGCTGCCCTGGGCCTCCATGACGCGCTTGCTGGTGTAGTTCTCGGACGCGATCAGCTCGATGTGATCTTCCTGACGTTGCTCCTCGGCATTCATCGCCGCCAGCAGTGCATCGTCGTAACCCTGGATCCGGTCTTGCTTGCTGAACATCGCGTCTCTCCCAGCGGCGTCTGTGCGCCATTCGTCTCGGTCAGGCACCGGCGTTTCGGCGGTGCCCTTTGGATGCGATGGTATGACCGGTTCGGACACGTCAAATGCCTACGGACGCCACGCAAAGGCGCGTTTACGACATGGCGCGAAACCGGCGGGCCAGACGCAAGGCCCGACGCCTGGCGATGCCCGCCGCACCGCCGACCTGTGGCAGCCGGCCTGCTGGCTCCCACATGGATCGGTGGTGCAGGCCGGACGGCATCGCTGTACAGTTCCGCAAGCGACATCCCGTGCGCGCCCCGGACGATCTTCGGTACAGTGCGCACCCTCATTGACCAACGGGTCACCACAAGTGCCCCGATCACGGAAGCCGGCCATGACCGACAAGAGCCAACAATTCGCCAGCGACAACTATTCCGGCATCTGCCCCGAGGCCTGGGCCGCCATGGAACAGGCCAACCAGGGCCACCAGCGCGCCTACGGCGACGATGAATGGACCGCCCGCGCCTCGGACCATTTCCGCAGGCTGTTCGAGACCGACTGCGAGGTGTTCTTCGCCTTCAACGGCACCGCCGCCAACTCCCTGGCCCTGGCCTCGATGTGCCAGAGCTACCACAGCGTGATCTGCTCGGAGACCGCCCACGTCGAGACCGACGAGTGCGGCGCGCCGGAGTTCTTCTCCAACGGCTCCAAGCTGCTGATCGCCGGCACCGAGAACGGCAAGCTGACCCCGGCCTCGATCCGCGAGATCGCCCTCAAGCGCCAGGACATCCACTACCCCAAGCCCCGCGTCGTGACCCTGACCCAGGCCACCGAGGTCGGCAGCGTCTACACCCCGGACGAAGTGCGCGCCATCAGCGCCACCTGCAAGGAACTGGGCCTGAACCTGCACATGGACGGCGCCCGCTTCTCCAACGCCTGCGCGTTCCTGGGCTGCTCGCCGGCGGACCTGACCTGGAAGGCCGGCGTCGACGTGCTGTGCTTCGGCGGCACGAAGAACGGCATGGCGGTCGGCGAGGCGATCCTGTTCTTCAACCACGAACTGGCCGAAGACTTCGACTACCGCTGCAAGCAGGCCGGCCAGCTGGCCTCGAAGATGCGCTTCCTGTCGGCGCCGTGGGTCGGCATCCTGGAGAACGACGCCTGGCTCAAGTACGCCCGCCACGCCAACCGCTGCGCGCAGTTGCTGGCGGAGCTGGTCAGCGACATCCCGGGCGTCGAGCTGATGTTCCCGGTGCAGGCCAACGGCGTGTTCCTGCAACTGTCGGAGCCGGCCCTCGCCGCGCTGACCGCCCGGGGCTGGCGCTTCTACACCTTCATCGGCAAGGGCGGCGCACGGTTCATGTGCTCGTGGGACACCGAAGAAGAGCGGGTGCGCGAGCTGGCGCGGGACATCCGCGAGGTGATGACCGCGTAACACGCCCCTGTGGCGGGGGAGCCTGCTCCCTCGCCGCAAGCCCCCGCCCCTGCACGCCCTCCTGCCTGGTCTACAGTGTGTGTCGAGCCTTTCCGCTCACATAACAACAAGCAGGAGCGAACGCATGTCCCTCAAAGGCAAGACCCTGTTCATCACCGGCGCCAGCCGTGGCATCGGGCGCGAGATCGCGCTGCGGGCCGCGAAGGACGGGGCCAACATCGTGATCGCGGCCAAGAGCGCCGAGCCCCACCCGAAACTGCCCGGCACCATCCACAGCGTGGCCAGGGAAGTCGAGGCGGCCGGCGGCCAGGCGCTGGCCCTGCAAGTGGATGTGCGCGACGAAGACGCCGTGCGCCAGGCGCTGACCCAGGCCAACGAACGCTTCGGCGCCATCGATGCCCTGGTGAACAACGCCGGGGCGATCAAGCTCACCGGCGTGGCCCACATCGAGCTCAAGCGCTTCGACCTGATGCACCAGATCAACACCCGCGCGGTGCTGCTGTGCAGCCAGGCCGCCCTGCCCTACCTGAAAAAATCCGCCGGGCACATCCTCAACCTGTCGCCGCCGCTGAACCTCGCGGCAAAATGGTTCGCCCAATACAGCCCCTACACCGTCACCAAGTACGGCATGAGCATGCTCACCCTGGGCATGAGCGAGGAATTCGCCGCCCACGGCATCAGCGTCAACTCCCTGTGGCCGCAGACCATGATCGCCACGGCGGCCATCGAGTTTCAGCTGGGCAACCGCGAGTCGTTCAAGCATGCGCGCACCCCGGCGATCATGGCGGACGCGGCCCACACGATCCTGAGCAGCAACGGGCGGCAGATCACCGGGCGCCTGCTGATCGACGAGGAGATCTTGCGCGAACACGGCGCGACCGAATTCGGCCACTACCGCTTCGAACCGGACAGCGACGCCAAACTGATGCCCGACCTGTTCATCGACTGATCAATTTCAGAATCGGACTACGCCTCGTCCGACATCAAGTAAACAGGGTTCCTCATAGACTGCCCGCTCCACATTCAAGGAGCGAAGGCTATGGCGAACCCTGCCTACATGACCATCACCGGCAAGACACAAGGCCTCATTTCAGCGGGCTGCTCGACCCCGGAGTCCGTGGGCAACAGCTACCAATCCGCCCATACCGACGAAATCATGGTGCTTGCCTTGAGCCATGAAATGCGCCGCGACAACAACCTCGGAAAAGCCGTCCACCAACCGGTGATCATCACCAAAGCGTTGGACAAGTCCTCCCCGCTGCTGGCCCAGGCCCATTCGAACAGCGAAGAGCTGGAGTGCACGATCAGCCTGTATCGCACCTCGCCCCAAGGCCAGCAGGAAAAGTTCTATACGATCGCCCTCGACGGCGCCGTCCTCGCCGAGCTCTCGCAGGATGTGCCGCATATCATCCTGCAGAACGACGCCCAGCCCCAGGAACAGCTGGCCATCCGTTACCGCGGCATCAGCTGGGTGCACCACATCGCCGGCACCACCGGCACCACCTCGTGGGGCGAAATGGGTTGAGCCCACGGCCATCCGCTCCCAGTGACGTGCAGGACGCCGCCGGCCGCTTGCTGGGCCAGGCCCTGACCAGCGGCGCCCGCCATATGGCCTTCGGCATGGCACGCGTGCGGTTCATCCAACAGGTCGCACGCTACGCCAAGCGCATCGCCGATGAAGTGGCCGCCGGCCACCTGAGCCCGGAGCAAGGGATCCTGGCCCTTGCGCAGGAACAGCGGGACTTGCTGAACCAGTCCCGGATCCTGTCGCGCAACCCCCGCCCGGCGAGGGCCAGGTCGTTGTCCGCGCAGCCCGCAGCCCATTCCGATCCGGAACGGCTGCTGCGGGCCGTCCACCGGCAGAACCTGAAGGTGTCGCGCCTGGCGGCGATGTCCGGCCCGTCCCCGCACCCCGTCAACGACCTGCGGTTCTTCCCCGGCGAGCTCTGGCCGCAGGAAGTGCCGGCGCCTGTAGAGCCGGGGTTCTACATCGTGCCCGAAAGCCTGCCCGCCGAGGCCCTTCAGGCGCGCCTGTTCCCGTCGCCCAAGCCCAATGTCATCGCCACCTTCAAACGCCTGAATCCGCTGGAGGACGTGGTGAAGGCCGGGTCGCTTATTGTTTTGAGCGATCCGGGCAATCAGCAGTGCACCTATGAGGAATCGTTGCTGATGGAGACCGCGCGTACCGTGAGCACGGCGCTAGCACCGTTGACGGTGGAAGAGGCGGATTTCATGGCGCAGAACTACGGCATCATTCAGGGCGCACTCTCGGATCAATCGAAAGTGATTGGCGTCGTCACGGCCATAGCGGCCAATCATCTGGACGGTATAAAAAGCATTCTGAACGACATCGAGCTCTTGCATACCAATACCCTTGAGGCGAATGGGAGCCTGAATTCAAAAGACTTCAAAAAACAGCGGGCGCAATTGCTCAAAGGTTTTGATGGCCAACTGACCCGACTCACCAGAGAAACCCTCAACCTCCCTGACTACCCAAACCTGAAAACCGCCTTAGGTATCGATAACCCACACCTGATCCATCGCTGGAGAAAGGCCGGCGGCATCAGCCAGATTCCCGGTTACGCCACTCATTTCCAGGCCGTCACCAACGCGTCGCAATACGTCAAATATGGCGGTTGGATCGGCACGGCGGTGGGAGGTAGTGCGTCGGTGATGAAGGTTCAGGAAGTTTGCGCGAATGGAAGCACCGAAGCGTGTGAAAAGGTGAAGTTCACGGAGACCGGAAGCTTTTTGGGTAGCGTGGGAGGCGGAATAGTCGCCGGCACGCTCGTGAGTTTGAGTGCCTCAACGATCTGCGTAGGAGTTGGTCTCCCGACTGGCGGGCTCGGCACTGTCCTTTGTGCTGCCCTATTGGCAGGAGTCGGAAATTATGCCGGCGGGACTTTGGGCGAAAAAGACGGTGATCGGATCGCAGAGAAAGTATACGAGGCTGTTAAATGACCCTCCGCATTTCAGACTTAATATTTTTGTTGGTTGGCATTATAGACTTCATCGGCATATTTATTCTAATAGGGATAATGTTGTATATCGCCAAAACAAAAACCGAAACCATACTAAGCCACCTAACTAACAGCTCGATCTCAAACAAAATAATAGTACTTTGGCACGGAGGAATCCGGGGCAGAATTCGCATGATGGGCGAAGTGTTCGCCATCATGAGAAACCCAGCGATTTATATCCACGCCGGAACACTTTGCGCGAAGGACTTCGAAAACTTCCCCAAAAAACTCAAGAAAGACTTAATCACCTTATACAGACTCGTTTTAATTTCTTTCGCAATGATGATGTGCCTGGGACTTGCCTCATCTGCAGATCACATGCGCGACATCGCAAAAGAGCCAATAGTGATTATGGCCATAGTGAGCTTCATAGGCCTTTTATCAGTCAATGGGATTTTGCTTTATGTCGCCAAGGAAAAGCTGGAATTAATCCTCAACAGCTTTGAAAGAAGCTCGATCACCCCGTCTCTGCTCATGTTATGGCAGTCGGGTTTAGGGGGGCGCATCTATATGTTAGGAGAGATCTTTGGCATCCTCAAAAACCCCTCACGATATATATCCCAAGGCAAAGTAAGCGCAAGAGACGTTAAGAGTTTTCCCCCAAAGCTCAAACGCGTCCTGCTTAGACTGAACCAATACCAGCGAATATTTGGCTTTACGTTCGCGGGCTTTGCCTTGCTCGCCATGTCCGAACTGGTTTGAAGTCGCAGTATTCCAGCCGACCTCCTCGCTGAGGAGATCGGCCCAAGTGCAAACAATCCGACTTAAAACTCAATCCGCACATCCCCCTTCGGCACGCTACAGCACGACAGGATGTACCCCTCGGCCTCGTCGTCCTCGGTGATCCCGCCGTTGTGGTCCATCTCCACCTCGCCGCCGAGCTTGAGCACCTTGCAGGTGCCGCAGATGCCCATGCCGCAGGCCTTGGGGATCATCAGGCCGACCTTGGCCGCCGCCGCGTGCACGGTTTCGCCCGGGGCCACGCGAATGCTCTTGTCCGAGGAGGTGAACTCCACCAGGTGCAGGTCCGCCGCATCGACCGCCGGCGCTTCCGCTGCCTGTTCGGCCTGTTCCACGGCGTCGGCCTGGGCTTCCGGCGGCGTGGCGCCGAAGGACTCCTCGTGGTAGCGCTTCATGTCGTAGCCGGCGTTTTCCAGCAGACGCTTGACCGCGTTCATGTACGGCGTCGGGCCGCAGCAGAACACTTCGCGCTCCAGGAAGTCCGGCACCATCAGTTCGAGCATCTTGTGGTTCAGGTAGCCGCGGTAGCCGGCCCACGGCTCGCCCAGCCCGTGCTTCTCGCAGATCAGGTGCAGGCTGAAGTTGTCGATCCGCGAGGCCATGTGCTCCAGCTCGCGGTGATAGATGATGTCCTTGGGCGAGCGGGCGCTGTGGATGAACGACATGTCGACGTTGCCGTTGGTGTCGTAGAACCAGCGCGCCATGGACATGCACGGGGTGATGCCGACGCCGCCGCTCAGGTACAGCACTTTCGGGCTTGGGAAGTCGATGGCGTTGAACAGCCCGACCGGCCCGTGCACCGCCAGTTCCTGGCCTTCGTGCAGGGTGTCGTGCAGCCAGTTGGAGACCTTGCCCCCCGGCACGCGCTTGATGGTCACCGAGAAGCTGTAGGGCACCGACGGCGAACTGGAGATGGTGTAGGAACGCATGATCGGCTGGCCGTCGATCTCAAGCTCCAGGGTCACGAACTGGCCCGGCTTGAAGAAGAACATGATCGGCTGGTCGGCCATGAAGCAGAACGTGCGCACATCCCAGGTTTCCTGGATGACTTTGA
The DNA here is from genome assembly GCF_002112745.1 of Pseudomonas sp. B7(2017). Lineage (NCBI taxonomy): Bacteria > Pseudomonadati > Pseudomonadota > Gammaproteobacteria > Pseudomonadales > Pseudomonadaceae > Pseudomonas > Pseudomonas sp. B7(2017). The sequence goes on along the minus strand of NZ_NEIP01000001.1, from coordinate 638,645 downwards.
CGCAACGGACTATGTGCCGGCCATTGGCCCAGGTCTGGGTGGTGACCGGATTCAGGAAGTTGTTGGACATGCTGTTCTCCACGGCCGACGGTCGGCCTTCATGTGGCGATTCTGCGCATGGCGCAAACCGTGCGTTTACCTATCCGCGACATTCACATGCTTATCGCGACCAGCCCCCAACCACCGGGGCTTGCGCGTCGGGATCAGATTGCGCCATGTCGCCCATGGATAAGGTTGCGGGCTGCGCCGGCCCCACACTCGGCTCCACATAACGACGATTTGCAGCACCTTGCGCAGCACACCTGATCAGCCACTTTCACCGGCCCGCAGAATGGCCATGAGGACGAATCGATGGACACCGCAAAACTCAGCCTGGGCGATCCGCTGGAACCCGCACGCAAGGCCACCGCGCAAATGCTTCAGGAACGCGAGCGCACCTTCTCGCTGCCGCAGCCGTTCTACAGCGACGAGCGCCTGTTCGACATCGACATGCAGGAGATCTTCCAGAAGGAATGGCTGATCGCCGGCATGACTTGCGAGATCCCGGCCAAGGGCAACTACCTGACCCTGCAGATCGGCAAGAACCCGATCATCGTGATCCGCGGCGCCGAGGGCGTGGTGCATGCGTTCCACAACGTGTGCCGCCACCGCGGCTCGCGCCTGTGCACCAGCGACAAGGGCAAGGTCGCCAAACTGGTCTGCCACTACCACCAGTGGACCTACGAGCTGGACGGCCGCCTGCTGTTCGCCGGCACCGAGATGGGCGCCGACTTCGACATGAACCAGTACGGCCTCAAGCCGGTGAACGTGAAGACCGCCGGCGGCTACATCTTCATCAGCCTGGCGGAGAACCCGCCGGCCATCGACGACTTCCTGTCGACCCTGAACCACTACATGGAACCCTACGACATGGAGAACACCAAGGTGGCGGTGCAGACCACCTTGATGGAGAAGGCCAACTGGAAACTGGTGCTGGAGAACAACCGCGAGTGCTACCACTGCAACGGTTCGCACCCTGAGCTGCTCAAAACCCTGCTGGAATGGGACGACGTCACCGACCCCCGCGCCGACCAGGCGTTCAAGGACCATGTCGCCGCCTCCGCCGCCGCCTGGGAAGCCGAGAAGATCCCTTACGCCCACGCCAGCTTCGGCCTGCGCAACCGCATCGTGCGCATGCCGCTGCTCAAGGGCACCGTGTCGATGACCATGGACGGCAAGCAGGGCTGCGCCAAGCTGATGGGCCGGATCAAGAACCCGGACCTGGGCTCGATGCGCATCCTGCACCTGCCGCACTCGTGGAACCACTGCATGGGCGACCACATCATCGTGTTCACCGTGTGGCCGATCAGCGCCCAGGAGACCATGGTCACCACCAAGTGGATCGTGCACAAGGACGCGGTCGAAGGCGTGGACTACGACGTCGAGCGCATGCGCAAGGTGTGGGACGCCACCAACGACCAGGACCGGCGCCTGGCCGAAGAGAACCAGCGCGGCATCAACTCCACGGCCTACCAGCCGGGCCCGTACTCCAAGACCTACGAGTTCGGCGTGGTCAACTTCGTGGACTGGTACAGCGAGCGCATGCTGAGCAACCTCGGCGCCGAGCCTGCGCCGTACCTCAAAGGCGTGCCGGTGCAAGGCTAAAGGCAAAGGCATCGCTGGCAGGCCGTCCTCCACAGGGGATCTCCGATGCACAGAGAATCCCCGGTGGGAGCCAGCCTGCTGGCGATGGGCCCCTCCCCCTTACCGCATCACCTGGATGACCACCTCACCGAGCCATCCTCACCGATGAACTCCTCGAAGATCTCCTCGCCCACCAACCGCACCCTCGCATAACCGTTCAGCACCCGCAGCGGATACGACGGGTCCTGGGCGTTCTTGGTCTCCGAAAACAGCACCCGCGAATGCCCGTCCAGCTGGCTGGTCACCCCGTACGGAATCGCTCCGTGCCCGGCGCAGCGCGCATGCAGCCCGCCCTGGGTCGCGTAGACGATGCCGTTGTGCAGATGCCCCCAATACCAGTAGTCCGGTTCACGGCCCAGCGCATCGCAGACCGGTTGGTACAGCGCGGTCTTGTGGTGCCCGGTGATGTCGAAGCCCTGGTGGTGACTGAGCACCATCAGCTTCTTGCGTTTGGGCAGGCCTTTCATCCACTCGATCTGCGGCTTGTTCAGGGTGCCGTCCATGTACAGGTTCATCACGTCGGAGGCATACGCCGTGTCCAGCCCGACGATCAGCCAGTCATCGTTGTACATCGCGAAGTAGCTGGTGCCCTGTTGCCCGGGGAAACGGTGCGCCAGTTCCTTGAAGTAACCGTGGGCGCCGCTGTACATCTCGTGGTTGGAATTGAGCGTGAACGAGCCGTGGGTACCCATCGGCCAGCCGGCCATGTCGGTGTCTTCCTGGGAGTGGGTGCCGGCGTAGTACACATCCCCCAGGTGGATGGTGAAGTCGGCATTGGCCAGTTGCATCTGGTTGGCGACCGACACCGCCGGCGCATGGCTGTTGAACGGCCCGGTGCCCCAGTCGCCGGCGATCGCCAGGGTCACGTCGCGCTCCATTTTCACCATGGCCGGATCAGTGCCGAAGGTCGCGTGATGGCGCAGGTTCTCGATCCACTTGAGCAGCGCCTCGCTCCACAGCAGATCCAGCAGTTCCCACTTGCGGCACCCCAGCAGCGTGCCGTCCTTGAGCACGCGGGTCTGCAACTGGTCGGTGGACTGCGGCAGCGGCGTGGCGTTGCCGATGCGCAGGATCGACAAGCCGTGGGCCAGTTCCCACGGCACGGCCGGCTCGTCGTCCGGCAGTTCGCCGTGCTTGAGCACGTACTGCGCCTGATCGTGGCCGCGCTTGAGCAGCGTGATGATCGCCTCGAACTCCTTGGGCTCCAGCTCGCTGACCAGTTTCATCCAGGCCATTTCCATGCGCGTGAGCAAGCCGTGCAGGCGCACCTTGACCTTGTCGTACTCGTGCTTCAGATGACCGACCGCTGACATGGCGAAATCCTCTATCCGTAAGGGTTCACAGGGTTTTCATGAATTCGATCAGGGCGCGCTTGTCCACGTCCGACAGTTGCGTGCCGTACTGGTGGCCGCTGTTGTGGTTGCCCTCCAGGCGCGTGTCGTACTTGAAGTCCGCCGAGGCCTTCATCTGCGCGCCGCTGGTGACGAAGCCGACGTTGACCGGGTCGTACACGTCAGAGCCGGTGTAGAACACCTGCGGCCGTTTCTCAGGCGGCTGCAGCAGGTCCCACAGGGTCGGCACCGAACCGTTGTGCAGGTACGGCGCCCGCAGCCAGATGCCGTCGGTGGGCGTATTGCTGTAGCTCTGGGTCTTGCGGTAGGCGCCGAAGTCGAACGGCGGTGTCTTGAAGGTGTGGAACGCGGCGACCAGCCCCGTGGTGAACGAGTCGAGGCGGTGCGGGTCGGTGCCCAACTGGTCGATGTTGGTGGTGACCTGGCCTGTGTCGGTGCGGCCGAAGTCATGGCAACCGGCGCAGTTGGTTTCCCAGATCGGTTTGCCCTGGGCGACCTTGGCCTGATCCAGCGCCCACGGCCAGGCCGGCGCCTTGTGCCCCAGCAGCCAATTGGTCACGCGGTTGAAGCTGGGCGGCAGCACGGATTGCGGCGTCGCGCCCACGGCCATCGCCGCCGCGTAGTTGCGCTCGTGGATCTTGTTGTTGTTGCCGTCCCAGTGCAGGTACATCGACTCGCGCGGCTTCTGGTTCCACACCTGCGGCAGGTCGACGGTGCCGATGGTCGAGTCGTCCGGGAAGCCGAACACCACCATCTTCGTCGGGTTGAAGGTGTCGGTGCGCCCCGGCCCCTGGGCCGGACGCAGTTTCTGCCAGGCGTAGGCCTGCTTTTGCTTGAGCAGCGCGGTCTTGGCCATCGGGATGATCAGGAAGCGGTTGTAGAGGCGCTCGAAGAAGCCCAGCTGGAACTTGGCGTTGATCGCCGCCATCACCGCGTCGGTGGTGAATTTCGGGTCGCTGGCGCAATCGTAGGCGAACCACTGGAACGCCTGCAGCTGCAGGGTGTTGGCCGGTGCGCTCGGCACGTTGATCGCCACGTCGCTGGCGTTGGCCCGGTAGGAGCCGGTGTGGCACAGCGCGCAATTGGGTTCGACGGTCGGGTAGCCGATCTGCCGCTTGGCCATGCCGATGGGCAAGTCCTTGCCGTTCTCGAACAGGAAGCCGAAGACTTCCCAGCCGCCGGGTTTCGGCATCTTCTCGGGGCACATCTGCGGCAGCACGGAAAACAGGTAGTACGGGATCCGCGCCTCGATGCCCAGGCCGATGGCGGCGTACTTGTAGTGGTCTTCGTCGGAGGCGTACTCCTGCTCCGGCACCACCCGCAGCATCTGGTACCAGGTCTGGTAGCCGATGAACGCCAGCAGTGCCACGACCACGAACGTGGCCACCTTGAACCCGTGGTTCTGCCAGCGCCGGGCCCAGCCCGCCCGCCATTCCCGCCAGCCGGCGCACAGCAGCGGCAGCGGCCGGTTCTCCGGGGCGCTGCCCAGGTACAGCAGGATGCCCAGGATCAGGAAGAAGCTCAGGTCGCCCATCAGCATCGGCACGAACACCGAGCCTTGGCTGCTGGTGTTGATCAGGTAGATCCAGAACGCCACGGCGATCAGCCGCGTCAGCACGCACAGCCAGGAGTGCACCACATAGCGTGGCGCGTTGAAGCCCGACGGCATGTAGAACACGCTGATGCCCACCAGCAGCATCCCGGCGTTCTCCAGCCACGGGTCGGAGAGCTGGGGCGGCAGGCCGACCACGGATGTCAGCAGCCCCGGCGCGAACAGCGCCGGGATCGCGAACACCATGTTCATCAGAATGCCGAGCCAGATGAAGCGTTGAAACCAGCGCAGATAGCTGTCCATATCATCCATTTCCTTGTGCGGATCCCGAAGGTGCAGCGCCTGATGCGCCGCCTTCGCGTGCGAGCCCGCTCCCGCAGGAGCGCGGAGCCTCACTCGGGATCTGCGCCCGGCGCAGATCCCTGTGGGAGCGGGCTTGCCCGCGAAGCGGCCGATGCGGCCCCGTCAACCGAGGGCGGTCTTCTCCAGGTGTTCAAGGATGATCGGGTACACGTCCACCACGGCGTTCTTGCCGAACATGCAGTCGATGTGACCGTAGCCCGGCACCACATGCCGGCTGTAGCGCTCCGGCCCATGCACCTTGCACACCCGCTCGTAGGTCTTGAGCGTGCTTTCCGGCAGGTAGCACTGGTTGTCGGCGCCGCTGATGAAGCAGATCGGCATGCTCAGCCGCTCGAAGTGCGGCATGTACACGTCGTGCCCCTTGAAGTCCACCAGGTGGCCCTTGCGCACGATCAGCGCCAGGTGCTCGAAGGTCTGCATGTTCGACTCGCCGAACAGCTCATGCAGGTTCTCGTGCAGGGTTTCGTTCAAGGTGTCGTGGCGGTACAGCGAGGCGTACATGAACGTGATGCGGTGGCACACCGGGTTGGTGCAGTAGCCCTGGGCCTCGATCCTGGCGTAGCCGTTGAGGGCCTTGTCGTACAGCTTGTTGAACCAGTTCTCCTTGCTGTCGGCGTAGGCCGTGAGGGATTTGACGCCGATGGCGTCGAGCATGCCCGGCAGGTGCAGCCCGGCCTTGAGCCCCGTGGCGGTGGCGACCACCGTGTCGGCGGCGATCTGCGAGCAGACCACCGAGCGCACGTCCTGCAGGCCGGCCAACAGCGACATGAAGAACGTGGTCGCGCCGTAGCAGTGCACCACGCACTGCACGTCCTTGGCCCCGGTCTCGCGGCGGATCTGGCCGATGGCGGCCTTGAAGTCGTACTGGGCGATCTGGTCGCCGTTCCATTCCTTCTTGCTCGCCGGCAGCAGGATGCTCACCCGGAAATCCAGCAGCCATACGTCGTAGTCGTGCTTGCAGAGGAACTCCAGCAGGTTGGTCTGGATGGTGTCGGTGGAGAAGATGTTCGACCCCACGCCCAGCCCGTGCACCAGCATCACAGGCCCCTTGCTGCCGGCCCGGTAGCGGGTCAGGCGCAGCTGGACGCCGTCCTCGGTGGGGAAGAAATGCACGTCCGGGGTCGGCGCGTCCAGCGGCCGCTTCAGCCGCGGCGGCGCATCGGGGTTGAAGTAGATGTCCCCGGCGAACACCCCGCCGTAGCTTTCCCAGAGGATCCCGGCGAAGAACTTGCCGAACCGCGCCAGGCCCTCGATGCGCTCACGCTCGTTGCGCGCGTTGAGCACTTTCATGGTGGTCATCTGCTTGGCGAAATCCGCCGGCTTGATGTGCATCACCCCGGAGCCGATCACCTCGCCGGACTTGTCCGGCCCGCGGTACAGGGTGACGTACAGGGTGCTGGTGTCGTGCCAGATGTTCAGCACGCCGTTGTCCTCCGGCACGGTCTTGAACGCGCTGAAGAAGTAGTCGTTGCCGTCCTCGGCGGTGAGCTTCATGTCGTATTTCATGTGACGGGTGTCGACCTGCTGCTCGAACTGTTCGAACAGGTTGAACACGCCATTGCTGGCGGTCAGCGGCTCGGGCGACAGCGCCGGGGCGATCACCGTGCCGACGATCGTCGCGGCGTGCGTCGGCTCCTTGATCATCCGGTTGAGGTCGTTGGCGGTGATGGTCAGGGTGAAGTCGATCGGCGAGTTGTCCGCCTCGCCGCGCTTGGCCGCCGCCTCGTAGACTTTCAGGTCCGTGCTCTGCGCCGCGGTGAACGCCCGGGAGAAGTAGCCTTTCATGGTCTCGGTGAACTGCACGCCGAGGGTCGGCGGCGCCACTTGCTTGCGCGGCGCCGACGGCAAGGTGTAGTCGATGTGCCAGCCGCGGTCGGCGGCCAACAGGCCCATGTTGCGCTCGCTCACGGCGGAGATGGTCAGCAGCGGGTTGACCGCCAGGGAGGTGGGGATCACCGCGCCGTCGGTCACGTACAGGTTGGCGTAGACGTCGGTGCCGCTGGCGCCGCTGAACACCTGGCCCTTGTGGTTGACCACCCCTTGCGCCGCGTCCTGGCCCATCACGCAGCCACCCAGCGGGTGCACCGACACGATGCTGTGCTTGAGCAGCTTGGTCCAGATCGGGTTCTCCACCCAGATCCCGCCCAGGGCCTTGGTGCTCTGGTGCAGGCGCTCGTTGCCGATCTTGAAGTTGTCCTGCTCGCCGACGCCGGGCCAGTCGATGCGCAGCTGATCCTTGCTGTCGAGCACCATCCGCCCCTGGCCGCTGTCGTGGCTCATGATCAGGTACGTCTGCATGTTGTGCAGCGCGCCATGGTACGGGCCGCGCAGGAAGCTTTCGGTTTCGCGTTCCTTGTATTTCACCTTGCCGCTGAAGCTGTCGTCGGTGGGTTTGCCTAGCGCTTCGGCGAACCCGGCCATCGCCGGCACCATCGGCCGGCCCAGGGCACCGGGGATCGAGCCTTCCTCGATGACCATGCGGCTGCTGACGTCGCCTTCGGTGCGCATGTCGATGATCGAGGTGATGCACGGCCCCACCGGCTTGAGTTCCTTGGCCGAGTGCGCGCCGAAGCCGATGCCGTTGACGGTCTGCTCGCAGTTGTGGCCGAAGCCAAGGATGTCGCCGTTGCCGCTCATGTTCTCGCCGAGCTGACCGGACATCACCAGCCCCTTGTCGCGCGAACGCAGCAGGATTTCGGTGGAACCCAGGGTGCCTGCGGACACCACGACGATGTCGGCCTTGACGAACAGGGTCGGCGCCGAGAACTTCTCGCGGCCGCTGTCCAGGTACTGGAAGTGCACGATCCAGCCGTCGCCGTCGCGCTCCAGGTGCCGCACCTGGGCCTGGCAGAAGATCTCCGCGCCGTGGTTCCAGGCGTCCGGCAGGTAGTTCATCAGCGTGGTGTTCTTGGCCTTGTTGTTGCAGCCCGACACGCAGTCGCCGCAGTGGTTGCACGGCAGCTGCTCGACGCCGACATGGTTGGTGTTGTTGGGCAGCTTGTCGAAGGTCACGTTGATGGGCGGCTTGTAGAAATGCGCGCCCTGCTTGAGGAAATCGGCGGACTTCTTGTTGGCGTCGAGCTTGGGCAGATTCGGTGCGGAGGCGGGGTAAGGGTTGGGCTTGAGCATCTCGCGGGCCCGGGCGTAGCCGTCCTTGAGCAGGGTGTCGCGGTGCGCGCGCACTTCCGGCGGCCAGCGCGGATCCTCGAACACGCCCGGCTCAGGCTCCAGGGAGACGTTGGCGTTGATCAGCGACGTGCCGCCCAGGCCGCAGCCGACCACCACGTTCTGCTGGGCGTTGACGTGCAGGTCGAACAGCCCGGTGCGCGAGCCGATGTGGCCGTCGGGGTCGTGCACCTGCAGCTCTTCGGTGGCGGCGATCATGGTGTTGGGGTACTCGCCGGGGCGGATTTCCCGGCCGCGCTCCAGCAGGCAGACCTTCTTGCCGGCCCGGGACAGGCGCGAGGCGGCGATGCCGCCGCCGTACCCCGAACCGATGACGATCACGTCGTAGTGTTCCTTGATCTCACTGATGGGCGTTGCGATCCGTGACATGGGTAGGTTCCTCTCTCAGGCTGACGGGGCAACTCTGCGGCTGCCTGCGATCATGGGGCGAACGGCACCTGGCCTCCGGACGGAGCCGGCGGCAGTACGGCGGTTTGGGCAGTGGGCATTGCAAAAGCGCTAAAGACGGGCGCGCTGGTTGGCGGCGCGGCGCAGCGTGCGTTTGCGCGGCCGGGGTGCCGGCCACGCAGTGCGCGGCACACAGGGAACGGGGAGCGGGCGGAGTGAATGGCTATCCATCACGGCGTTCTCCCTGAACCGGATGTGGATAAGTGACGGCTGTCCTTGTGCCATTGGAGTGAAGACAGCCGCCGGATCGAAGTCAAGGCAGGCCCTTAGAACTGTATGAAATCTGAGCAATTGCCGTTTGGACTAAGCCCGGCGGGCCTTTCAGGGTTTGGCGAACAAGTTATCCACATGACCACCCACAGCTAATGGGGACAACTGCGGACAATCCGCACAGAAACGGGGGCTTTCGGCGAGGAAAAACCGTGGATTATTCAGGACGATACGCGAACGCGCGCAATGATCATTTTTTGATCAGATCATTGCAAGCCACGCAGAACGTGGCTTTCAGCGTATGGCAAACACCTTATCCACAGAAGCGCCAACAGAGTTCGGGGGTAACTTTGAGATTGCTGTGGAAAAGCGCCCAGGCTGTTGAATAAACCGGCCGTTGAAGGCGTTTTGTGTATGCGAAGGCTGAATTGAACGTTTTTTGATCAGCGCCTTGCAAGCCACGTTCTGTGGGGCTTTCAGCCGAGAGCGAACATCTTATCCACAAAAGGGCCAACAGAGATTGGGGGAAACTTTCGTCGGCCGCCATGGGAAAAAGGCCGAAAAAACCGTGACTTAGGCTGATCGTTTTTTGATCGCAGGGCTGCAGGGCTTGATTGGCGTGGGGTCTGTGGAGGGGCGAACATGTTATCCACAGAATCGCCAACAGGGATTGTGGGTAAAGCCTGTGGGAGCAAATGTCTCGTCGGCCTCATCGCCAGCAGGCTGGCTCCCACAGTTTTCAGCTGCACCACAACCCCTGTGGGAGCCAGCCTGCTGGCGATGGCGTCAGTGAGAGCGCCACTGCGCCCCCAGGGGATTCAGCGAACCACCCCCTCCTCGATCAACAGCTTGAGGATCGCCTCGGCCCCCGCCTGGGCACTGACGCCCTTGAGCACCTGTCCACCCCCGCCGCTGGCCTTGGCCGTGGCGGCCTTCATCCGGTCGGCGCCGCTCTTGGCCTTGATCACCTTCAGCCGCTTCGGGCGCGGCTTGGCCGGTTGCAGCGTCGCTGCCGCCAACAGGCCGTCGTCCACCACTTCGACGTCTTCAGGTTGCAGCACACCGCGCCGGGCCGGCCCGTAGGCGCTTTGCCGCGGCTTGGGCGCGGCGTTATCCACAGTGGCCAGAAACGGCAGGCGCACCTTCAGCCGCCGCCGCTGCCCGCGCGGCAGCGCTTGCAGCACCAGCGCCGAGCCGCCGTCGATCGATTCGACCTGCGCCAGCCCCACCACCAGCGGCCAGCCCAGCCCTTCGGCCAGCAGGAACGGCAGCATCCCCGAACCTTCGCCGGTTTCCGCCTGGCTGCCGGTGAGCACCACCTGGGCCCCGGCCCCGCGCAGGTAGTCGGTCAGCGCCGGCAGCGCGTCCGCCCCCGCCGGTTGCTCCAGCACGTGCATCTGCTCCAGGCCCATGCCCAGGTAGGCGCGCAGCGCAGGCTCGGCGATGTCGCCGGCGTGCAGCACTTGCAGGCCGTCCCCGGCCAGTTGCAGGCCCAGCTCCACGGCCCGGGCGTCCTGCTCGGCGCGGCGCGGCCGGCCCGAGGTCGGGTGGGCGCCGATTGAAACCAGACTGATGACTTTCGCGTTCATGACCCTTTCCTCAAGCCGCATCACGTTTGGCGCCGTTGCGCCAGGCTTCCACCGCCGCGATCAAGGCCTGCAGCACCTCGGCGCTCTCGCCGATCACCGACAGGTCGGCGCGCTTGATCATGTCGCAGCCGGCGTCGAGGTTGATCGCCACCACCTTGTCGCAGGCACCGATGCCTTGCAGGTGCTGGATCGCCCCGGAAATCCCCACCGCCACGTACACCCGGGCGGTGACCCAGGTGCCGGACGCGCCGACCTGACGGTCGCGGGACATGAAGCCATCGTCCACCGCCACCCGCGAAGCGCCTTCGGTGGCGCCGAGGGCGGCGGCCGTCCTGTGGAAAAGATCCCAGTCCTTGACCCCGTTGCCGCCGGAGAAAATGAACTCCGCCTCGGCCATCGGGATCGCCGCCGGATCCACCGCCACCGCGCCCAGATCCTCAATGCGCGACAGGCTGCGGGCAACGCTTGTGGATAACTCCACCGGCAACGCTTCGTGGCGGGTCTCGCTGACCGGCTCGGCGCATTCGGCCGAGGCCAGGATCAGCCGCGCCAGCGGCCGGACGAGATCCTGCAGGCCTGCCCCGGCGCGGCCGGTGCATTCCTGATCCTTGACTTGCCACACCCGCGTCGCCGGGCGTTCGCCCAGGGCTGCGGCAAAGCGCCGGCCCAGTTCGCCGCCGCCGCTGCGGCTGTCGGGCAGCAGCCAGTGGCGCGGAGCGAACTGGTTATCCACAGCCCGCAGGCCCTGCACCCGTTGCTCCGGTGCATAACCGTTGAATTGCTCGCCTTCGAGCACCAGCAGGCGGTCGACGCCCGCCGTGGCGAAGGCGCTTTCCTTGTGCTCGCCGAACACCACCGCCAGCACCGCGCCGTCCTGGCCGGCCAACTGACGGGCCAGGCCCAGCAGGTCGCGGTCGTGGCTGCTCAGGCGGCCGCCGACCATGTCCGGCACCACGCTGATGTAGAACGCCGGTGTCGGCACCTGGTGCAGCGGCAACTGCACTTCCACGGCGGCCGAGCGCTTGGCCGCCCCGCCCTGCTGGGCACCGCTGCGGTCGATGCGCTTGATGCCGTTGGGGCCGATGAAGCCGACGCCGTGGGGGTTCTTGCGGACGATCCCGTGGGGGCCCATCCAGCTGTGCTGCGCCGGTTGCATGGCTGCGTGCAGCGGATGCAGACGGTTGCGTGCGATCCATTCGGCGCGCGGATCGCGGCGGATAATGTCGCTCATCAGTGGGCCTCCGCAGGTTCACGTTTGGCCGGGGCGGCGGGCTTGCCCGAGGCGGACTCCTCCAGCAGCGCGTCGGCCACCAGCTCAGCGATGTCCTTGATCAAAGGACGCGGTTCGACCACGCCTTCGAGCATCGCCGTGCACTGCGGACAACCCACGGCCACCAGGGCAGCGCCGGTTTCGCGGATGTCTTCCATGCGCATGTCGGGGATCCGCTGCTTGCCCGGAATGTCGGTGATCGGCGCCCCGCCACCGCCGCCGCAGCAGCGCGAACGGAAGCCGGAACGCTGCATTTCCTTGACCTCGATGCCCAGGGCCCGCAGCACCTGGCGCGGCGCTTCGTACTCGCCGTTGTAGCGGCCCAGATAGCACGGGTCGTGATAGGTCACGCTGTCGCCCTTGTGCTGGCCCAGGTTCAGCGCGCCGTCGCCGATCAGTTCCGCCATGTAGGTGCTGTGGTGCTGCACCAGATAGTTGCCGTCGAAGGCGCCGTACTCGTTCTTCAGCACGTGGAAGCTGTGCGGGTCGCAGGTGACGATGCGGTTGAAGCGGTACTTGGCCAGGGTCTGGATGTTGCGCTTGGCGAGCAGTTGGAATGTCGCCTCGTCGCCCAGGCGCCGGGCCACGTCGCCGCTGTCGCGCTCTTCGAGGCCCAGCACGGCGAAGTCGATCTTCGCCGCCTTCAGCACCTTGACGAAGGCGCGCAGGGTGCGCTGGTTGCGCATGTCGAAGGCACCGTCGCCGACCCAGAACAGCACGTCGGTGGATTTCTTCTCGCCGAGCACGTCGAGGTTCAGGTCCGCCGCCCAGTTCATCCGCCCGCCCGGGGCGAAACCGCCGGGGTTGTCGGTGGCGATCAGGTTCTCCAGGACCTCGGCGCCCTTGTTCGGGGTCGCACCCTTTTCGAGGGTCAGGTGACGGCGCATGTCGACGATGGCATCGACGTGCTCGATCATCATCGGGCATTCCTCGACGCAGGCGCGGCAGGTGGTGCACGACCACAGGGTCTCGGCGTCCACCAGGCCGTTGACGATCGGCTGGTGCGGGTTGCCCGAATGCTCGCCGACGGGTTTGCCCGGATACGGGCTGCCGGCGAACTTCGCGTCGCTGCCGCCGGCCAGGCCGACGACCATGTCCTGGATCAGCTTTTTCGGGTTCAGCGGCTGGCCGGCGGCGAACGCCGGGCACGCCGCTTCGCACTTGCCGCACTGCACGCAGGCGTCGAAGCCGAGCAATTGGTTCCAGGTGAAATCCTTCGGTTTCTCCACGCCCAGCGGCGCATCTGGATCGTTGAGGTCCAGCGGCTTGAGGCCGGTGGAGCGACCGCCGCCGAAGCGTTCGGCGCGGCGGTGCCAGGCCAGGTGCAGGGCACCGGCGAAGGCGTGTTTCATCGGTCCGCCCCAGGTCATGCCGAAGAACAGCTCCGACACGCCCCACAGCACACCGACGCCCAGGATGGCCGCCAGCACCCAGCCGCCGAAGTCCTGCGGCAGGATGCCGGCCACCGGCAAGGTCACCAGGAAGAACGAGGCCGAGAACGCCAGCAGGCTTTTCGGCAGGCGCATCCACGGGCCTTTGGACAGGCGCGAAGGTGGGTCGAGCCGACGGCGGTAGACGAACACCGCGCCGACGAACATCACGGCTGTCATCAGCAGCAGCGCGTAGCCGAGGATGCGGTTGTGCAGGCCGAAGCCGTGCACCAGGATCGCCAGCACGATGGACGCCACCGCCCCGCCCGCCGTGGCGACGTGGGTGTTGGCGATGTATTTGTCCCGCGCCACCACGTGGTGCAGGTCGACCATGTAGCGCTTGGGCATGGCGAACAGGCCGCCGATCAGGTCGACCTTCGAGGCACGGCCCCGGCGCCACATGGCCACCCGCCGCAACGCGCCCAACACCGCGAGGGCGATGGCCGCGAACAGCAGGATCGGAAGAAGGGTGTTCAACATGGTGAAGCTCCCACCAGTACAGCCTGGAGAAACACGGTCTGCGGTTACTGTGGGAGCGGGCTTGCCCGCGAATGCATTCTGTCAGTCACATTTTCATCGACTGATCCACCGCTATCGCGGGCAAGCCCGCTCCCACAGGGTTGTGTGCAAGTCTTCAGAAGTCCTTGCACAGCCGCAGCGCGTCATAGATCGCCGCATGGGTGTTGCGCTGGGCCACGCAGTCGCCGATGCGGAACAGCAGGTAGCCGTCCCCCGCCTGGCTCAGCGATGGCTGCGGCTGGATCGCGAACAGCGCCTCGACGTCGATCTGGCCCTTGTTGCGCGAGCCTTCCTTGAGCGCGTAGTAGATTTCTTCGTCCGGGCGCACGCCGTTCTCGACGACCACCTGATCCACCACCCGCTCTTCCTTGGCGCCGGTGTATTCGTTCTCCAGCACCGCCACCAGCTTGTCGCCCTCGCGGTAGACCTTCTCCAGCATCATGTCGCCGGTCATGATCACTTCCTTGGGGTACATGCTGCGGTAGTAGGTCGGGAACGACGTGCCGCCGATGGCCACGCCCGGCTTGATGTCGTCGGTGACGATCTCGACCTGGCTGCCCTTGTCGGCGAGGAAGTCGGCGACCGACATCCCGGTGAACTCGCAGATGGTGTCGTAGACCAGCACGTTCTTGCCCGGCGCGACCTTGCCGTCGAGCACGTCCCAGCTGCTGACCACCAGCCCTTCGGCGGCGCCCCAGTGCTCGTTCTGCTCCAGGTACGGATGGCCGCCGACGGCGAGCACCACGATGTCCGGACGCAGATCCATGATGGTCGGCGCATCCGCCGCCACGCCCAGGCGCAGGTCGACTTTCAGGCGCGCCAGCTCCAGCTGGAACCAGCGGGTGATGCCGGCGATCTGGTCACGCTGCGGCGCCTTGGCCGCCGTGGTGATCTGGCCGCCGATGAATTCCTTCTTCTCGAACAGGGTCACGTCGTGGCCGCGCTCGGCCGCCACACGGGCAGCTTCCATCCCTGCCGGGCCGGCACCGACGATCACCACCTTGCGTTTCGGCCCTGCCGACTTCTCGATGATGTGCGGCACGCCCATGTATTCGCGGGAGGTCGCGGCGTTCTGGATGCACAGCACGTCCAGGCCCTGGTACTGGCGGTCGATGCAGTAGTTGGCGCCCACGCACTGCTTGATCTGGTCGACCTGGCCCATCTTGATCTTGGCGATCAGGTGCGGGTCGGCGATGTGGGCGCGGGTCATGCCGACCATGTCCACGTAGCCGCCTTCGAGGATGCGGGTGGCCTGGTTCGGGTCCTTGATGTTCTGCGCGTGCAGCACCGGCACCTTGACCACTTCCTTGATCCCGGCCGCCAGGTGCAGGAAAGGCTCCGGCGGGTAGCTCATGTTGGGGATCACGTTGGCCAGGGTGTTGTGGGTGTCGCAGCCCGAACCCACCACGCCGATGAAGTCGAGCATGCCGGTGTCGTCGTAGTACTTGGCGATCTGCTTCATGTCCTCGTGGGACAGGCCGTCCGGGTGGAACTCGTCGCCGCAGATGCGCATGCCCACGCAGAAGTCGTCGCCGACCTCGGCGCGCACGGCCTTGAGCACTTCCAGGCCGAACTTCATGCGGCCCTCGAAGGTGCCGCCCCATTCGTCGGTGCGCTTGTTGACCCGCGGGCTCCAGAACTGGTCGATCATGTGCTGGTGCACCGCCGACAGCTCGACGCCGTCCAGGCCGCCGGCCTTGGCCCGGCGCGCGGCCTGGGCGTAGTTGCCGATCACCCGCCAGATCTCTTCCGGCTCGATGGTCTTGCAGGTGGCGCGGTGCACCGGTTCGCGGATGCCCGACGGCGACATCAGGGTCGGCCAGTTGTAGCCGTCCCAGCGGGAGCGGCGGCCCATGTGGGTAATCTGGATCATGATCTTGGCGCCATGCTTGTGCATGGCGTCGGCCAGGTTCTGGAAGTGCGGGATGATCCGGTCGGTGGACAGGTTCACCGAACTCCACCACTGCTGCGGGCTGTCGATGGCCACCACCGACGAACCGCCGCAGATCGCCAGGCCGATGCCGCCCTTGGCTTTCTCTTCGTAGTACTTGACGTAGCGCTCGGTGGTCATGCCCCCGTCAGTCGCATAGACCTCGGCGTGCGCGGTGCTGAGCACGCGGTTGCGGATGGTCAGTTTGCCGATCTGGATCGGCTGGAACATTGCTTCGAAAGCCATGGCGGATTCCTCGACTTACAACGGCTTGACGGTGAACAGGCCGTCGTCGTGGCCTTCTTCGGAACCGCCGTAGACCTGCTCGGCCACGGTGCGGATCTTGCTGCCGCGGGCGGCGAGGATCTGGTCCATGGCACCTGCGAACCAGCCGGTGAACATGTAGTCGACCTTGCGCCCGACCTTGCCGTACACGTAGACGAACGCCGAGTGTTCGAGCTTGACGCTGGCGGTGCCCTTGTCGAGGTCGATGTCCTGGATCTTGAACAGGCCCCAGCCGCGCTGCGACAGGCGCTTCATGTAGTGCTCGAACACTGCGACGCCTTCCAGGCCGTGGCATTCGGCTTCTTTCTCGCACCAGTGCCAGGCGGACTTGTAGCCGGCCTTGTAGAGGATCTCGGCATAGGCTTCGGCGCCCAGCACTTCCTCGATGCCCATGTGGTTGTTGACGAAGAAATGGCGCGGCACATACAGCATCGGCAGGGCGTCGGACGTCCAGACACCGGTCTCGCTGTCGACTTCGATTGGCAATTGCGGGGCGATCTTGGCCATGGAAACTTAACTCCAGAAAAATTTTGGTGTTGCCCCCGGCGCGGACGGCCGGGGGAAAGTATTCGGGAAGCGGCTTACTCGCCCCAGACGTCCTTGAGGACGTTCACCCAGTTCTCGCCCATGATCTTGCGCACCACCCGCTCGGAGTGGCCGCGCTTGAGCAGGGTTTCGGTCAGGTTCGGGAACTCGCCGACGGTGCGGATGCCCAGCGGGTTGATGATCTTGCCGAAGTTGGTCAGGCGGCGGGCGTAGCCCTTGTCGTGGGTCAGGTACTCGAAGAAGTCCTGGCCGTGGCCCTGGGTGAAGTCGGTGCCGATGCCGATGGCGTCTTCGCCGACGATGTTCATGGTGTATTCGATGGCTTCGGCGTAGTCGTCGATGGTCGAATCGATGCCCTTGGCCAGGAACGGCGCGAACATGGTCACGCCGACGAAGCCGCCGTGGTCGGCGATGAACTTCAGTTCCGCATCGGACTTGTTGCGCGGGTGCTCCTTGAGCCCCGACGGCAGGCAGTGGGAATAGCAGACCGGCTTCTTCGATTCGAGGATGACTTCCTCGCTGGTCTTGGAGCCGACGTGGGACAGGTCGCACATCACACCGGCGCGGTTCATCTCGGCGACGATCTCGCGGCCGAAGCCCGACAGGCCGCCGTCGCGCTCGTAGCAGCCGGTGCCCACCAGGTTCTGGGTGTTGTAGCACATCTGCACGATGCCCACGCCCAGCTGCTTGAACACCTCGACGTAGCCGATCTGGTCCTCATAGGCGTGGGCGTTCTGGAAGCCGAAGAGGATGCCGGTCTTGCCCAGCTCCTTGGCCTTGCGGATGTCGGCGGTGGTGCGCACCGGCATCACCAGGTCGCTGTTCTCGCGGATCAGCTTCTGGCTGGCGGCGATGTTGTTGACCGTGGCCTGAAAGCCCTCCCACACCGACACGGTGCAGTTGGCCGCCGTCAGACCGCCCTTGCGCATGTCTTCGAACAGCTCGCGGTTCCATTTGGCAATGATCAGACCGTCGATAACGATGCTGTCGGCGTGTAGTTCGGCTGGGCTCATCAGGCTGTCCCCTTATTGGCGATTCCTGCGCCGAATCGTCTGCCGGCGCTTTGGGGCCAGCATATGCCTAGGGCCCGGGTCGTTCCGGTGCAAAAACGACAGGGGAATCACCGAAAGCGTCAATCCGCGACAAAGGGTCGCCGACCGGCCCGACCGGCCACCTGTTCAAGGCCGCGAGCTTGAGCCAGAATCTTGCGCATCTCGCACACACCACTGGATTAGAGCGGCGACCCCAATGAAATCGATCTTCCTGGCCCTGGCCCTGATTGCGACCGGCGCACACGCCGCCGAAGAGTCCGACAGCAACCCGTGCGACGCGGTGGAAAACGACGTCCAGACCCTGGAATGCTCCACCTACAGCCGCACCACCGCCGAAGACCTGCTCAAGGACAACTACAAGAGCCTGAACGAGCGCATGCAGACCGCCTACGGCAAGAACGCCGGGCAACTGGCCGACATTACCGCCAAGCTCAAGTCCGCCCAGCAGCAATGGCTCAAGACCCGCGACGCCGACTGCGCCGTCGAGGCCTTCCCGGCCACCGAAGGCAGCAAGGCCTTCAAGATCGCGCAGAACGACTGCGTGGCGCGGATGAGCGACGAGCGGTCGGAGTTTCTGGAGTCGATCGGGCAGGAGTGAGGCCGGTTCCTGCGCCTGCGGCGCGGGAACCGTGCGTCCCGTCCTCAGGGCGCCATGAAAGGCGATTTGAAGGGGCGCTTGTGCAACTGCTTGACCGGCGAGTATTCGTAGCCCAGATCCTGAATGTTCAAGACATGCCTCACCGTCCTTGTCCAGGGCGCGAGCGCATCATCGATGTTGTGGCCGGGCGGCCCCTCCATGACCGGCGCGTAATGGGGCGCCCACTGCGGGTGGTCCAGTGCCATCTGCGCCTGCCACTCGGCCCAGACCTTGTCGATGAAGCAATGGTGCAGGAAAAACACCGGATCTTCAGGCGAAGTCATGGCCAACATGTTGCCACCTATCCACAGGTGGACGCGGTTGTGCAATTGCGAACCGGCAGTGGTGACCTGCGGATCGCCCCGCCGCGTGACCCACCCTTCCAACCGGTTGCGGAACCCTCGGGTATACGGCCCGGAATCGTAAGGCGGTGTGTCGTACAGCCACTCGTCCATCGCCATTTGCACATCGGCAAGCGTCGGCAGTGATGCGACTGAAACACCGAACTGACGCTTGAGGCCAGGTTCCGTCTCTCCATTTTCGGGATAGGCTGGAACCGGCCAGTTTCCGTACTGATGGGCAAAGGGCCCCGTCTGCACCCGGTCATGATCGCCGCGGTCTCCATTGCCGCCCATCCATAGCTCTGACCAGATCGGCGAGTTCTCCGGGTCGTCGGCGTCTTCGGTCCAATCCCAGTACGGCAAGGCGACATCGGGGCTGACGGTGCGCAAGTCAGACTCGAACTGCATCAGCATTTCCCGGTGCCAAGGCAGAAACGCCGGACCAAGGTGCGCGCCGTTCCGGTATTCGGGATCCTGCGGCTCCCATGGACGCACCGTCGGCACCATCATTTCGTGATGCCAATGCACATAACGGTCATAGCGCCCTATTCGTTTGAGCTCCAGAACAGCCCTGATGTAGTCCGAACGCTCCTCGAACGTCAGCGAACGAACGTTTTTCCTGATGATCATGGCACGACTCCTTTGCCTGAGGCAGCTTTCGGCCGAAGGTGGCTTCACGCCAATCTAAGAGGCATGAACGCAGGCGACCACTGTCACAAGTAACAGGTCGATCTTGTTTTCAGATGAACGGTCGACCCTGCCGGAAGACGCGTCGAGGGACACTTCCAGGACGATCCGGACAGCCGCAGGGCAGCCGAGACGGCATTCGGCGACGCACCCCGTCGCCTGGCGCTGTAAGCTGCACGCCTCAGGCCAATCAAAGGATTCACATGAACATCTGCGGCATCGAAATCAAAGGCAGCGAAGCGATCATCGCCGTGGCGTCCCTTGACGGGGCGAGCCTTCACCATGTTGCGCTGGGCACCAAGAAAATCGCCCTCGACGATGACGACGAGACCGCCAACGTCCGGCTGTTCGCCGCGCAGGTGGCGTCGTTCGTGCGCGAGAATTCGATTGATCGCATTGCGATCAAGAAGCGCAGCAAGAAGGGCGAGTTCGCCGGCGGGCCGACCACGTTCAAGATCGAGGGCGTGTTCCAGTTGCTGGATGGCTGCGAGGTGACGCTGCTGTCGCCGCAGACCGTCAACGCCCAGGCCAAGAAGCACAACGTCGAGCTGCCGGGCACGCTGAACAAGTATCAGCACGAGGCGTACAGGACGGCGTGCGCGGCGTTGCTGAAGAAGTAACCTTTCCTTCCCGGCCACTGCCGGTCAATTGTGGGAGCCCCGCCCACCACAAAACCTGTAGGAGCTTGCCTGCAAGCGATGAGGCCGGCACTGCCGACATCCCGATTGCCTGACTCACCGCCATCGCCGGCAGGCCGGCTCCCACATCGGTCTTGCGTGCAGTCACTCAGGCCTGGGCGGTGCGCCGGTCTTCCCTTGGGCAGCGGGCAAACCGTGCCCGGTAGCTGCGGGTGAAATACGACGGCGATTCGAACCCGCAGGCGATGCTGACCTCCAGCACGCTCATGTCGGTCTGGCGCAGCAGTTGCCGGGCCTTCTCCAGCCTCAGGCGCAGGTAGAAATTGCTCGGCGTGTCGTTCAGGTGCAGGCGGAACAGCCGCTCCAGCTGGCGCCGCGTCACCTTGATCGATTCCGCCAGCTCCAGGGTGGTCAGCGGCGGTTCGCTGTGCTGTTCCATTTCGCCGATCACCTGCACCAGCTTCTTGTTGCTGATGCCGTAGCGCGTGGCGACTTCCATGCGCTGGTGGTCTTTGCGCGGACGGATCCTTCCCAACACAAATTGCTCGCTGACCTGGATCGCCAGTTGCGGGCCGTGGGCCTGGGCGATCAGGTCGAGCATCAGGTCGATGGACGCGGTGCCGCCGGCCGAGGTGATGCGGCGGCGGTCGATCTCGAACAGCTCCTGGGTGACGCTCAACTGCGGATAGGACTCCCGGAAGGCGTCGATGGCCTCCCAGTGCAGGGTCAGGCGGTGGCCGTCGAGCAGGCCGGCCTCGGCCAGGACGAAGCTGCCGGTGTCGATGGCGCCCAGGGTCACGCCTTCGTTGTCCAGGCGCCGCAGCCAGTGCTCCAGCGCGGGGGTGGCGAACTTCAGCGGCTCGAACCCGGCCACCACCAGCAACGTCGCGCCTTTCTTCAGCGGCTCCAACGCTGCGTCGGCGTTCACCGACATGCCGTTGCTCGCCAGCACCGCTCCGCCGTCGGCGCTCAGCACGTGCCAGCGGTACAGCTCGCCGCGAAAGCGGTTGGCGACCCGCAGCGGCTCTATCGCGGAGATGAACCCGATGGCCGAAAAACCCGGCATCAACAGAAAGTAGAAATCCTGGGACATGGCGCGCACTCGGTGGGCGGGTAGCGTGCAACGTTGATACGCCAGTTGTCGGCGGCATTCAAGAGGACAGGTCGCTGCAGTGCAAGAGTCGGTCGCCGCAGTGCGTTTTCGCCGGCGCGTTGCTGCGTAGTTTTGGCATCACCGGCGCAACAGACACCGGGCCCCACAATAACGAACTGCCGAGGAACCCGACATGAAACGACTGATCAGCCGCTGCGTCCTTTCACTCAGCGCCACCGCCTTGTTGAGCACCGGCGTCATGGCGGCCGAGCCCGCCGCGTGCCAGAACGTGCGCATGGGCGTGGTCAACTGGACCGACGTGATCGCCACCAGCGCCATGGCCCAGGTGCTGCTCGACGGCCTCGGCTACAGCACCAAGCAGACCAGCGCGTCCCAGCAGATCGTCTTCGCCGGGATCCGCGACCAGCGCCTGGACCTGTTCCTCGGCTACTGGAACCCGCTGATGACCCAGACCATCACTCCGTTCGTCGACGCCAACCAGGTCAAGGTGCTCGCCGAGCCGAGCCTGAAGGACGCCCGCGCCACCCTCGCCGTGCCGACCTACCTGGCCGACAAGGGCCTGAAGACCTTCGCCGACATCGCCAAGTTCGAGAAAGAGCTGGGCGGCAAGATCTACGGCATCGAACCGGGCTCCGGCGCCAACACCCAGATCAAGGCGATGATCGCCAAGAACCAGTTCGGCCTGGGCAAGTTCCAGCTGGTGGAGTCCAGCGAGGCCGGCATGCTCGCCGCCGTGGACCGCGCCGTGCGCCGCAAGGAGGCCGTGGTGTTCTTCGGCTGGGCGCCGCACCCGATGAACGTCAACGTGCAGATGACCTACCTGACCGGCAGCGACGACGCCCTGGGCCCGAACGAAGGCATGGCCACCGTCTGGACCGTCACCGCGCCGAAATACGCCGAGCAGTGCCCGAACGTCAGCCGCCTGCTGAGCAACCTGACGTTCAGCGCCGAAGACGAGAGCCGCATGATGCAGCCGCTGCTCGACCACAAGGACGCCTTCGAATCGGCGAAGCAATGGCTCAAGGATCACCCCCAGGACAAGCAGCGCTGGCTTGAAGGCGTCACGACCTTCGACGGCAAGCCGGCCGCCGAGAACCTCCAGCTCACCAGCAAATAGACCGCAACCGAAAAACCGTTCCGCAGCCCGCCGCGGGCTGCGGACAGACCCCTCACGCCTGAAGGAAACCGCACCATGAACCACGACGTCATCATCACCTGCGCACTCACCGGTGCTGGCGACACGACCGCCAAGAGCCCCCACGTGCCGGTCACCCCGAAACAGATCGCCGCAGCCGCCGTGGAAGCGGCCAAGGCCGGCGCCACGGTCGTGCACTGCCACGTCCGCGACCCGCAGACCGGCAAGTTCAGCCGCGACGTGGCGCTGTACCGCGAAGTGATGGAGCGCATCCGCGAAGCCGACGTCGACATCATCGTCAACCTCACCGCCGGCATGGGCGGCGACCTGGAGATCGGCCCGGGCGAGCGGCCGATGGAGTTCGGCCCGAATACTGACCTGGTGGGCCCGCTGACCCGTCTGGCCCACGTCGAAGAGCTGCTGCCGGAAATCTGCACCCTGGACTGCGGCACCCTGAACTTCGGCGACGGCGACACCATTTACGTCTCCACCCCGGCGCAGCTGCGGGCCGGCGCCAAGCGCATCACCGAGCTGGGCGTGAAGGCCGAGCTTGAGATCTTCGACACCGGCCACCTGTGGTTCGCCAAGCAGATGATCAAGGAAGGCCTGCTCGACAACCCGCTGTTCCAGCTGTGCCTGGGCATCCCGTGGGGCGCCCCGGCCGACACCACCACCATGAAGGCCATGGTCGACAACCTGCCGGCCGACGCGGTGTGGGCCGGCTTCGGCATCGGCCGCATGCAGATGCCGATGGCGGCGCAAGCGGTGCTGCTGGGCGGCAACGTGCGGGTCGGCCTGGAAGACAACCTGTGGCTGGACAAAGGCGTGCTGGCGACCAACGGCCAACTGGTCGAACGCGCCACCGAAATCCTCAGCCGCCTCGGCGCCCGCGTGCTGACCCCGGCCGAGGGCCGCCAGAAAATGGGCCTGACCCGGCGCGGCTGATCCACCCCTTTCCCCCTGTGGGAGCGGGCTTGCCTGCGAAGAGGCCGGTACGCCGCAAGCCTCTTCGTCAATCGACCCGACGCTTTCGCGGGCCGGCTCGCTCCCACAGTTTTTTAAGCCCACTTCAGGACATCAGCATGAGCTTTATCACCGACATCAAAACCTTCGCTGCCCTGGGCAGCGGTGTCATCGGCAGCGGCTGGGTGGCCCGCGCCCTCGCCCATGGCCTCGACGTCGTGGCCTGGGATCCGGCGCCCGGCGCCGAAGCGGCCCTGCGCAAGCGCGTGGCCAACGCCTGGGGCGCGCTGGAGAAGAACGGCCTGGCGCCCGGCGCCTCGCAAGATCGCCTGCGCTTCGTCGCCACCATCGAGGAATGCGTGCGCGACGCCGATTTCATCCAGGAAAGCGCCCCGGAGCGCCTGGAGCTGAAACTGGAGCTGCACAGCAAGATCAGCGCAGCGGCCAAGCCGAACGCACTGATCGGCTCCAGCACGTCGGGCCTGCTGCCCAGCGAGTTCTACGAGAGTTCGACCCACCCGGAACGCTGCGTGGTCGGCCACCCGTTCAACCCGGTCTACCTGCTGCCGCTGGTGGAAGTGGTCGGCGGCAAGAACACCGCGCCCGAAGCGGTTCAGGCGGCCATGCAGGTCTACGAGTCCCTCGGCATGCGCCCGCTGCACGTGCGCAAGGAAGTGCCGGGCTTCATCGCCGACCGTCTGCTCGAAGCGCTGTGGCGCGAGGCGCTGCACCTGGTCAATGACGGCGTGGCGACCACCGGCGAGATCGACGACGCGATCCGCTTCGGCGCGGGCCTGCGCTGGTCGTTCATGGGCACCTTCCTGACCTACACCCTGGCCGGCGGCGATGCGGGCATGCGCCACTTCATGTCGCAGTTCGGCCCAGCACTGAAGCTGCCGTGGACCTACCTGCCGGCACCGGAGCTGACCGACAAGCTGATCGACGACGTGGTGGACGGCACCAGCGACCAATTGGGCCGACACAGCATTTCGGCGCTGGAGCGCTATCGTGACGATTGCCTGCTGGCGGTGCTGGAGGCGGTCAAGGCCACCAAGCAGAAGCACGGCATGAGTTTCAGCGAGTAGGCCCCGCAGACCGAGGCCAGCAGTACCGGCCCCTTCGCGGTCCAGCCCGCTCCCACAGTGGGATGTGGTTCCCTGTGGAAGCGGGCTGGCCCGCGAAGGCGGCCGTCCACTCACCCCTTTTGCCGGAGCCAGCAGCATGCCCGCCCTCACCACCTACCAGACCCGCATCCTCCCGGAGTGGGTCGACTACAACGGCCACCTGCGCGACGCCTTCTACCTGCTGATCTTCAGCTACGCCACCGACGCCCTGATGGATCGCCTCGGCATGGACAGCGGCAACCGCGAAACCAGCGGCCAGTCGCTGTTCACCCTCGAACTGCACCTGAACTACCTGCACGAAGTGAAGCTCGACGCCGAAGTCGAGGTGCGCACACAGATCATCGGCCACGACCAGAAGCGCCTGCACCTCTACCACAGCCTGCACCTGAGCGGCGGCGACAAGGCCTTGGCCGGCAACGAGCAGATGCTGCTCCACGTCGACCTCGCCGGCCCCCGTTCGGCGCCGTTCAGCCCGCCGACGCTGGAGCGCCTGCAAGCCCTCGTCGCGGAACAGGCCGACCTGCCCGCGCCGGAGTACATCGGCCGGGTCATCGCCCTGCCCCCCGCCCGGTAAACCCGTCCATCGCAAGGAGCCGCCATGAACACCGTTGCCGCCGTAGCCGATTTCCGTACCTATCCGTTGATCAGCGCGCTGAACGGCGTGCAGCGTCTGGCGGACCGCGTCCTGGCCGAATGGGCCGACGGGCGGGTCAGCCCGTTCCACCACGCTTGGCTGCGGGACAACTGCCCGTGCCCGCAGTGCGTGTACAGCGTCACCCGCGAGCAGGTGTTCGAGATCGTCGACGCCTCGTCCTCGCTGGAACCCGCCGCCGCCCGCATCGACAGCGACGGCCGCCTGCTCATCGACTGGCAGGACGGCCACCTCAGCCGCTTCGACCCCGGCTGGCTGCGGGCCCACGCCTACGACGACGAATCCCGCGCCGAACGCCTCGCCGCCAAGCCCAGGCCCTTCCTCTGGCACAGCGACCTGCAACTGCCGGTGTTCGACTACGCCGCCCTGATGAACGACAACGACGCGCTGCTGCACTGGCTGCTGGCGGTGCGCGACATCGGCCTGACCCAGGTGCGCGGCGCGCCCACCGAACCCGGCTCGCTGAAGGCGGTCGCCCAGCGCATTTCGTTCATCCGCGAGAGCAATTTCGGTGTGCTGTTCAACGTGCAGTCCAAGGCCGATGCCGACAGCAATGCCTACACTGCCTTCAACCTGCCGCTGCACACGGACCTGCCGACCCGCGAGCTGCAACCGGGGCTGCAGTTCCTGCATTGCCTGGTGAACGACGCCGAGGGTGGCGAGAGCATTTTCGTCGACGGGTTCGCCATCGCCGAGGCGCTGCGCCGGGAGGATCCCCCGTCGTTCCAGGCCCTGTGCGACATCCCCGTGGAGTTTCGCAACAAGGATCGCCACAGCGACTATCGCCGGCTGGCGCCGATCATTGCGCTGGACGCCTTGGGTCACGTGGCCGAGATCCGCATGGCCAACTTCCTGCGCGGGGCGTTCGACACGTCGGTGGAGCAGATGCCGCTGCTGTACCGGGCCTACCGGCGCTTCATCGCCATGACCCGCGAACCGCGCTTTCGGGTGATGCGGCGGCTCAATCCGGGCGAGCTGTGGTGCTTCGACAACCGCCGCACCCTGCACGCGCGCAACGCGTTCGACCCGGCCACCGGGGCCCGGCACTTCCAGGGCTGCTACATCGACCGGGACGAGCTGCTGTCGCGGATTCTGGTGCTGCAGCGCTGAAACCGCGTCATCGTTCATCGCCAGCAGGCTAGCGATGAAACTACCGCGGACTTACCACCCGGCAGGCAAAAAAAGCCCCGATGCAAGCCGTGACAGGATCGGGGCGAGGGTACTGTTGAGGAGCTGCCGTGCGAGGGTGACCAAACCTTCGTGAAGCGAGCTGGGATCAGTGTGCCCACTCCCTGGGCGCGCAAGTTAGCCGAAAACGACATGCTCATAGCCAATGTGGACACCGCGACAAAACACCCTTGCCGCGCCTCGGCAGGCCTACCAGAATCGAGCCACGACCTCCGTTGCCAAAGAAGGATCCGCGTCATGATGTATGCCGATTTGATCGATCAGGAAGACCTGTTGGGCCAACTCAAGTCGTTGGGATTCGAAGTGCCGTCGGGCTCCACGGCCCAGCAGGCCTGCGAGTGCGCCGTTCGCGGTCTGGACGATGTACGGGCCAATACCCTGCGCACCATGGTCAAGCAGATGTACACCAGCAGCGCGAGCATCCAGCCGATCGTGCGTGAAGCCATCGACAAGCAGTTGCTGCCGGCGCTGGCGCAGTACCAACAGACCCGCGTCTGAGATCCCGGGCGTTTGCTAGAGTGGTGGCCTTGACGATCACCACGAGCGAACGCCGATGTTCTTTATCCAGACCTGCCAGTCCAGCGAACAACCGGGCTGGCTGCCCTTACGCCAGGCGCTCTGGCCCGATGCGCCGGAACACGAGCACCGCGACGACATCGAGCAGCAGCTGAAGGCGCCGCAACGCTATATCAACTTCGTTGCCTACGACACGCAAAACCATCCCGTCGGCCTCGCCGAAGCCTCATTACGCTCCGATTACGTCAACGGCACCGACAGCTCGCCGGTGGTGTTCCTGGAAGGCATCTACGTGGTGCCGCAGCAGCGCCGCCACGGCGTGGCCGCCCGGTTGATCGAGCAGGTGGCGCAATGGGGACGGGAAAACGGCTGCGTGGAAATGGCTTCCGACACCGGCCTCGACAACCTGGTCAGCCAGGCGACGCACAAGGCGCTCGGCTTCGAGGAAACCGAGCGCGTCGTGTACTTCAGGCGCCCGCTCTGATCAGAGCCTCACGCTGGCGAACGTCGATTCGTTGCGCGCCTGGCTCAACGCCGACAGCGGTCCCGACAGCGGCGACATCACGATGGCCTGCGGCAGCGGCAGCATCGCCACCTGCTGGGCGGTGTTGGAGCCTACGCGCTCGTCCCGCGGCGGAATGCCGAAGTACTCGCGGTAGCACTTGGAGAAGTGCGGCGTGGACACGAATCCGCAGACCGACGCCACCTCGATGATCGACATCGGCGTCTGCTTGAGCAGTTGCCGGGCGCGGATCAGGCGCAGCTTGAGGTAGTAGCGCGACGGCGAGCAGTGCAGGTACTTCTGGAACAGGCGCTCCAGCTGACGCCGGGACACCGAGACGTACACCGCCAGCTCGTCGAGGTCGATCGGCTCTTCCAGGTTGGCTTCCATCAGCGCGACGATCTCCTGCAGCTTCGGCTGGTTGGTGCCGAGCATGTGCTTGAGCGGCACGCGCTGGTGATCCTGCTCGTTGCGGATGCGCTCGTAGACGAACATCTCCGAGATCGCGGCGGACAGTTCGCGGCCGTGGTCGCGGCTGATCAGGTGCAGCATCATGTCCAGTGGCGCGGTGCCGCCGGAGCTGGTGAAACGGTTACGGTCGAGGGTGAACAGGCGGGTGCTCATGGCCACGCGCGGGAAGGCTTCCTGCATCGCCGCCAGGCATTCCCAGTGCACGCTGCAATCGAAGCCGTCGAGCAGGCCGGCGCAGGCCAGGGCCCAGCTGCCGGTGCACACGGCGCCGAGGCGGCGCGACTGGCGCGCCTGGCCCTGCAGCCAGGAGACGTGTTCACGGGTCACGGTGCGCTGGATGCCGATGCCGCCGCAGACGATCACGGTATCCATCGGCGGGGCTTTGTGCATGGAGGCGTCGGGGGTGATCTGCAGGCCGTCGCTGGCCCAGACCTGGCCGCCGTCTACGGTGAGGGTGGTCCAGCGGTACAGCTCGCGTCCGGACAACTGGTTGGCCATGCGCAGCGGTTCGACTGCGGAAGCCAGGGAAATCAGCGTGAAATTGTCCAGCAGCAGGAAGCCGATGGATTGAGGCGCACGGTTCTGGGGTTGAGCCCCGGAGTTGAACGACGTCATCGCGGTATCTCCTCACACAAAGCGGGTGATGGCCTCAGGCGGAGGCTCTTGTTATTGCCGTCGTTCTCTTGCGCGAGACGGGGCTTTGTTATGACAGAGCAATTGCCGTGCCTGAAATTGAATGCGCGTTCAATAACTCCTGAAAACGACGTCGCGGAGCGTCTATTCAAGACGCCTGACGAAAGGTCGTGTGAAGAGCCATCAGTGGCGGCGAAAGCACTGCCCCGCAGGGTGTGAGCAAATCGGTAGCACTTGTGGGAACTGGCCCGGGGGCCGGTGCGGCGCAGTGTCACCCATGGCACGGCGGACGGACGGTCGCGGGCGCGCACGGCGCCGCCCGGACGGGAATGGTTCTTG
Organism: Pseudomonas sp. B7(2017); assembly: GCF_002112745.1. Classification (NCBI taxonomy): domain Bacteria; kingdom Pseudomonadati; phylum Pseudomonadota; class Gammaproteobacteria; order Pseudomonadales; family Pseudomonadaceae; genus Pseudomonas; species Pseudomonas sp. B7(2017). The sequence continues at coordinate 610,291 of NZ_NEIP01000001.1, read as the reverse complement.
TCTGATTGCGACGCGCCAAAAGGTGGCGCGTTGGGCGGCCAGTGCTCCCTGGGTGCGCAGTTTTGACTGGTCTGGCGCTATCGCTGGCAAGCCAGCTCCCACAGGTTTTCCGGTCGTTCACAAATCCTGTGTACACCCGATTCACTGTGGAAGCTGGCCTGTCTGCTCCCACAGCTTTTTGGGTTGTTCACAAATACTGTGCTCACCCGAATAACTGTAGGAGCCAGCCTGCCGGGGTGTTCACAAATCCTGCATTCACCCAAATCACTGTGGGAGCTGGCTTGCCAGCGATGGGGGCGACGCGGTCTCAGCACTCGACCGCGCTGACCGCCAACCCGCCCCGTGAGGTTTCCTTGTATTTGTCGTGCATGTCCGCACCGGTGTCGCGCATGGTGCGGATCACCCGGTCCAGGGAAATGAAATGCTGCCCGTCGCCCCGCAACGCCATCTGCGCCGCGTTGATCGCCTTGACCGCCGCGATCGCGTTGCGCTCGATGCACGGCACCTGCACCAGCCCGCCCACCGGGTCGCACGTCAAACCCAGGTTGTGCTCCAGGCCGATCTCCGCCGCGTTGCACAACTGCTCCGGCGTTGCGCCCAGCACTTCGGCCAGGCCCGCCGCCGCCATCGCGCAGGCCGAGCCGACCTCGCCCTGGCAGCCGACTTCGGCGCCCGAGATCGAGGCGTTCTTCTTGCAGAGGATGCCCACCGCCGCGGCCCCCAGGAAGTAGTCGACGACATTGGCGTCGGTCACCGCTTCGCTGAACCTCATGAAGTAGTGCAGCACCGCCGGAACAATCCCCGCCGCGCCGTTGGTCGGCGCCGTCACCATGCGCCCGCCGGCGGCGTTCTCTTCGTTGACCGCCAGTGCATAGAGGTTGACCCACTCCATGGCGCTGAGGGTCGAGCCGATCACGTTGGGTTTGTTCAGTTCCTGCAGGCTGCGGTGCAGCTTGGCTGCGCGCCGGCGCACATTGAGGCCGCCGGGCAGGATGCCTTCGTGCTTCAGACCGTGCTCGACGCAATCCTGCATCGCCTGCCAGAGCTTCATCAGGCCGGCGCGGATTTCCTCTTCGCTGCGCCAGGCCTTTTCGTTGGCCATCATCAGCTCGGCCACCCGCAGGTTGTGTTTCTTGCACAGCTCCAGCAGCTCCACTGCGCTTGAGAAGTCGTAAGGCAATTCCGTCCGGTCCAGGTCCGCCACGCCGCTGGCGGCCTGCGCCGCGTCCACCACGAACCCGCCGCCGACCGAATAGTAGGTGTCGCGGTACAGCTCGCCGTGATCACCTTCGGCGACCAGGGTCATGGCGTTGGGGTGGAACGGCAGGTTCTCGTCGATCAGGCGCATGTCCCGCGCCCATATAAATGGCACCGACAGCCGTCCGTCGAGCAACAGCGTGTGGGTTTCGCGCAGGGCCTGGATCCGCGGGCCGATCAGCGACGGGTCGATGGCGTCCGGCCATTCGCCCATCAGCCCCATGATCACCGCGTTGTCGCTGCCGTGACCGATACCGGTGGCCGACAGCGAGCCGTACAGCTGCACCTCGACGCGACGCACCTGTTCCAGCAGGTGCCTGTCGCGCAGCGACCCGACGAACAGGGCGGCGGCGCGCATCGGGCCGACGGTGTGGGAACTGGACGGGCCGATGCCGATCTTGAACAGGTCGAAAACGCTGATAGCCATTGCTGCGAAGCTCCTCAAGGATGCCGTTCGGGGGCGCGAAACGCCCGCTGGCGGAGCTGCTACGCTCAAGCTGCGTTCCGCCGGGATGCCCGCATCATCAAGCTTTTCCCGGCGCGCCCGGCGTCTGGCACCGACGCACTCATGTCCACCAACGCCGTACCGCTTTACGCCCGTTCCTGCGCCGTTTTTCTGCGGTTCAGACACGCCAAAAGGGCCGAAAAAAGCTGTAAACGACGTCACCGACACTGGATGCGACCATCCCTGTACTGGATACGACGCACCCTGTAGGCGTCAGATTTTCACTGGTACATGATCGTTATGACTCGATTGAAAGGCGCCGCGGTAGAGCTGTTTTCAGAACGCCACCCAACCGCAACCCATAAGTGCGGTGGTCCAATCGGAACACTGCCGAAAAAAACACCAAGGAGTCCATTCATGAAAGGTTCCCCGTCGTTGTTGTTGGCCGCCATGCTGAGTCTGCCGCTGCTGGCTCAGGCCGCCGAACCGGCGCAATGCAGCACCGTGAACTTCTCCGATGTCGGCTGGACCGACATCACCGCGACGACCGCGACCACCAGCGTCGTGCTCAACGCCCTCGGCTACAAGACCAAGACCACCATGATCTCCGTGCCGGTGACCTACAAGTCCCTGGCCGACGGCAAGAACATGGACGTGTTCCTGGGCAACTGGATGCCGACCATGGAAAACGACATCAAGGCCTACCGCGATGCCGGCACCGTCGAGACGGTGCGCACCAACCTCAAGGGCGCCAAGTACACCCTCGCCGTGCCCCAGGCCCTGTACGACAAGGGCCTGCACGACTTCGCCGACATCGCCAAGTTCAAGAAGGAACTGGACGGCAAGATCTACGGCATCGAGCCGGGCAATGACGGCAACCGCCTGATCCAGAGCATGATCGACAAGAACGCCTTCGGCCTGAAGGACGCCGGCTTCAAGGTCGTGGAATCCAGCGAGGCGGGCATGCTGTCCCAGGTCGACCGCGCGCAGAAGCGCGACACCGCCGTGGTGTTCCTCGGCTGGGCGCCGCACCCGATGAACAAGCGCTTCAAGATTCAATACCTGACCGGCGGGGACGACTTCTTCGGCCCCGACTTCGGCGCCGCCACCGTAGCGACCAACACCCGCAAGGGCTACGTCCAAGAGTGCGGCAACGTCGGCCAGCTGCTGAAGAACCTGGAGTTCACCGTCGACATGGAAAGCGAACTGATGGGCAACATCCTGGACGACAAAATGAAGCCTGAGGCGGCCGCCAAGGCCTGGCTGAAGAAGAATCCACAGGTGCTCGATACCTGGCTCGCTGGCGTGACCACCACTGACGGTAAACCTGGCCTGGAGGCCGTGAAAGCCAAGCTGAATCAGTAATCGCTTACGCCGGGCGGGTTCGCCCGCCCGGGCTGTTATTTCCTTGCATGCGGACGTTCACTACCATGCTGATTGATCAGAAAATCCCTTTAGGCCAGTACATCGCAGGCTTCGTCGAATGGCTGACGCAACACGGCGCCAGCACCTTCGACGCCATCGCCGCGACCCTGGAAACGATGATCCACGGCGTGACGTTTGCGCTGACCTGGTTCAACCCGCTGGCGCTGATCGGCCTGATCGCCCTGCTGGCCCACTACATCCAGCGCAAATGGGGCCTGACCGCGTTCGTGGTCGCCTCCTTCCTGCTGATCCTCAACCTGGGGTACTGGCAGGAAACCATGGAAACCCTCGCCCAGGTCATGTTCGCGACCCTGGTCTGCGTGGTCATCGGCGTGCCGCTGGGCATCGTCGCGGCGCACAAGCCGATGTTCTACACTTTAATGCGTCCGGTGCTCGATCTGATGCAGACCGTACCGACCTTCGTTTACCTCATTCCTACCCTGACCCTCTTCGGGCTGGGTGTGGTGCCGGGCCTGATCTCCACCGTGGTGTTCGCCATCGCCGCGCCGATCCGCCTGACCTACCTGGGCATCCGCGATGTCCCGCAAGAACTGATGGACGCCGGCAAGGCCTTCGGCTGCTCGCGTCGCCAACTGCTGTCACGGATCGAACTGCCCCACGCCATGCCGAGCATCGCGGCCGGCATCACCCAGTGCATCATGCTGTCGCTGTCGATGGTGGTGATCGCGGCACTGGTGGGCGCCGACGGACTCGGCAAACCGGTGGTCAACGCACTGAACACTGCCGATATCGCCCTGGGCTTCGAAGCGGGCCTGGCGATCGTCCTGCTGGCGATCATGCTCGACCGGATCTGCAAACAGCCCGAAGGCAAAGTAGGGGGTGATGCATGAGCATTATTCGATTCGACAACGTAGACGTCATCTTCTCCAAGGACCCGCGCGAGGCGCTCAAGCTGCTCGACCAGGGCATGACCCGCAACGAGATCCTGAAGAAGACCGGCCAGATCGTCGGTGTGGAAAAGGCCAGCCTGGACATCAACAAAGGCGAGATCTGCGTGCTGATGGGGCTGTCCGGCTCCGGCAAGTCGAGCCTCTTGCGCTGCATCAACGGCCTCAACACCGTGAGCCGCGGCAAGCTGTTCGTCGAGCATGAAGGCAAGCAGATCGACATCGCCTCCTGCACCCCTGCTGAACTCAAGATGATGCGCACCAAGCGCATCGCCATGGTGTTCCAGAAGTTCGCCCTGATGCCTTGGCTGACGGTGCGCGAGAACATCAGCTTCGGCCTGGAGATGCAGGGCCGTCCGGAAAAGGAACGGCGCAAGCTGGTGGACGACAAGCTTGAGCTGGTGGGCCTGACCCAATGGCGCAACAAGAAGCCGGACGAACTCTCCGGCGGCATGCAGCAGCGGGTCGGCCTGGCCCGTGCGCTGGCGATGGACGCCGACATCCTGCTGATGGACGAGCCGTTCTCGGCCCTCGACCCGCTGATCCGCCAGGGCCTGCAGGACGAACTGCTGGAACTGCAGCGCAAGCTGAGCAAGACCATCGTGTTCGTCAGCCACGACCTCGACGAGGCGCTGAAGCTGGGCAGCCGCATCGCGATCATGAAGGACGGCCGGATCATCCAGTACAGCGTGCCGGAAGAGATCGTGCTGAACCCGGCGGACGACTACGTGCGCACCTTCGTCGCCCACACCAACCCGCTGAACGTGCTGTGCGGCCGCAGCCTGATGCGCACCCTGGACAACTGCAAGCGCATCAACGGTTCGGTGTGCCTGGATCCGGGCGGCGACTCGTGGCTGGACCTGGCCGAAGGCAACACCATCAAGGGCGCCCGCAAGAACGGCTCGACCCTCGACCTGCAGAACTGGGTGCCGGGCCAGGCCGTGGAAGCCCTCGACCGCCGCCCGACCCTGGTGGACTCCAACATCGGCATGCGCGAAGCGCTGCAGATCCGCTACCAGACCGGCAACAAACTGGTGCTGCACGACAACAACCACGTGGTGGGGATCCTCGGCGACAGCGAGCTGTACCACGCGCTGCTCGGCAAGAACCTGGGGTAAAGGAAAGGCCACCGACACGAAAACGCCGCGAATCATCGCGGCGTTTTTGTTGGTGCAGGGAATGTAGCTGTGGCGAGGGCGCTTGTTGGATCGCCGCACCGTCCCGCCGGCTCGCGAAGCGGCCCCGGGCAAAGCGCCGCCGCGATCCAGGTTTACGACTGCTGCGCAGTCGACCGGGACGGTGCGGGCGATCCGACAAACGCCCTCGCCACGATGCGTCCCATCAGTCGCAGAAGCATTACCCCCAAACGCAAAAACGCCGCGAATCGATCGCGGCGTCTTTGTTTTTGCGCGTCTGCGGTGAGGCCTTAAGCCCCCTTCCCCAACAAGCCAGCCCCACACTCCCCTGTGGGAGCCAGCCTGCTGGCGATGAAGCCGGCGCGGCATCCCAGACCGAAACACCGCACCGCTTGTTGCTTATCGCTTACCGCTTACCGCTTAGCTATAAACCCGGCCCAACAACTGCCGATGGCTTTCGAACTGATCAAGCACATCCCGCGTGATCTGGTCCTGGGTGAAGCCCATCAGGTCATAGTCCTGGCTGCCGTTGTGCAGGTACACCTCGGCGCGGTAGTAACGCTGGCGCGCCTCGTCGGACTGGGCCGACTCGGTCGGGGTCGCCAGGTAGCCGTCCAGGCTCACTTCGTAGACGAAAGGGTTGCCCTCTTCCATCTCGACGCGCACGCCCATGCAGCGCTTGGACTTGCCCAGCAGGGTCTGCACTTCCAGGCCCTGGGCGCGCAGCTGCGCGGCGGCGTCATCAAGCGCCGGAGTGACGTGCTTGTCCATGAAACGCTGAACCACCGACTGGCTCGGCTGCAGGTCCAGCTGGGTCAGGCGCTCGCTGAAGCCGCGGCGGCCACGGGCCGCCAGCTCCGCTTGCTCCTGCTCGATCTGCACGTCCGAACGCATCGCCTTGTGCAGGCCGAACATGAAGAACACCAGCACCACCGAGAACGGCAGGCCGGCCAGCACCACCATGGTCTGCATGGCTTCGAAGTTGCCGGCGAACAGCAGGCCGATGGTCACCAGGGTGATCACGACCGACCAGAAGATCCGCAGCCAGTGCGGGGCGTCTTCGTCGACGTTGCCGCCCTTGCACGAAAGGTTGGCCATCATCACCGCGCCGGAGTCGGCGGGGGTCAGGAACAGCACGAAGCCGACGAAGATCGACACACCGATCACGACCTTCGACGCCGGGTAATGCTCAAGCAACTGATAGATCGCCATCGACGGCTGTTCCAGCGCCGTCTTGCCCAGTTCCACCGCGCCCTGGTTCATCACCAGGTCCAGCGCCGAGTTGCCGAAGATCGACAGCCATGCCAGGGTGAAGCCCAGCGGGATCAGCAGCACGCCGGCCACCAGTTCGCGCACGGTGCGGCCACGGGAGATGCGAGCGATGAACATGCCCACGAATGGCGCCCAGGAGATCCACCAGGCCCAGTAGAACAGAGTCCACAGGCCCAGCCAGCGGTCGGACTTGGCGCTGTCGCCTTCATACACGTAGAGATCGAAGGTCTTGAGCACCACGCCGTTGAGGTAGTCGCCGATGTTCTGCACGAAGCCGTTGAGCAGGTGCAGGGTCGGGCCGAACAGCAGCACGAAGATCAGCAGGCCGCTGAACAGCATGATGTTGAGGTTGGACAGGCGGCGGATGCCGTTCTCCACACCGGACACGGCGGCGATGGTCGCCACGGTGCTCATCACGATGATCACGATCAGCAGGTTGGTGTTGCTGTGCTCCATGCCGAACAGGTTTTCCAGGCCCGACGCCACTTGCAGCGAACCGATGCCCAGGTTAGTCACCAGGCCCAGCAGGGTCACGAACATGCCGAAGCCGTCCACCGCATGACCGGCGCCGCCCTTGACCCAACGCTCGCCGACCAGCGGGTACAGCGCCGAACGCAAGGCCAGCGGCTGGTTGTGACGGTAAGCGAAGTACGCCACGGCCAGGCCGACCAGGGCGTAGATCGCCCAGCCGTGCAGGCCCCAGTGCAGGAACGTCAGCTGCACCGCCTGACGCGCGGCCAGGTTGGTGGCCGAAGCGCCTTCCGGCGGGTTGAAGTAGTGGTCCAGCGGCTCGGAGGCGCCGAAGTACAGCAGCGAGATGCCGATGCCCGACGAGAACAGCATCCCCGCCCAGGCGCCGTAGCTGAAATCGGGGGTATCGTCCTTGCTGCCCAGCTTGAGCTTGCCGTAGGACGAAAACGCCAGCCCCACCACGAACACCAGATAGGCGGCGATCACCACCATGTAGTACCAGCCGAAGCTGCGGGACAGCCAGGCCTGGGCCACACCGAGCAACCTGCCCGCCTCTTGCGGGGCGGCGATCAGGATGGCGGTCAACAGCAGAATCAGCGCGGTCGAGGTGTAGAACACCCAACCGTTGACCGTCACCTTCTCGGGCGGGGTCTTTATTAGCGAGGCAGAACTCATGGCACAAATGCTCCAGGCAGTGCGAGAGAAGAACACAAGGCAACACGGAACCCGACCAATCGGTGAGTTGGCAGCCGACCGGCGGGTGATATAAAGACACCCCGAAAAAGCCCGAACCTGCAGAGATGGCACCGCGAATCGCCGTCGTGGCCATGACCCGGACATTCATCCGAAACCTGGCCCCAAGCGTCTTGCCCATTCAACACGTCCATCGAACGCCGAACCGCGCCTTGCCCCACGCAGGTTTCGAGCATTTTCGGATGTCGGTTTATCGCCATTTACACGTAGGAAAAACCTGTAGGCAGCGACGATTTGTCGCAGATCTTATTCTTTGTTGATTGAACGTTCAATCAAAACAAAATAGACTGGCCCTCGATCCGACAGCCGTTGCGCGGCTGCCGGAAGGCCTAAGGAGATGTGCAAGATGCCCAAGGTCGGTATGCAACCCATCCGCCGCCAACAACTGATCGAAGCCACGTTGCAGGCCGTCGACCAGGTCGGGATGGGGGACGCCAGCATTGCGCTGATCGCCCGTTTGGCCGGTGTCTCGAACGGCATCATCAGTCACTACTTTCAGGACAAGAACGGCCTGATCGCCGCCACGATGCGGTATCTGATGACCGCCCTCAGCGAGAGCGTCACCGCGCGCCGTCAGGCGCTGGCAGACAACAGCCCCCGGGCTCATCTGCAGGTGATCATCGAAGGTAACTTCGACGCCAGCCAGGTCAATGGCCCGGCAATGAAAACCTGGCTGGCCTTCTGGGCCACCAGCATGCACCAGCCGTCTTTGCACAGGTTGCAGCGGATCAACGATCACCGTCTGTATTCCAACCTGTGCTGCGAGTTCCGCCGCGCGTTGCCGCTCGAAGAGGCGCGCAACGCCGCACGCGGACTGGCAGCGTTGATCGACGGCTTGTGGTTGCGCGGCGCGCTGTCGGGAGACGCTTTCGACACCGAGCAGGCGCAACGGATCGCTTACGAATACATGGACTTCCAACTGGCCAAGCAGGCGAGCCAGAGCACACAGAAAACGCTCGGCCCCTGAACCGCCGCCATGGCGGCAGCCAACCACTCATGCACTTGCGAGGACTTTATGGCCCGTTTCGAACTGCAAAAACTCTACATCGATGGCGCGTACTCCGACGCCGGCAGCGATGCCACCTTCGAAGCCATCAACCCGGCTAACGGCGAAGTCCTCGCCCACGTGCAGCGCGCCACCAAGGAAGACGTGGAGCGCGCCGTGGTCAGCGCCGAAAAGGGCCAGAAGATCTGGGCCTCGATGACCGCCATGGAGCGCTCGCGCATCCTGCGCCGCGCCGTCGACATCCTGCGCGAGCGCAACGATGAGCTGGCTGCGCTGGAAACCCTGGACACCGGCAAGGCCTACTCCGAAACCAAGTACGTCGACATCGTCACCGGCGCCGACGTGCTGGAATACTACGCAGGCCTGGTGCCGGCCATCGAAGGCGAGCAGATCCCGCTGCGCGACACCTCCTTCGTCTACACCCGCCGCGAGCCGCTGGGCGTGGTCGCCGGCATCGGCGCGTGGAACTACCCGATCCAGATCGCCCTGTGGAAATCGGCCCCGGCCCTGGCCGCCGGCAACGCGATGATCTTCAAGCCGAGCGAAGTCACCTCGCTGACCACCCTGAAACTGGCCGAGATCTACACCGAAGCCGGCCTGCCGAACGGCGTGTTCAACGTCCTGACCGGCAGCGGCCGCGAAGTCGGCACCTGGCTGACCGAGCACCCGCGCATCGAGAAAGTCTCCTTCACCGGCGGCACCGACACCGGCAAGAAAGTCATGGCCAGCGCCTCGGCCTCGTCCCTGAAGGACGTGACCATGGAACTGGGCGGCAAGTCCCCGCTGATCATCTGCGACGACGCCGACCTGGACCGCGCCGCCGACACCGCCATGATGGCCAACTTCTACAGCTCCGGTCAGGTCTGCACCAACGGCACCCGCGTGTTCGTGCCGAGCCACCTGAAAGCGGCCTTCGAAGCCAAGATCGTCGAGCGCGTCGCCCGCATCCGCGTCGGCAACCCTGAAGACGAAAACACCAACTTCGGCCCGCTGGTCAGCTTCGCCCACATGGAAAGCGTGTTGGGCTACATCGCCAAGGGCAAGGAAGAAGGCGCACGCGTGCTGTGCGGCGGCGAGCGCATGACCGACGGCGACTTCGCCAAGGGCGCATTCGTGGCACCGACCGTGTTCACCGACTGCACCGACGACATGACCATCGTGCGCGAAGAGATCTTCGGCCCGGTCATGGCGATCCTGACCTACGAAACCGAAGAAGAAGTGATCCGCCGCGCCAACGACACAGACTTCGGCCTGGCCGCCGGCATCGTCACCCGCGACCTGAACCGCGCCCACCGCGTGATTCATCAGCTGGAAGCGGGCATCTGCTGGATCAACGCCTGGGGCGAGTCCGACGCGAAGATGCCGGTCGGCGGCTACAAGCAGTCGGGCGTCGGCCGCGAGAACGGCATCAGCTCGCTGACCAACTACACACGCATCAAATCGGTACAGGTCGAGCTGGGCGATTACGTCTCGGTGTTCTGAGACCCGAGTCCTTCATTGCTCGCGAGGCCGCCTTCGCGAGCAGGCTCGCTCCCACAATGGAATGCGTACCCCTGTGGGAGCCAGCCTGCTGGCGATTGAGTGCGCAGCACTCATCCGGCCTTGATCTGACCAACTTCAAAGAGGGTGCATTCAATGTCCCAAGTATTCGATTACATCATCGTCGGTGCCGGCTCGGCCGGTAACACCCTGGCCACCCGCCTGACCGAAGACGAGGGCGTCACCGTCCTGCTGCTCGAAGCCGGCGGCCCGGACTACCGTCTCGACTTCCGTACCCAGATGCCGGCCGCGCTGGCCTTCCCGCTGCAGGGCCGCCGCTACAACTGGGCCTACGAAACCGATCCTGAGCCGTTCATGGACGGCCGCCGGATGGAATGCGGCCGCGGCAAGGGCCTGGGCGGCTCGTCGCTGATCAACGGCATGTGCTACATCCGCGGCAACGCGATGGACTACGACGGCTGGGCGCAATTGCCGGGCCTGGAAGACTGGTCCTACCTGGACTGCCTGCCGTATTTCCGCAAGGCGGAAACCCGCGACATCGGCCCGAACGACTACCACGGCGGCGAAGGCCCGGTCAGCGTGACCACGCCGAAGGCCGGCAACAACCCGCTGTTCCACGCCATGGTCGAAGCCGGCGTGCAGGCCGGCTACCCGCGCACCGAAGACCTGAACGGCTACCAGCAGGAAGGCTTCGGCCCGATGGACCGCACCGTGACGCCGAAAGGCCGCCGGTCCTCCACCGCCCGCGGCTACCTGGACACCGCCAAGAAGCGCTCGACCCTGACCATCGTCACCCACGCCCTGGCCGACAAAGTGCTGTTCGAAGGCAAGCGTGCGGTTGGCGTGCGTTACCTGGTCGGCTCCGCCGAAGAGCGCGTCGAAGCCAAGGCGCGCAAGGAAATCATCGTCTGCTCCGGCGCCATCGCCTCGCCGCAACTGCTGCAGCGTTCCGGCGTGGGCCCTGCGAAGCTGCTGGAAAGCCTCGACATTCCGGTGGTCCACGACCTGCCGGGCGTCGGCGAGAACCTGCAGGACCATCTGGAGCTGTACCTGCAGTTCGCCTGCACCCAGCCGGTGTCCCTGTACCCGTCGCTGCTGTGGCACAACCAGCCGGCCATCGGTGCCGAGTGGCTGTTCAACGGCACCGGCATCGGCGCCAGCAACCAGTTCGAGGCCGGCGGCTTCATCCGCACCCGTCCTGAGTTCGCCTGGCCGAACATCCAGTACCACTTCCTGCCGGTGGCGATCAATTACAACGGCAGCAACGGCGTGCAGGAGCACGGCTTCCAGGCGCACATGGGTTCCATGCGCTCGCCGAGCCGCGGCCGCATCCAGCTCAAGTCCAAGGATCCGCGCCAGCACCCGAGCATCCTGTTCAACTACATGGCCACCGAGCAGGACTGGCAGGAATTCCGCGACGGCATCCGCCTGACCCGCGAAATCATGCAGCAGCCAGCGCTGGACGCCTTCCGCGGCCGCGAGATCAGCCCGGGCATCGAAGTGCAAACCGATGAAGAGCTGGACAAGTTCATCCGCGAGCACGCCGAAACCGCGTTCCACCCGTCCTGCTCGTGCAAGATGGGCACCGACGAGATGGCGGTGGTCGACGGCCAGGGCCGCGTCCACGGCATGCAGGGCCTGCGCGTGGTCGATGCCTCGATCATGCCGATCATCACCACCGGCAACCTGAACGCGCCGACGATCATGATGGCCGAGAAAATCGCCGACAAGATCCGCGGCCGTCAGCCGCTGCCGCGCAGCAAGGCCGCCTACTACGTGGCCGGCGATGCGCCGGTCAAAGGCAAGCCGCTGCGTGAAGTGAGCTCCGCAGCGCACTGACGGCTCAACTGTCAGCGCAAACGAAAGCCGCCAGTTTCCCTGCGAAACTGGCGGCTTTTTAATTTCGACTCTCATATAAGAAAGTTTCCAAAAAGACACTCTCCAAGAAAACAAAAACCGCAACAATTACATTCTTTACCCGTCTATCAAAAACACTAATATGCGCGCCAGAAAATCACCCACCAAGGAAGGCCAACCGTGCGCAGCCATAAAGACCAATACAACTCCGTTGAATTCTTTCGACACGAACTCTCCAACGAAAAAACCATCTCGCTAGACTTCGACTACATCAGCGGAACCATTGAGTCGTGGTGGAGCAAAAATAAAGAAAGGGATATTCATACGCTCAAGATAGAGCTTACGAATATTTTCATGACCTATCTCCATCCTGACCACATCGCCTACTTCGGCAAAGTCGGCATCGCCAAGAGCGGCGTGGCGGCGGTCTGCATCACCAACATATTCACGACCGACTCTCCAGAACTGGCGCTGACCGTCCATGAGGCACTGGCCGATCTGTTCCACCTGACAGACATTAAGTACGAATATGAAGACCACAAGGCGCTGTACCTGAAACCGAGCGCCGAAAAGTACCGCGAATGGGGAAATGGGTACGGTGACATCACTCCGCACTCTGATGACCTTTATGAAAGCCTGAACGTCGACTATCTTGCGCTCACCGTTTGCCGTGACACCACCCATACACCGACCGCTTATTACTACCCTGCTGACTTACTTCAATGCCTTGATGACGAAGACATTGAAACGCTCCTGAGCACGCAAGCGGAATTCATTTCCGGAAAGAATGTCGACGGCTCGAAAAAGCGAATCCGAAACATCGTTGAATACAGCGAAACATATGGCTACCAGTTTTCACTGGATTTCCGCATCGATACCCATTGCGGTGAACGGATGCGAGCAATCAATGGTGGCCAACAAGTTCTGGACAAGATCAGGGCCAATATCTCAACCGCCAAGAGCAATGTCTCCACCGCACAGACTGGCACCTTCCTGATCGTTGCCAATCACAAGATCCTGCACGCGCGCCCCATACTGAACATCAGCGCGGATGAGGTTCGCTCACAGACGGCAAACTCGACATACAGCACGACGCCACGCCTACTGTTTCGCAGCAAAGGGCCCCGCAAGCAGTACTACTCGCTTGACGGGAAATACGCCGCGCTGGAAGCCGCTTGATGAAGGGTGGCCTACAGACCTCTCTTTCGCCTTTCGCCAAGGCACTTGGAGAAGGAGGCCGCGACTCGATCACCTTCGGGGTCGCGTTCATCTTTCTGTACCTGTCGATCGGCATGACAGGTTCGGCCCAGGCACTGACGTTGAATCAGACCCTTGCGACGACCTTGTTGATCTTTTCTACGCCACTGCAGTTCCTGCTCATTCAGAACCATGGCGAGGGATGGTTTCTGATACCGATCGTGTTGGCGCTCAATGCTCGCTTCGTCTTGCTTTCAACGACGCTGGCGCCCTACTTCAAGGAAACGCCGACGGGAAAGATCCTGGCTTCGCTCATTCTGTTCACGCCCTCGGTCTTCACTGCATGCATAACGCGCTTCAAGCAAAACGCGGAGTTTCCGTTCGCCTATCTCATCGGGGTGGGCACCCCCATCTTCGCTGTTTCGGCAGTCTGCACCTGGATCGGGTTTGTCGCGGGTGCTGGGCTCACTTCGCCGGTCATCGCCGCCGCCATAACAATGCTGCTGCCCCTTCAGTTCACGGCGCTGGCCGGCAAGCACTGGCCGAACCATGGGGAGGTGTCCAGCTATTGGCTCGGTTTCGTCAGCGCTCCACTGCTCGTGTTGCTGCTCAAGGACTACAACCTGTTAATCACACCCTTTCTGATCGGCGGTCTGATCGTGATGATTGAAAATGGCTCGACCCAAGGATTGGCTTCCCGATGACGATTTGGTTGCTGATCGGCTTTGGCGCACTGACGGCGCTTGCATTTCGCGCACTGCCGTTTGCCTTCAAAAATGCACCTGCATTAACCCGTACCCAGGGTTCTTTCTATCGATTCGTCAGTTACAGCGCTCAAGCCATGCTAGGAGTGATCGTCTACGACACGGCGTTTGGAAAGCTAGACGGCCCGAGCCTGTTGCAGCAGTTTCAGGTTCTCGATGCGCTGAAGATACTGCTGTTGGCGGGAACGTTCGTCGTCGTCGCGAAGACCAGGCAGATTCTGCCGAGCTTCCTGGGCAGCCTGGCGATTTACCTGCTCGCGTTTCATTTGAGCAGCTGAAGCGCCCGGCAACCCCTCCAAGTGACCCTCGTGAGCCTGGCAGGCTCACGAACCCTCACCTGTCAGGTACAACGTCTGACATTCAGAGAGCATTTTCCCTCTCTCGCAATGCCCTTGATCCTACCCCCACGCAGGCCTACTCTAGTCCTCGCCCCATCGCATCACCCCTCCCCGCCGAATCCGCTTCGCCGCTACTCCATGACAAGGAGGTTTCCGAATGTTCGATTTCCACCCCCGGCTCAAGCAGCGCTTCGCTGCCCTGCGCACGGGTGCCGAATTCTTTTCCTTGCGCTATGTGCGCGAGTCCGGCCAGTACCTGTCGGTGCGCAAGAACGTCGCCGAGCCGCCGAGCCTGCGCCGCGACGAAGGTGCGATGCTCACCGTGCGGGTCAACGGCGTCGAAGCCTACGCCGCCACCAACGACCTGTCGCAGCAGGGCCTGCAGGCCGCCCTCGACCGCGCCGAACAGCAGGCCCGGCGGCTCAAGCCCCACGCCCTGCTCGACCTGCGCGAGCAGCCGGTGTCCGGCGACCGCGCCGACTACTTCTCGCCCCACCTCGACCAACCCCTCCCGTCCCTGAGCGAATGCTTCGAGCTGCTCGGCGCGGAGTCCGCCTCGGTGCCAAAGGATGAGCGCCTGGTGAACTGGGAAGTGAGCCTGGGCATCACCCATGTCGAGCAGATCTACCTGAGCAGCGCCGGCGCCGAACTGCGCCAGGCCCAGCGCTTCATCTACCCCGGCCTGGACGTCACCGCCTACGACGGCAACGACAGCCAGACCCGCAGCCTGGGCCGGGAGAACTTCGGCCAGCAGGGCGGCATGGACGTGGTGCGCCGCTGCGGCCTGATCGGCGCCGGCCCGCAAGTGGCCGACCAGGCGCTGCAGCTGCTGCTGGCGCCGAACGCCCCGCAAGGGCCGCGCGACCTTCTGCTGATGCCCGACCAGATGATGCTGCAGATCCACGAGTCCATCGGCCACCCGCTGGAGCTGGACCGGATCCTGGGCGACGAACGCAACTACGCCGGCACCAGTTTCGTCACCGCCGCCGACTTCGGCACCCTGCAGTACGGCTCGAAGCTGCTCAACGTGACCTTCGACCCGGACATTCCCGAAGAGCTGGCCAGCTACGGCCACGACGATGACGGCAGCGCCGCCAGCAAGCAGTTCCTGATCCGCGAAGGCCTGCTGGTGCGGCCGCTGGGCGGGGCGCTGTCGCAGTTCCGCGCCGGCCTCGACGGCGTCGCCAACAGCCGCGCCTGCGGTTGGAACCGCCCGCCCATCGACCGCATGGCCAACCTCAACATCGAGCCGGGCGACCAGTCGCTGGCGCAACTGATCAACGGCATCGAGCACGGCATCCTCATGAGCACCAACCGCTCATGGTCGATCGACGATGCCCGCAACAAATTCCAGTTCGGCTGCGAGTGGGGCCAACTGATCGAGAACGGCGAACTCAAGGGCGTGGTGAAGAACCCGAACTACCGGGGCATTTCCGCGCACTTCTGGAAGAGCCTGCGCGCCGTCGGCGACGCCGGCACCACCCGCGTGCTGGGCACGCCCAACTGCGGCAAGGGCGAGCCGAACCAGGTGATCCGCGTCGGCCACGCCTCGCCGGCCTGCGTATTCAGCAACGTTGATGTGTTTGGGGGAGACGCCTGATGAGTATTTCCAGGAACGGAAGCGCCGCCTTCAAGGCGCTGGTCGACTGGCTGCATGACGCCGTGCGCGAACCGGAACAATTCACCCTCAGCTACGCCGCCGAGTCCTCGGCGTTCGTGCGTTTCAACCACGCCAAGGTGCGTCAGGCCGGGCAGGTGCAGCAGGCCAACATCGGGCTGAAACTGATCGACGACGGCCGCCATGCGGACTTGCAGATCACCCTGTCCGGCGAGCCGGAAACCGACCTGCAACGCCTGGCCGAAGGCCTGCAGCAGCTTCGCGAGACCGTGCCGCTGCTGCCGCAGGATCCGTACCTGCTGCTCAACCACAACCGCTGGCAGAGCCAGAGCGTGCAGGAACATCCCCTGCCGGACACCGAAGACGTGGTGGCGCAGATCACCGAAGCCGCCGCCGGCCTGGATCTGGTGGGCTTCTATGCCGCCGGGCCGATCAGCCGCGGTTTCGCCAGCTCCTCGGGGGCGTTCGGCTGGCACCAGGCCAACAGCTTCAATTTCGACTTCAGCCTGTTCCACGACAACGGCCAGGCCGTGAAGGCCAGCTACGCCGGCCACGACTGGAGCCGCGAAGGCTTCGCCCAGCGCTTCGCCCAGGCCCGCGAGCAACTGGAATTTCTCGGCCGGCCGCTGCGCACCCTGGCGCCGGGGCAGTACCGGGCGTACCTGGCGCCGGCGGCGCTGGAGGAAATCATGGGCATGCTCAGCTGGGGTGGATTCTCGGCCCAGTCGATCGCCAGCAAGAGCAGCCCGCTGCAGAAGCTGTATGCCGGCGATCAGGCCTTCAGCCCGCTGGTCTGCGTCGACGAGCAGGTCAGCGGCTCGTTGAGCCCGGCGTTTTCCGGTGAAGGCTATCCGCGCAGCGACCTGCGCCTGATCGTCGAAGGCAAGGCCGGCGACCGTCTGGTGGGCTCGCGCAGCGCCGCCGAATACGGCCTGGCCGCCAACGGCGCCGGCGGCGGCGAAGCGCCGAGCGCGCTGAACATGGCCGCAGGCCAACTGCCCCAGGACGAGATCCTCAAGCAATTGGGCACCGGGCTGTACATCAGCAACCTGTGGTACCTGAACTACTCGGACCAACCGGCGGCGCGCCTGACCGGCATGACCCGCTTCGCGACCTTCTGGGTCGAGGACGGCCGGATCCAGGCGCCGGTCAGCACCATGCGCTTCGACGACAGCGCCTACAGCCTGCTGGGTTCGCAGCTGGAAGCCCTGACCGCCGAACGGGAACTGCTGCTGTCGGCCAGCACGTACAGCCAGCGCAACACGTCTTCGGCGCTGTTGCCGGGGGCGCTGGTCAGCCGGTTGACGCTGACCCTGTAAACACAAGACCTGCGGGAACGGGCTTGGCCGCCAAAGCGGTGGGTCAATCGACAGGGATGTCGGATGAAACGGCCTCTTCGCAGGCCGGCCCGCCCCCGCAGGTTGTCCGGTTACCCGACCATCGCAAGAGGTTCCATGCCCGACCGCACGCCGATTGACGCCATCACCGCCCGCTGGTTGCCGTGGGTCGTGGCCATCGCTTTCTTCATGCAGTCCCTCGACGGGACGATCCTCAACACCGCCCTGCCCGCCATGGCACAGGACCTGGCCGAAGACCCGCTGCGCATGCAGGGCGTGGTCATCGCCTACATGCTCACCGTGGCCCTCTTGATTCCGGCCTCGGGCTGGATCGCCGACCGCTTCGGCACCAAGAAGATCTTCTTCGGCGCCATCCTGCTGTTCAGCCTCGGCTCGTTGCTTTGTGCGCTGTCGGGCAGCCTGAGCATGCTGGTGGGCGCCCGAGTGATCCAGGGCCTGGGCGGCGCGCTGATGCTGCCGGTCGGACGGCTGGTGGTGCTGCGCGCCTACCCGCGCTCCGAACTGGTGCGGATCATGGGCTTCATCACCATCCCCGGCCTGCTCGGCCCGCTGATCGGCCCGACCATGGGCGGCTGGATGGTGGAGTACCTGACGTGGCACTGGATCTTCCTGATCAACCTGCCGGTGGGCGTCATCGGCTGCTACGCGGTGTGGAAGTTCATCCCCGACCTGCGCGGCAGCGAGCGCACGCGCTTCGACAGCATGGGCTTTGTGCTGTTCGGCGCGGCGATGATCCTGATCACCATCGCCATGGAAGGCCTGGGCGAACTGCACCTGCCGCACCTGCGGGTGATGCTGCTGCTGTTCGCCGGGCTGGCGTGCCTGGCGGCCTACTGGCTGCGCGCCGGGCACATCGACAATCCGCTGTTCGCGCCGTCGCTGTTCAAGACCCGCACCTTCGCCGTCGGCATCCTCGGCAACCTGTTCGCCCGCCTGGGCAGCGGCGCCCTGCCGTTCCTGGTGCCCTTGCTGCTGCAGGTGGCGCTGGGCTATTCGCCGTCCCAGGCCGGGATGAGCATGCTGCCGCTGGCCGCTGCGGCGATGGTCGCCAAGTGGGTGGCGCGGCCGCTGATCGAGCGCCTGGGCTACCGCATCGTGCTCACCGGCAACACCTTGGCGCTGGGGATCATGCTGGCGAGCATGGGCCTGGTCAGCGAGCAGACGCCGTACTGGCTGCTGCTGTGCCTGCTGGCGATCCTGGGGGCGATCAACTCGCTGCAGTTCACCGCCATGAACACCGTGACCCTGATCGACCTCGACGACGCCAGCGCCAGCAGCGGCAACAGCCTGCTGTCGGTGGTGGCGCAGCTGTCGCTGAGCCTGGGCGTGGCCTGCGCCGGCGCGCTGCTGGGCGGGTTCACCGCGCAGATCGGCAACGACGGCGTCGACACCGTCCTGGGCGCGTTCCAGCTGACGTTCGTGACGGTGGGCGTGATGGCGATGCTGGCGGCCACGATCTTCTCCCAGTTGTCGAAGGACGACGGGCGGCGCGTGCGCAGCGCGGAGCAGCACATCGAACATTGACCGCTGTTCGTCCAGAACTTTCGAGGAAAGTGGCACGGTGCTGGTACACTGCGCGACATTTTGTTTTGCAGGCCCGTCCCGTGACCACCATCGCCACCGCTTTCAACACTTTGCCGCTGTCCGCCGCCATGCTGGCTAACCTCGACTCCCTCGGTTACGCCCAGATGACGCCGATCCAGGCGCAGAGCTTGCCGGTGATCCTCAAGGGGCTGGATCTGATCGCCCAGGCCAAGACCGGCAGCGGCAAGACCGCCGCGTTCGGCATCGGCCTGCTGAACCCGATCAACCCGCGCTACTTCGGCTGCCAGGCGCTGGTGATGTGCCCGACCCGCGAGCTGGCCGACCAGGTGGCCAAGGAAATCCGCCGCCTGGCCCGCGCCGAAGACAACATCAAAGTGCTGACCCTGTGCGGCGGCGTGCCCTTCGGCCCGCAGATCGCTTCGCTGGAGCACGGCGCGCACATCATCGTCGGCACGCCGGGGCGCATCCAGCAGCACCTGAGCAAGGGCACCCTGGTGCTCGACGGCCTCAACACCCTGGTGCTGGACGAAGCCGACCGCATGCTCGACATGGGCTTTTACGACGCCATCGAAGACATCCTCGGCCAGACCCCGGCGCGCCGCCAGACGCTGCTGTTCTCCGCCACGTATCCGGCGGGCATCAAGCAGCTGGCGTCGAACTTCATGCGCGATCCGCAGCAGGTGAAGGTCGAGGCCCTGCACGACGACAGCCAGATCGAACAGCGTTTCTACGAGATCGCCCCCGAAGATCGCCTGAGCGCGGTGACCAAGGTGCTCGGCCACTTCCGCCCGGCTTCCTGCGTGGCGTTCTGCTTCACCAAGCAGCAGGTGCAGGAGACCGTCGACCACCTGACCGCCAAGGGCATCTCGGCCGTCGGCCTGCACGGCGACCTGGAGCAGCGCGACCGCGACCAGGTGCTGGCGATGTTCGCCAACCGCAGCACCTCGGTGCTGGTGGCCACCGACGTCGCCGCCCGCGGCCTGGACATCGATGCGCTGGACATGGTGATCAACGTCGAACTGGCCCGCGACTCCGAAGTCCACATCCACCGCGTCGGCCGCACCGGCCGGGCCGGCGAGAAAGGCATCGCGGTCAGCCTGGTGGCGCCGTCGGAAGCGCACCGCGCACGGGCCATCGAAGAGCGCCAGAAGGCCCCGCTGAACTGGGATCAGGTGGACAACCTCAAGTCCCAGGGCGGCGGCCCGCTGCTGCCGGCCATGAGCACCCTGTGCATCGCCGCCGGGCGCAAGGACAAGGTGCGTCCGGGCGACATCCTCGGCGCCCTCACCGGCGACGCGGGCATTCCCGGCGCCCAGGTGGGCAAGATCGCGATCTTCGACTTCCAGGCCTACGTGGCGGTGGAGCGCGGCATCGCCAAACAGGCCCTGGCGCGGCTCAACAGCGGCAAGATCAAGGGCCGTTCGCTGCGGGTGCGAATTTTGTAAGAGCAACACACCTGTAGGAGCGAGCCTGCCCGCTCCTACAGGGGGTTCCGGTGATTTTGAAATTTGTGTGAGGACACCGTTTTGCGCTCTACCGAAGTCGTGATCATTGGCGCCGGCGCCGCCGGTTTGATGTGTGCCCTGACCGCCGCCGGGCGTGGGCGCCAGGTGCTGCTGCTCGACCACGCGAACAAGGCCGGCAAGAAAATCCTGATGTCGGGCGGCGGGCGCTGCAACTTCACCAACATGTACACCGAGGCCGGCAATTTCCTGTCGCAGAACCCGCATTTCTGCAAATCCGCCCTGGCCCGCTACACCCAGTGGGACTTCATCGGCCTGGTCGCCAAGCACGGCGTGCCGTACCACGAGAAGAAGCTCGGCCAGCTGTTCTGCGACAACAAGTCCAGCGACATCCTCGGCATGCTCCTCGACGAGTGCGACCAAGTGGGCGTCGAACTGCGCCTGGACACCTCGATCCAGACCATCGAGAAGACCGAAGGCGGCTACCTGCTCGACACCACCCTCGGCCAGGTCCAGTGCCAGTCGCTGGTGATCGCCACCGGCGGCCTGTCGATCCCGACCCTGGGCGCCACCGGCTTCGGCTATCAGGTGGCCAGGCAGTTCGGCCACGAACTGCTGCCGACCCGCGCCGGGCTGGTGCCGTTCACCATCACCGACCAGCTCAAGGACCTGTGCGGCGAACTGTCGGGCACCTCGGTCGATTGCCTGGTCAGCTGCAACGGCCAGAGCTTTCGCGAGAACATCCTGTTCACCCACCGCGGCCTCAGCGGCCCGGCGATCCTGCAGATCTCGTCGTTCTGGGAATCCGGCGACACGGTGGAGATCAACCTGCTGCCGGACCACGACGCCGCCGGCTGGCTGCAACAGCAGCAGGCCGAACGCCCGAACAGCGAACTGAAGACCCTGCTCGGGGAAATCTTCACCAAGAAGATGGCCACCCTGCTGGCGGACAACTGGTTCACCTCCAAGCCGATGAAGCAGTACACCCACGCGGAGCTGGCGGACATCGCCGACAAGCTCGGCAGCTGGAAAGTCGTGCCGGCGGGCACCGAGGGCTACCGCACCGCCGAAGTCACGCTGGGCGGCGTCGATACTCGGGAAGTGTCGTCCAAGACCATGGAATCGCTGAAAAGCCCGGGCCTGTACTTCGTCGGCGAAGTGCTCGACGTCACCGGGCACCTGGGCGGCTTCAACTTCCAGTGGGCCTGGGCCTCGGGCTACGCGGCGGCGCAGTACGTCTGATCCGTTTTCAAACATGAAACGCAATTTCTGTGGGAGCTGGCTTGCCAGCGATAAGGCCGGTAGAGCCAACATCGTAGTTGCCTGACAGTCAGCCATCTCTGGCAAGTCGAATCGTCGCACCGCAGCTCCCACAGGTTTCTTTGCCAACCTCGGACATTGAGCTTGGCAAAACCAATGCAAGGAACACTTTTTGCTGTCCGATGTGATCGGCGCCATTGCGTCGGCGTCATTACTGGCTCAATTTAGCGGCATCGCCTCGGAAGGCCTTCGCATTTCATGTCCTCGACCTCGTTTCGTCAGTCTTTGCGGCGCCTGTGGGCGCTGGACAAGTTCAGCTACAGCGTGCGGGTGTTCATCGCCCTGACCGGCAGCATGGCGCTGTGCTGGTTCCAGGATGAAATGGGGCTGCTGATCCCGCTGTTCCTGGGGATCATCGCCAGCGCCCTGGCCGAGACCGACGACAGCTGGCAAGGCCGCCTCAACGCGCTGGCGGTGACGCTGGTCTGCTTCAGCGTCGCCGCGCTGTCGGTGGAGCTGTTGTTCCCCTACCCCGTCGTGTTCGTCATCGCCCTGGCGCTGGCCAGTTTCGGCCTGACCATGCTCGGCGCCTTGGGCGAGCGCTACGGGGCGATCGCCTCGGCGACGTTGATCCTGTCGGTGTACACGATGATCGGCGTCGACCAGCGCGGCGGCGCGGTCAGCGATTTCTGGCACGAACCGATGCTGCTGGTGGCCGGCGCCGCGTGGTACGGGCTGCTGTCGGTGCTGTGGCAGGCGTTGTTCTCCAACCAGCCGGTGCAGCAGAGCCTGGCGCGGCTGTTCCGCGAGCTGGGCTACTACCTCAAGCTCAAGGCCTCGCTGTTCGAGCCGATCCGCCAACTGGACGTCGAGGCCCGGCGCCTGGAGCTGGCGCAGCAGAACGGCCGGGTGGTGGCGGCACTCAACACCGCCAAGGAAATCATCCTGCACCGGGTCGGCAACGGTCGCCCAGGCTCCAAGGTCAGCCGCTACCTGAAGCTGTACTTCCTGGCCCAGGACATCCACGAGCGCGCCAGTTCCTCGCACTACCCGTACAACGCCCTGGCCGACGCGTTCTTCCACAGCGACGTGCTGTTCCGCTGCCAGCGCCTGCTGCGCCAGCAAGGCAAGGCCTGCCGGGCGCTGGCCGAATCGATCCAGATGCGCCAGCCGTTCATCTACGACGCCAGCTTCGCCGAAGCGTTGGGCGACCTGCACGCCTCCCTCGAACACCTGCGCATCCAGAGCAACCCGGCCTGGCGCGGCCTGCTGCGTTCGCTGCGGGCGCTGGCGGCCAACCTCGGCACCCTCGACCGCCTGCTCAGCGACGCCAGCAACCCCGACGCCCTGGCCGACGCCACCGACAGCAGCCTGCTCGACCGTTCGCCGCGCAACCTCAAGGACGTGTGGACGCGCCTGCGCACGCAACTGACGCCGACCTCGCTGCTGTTCCGCCACGCCCTGCGCCTGCCGCTGGCCTTGAGCATCGGCTACGGCATGGTGCACCTGATCCACCCTTCGCAGGGCTACTGGATCATCCTCACCACGCTGTTCGTCTGCCAGCCGAACTACGGCGCCACCCGGCGCAAGCTCGGCCAGCGGATCCTCGGCACCGCCATCGGCCTGACCGTGGCCTGGGCGCTGTTCGACCTGTTCCCCAGCCCGCTGGTGCAGTCGTGCTTCGCCATCGCCGCCGGCGTGGTGTTCTTCACCAACCGCACCACGCGCTACACCGTGGCGACCGCGGCGATCACCATCATGGTGCTGTTCTGCTTCAACCAGGTGGGCGACGGCTACGGCCTGTTCGTCCCGCGCCTGCTCGACACCCTGCTGGGCAGCCTGATCGCGGGCCTGGCGGTGTTCCTGTTCCTGCCGGACTGGCAGGGCCGGCGCCTGAACAAGGTGCTGGCCAACACCCTGACCTGCAACAGCATCTACCTGCGCCAGATCATGCAGCAGTACGCCGCCGGCAAGAGCGACGACCTCGCCTACCGGCTGGCCCGGCGCAACGCGCACAACGCCGACGCGGCGCTGTCCACCACCCTGGCGAACATGCTCATGGAGCCTGGGCATTTCCGTAAGGAGGCCGACGTCGGGTTCCGCTTCCTGGTGCTGTCGCACACCCTGCTCAGTTATCTCTCGGGCCTGGGCGCGCACCGGGAAACCCGCTTGCCGGAGGACGTACGCGAGCACCTGATCGACGGCGCCGGCGTCAGCCTGGCCTCCAGCATCGACGACATCGCCCAGGGCCTGGCGAGCAAGCAGCCGATCGCGATCCAGAGCGACGAGGAAGAAGCGCTGGCCAACGCGCTGGAGCAGATGCCGGACGAGATCGATGAGGGGCAGCGGCTGGTGCAGACGCAACTGGCGTTGATCTGCCGTCAGTTGGGCCCGTTGCGAACCCTGGCGGCGCATTTGATCAAGGACACCGGCGAGGCCTGAGTCCTGCGGCGCCTTTCATGGCGTCATCGCCAGCAGGCTGGCTCCCACCTTTGAAGACTGGAATACAGTCCACTGTGGGAGCCTGCCTGCTGGGCGATGAGGCCATCAACCGCACAGCGGATTCCGGATCAGGGCTCACATGCCATGCTGCCTGAGCAACTTGTCGTAGCTGCCGTCAGCCTTCATCGCCGCGATCTCCCGGTCGAACCCGGCCACGATCTGCTCGTGCTGCGGGTTCTTCAGGCTCACCAGGATGTGCAGGCTGTTCTCGCTCAGGGGCTTGGGCAGGAATTCCACGGCGTTGCGCACCTTCGGCGCTTCGCGGGCCAGGTAGTAGCGCGCGACGTACTCGTCCTCCAGCGTCAGCTTGACCCGGTCCGCCGCCAGCATGCGCACGGCCATGGCGAAGTTGTGCACCGGCACCTTCTGCAACGCGGTGTCGGCGTCGAACGGCGCCGAATAGGCGTAACCGCGCACCACCGCGATCGGGTAGGTGTGCAGTTCCTCCAGACTGCTGTATTCCAGTGGCATGTCCTTGCGCTTGAGGAACCGCACGCGGTTGAGCAGGTACTCGCCGGAGAACTGCCCAAGCTTGGTCCGCTCGTCGTTGTACCAGGCGTTGACCAGCACGTCGTAGCGGCCCTCGCCGACGCCGAGCAAGGCCCGCGCCCACGGCACCTGTTCATAGCTGCTGGCATACCCGGCCCGGGACAGGGCCGTGCTGACGATGTCCGTGGCCAGCCCGCCGTTGGCCAGCGTTTCGTCGGTGAACGGCGGCCAGACATCGAACACCAGGCGCAGCTTGTCCGCGGCAGCGCTTTGGCCCAGCAACAGCAATCCGATCAAAGCAAAGGCTCGATGCAATCGCGGCATGCTTGAAAATCCTTAGCGGGCGGGCTGCCCGGCGTGTTTTCAGTCAAAACCCCAAGGCCTGTGGACGCGCATCCCAGGCCCTAACATTAGCTCATTGCAGCCAGTGCACAGCGCTTACCAGCAGATTACACAAAGAACTCGGAACCGCGAGGACGGAATGATGGCATTTTGGTCTTTGTCACAGATTTATGCGCCATGCAGACAGATTCCGGCCCGGCGCTTAGTATCGGGCGACGCCAATCAAGGAACCGGACAATGACAATCGAGTGGGTCTGCAAACATCACAGCGATCTGGGCAAGGAGCAGCTGTACGCCATCCTGAAGCTACGCTCGCAAGTGTTCGTGGTCGAACAGCGCTGCGCCTACCTGGACCCCGACGGCCAGGACCTGGAAGGCGACACCTGCCACCTGATGGGCTGGGAAGGCGACGAGCTGGTGGCCTACCTGCGCCTGCTGGATCCGCAGTCCCAGGGCGGCGACGTGGTGATCGGCCGCGTGCTCACCGCGCCGTCAGGGCGCGGCAAAGGCCTGGGCCACACCCTGATGGAACAGGCGCTGAAGCAGGCCGAAAAGCACTGGCCGCAGGTGCCGGTCTACCTGTCGGCCCAGGCACACCTGCAAGGGTATTACGGGCGTTACGGGTTCGCCGTGGCAGGCGAGGAATACCTCGAAGACGACATTCCGCACATCGGCATGCGCCGGGCCTGAGGGCCTCATCGTCGGATCGCCGCAGGATCAAGACCGTTGCTCCCACACTGTTGCGCCTGGCACAGAACCTGTGGGAGCCAGCCTGCTGGCGATGGGGCCGGCCCGCTCACCGCAGCACTCAGGGATACTCCAGCACCGCCTTGATCTGCCGCAGGTTGCGCTCGATCCACCCTCGGTCGATCGCCCCCCACTCGCGGATCCGGTAGCGCCCGGCATGGTTGCGCGCACCCTCTTCCTGCTCGAACTCGCAGACGATGTCCAGGTCCGCCAGCGCCGCGATGGTGTCCTGCGCCGTGCGCCGGGGCATGCCGGTGGCGTCGGTCAGCGCCGGCACGCTGCTGGCCAGGCCGCTGTCGATCAGGTACGCCACGTACAGACGGCGGTAGAAACTGCTCTTGGTCTTGCTCACGTCCATCCACACACTCCTTGTCGCGTCAGTTGATCGCTACTGCAGATCCCGCCAGGTCAGGTACACCCGCAGGTCGAACTCGATCTGGTGATAGCCCGGCAACATGTGCTCGCACAGCTTGTAGAACGCCTTGTTGTGGTCCGACTCTTTGAAATGCGCCAGTTCGTGCACCACGATCATCTTCAGGAATTGCGGCGCGGCCTCCTTGAACAGCGAGGCGATGCGGATTTCCTTCTTGGCCTTGAGCTTGCCGCCCTGCACCCGCGACACCGTGGTGTGCAGGCCAAGGGCGCGGTGGGTCAGGTCGAGGCGGTTGTCGAACAGCACCTTGTCGATGGCCGGGGCGTTGCGCAGGTATTCCTGCTTCAGCTCCAGCGCGTAGCCGTACAGGGCCTTGTCGCTCTGCACGTCGTGACGGCCGGGGTAGCGTTGGTCGAGGTAGTCGCCGAGGCGACCGTCGGCGATCAGCTGGCGCACCTGATCCTGCAGTTGCACGGGATAGGCCTGGAGGTATTTCAACGCAGTCATGGGGCTGGCGGTACGGGCTCATGGAAAGGCCGCCAGTGTAGCGAATTCAACCGACCAACGCGCCCCAGTCGAACGGCTGGGCAAACCGCACGGTCTCGTCGGCGACCATCGGCCGCGCCACCAGGAAGCCTTGCACGTATTCGCAGCCATGGGCCTGCAGCCATCGGTACTGCGCCAGGGTCTCGACACCCTCGGCGATCACCAGCAGGCCGTACTCCTTGCTCAGTTCGAGCACGCTGCGCACCAGCGAGGCGTCCCGCGCCGAGTCCGGCAATCGGGCGATCAGGTGTCGGTCGAGCTTCAGCGTATCCAGCTCAAGGTCGCGCAGGTGCGCCAAGGAGCACGCGCCGGAGCCGAAGTCGTCCAGCGCCACCCGCACCCCGAGGTTGCGCAACAGGCGCAGTTGCTTGCGCGTGTCGTCCGGGTTGACCGTCAGCGCCTCTTCGGTGACTTCCACCTCCAACTGCCGTGGCTTCAACCCATGACGTTCCAGCACCTGCCGCAGCTCGGTGACCAGGTTCGGCAGGCCGAACTGGGTGTTGCTCAGGCTCACGCCCAGCACCAGGTCCTCGTCGAACTGCGCCTGCCAGGCCTTCCGCTGCCCGGCGCTGTGGTGGTAGATCCAGCTGCCGAGGCGGCTGATCAGCTGCGCTTCCTCCAGCAACGGCAGGAACAGGCCCGGCGGCACGTCGCCGGCGCTCGGATGGTGCCAGCGCAGCAACGCCTCGAAGCCACGGATCCGCCCGTCGGCGATCGCCACCTGCGGCTGGTACACCAGATTGAAGTCGAGGTTCTCGATGGCGGTGCGCACGCTCTCTTCCAGCATCAGCCGCGAGCGCGCCCGGCCGTTCATCTCCGGGTCGTAGAAGCGGTACTGCTGACGCCCGGCGCGCTTGGCCTCGTACATGGCGATGTCCGAGGCGCGCAGCAACCCATCGACGCTGTTGCCGCAATCCGGGTAAGTGGCGATGCCGATGCTGGCACCCAACGTGACGTCCATGCCCTCGATCTGCTGACAGATCGACACCCGTTCGATGAGCTTCTCCGCGATCTTCGCCGCCTGCTCGGGAAACTCCAGGTCCAGCAGCGCCGTGAACTCGTCCCCGCCCATCCGCGCCAGGATGTCGAACGGGCGCAGGCACGCCTTCAACTGCTCGGACACCCAGCGCAGCACCCGGTCGCCGGCATCGTGGCCGAGGGAATCGTTGACCCGCTTGAAGCCGTCGAGGTCCAGGTACATCAGCACCCAGGCGCTGTCGCTGCGCTCGCCGCGCAGCAGCAAGTTCTCGACGGTCTGGTAGAAGCCGCGCCGGTTGAGCAGCCCGGTCAAGGGGTCGGTGACGGCCTGGAACTCCAGCTGCTGATGCAGGTGGCGCACCACCGACATGTCCAGCACCGTCACCACCATCGCATGCTGTTCGGTGGGCAGCGGCGCGCAGGACAACGCCACCGGCACCTGCTGGCCCGGCGCGGTGCGCAGCAAGGCGTCGTGCAGGCGCAGGGTTTCGCCGCGCTTGTAGCTCACGTAAAAATCGGAATCGGCCCACAAGGGAATGTGAGGTTTTTGCAGGAAATCGAGAAACTCCTGACCTTGCAGTTCCTGCACCGGAGCATTGAGCAGCCGGGAGATCGCCGGGTTGGCGAACCGGATCAAGCCGTCCTCGGCCAACACCAGGATCCCCTCCGCCGCATTGTCCAGCACCGAGGCGTTGAACGCCCGGGCGATCTCCAGGTCCTGGCTCAGGCGCTGCAAGGCCCGCCGGTTGCGCTGGTGCTCCAGCAACGCCTGCACCTTGGGCTTGAGGATCTGCGGGTCGAAGGGCTTGAACAGGTAATCCACCGCACCGCTGGCGTAGCCCTTGATCACGGCGTCCTGGGACTGCTCGTTGGCGGTCAGGAAAATGATCGGCGTCAGGCGCGTGCGCTGGCTGCCGCGCATCAGCCGCGCGACCTCGAAACCGTCCATGCCCGGCATCTGCACATCCAGCAGCACCAGGTCGATGTCGTGCTCAAGCAACAGGTTCAGCGCCTCGAAGCCTGAGGCGGCCGTCATCACCTGCCAGTCCTGGCGTTGCAGCAACGCCCGCATGCTGATCAGGTTTTCAGGGTAATCATCAACGATCAAAAGGACTGAGCTGCCTTCACCTGGCTGTGGTTGCGCGCATTCCATGCTGCTTCTCTTGTCGGGACGTCAGACGGGATTCCGGTGAAAAACCGTACACCTACTGAGCCATCACTCTAGTCCGGGATCGGCAAAAGCTGTAGCTATCACAGGGCCATCACCCAAGCAAACGCTTGAGTAGCCGACTAACGGTCGTCGCTGAAGCCCCCGGAAACCGGGAAGGATGGCACTTCGACAGGATGTTGGCGCCAATCATCCGCCGAGCGGGCGTTAACAAAAAACACCCTTGCGCTTATAAAGGCCGCCCCCGAAAGGCGCGGGCTAGAGCTTCTGGCACGCGCGTGCAGCGAAAATCAGCGGAAGCACCGACATGATCGACCTCGCAACCTGGAACCTCAGCGTTCCCGTCGGCAACCCGCCGTACACCGTCGACACCGCCAAACTGGTGAACGGCTTCAAGGACCAGTACTTCCACTCCGACACCGGCACGCTGTTCTTCTGGTCGCCGGTCACCGGCTCCAAAACCGAAAACGCCATCTACCCGCGCACCGAACTGCGCGAGACCTACAGCAACGGCACCCTGCGCAACTGGTTCTACCCCGACGCCGACAACCTGCTGCGCGCAACCTTGGCGGTGAACAAGGTGCCCAGCTCCGGCAAGATCGTCATCGGCCAGATCCACGCCTACGAAAGCCAGAAGCCGATGCTCAAGCTCGAATACCAATACAAGAGCAAAACCGAAACCGGCAACCTGGTGATCAAGCTGCGCACCCACCCGGACCAGGACGAAAGCCGCGTCATCACCCTCGCCACCGGGATCAAACTGGATCGCGAGTTCAACTACCTGATCCACCTGAGCCCCGGCGGCGCCTTGGGCGTCAGCGCGGCGGGCTATCAATGGGATTCGCAGATCAGCGCGACCTGGCGCAACAAGCCGCTGTATTTCAAGGCCGGGGTGTATGTGCAGGACAACACCGGCTACACGAGCGAGGGCGGGCAGGTGACGTTTTCCAAGCTCGACATTGATCACAACAAGTAATCCTGTGACGAGGGATTTCCGGACTTGGACAGCGCGCTTAAACGCGCCTGTTTACGGACACCCGGCGTTACGTCCCCAGGCCTACAACGGCTTGCGCCGCTGCCTACCGGTACGCCAGAATCCGCCGGCTTGTGCGCCTGGGGGGCCCTCGGTAACTTGGTTCGCGTCACTGATTTCCAGTGATCGGGTTTAGTAGCCCGGCACTTCCACCACCGTACAAGCGTCATCCCGTCAGGCCTTAGCCTGCACTTGATGGTGGCTGTGCGCATGGCGCCTTCGGGTGCGCCGGGATTTGGTGGTTTTGCCCGGTCCACTAACTTGCGTACAGCCGCCACCCTCCGTTTAGTAGCGAGATGGTTGCGGCCCAATCCGAGAAACCATCAATGATCAAATCGACACCTCATCCACCTGAAACCGATCCGGCCTCCCCCTACGAATCCATCGATTCCCGCAAGCTCCACGAAGCCGCCGAACGCGCCCTCGACCACTACCTCAACCCCGTCACGCCCACCTACCCCGCCCACGACCCCATGTACTTCGCCAACCCGGCCTACACCACCGAATCCCTGCTGGCCGACGCCAGCGAAAACCTCGGCTCGGCCAGCGCCATGCTCGACCACTTCACCACCCTGCTCGACACCCCGCACCGCAAACTGGCCCAGGGCATTGCGCAACTGGTCATGCTGGGAGAATTGGCCGTGAATCAGGCGTTGGATAACGTTGAGCCGAAGCTGTAGCGCTCGAACCGGATGACACGCACCTGACTTACGCCATCGAAAACCCGCCAATCGGTGGGTTTTCTGTAGCGATGCACAAATGAAAGAGTGAATGCCAACCTGCCAGCCGTTTCAGTATTAAGGGGACGGATTTATTTAATCAGTAAATAAATCCGTCCCCTTTCTCCCCTTTCTCCCAACTTCGCCGCCACTCTCGACACGCCTTATCGCAAGACCGCGTTGGGCATCGCCCAAGTGGTGATGCTCGGAGAGTTGGCGGTGAATCAGGCGCTGGATCATGTTGAGTTAAAGGTGTGATTGGGGTTGGAACCCAGTGAGAAATGTTACCTGTAACGGACTTTTGCCCAATCGGTACTGGAAATGTCCGTTATGGGTGTCATTCGCTCGATCGTCACAGGCGTAAGCTCGATCAAACTCAGTGTTCCGTTTAAAGAACACTCCCTCACGAATGTTACGTTAACGACACATGGATCATATTCTGCTCGTCAGCCGACTTGGTGCTCAGATACGCGGAAAACGTATCGCTCTCGGCCTGACCCAGGCGCAACTTGCCGAACTCGCGCGATTGACGCGATACAAAGTGATTGCTATCGAGAAAGGCACCCTATCTGTCGGCATGATCGCCTACGCTCGCGCATTGTGCGCTCTCGATTGCGAACTCACCGTCGTTCCGGCGGGCATGCCGACGCTTGAAGAGCTAGAGGGATTGTTCGAGTAAAAATCTCTGGCTGGTTTCTCAGCGCCCACAAAAAACCCGCCTCTCGGCGGGTTTCTTTTGAATCAGCTCAACGCCAGTCTCAATTAACCTTAGCGTTCAACTCACCCTTCAAATAACGCTGATACATCCCTTCCAGCGAAACCGGTTTGATCTTCGAAGCATTACCGGCAGTGCCGAAAGCCTCGTAACGCGCGATGCACACATCACGCATGGCCTTCACGGTCTCACCGAAGAACTTGCGCGGGTCGAACTCGCTCGGGTTGGTGGCCATCAGGCGACGCATCGCACCGGTGGACGCCAGGCGCAAGTCGGTGTCGATGTTGACCTTGCGCACGCCGTGCTTGATGCCTTCGACGATCTCTTCGACCGGTACGCCGTAGGTTTCTTTGATGTCGCCGCCGTACTGGTTGATGATCGCCAGCCACTCTTGCGGAACCGACGAGGAACCGTGCATCACCAGGTGGGTGTTCGGGATGCGCTTGTGGATTTCCTTGATGCGGTCGATGGCCAGCACGTCGCCGGTCGGCGGCTTGGTGAACTTGTAAGCGCCGTGGCTGGTGCCGATGGCGATGGCCAGGGCGTCAACTTGAGTCTTCTTGACGAAGTCGGCGGCTTCTTCCGGGTCGGTCAGCATCTGGCTGTGATCCAGCACGCCTTCGGCGCCGATGCCGTCTTCTTCGCCGGCCATGCCGGTTTCCAGGGAGCCCAGGCAGCCCAGCTCACCTTCCACCGAAACACCGCAGGCATGGGCCATGGCCACGGTCTGCTGGGTGACGCGCACGTTGTATTCGTAGTCGGTCGGGGTCTTGCCGTCTTCGCCCAGGGAACCGTCCATCATCACCGAGCTGAAGCCCAGTTGGATCGAGCGCTGGCAGACGTCAGGGCTGGTGCCGTGGTCCTGGTGCATGCACACCGGGATGTGCGGGAATTCTTCGATGGCCGCCAGGATCAGGTGACGCAGGAACGGGGCACCTGCGTATTTGCGGGCACCGGCCGAAGCCTGGACGATCACCGGGGAGTCAGTCTTGTCAGCGGCTTCCATGATGGCGCGCATTTGTTCAAGGTTGTTGACGTTGAAGGCCGGAACGCCGTAGCCGAATTCGGCTGCGTGGTCCAGCATCTGGCGCATGCTGATGAGTGCCATTGTGTGTGTCTCTCCCGGTTTAGGGTCGTTAATCGTGCCAGCCTGCCGGAGCGGCGGCGGCTATTCAAGTGATTGCGGATCGGGGGTCGAGGCCCGGTCCGGTGATTCGGTGTTGCCAAAATCCTGTGAACGGCAAAGACCCCTGCATCGGACCTCTGCGCATCCGTTCAATCGTGTCACTGCGCCTTGCAGCCCCGGCCGATCAGATCATTGGTGGCGACCCAGTAGACCAGGCCTTCCTCACCCTTGATGTGAAACGCCAGCATGTTGTCGCTGTACAGCGCACCCGACGCGCCCGGCTCTTCCTTCAGGCGGTAGACCTGGTCGCCGCCGCCCAGGCGCACGTCGACTTCCTTGCGCCCGGCATCGGTGTAGCGCCACAGCACCTTGGCCTGGCTGTCGCAGGTCCAGGTTGTCCAGTCGTCCGCCGGTGCGGACGGCTGAAACAGCCCCAACTGTGCGCAACCGCCCAACAATCCCAACGCCGCAACGGCGATCAAGCCTTTCATCCGTGTTCCTCGACCGACGGCGCACGCCGCCGGCCCTGAGTTAAAGGGTCAGACCCGTCAAGGACAGCCCTGTTCCTTGGCCGGGGTTTGCGTCTCGTACTTGTCCAGGCCTTCCGGCCCCGAGCGCTTGTTCAGCACCGGGTTGGTTTCGGCTTGCCAGTCGGCCTGGTAGCAGCCCTTGTGCGCCTCGCCGGCGTCCGGCTGCGCGTCGGCCTGCGGGTGGCTCCCGCAGGCGGCCAGCGCAGCGGTCAGCAGCAACAGCGCTAACGACTTGACCATGTGAACACTCCTTTGCCTGGCCAATCGGGCGGCCTCAGGCCTTGGCCCGGCTTTCCAGGACTTCGACGGCCGGCAGCACCTTGCCTTCGACGAATTCGAGGAACGCGCCGCCACCGGTGGAAATGTAGGAGATATCACTGGCCACGCCATACTTGTCGATGGCCGCCAGGGTGTCGCCGCCGCCGGCGATGGAGAACGCGGCGCTTTCGGCGATGGCCTGGGCCAGCACTTTGGTGCCGTTGCCGAACTGGTCGAACTCGAACACGCCGACCGGGCCGTTCCACAGGATGGTCTTCGACGATTTCAGCAGTTCGGCGAAGTTGGCTGCGGTCTGCGGGCCGATGTCCAGGATCATGTCGTCGGCGGCCACGTCACCGATCAGCTTGACGGTGGCGGCGGCGGTTTCGGCGAATTCCTTGGCCACCACCACGTCCACCGGCAGCGGCACGCTGACCTTGGCGGCGATGGCGCGGGCGGTGTCCAGCAGGTCCGGCTCGTACAGGGACTTGCCGACCGGGTGACCGGCCGCCGCCAGGAAGGTGTTGGCGATGCCGCCGCCGACGATCAGTTGGTCGCAGATCTGGCTCAGGCTGTTCAGCACGTCCAGTTTGGTCGAGACCTTGGAGCCGGCAACGATGGCGGCCATCGGCTTGGCCGGCGCGCCCAGGGCCTTGCCCAGCGCGTCCAGTTCGGCGGCCAGCAGCGGGCCTGCGGCGGCGACCTTGGCGAACTTGGCCACGCCGTGGGTCGAACCCTCGGCGCGGTGGGCGGTGCCGAAGGCGTCCATCACGAACACGTCGCACAGGGCGGCGTATTGCTGGGCCAGTTCGTCGGCGTTCTTTTTCTCGCCCTTGTTGAAGCGCACGTTCTCGAACAGCACGATGTCGCCGGCCTTGACGTCAACGCCGCCCAGGTAGTCGGCCACCAGCGGCACTTCGCGGCCCAGAGCCTTGCTCAGGTAGTCGGCGACAGGCTTGAGGCTGTTCTCGGCGGAGAACTCGCCTTCGGTCGGACGGCCCAGGTGCGAGCAGACCATCACCGCCGCGCCTTTCTCCAGGGCCAGCTTGATGGTCGGCAGCGAAGCCAGGATGCGCGCATCGCTGGTGACTGCACCGTCCTTGACTGGGACGTTGAGGTCTTCGCGGATCAATACGCGCTTACCTTGCAGATCGAGGTCGGACATCTTCAACACGGTCATGGGTCGCACTTCCTGGATTACTTGTTTGTTGGAATCGCTGTCTGCAGATAGTGCTCTGCAACGTCCAGCATTCGGTTGGCAAAACCCCATTCGTTGTCGAACCAGGCCAGGATGTTCACCAGCCGTGGGCCGGAAACGCGGGTCTGACTGGCATCGACGATGGCCGAATGTGGGTCATGGTTGAAATCGCAACTGGCATGGGGCAGCTCGGTGTAGGCCAGCAACCCCTTGAGCGGGCCGGCGGTGGCGGCGTCGCGCAGGATCCGGTTGACCTCGGCGGCGTCGGTGTCGTTCGCGGTCTGCATCGTGATGTCGAGGCAGGACACGTTGACCGTCGGCACGCGTACGGCTTTGGCCTGAATTCGCCCGGCAAGTTCCGGCAGCAGGCGCTCGATGCCGCGCGCAAGGCCGGTGGACACCGGAATCACCGACTGGAACGCCGAACGGGTGCGGCGCAGGTCTTCGTGGTGATAGGCGTCGATGACCGGCTGATCGTTCATCGCCGAGTGGATCGTGGTGATCGACACGTACTCCAGCCCCACCGCCCGGTCCAGCAGGCGCAGCAGCGGCACGCCGCAGTTGGTGGTGCAGGAGGCGTTGGACACCAGGCGCTCGGCGCCGGTCAGGCAGTCCTGGTTGACGCCGTAGACGATGGTGGCGTCGACATCCGACTCGCTGGCCATCGGCTGGGAGAACAGCACCCGCGGCGCGCCGGCGTCGAGAAAGCGCTGGCCGTCGCCGCGGGTGTGCCAGGCGCCGGAGCATTCGAGCACCAGATCGACGCCCAGGGACGCCCAATCGATGCCTTCGGGGGTGGGACTGCGCAACACCTTCACGCAGTCGCCGTTAATGTGCAGACAATCGCCGTCGACCTTCACTTCGCCGGGAAACCGGCCGTGGGTGGAGTCGAAGCGTGTCAGGTATTCGATGCTGGCCATGTCGGCCAGGTCGTTGATCGCGACAATCTCGAACCCGGCCTTCTCGCCTCGCTCGAACAACGCACGCAAGACGCAACGACCAATCCGGCCGTAGCCGTTGAGTGCAACTTTGTAGGGACGCGGTTGAGGCATGGGGTTCTCGATAATACGCAGACCAGACGCAATGCTTATGTGCGACACAGCCCTTGTGGGAGCTGGCTTGCCAGCGATAGGGCCATCCGCTTCAACCTATGTGCTGACTGAACGGACTCTATCGCTGGCAAGCCAGCTCCCACAGGGAATTGCGGTGACCGGGAGGTCACCGCCGTGTGCCTTAGTCTTCCAGCAGCTCTTCGGCCTGGCCCAGGATGTTCTCCAGGGTGAAGCCGAACGCTTCGAACAGCGCCGGAGCCGGTGCCGATTCGCCGTAGGTGGTCATGCCGATCACGCGGCCTTCCAGACCCACATACTTGAACCAGAAGTCGGCGTGGGCCGCTTCGATGGCGATGCGCGCGCCGACCTGCAGCGGCAGGACCGATTGCTTGTAGCCGGCGTCCTGGGCGTCGAACACGCTGGTGCACGGCATCGACACCACGCGAACCTTGCGGCCCTGCTCGGTCAGCTTGTCGAAGGCCTGGACGGCCAGGCCGACTTCGGAGCCGGTGGCGATCAGGATCAGCTCAGGCTCGCCTGCGCAGTCCTTGAGCACGTAGCCACCGCGGCTGATGTCGGCGATCTGGATCGCGTCGCGGGACTGATGCTGCAGGTTCTGGCGGGAGAAGATCAGCGCCGACGGGCCGTCCTTGCGCTCCAGGGCGTTTTTCCAGGCCACTGCCGATTCGACGGCGTCGGCCGGACGCCAGGTGTCCAGGTTCGGCGTGCTGCGCAGGCTGGTCAGCTGCTCGATCGGCTGGTGGGTCGGGCCGTCTTCGCCCAGACCGATGGAGTCGTGGGTGTAGACGTGGATCACGCGCTGCTTCATCAGGGCCGACATGCGCACGGCGTTGCGGGCGTATTCCATGAACATCAGGAAGGTCGCGCCGTAAGGCACCAGGCCGCCGTGCAGGGCGACACCGTTCATGATCGCGGTCATGCCGAACTCGCGCACGCCGTAGTACATGTAGTTGCCGCTGGCGTCCTCGGCGCTGACGCCTTTGCAGCCTTTCCACAGGGTCAGGTTGGAACCGGCCAGGTCAGCCGAGCCGCCCAGCACTTCCGGCAGCAGCGGGCCGAACGCGTTCAGGGCGTTCTGGCTGGCCTTGCGGCTGGCGATGGTTTCGCCCTTGGCCGCCACTTCGGCGATGTAGGCGTCGGCCTTCTCGGAGAAGTCGGCCGGCAGCTCGCCGCTCAGGCGACGCACCAGTTCGTTGGCTTCGGTCGGGAACGCGGCGGAGTAGGCAGCGAAGCGCAGGTCCCAATCGGCTTCGACGGCGCGGCCGGCTTCCTTGGCGTCCCACTCGGCGTAGATGTCGGCCGGGATCTCGAACGGGCCGTGGTTCCACTTCAGGGCTTCACGGGTCAGCGCGATTTCCGCGTCGCCCAGCGGGGCGCCGTGGCAGTCTTCCTTGCCTTGCTTGTTCGGCGAACCGAAGCCGATGGTGGTCTTGCAGCAGATCAGGGTCGGCAGCGGGCTCTTGCGCGCGGTGTCGATGGCGGTCTTGATCTCTTCCGGATCGTGGCCGTCGACGTTGCGGATCACCTGCCAGTTGTAGGACTCGAAACGCTTCGGCGTGTCGTCGGTGAACCAGCCTTCGACCTCGCCGTCGATGGAGATGCCGTTGTCGTCGTAGAAGGCGATCAGCTTGCCCAGGCCCAGGGTGCCGGCCAGGGAAGCGACTTCATGGGAAATGCCTTCCATCATGCAGCCGTCGCCCAGGAACACGTAGGTGTGGTGGTCGACGATGTTGTGGCCCGGACGGTTGAACTGCGCGCCCAGCACCTTTTCCGCCAGGGCGAAGCCCACGGCGTTGGCCAGGCCCTGGCCCAGGGGACCGGTGGTGGTCTCGACGCCCGGGGTGTAGCCGAATTCCGGGTGGCCCGGGGTGCGGCTGTGCAGTTGGCGGAACGCCTTGAGGTCGTCGATCGACAGGTCGTAGCCGGTCAGGTGCAGCAGCGAGTAGATCAACATCGAGCCGTGGCCGTTGGACAGCACGAAGCGGTCACGGTCGGCGAACGACGGGTTGCTCGGGTTGTGCTTGAGGTAATCGCGCCAAAGCACCTCGGCGATATCCGCCATACCCATAGGGGCACCGGGATGGCCGCTGTTGGCTTTTTGCACGGCATCCATGCTGAGGGCACGAATGGCGTTGGCACGCTCACGACGGCTAGGCATCGCTGATCTCCTGGGTTCTGAAGCTGAAGGTGAAAAATCGAAACGGAAAAAAGGCGAGCATTTTCCCTCACCCGGACGCCTCGGGGCAATGACAGATAGTCATCTGAAGACGTTTTTCCCCTGCCGGGCGGCGCTTTCGGCGGGTGAATCCTTTCCGCCGCCCGTCTGTAACGTTAACCATTGCGTGGGAAACACCACCCATCGATCAATATCAAAACTTTTTGATATTGATCTTGCGATGCTTTCCGGCCGTCACTAGACTGCTGCCCCTATGAACTTACGCGTGCCTACGATTCGCCATGACGCCTGCGACGACCTGGCGGCCCTGTGCAAGGCCGGCGGCGATCCGCTGCGGCTGAACGTGCTGCGGGCGCTGGCCAACGACTCGTTCGGCGTGCTGGAGCTGGCGCAGATCTTCGGCATCGGCCAGTCCGGCATGAGCCATCACCTCAAGGTGCTGGCCCAGGCGAAGCTGGTGGCGACCCGCCGTGAAGGCAACGCGATTTTCTACCGCCGCGCCCTGCCCCATACCGAACTGTTGGGCGGCACGCTGCACGCGGCATTGTTAGAAGAAGTCGACAACCTGGCCCTGCCGGACGACGTGCAGGCGCGGATCGCCCAGGTGCACGGGCAACGGGCGGCGGCCAGCCAGGACTTCTTCGCACGGGTGGCGGAGAAATTCCGCGCCCAGCAAGACTTGATCGCAGGCCTGCCGCAGTACCGCGACAGCGTGCTGGCCCTGCTCGACAAACTGAACTTCGGCGGCACTGCCACGGCCATCGAAGTCGGCCCCGGCGATGGAGCCTTCCTGCCGGAACTGGCCCGCCGTTTCGGCACGGTAACCGCACTGGACAACAGCGCGGCGATGCTCGAACTGGCGCGTCAGGTATGCGTTCGTGAACGGCTGGCTAACGTCAGCCTGCAATTGGCCGATGCATTGAACGGTGTGAGCCTTCAGGCCGATTGCGTGGTATTGAACATGGTGTTGCACCATTTCGCCGCGCCGGCCGAAGCGCTCAAGCACATGGCCAGCCTGCTGCAACCGGGCGGTAGCCTGCTCGTGACAGAGTTATGCAGCCACAACCAGAGCTGGGCCAGGGAGGCCTGCGGTGATCTGTGGTTGGGGTTTGAACAGGACGATTTGGCCCGTTGGGCCACCGCTGCGGGACTCGTTCCCGGGGACAGCCT
This sequence comes from Pseudomonas sp. B7(2017), assembly GCF_002112745.1. Classification (NCBI taxonomy): domain Bacteria; kingdom Pseudomonadati; phylum Pseudomonadota; class Gammaproteobacteria; order Pseudomonadales; family Pseudomonadaceae; genus Pseudomonas; species Pseudomonas sp. B7(2017). Next base: position 571,575 of record NZ_NEIP01000001.1, on the reverse strand, counting down.
CTATGTAGGCTTACGTAATGGTTTCCAGATCCAGGTCCGCCACTTTCAGCGGCCGGCTGGCGACACTCACCATCGGTAAATTCAGGAAAACATCGAGATGAGCGAATACTCCCTCTTCACCTCCGAGTCCGTGTCTGAAGGGCATCCGGACAAAATCGCCGACCAGATTTCCGATGCAGTGCTGGACGCCATCATTGCCCAGGACAAGCACGCACGCGTGGCGGTGGAGACCCTGGTCAAGACCGGCGTGGCCATCGTTGCCGGTGAAGTGACCACCAGCGCCTGGGTCGACCTGGAGCAGATCGTCCGTGACGTGATCTGCGACATCGGCTACACCAGTTCCGACGTCGGCTTCGACGGCGCCACCTGCGGCGTGATGAACATCATCGGCAAGCAGTCCCCCGACATCAACCAGGGCGTTGACCGCGCCAAGCCTGAAGACCAGGGCGCCGGCGACCAGGGCCTGATGTTCGGCTACGCCAGCAACGAGACCGACGTGCTGATGCCGGCCCCGATCACCTTCTCGCACCAACTGGTGCAGCGCCAGGCCGAAGCCCGCAAGTCGGGCCTGCTGCCTTGGCTGCGTCCGGACGCCAAGTCCCAGGTCACCTGCCGTTACGAAGGCGGCAAAGTGGTCGGCATCGACGCCGTGGTGCTGTCGACCCAGCACAACCCGGAAGTGTCGTACAACGACCTGCGCGAAGGCGTGATGGAGCTGATCGTCAAGCACGTGCTGCCGGCCGAACTGCTGAGCAAGGACACCCAGTTCCACATCAACCCGACCGGCCAGTTCATCATCGGCGGCCCGGTGGGCGACTGCGGCCTGACCGGCCGCAAGATCATCGTCGACAGCTACGGCGGCATGGCCCGTCACGGCGGCGGCGCGTTCTCCGGCAAGGACCCGTCCAAGGTTGACCGCTCCGCTGCGTACGCCGGCCGTTACGTGGCCAAGAACATCGTCGCCGCCGGCCTGGCCGAGCGCTGCGAGATCCAGGTGTCCTACGCGATCGGCGTGGCCCAGCCGACTTCGATCTCGCTGAACACCTTTGGCACCGGCAAGATCAGCGACGACAAGATCATCAAACTGGTGCGTGAAGTGTTCGACCTGCGTCCTTACGCCATCACCACCATGCTGGACCTGCTGCACCCGATGTACCAGGAAACCGCAGCCTACGGTCACTTCGGTCGCGCTCCGCAGACCAAGACCGTCGGCGACGACACCTTCAGCACCTTCACCTGGGAAAAGACCGACCGCGCCGACGCCCTGCGTTCCGCCGCCGGCCTGTAACACCTCCAGGCGACACGAAAAGCCCCGCACGGCTCACGCCCTGCAGGGCTTTTTCATGCCTGCAGGTTCCCTCCCCGCTTCGGGCAGCGCCCCAGCCAAAAGCCCGCATCTGCCCATCCGGAAACAGCCCGAAAAACACCCGCCCGACGCCCCCGGATTCCCCGCCTACCCTTCAAGCGTTCCCCTTGAGCAAGGACGCTCACGATGCCCGCTGCAATGCCCCTGCTGCTCCCACTGCTGTTGATGCTCATCCTCCCGAACGCCCTCGCCGACGACTGCCCCGATTGGCCACCGGAAAAGGCCCGCACCGAAACCGCCGTCCTGCAAAGGCAGATCGACCGCTGGGACGACGCTTACCACCGCGAAGGCCGGGCGCTGATCGCCGACGGGCTCTACGACCAGTCGCGCTTGCGCCTGGACGAATGGCGCCGGTGCTTCGGCCTTCCGTCACCGGCCAACCCGCTGCGCACGGCCACAGGCCCTGTCACTCACCCGATCGCCCACACCGGGTTGGACAAACGCCACGACGGCAAAGACGTCGAAGCCTGGCTGCGCGACCGCGAAGGCCTCTGGATTCAACCCAAGGTCGACGGCGTCGCGGTCACGCTGATCTACCGCAGCGGGCGACTGCACCAGGCCATCAGCCGCGGCGACGGAGTCCGGGGCCAGGACTGGACAGCGTCGGCGCAGAAGATCGCCGCCATTCCCCGGCAACTGACCGAACCGGTGGATCTGCTGGTGCAGGGCGAACTCTATTGGCGCCTGAGCGAGCACGTTCAGTCCCGCGACGGCGGCCGCAACGCCCGCGCCACCGTCGCCGGCCTGATGGGCCGCAAGGATCTGGGCGCCGAAGAGGCCGGCGGCATAGGGCTGTTCGTCTGGGACTGGCCGCAGGGGCCTTCGGCCTTGTCCGAAAGGCTCTCGACGCTGGCCGCCCTGGGATTCGCCGCGACCGCGCCCTACACCCACACCCTCGAACGCTTTGCCGACGCCCAGGCATGGCGCGAGCATTGGTTCCGCACGCCGTTGCCGTTCGCCACGGACGGCGTCGTCCTGCGTCAGGACCGGCGCCCGTCGGCCGAGCGCTGGCAGGCACGGCCGCCGCACTGGGGCATTGCCTGGAAGTACCCGTTCGCCCAGGCCCTGGCCGAGGTGCGCAAGGTCGATTTCAGGATCGGGCGTACGGGGCGCATCACACCGGTGCTTGAGCTGGCGCCGGTGCGGCTGGACGACCGGCAGATCCGACGGGTCAGCGTCAGCTCGTTCCAGCGCTGGCAGGCGCTGGACATCCGCCCCGGCGACCAGGTCGCGGTCAGCCTGGCCGGCCTGACCATCCCCCGGCTAGACGGCGTCGTCCTGCGCGCGGCCGAGCGTGTCGAGCTGGCCGTTCCGCAGGCAACCGATTTCCACGCCTTGAGCTGCTGGCGACCGACGCCCGGCTGCGAAAGCCAGTTCCTCGCCCGCCTGACCTGGCTCGGCGGCAAGCAGGGGCTGGGGCTGCCCCATGTCGGTCGCGGCACCTGGGAGAAACTTCTGGAAACAGGCCGCCTGACCGGCCTGCTGGATTGGTTGACCCTCAAGGGGCCGGAGCTTGCTAACATGCCCGGCTTCGGCGAGCGCAGCGGCGCCCGCCTGCTGGACAGTTTTCACACAGCCCGCCAGCGGCCGTTCGCCACCTGGCTCAAAGCCTTGGGAATGCCGCCGACCGGACAGGCACCGCTGGACGGCACCTGGCACGAGCTGGCGCAACGCGACACCGAACAATGGCAGGCAGAACCCGGCATCGGCCCCGGCCGCGCGGCGCAACTGAGCGCCTTTTTCCGCGACCCGCAGGTGCTGGCCTTGCGCGACACCCTGCAAGCCGCCGGCATCGACGGCTTCTGAACACAGCCTCCCGGCACGCCGGGAACCCAATGTCCGTCGGGGCGCTCCAACAGCGCAGCGCACCACCGAACCGAATGCCTTAGCGCATGGAGCCTTTATGAAATCGCTTGCCCTGCTGACCCTATGCGGATTCCTGGCCGCCCCGTTGATGGCCGCCGAGGAAGCGCCGGAACTCACCGGCTGCGCCGCCAAGAAGCAGAACATCGTCACCCAGATCGAACAGGCCAAGGCCCACGGCAACGCCGACCAGCAGGCCGGCCTGGAGACCGCCCTGCGCGAAGTCACCGATCACTGCACCGACGCCGGCCTGAAGAAGGAACGCGAAAACAAGGTGCTGGAGGCCAAGCACGAAGTGAGCAAACGCCAGGCCGACCTCGACAAGGCCATGAAGAAGGGCGACCCGGAGAAGATCGACAAGCGCAAGAACAAGCTGGCCGAGTCCCGCAAGGAATTGCAGCAGGCGCTGGACGAACTGGACAAGTAACGAGAGCCACTGCGGCAAGGGAGCAAGCGCCCTCGCCACGGTCATTCAACCGCGTCAGCTATCAGTGATCGCGAAACTCTTTATGGCAGGCACTGCACGCATCTTCGACTTTCTGCACCGCTGGCCCCAGGTTGCTGGCCTTGTAGGGCTGCACTTGGCTGGCGATCACCAGTTCACCGGTGGCCGCCTCAAGGGTGCGGGCCATTTCCTGGAAACGCGCCTGCCTCTGCCAGACATCGTCCTTGGCGCTGGTGTGATCCTCTTCGCGCACCTGCGGGAAGTGCTTCCACGGCTCATGGGACAGCGCATCGAGCTTCACCGCGCCGTCGGCGAATTTCGCCCCGTCGAAGGGAATGCGCCCGCGCAGCATGCCGCCCAGGTCTTCGCCGGTCTTGAGCATCTGCTTGAAGATCGCCTTGCGCTGGCCCAGCGGAGAGTTGGGGTCGACGCCGCCGCAGGCGGACAGGGTCAGACAGGCCAGCAAAGCAACAGAGATTCTTTTGAGTGTCATGGTGGCTTCGGTCACGGAAAAATGGCGGCCAGTATCCTCGCGCGGCCGCCAAACACCAATAGCCCTATTAAAAATACGGGTTGCCTGAACGCATGGAGCATTCACGCAACCGGCACAGGAACCACTCCATGAACAGCCGCTTCAAGGCCTGGCGTCATCCGCTTTTCGCAACCCTGCCGCTGCTGGCGATCCTCGCCGGCTGCACCGGGGGCGACACGGCCAAGCCCAAGACCCACGCCCTCGCCACTTACTCCAGCGCCACCTGGGAGGCGCTGCCCGCCGTGTCCGACAACGACCTGGTGGCCGGCTTCGGTTCGTGGCGCAGCGCGTGCAACCGGCTCAAGGCCGACCCGGTCTGGGGCAAGACCTGCGCGGCGGCGGCCGATGTCCCGCAGAGCGCCGGCAGCATCCGCGCGTTCCTCAAGCAAAACCTCGACGTCTACGGGTTGCGCGCCGAGAACGACAACCCCAACGGCTTGATCACCGGCTACTACGAGCCGGTCTACCCCGGCAGCCTGACCCAGACCGCCACGGCGAACGTCCCGGTGTACGGCGTGCCTGACGACATGATCATCGTGTCGCTGGACAGCGTGTACCCCGAACTCAAGGGCAAGCGCCTGCGCGGACGCCTCGACGGCCGGGTGATCAAGCCCTACGACGACGCGGCGACCATCGAGAGCAAAGGCGTCAATGCGCCGGTGGTGGCCTGGCTGACCGATCCGATGAACCTGCAGTTCCTGCAGATCCAGGGATCGGGCAGGATCCAGACCGACGACGGACGCCAGTTGCGCATCGCCTACGCCGACCAGAACGGCCACCCGTACCGCCCGATCGGCCGCTGGCTGGTGGAACAGGGCGAGCTGAAGAAGGAAGACGTCACCATGGGCGCCATCAGCGACTGGGCCAAGGCCAACCCGTCGCGCATCCCGGAGCTGCTGGGCAGCAACCCCAGTTATGTGTTCTTCACCCGCAACCCGGACAGCGACGAAGGCCCGCGCGGTTCGCTGAACGTGCCGCTGACCGCCGGCTACAGCGCGGCGGTGGACCGCAAGGTGATTCCGTTGGGCAGCCTGCTGTGGCTGTCCACCACCCGCCCGGACGGCACCGCCCTGGTGCGCCCGGTGGCCGCACAGGACACCGGCGGCGCCATCGCCGGCGAAGTGCGCGCGGACCTGTTCTGGGGCACCGGCGATGCGGCGGGGCAACTGGCCGGGGACATGAAGCAGCAGGGGCAGATCTGGATGCTCTGGCCTAAAGGCACGGCGCTGCCGCAAGTGCCGCAGGTGGCCGATACGGTCAAGGGCAAGTCCTGACCGCCGAACCTTGTGGGAGCCCGGCGGCGCCGTCACTGACGCCATCGCCAGCAGGCGGGCTCCCACAGGGGCCCGGTCACTGCCAATCAATGTGGGAGCGAGCCTGCTCGCGATGAGGCCGTCAGCCTCCCCAAGGCTCAGGCCGACACAATGAAGAACCCGGCAATCAACCCCATCCCCACGAGCCACACCAGCGACCGCAGCACCGCCCAGTCCGCCAGGTAGCAAATGATGTAGAGCAGGCGGCTGGTGATGAACAGCACCGCCAGCACATTCACCGTCACAAGCTCGGCCGTGCCCACGAGGTGCGCGACGATCACGGCGGCGACGAAGGCCGGCGTCACCTCGAAGCTGTTCAGCTGCGCCGCATGGGCCCTCCGAGCCAGGCCGTTGAGGCTCTCCAGAAAGTCCCGGGGATCATGGTTGTCACTCATTCTGTAGCCGCCGACGGCCTTGGCCACGGCGGTGCACAGGTACGGCAGGAAAATCGCGATCAATACACACCACAAAGCCACGGTCATAGCGCAGTCCCTTTTTCGTGTCGTTCGAATGGCGGGCGGATCAGAGCTTCATCTCCAGCCTGCCGATCAGCACCAGCCCACAGGCTAAGAGCCGTGGCCGGCCGAAAGGTTCTTTGAGGCAGCGCATGCCGAACAGCACCCCCAGGATCAGGCTGATTTCCCGCAGCGCCGCCGCTTCGGCGATCGAACCCAGCTGCACCGCCCACAGCACCAGAGCGTAGGGCTTTGCCGGCGCTGCGCAAGGGCCGCGGGCAATTAGTCATATTATTGATTCGCGATGGGGCCGCAGCTGTTTATACTGCACGCGACCACGCCGCACTCGGTTGCGCACAGACCTATTCCAACAATGACTGCCTGACCCGTTCTCCGCCCGAGACCGGCCGTCGGCCTGCGCCTGCCTGAACGAAGCGTCAAGACTACCGACAGAGACCTTGCGCATGCCACTCGCCTTGCTTGCACTGGCCGCTGCCGCCTTCGGCATCGGCACCACCGAATTCGTCATCATGGGCCTGCTGCCCGACGTCGCTCGCGACCTCGCCGTGAGCATCCCCCACGCCGGCCTGCTGATCACCGGCTACGCCCTGGGCGTGGTGTTCGGCGCGCCGGTCCTGGCGGTCGGCACCGCCAACATGCCGCGCAAGGCGACGCTGCTGGGCATGACCCTGATGTTCATCCTCGGCAACGTGCTCTGCGCGCTGGCCCCGAACTACGCGACCCTGATGGCCGCCCGGGTGGTCACCGCGCTGTGCCACGGGGCGTTCTTCGGCATCGGTTCGGTGGTCGCCGCCGGCCTGGTGGCGCCGAACAAACGGGCCCAGGCGATCGCGCTGATGTTCACCGGCCTGACCCTGGCCAACGTGCTCGGCGTGCCGTTGGGCACCGCGCTAGGGCAGTTCGCCGGCTGGCGTTCGACCTTCTGGGCCGTGGCCGCCATCGGTGTGATCGCCGCCCTCGCCCAGTGGCTGTGGCTGCCCAAGCACATTCCGATGGAGCGCGCCGACCTCGCCAGCGAGTTCAAGGTGCTGGGCAAGGCCAACGTACTGCTGGCGCTAGGCATGAGCGTGCTGGCATCCACCAGCCTGTTCAGCGTGTACACCTACATCGCGCCGATCCTGCAGGACGTCACCGGCATCAGCCCCCACGGCGTGACAGTGATGCTGCTGTTGTTCGGCGTCGGCCTGACCGGCGGCAGCATGCTCGGCGGCCGCCTGGCCGACAGCCGCCTGTTGCCGTCGCTGGTGGGCGTGGCGCTGGCGGTGGTGGTGATCCTGGCGGCGTTCAGCCAGACCAGCCGCTCGGCGGTGCCCGCCGCGATCACCCTGGTGCTGTGGGGCGTATTCGCCTTCGCCCTGTGCCCGATCCTGCAACTGCTGATCATCGACCAGGCCCATGAAGCACCGAACCTCGGCTCGACCCTGAACCAGAGCGCCTTCAACCTCGGCAACGCGTCGGGCGCGTGGATCGGCGGGCTGGTGGTGGCCAGCGGCGCGGACCTGGCGGACCTGCCGTGGACCGGTGCCCTGGTCGGCGTGCTCACCGTGCTGGCGGCGCTTTTCTTCATTTATCTGCAACGTCGGCGCATGGCTGCGGTCAATGCCTGCGGCTGAAGCACCGGCTGCCGCAATCCCCGTGGCGGGGGCGCTCGCTCCCGCCCGAAGGAAAATTGCATGCGGGCCGGCGGGAGCAAGCTCCCTCACCCCAGACGGCCTCATGTGCCCCTGAGCGGCGCCAGCCCATCCAACCCTTGCGTCCAAGTATCGGACGCGCCTCTTCCATCTCCCATCCAAAGGACCCCGGATGCTTGAACTCGTTGCTGCGTTTATCTGCCTCACCACCCTCCTGACCTTCGTGAACTTCCGCTTCATCGGCCTGCCGCCGACCATCGGCGTGATGGTCACCGCACTGATGTTTTCCCTGCTGCTGCAAGGCCTGAGCTTTCTCGGCTACCCGGGCCTTGAAGAGCGCGTGCAGCAATTGATCGGCCAGATCGACTTCGGCGACCTGCTGATGAACTGGATGCTGTCGTTCCTGCTGTTCGCCGGCGCCCTGCACGTGAACCTCAACGACCTGCGCAGCTACCGCTGGCCCATCGGCCTGCTGGCCACGTTCGGCGTGCTGATCGCCACCGCCGTGATCGGCAGCCTCGCCTATTACATCTTTGCCCTGTTCGGCTGGCACGTGAGCTTCCTCTACTGCCTGCTGTTCGGCGCGCTGATCTCCCCCACCGACCCGATCGCGGTGCTCGGCGTGCTGCGTACCGCCAACGCCTCGAAGCCGCTCAAGACCACCATCGTCGGCGAATCGCTGTTCAACGACGGCACCGCCGTCGTGGTGTTCACCGTGCTGCTGGGCATCGCGCAGCTGGGCGAGACCCCGACCCTCGGCGCCACGGCCCTGCTGTTCGCCCACGAGGCCATCGGCGGCGTGCTGTTCGGCGGTCTGATCGGCTACCTGGTGTACCTGATGATCAAGAGCATCGAGCAGCACCAGATCGAAGTGATGCTGACCCTGGCGCTGGTGATCGGCGGCTCGGCCATGGCCACCGAACTGCACGTCTCGGCGCCCATCGCGATGGTGGTGGCGGGCCTGATCATCGGCAACCTGGGGCGCAACCTGGCGATGAACGACATGACCCGCAAGTACCTGGACGGTTTCTGGGAGCTGCTCGACGACATGCTCAACGCTCTGCTGTTCGCGCTGATCGGCCTGGAGCTGTTGCTGCTGCCGTTCAACTGGCTGCACGTGGCGGCGGCGAGTCTGCTGGCGCTGGCGATCCTGCTGTCGCGCCTGCTCACCGTGGCCCCGGCCATCGTCCTGCTGCGACGCTGGCGCACGGTGCCGCGCGGCACCATCCGGATCCTGACCTGGGGCGGCCTGCGCGGCGGCGTCTCGGTGGCGCTGGCCCTGTCGCTGCCGCTGGGCGCTGAACGGGATTTGTTGCTGAGCATCACCTACATCGTCGTGCTGTCATCGATTCTGGTGCAGGGCCTGACCATTGGCCGGGTTGTCCGTAGGGTGACGACTCCACAAGACACCGCCACGGCCAATGTTGCGCACTGACACTGGATCGGACTCCGTCGCAGCGCACCCGCGCTGCGACGGCACTCGCAATATCTCCTTCATCAGTCCGCCGCTCTCAGTACCGCCTCCACCTGCTCGGCCGCGTGCAAAAGAATGCTGTCGTCTCTGAAACCGCCAATCATTTGCAGGCCAGCCGGCAACGCCCCGGCATTGCGCACGAGCGGGATGTTGATCTGAGGTAAACCGAACGCCATCCAGAACTTACTGAAATCGGAAGGCCCGGTCGCGCCAAGGCCCAACGGGGCGACGATGCCGCAGCTCGCACCGAGCATGGCATCAAACGGTTTGAATAGGGCTTCAAGCACAGGAGCCAAAGTTGCCAAGCGCTTCTTCGCCGCAGACTCCTGCTCCCACGTTGTCTGGCGGGCCCGTTCGATCATGGCCAACACTTCATCGCTGAGCAGCTCAGGTCGCGCTTGCAGCTCCTTGGCCAGTGACCGCGCCCCCTCGCAATCGTTGATCAGCAAATGGTCATCGAATACCGTCGCAAACGCCTGCGGCAACTCCACCTCACTCACCTGATGTCCGGCCCGGCGCAGATCTTCAACGGCAGCGTCCAGCGATCTGGCGATGTCCTCATCGACCTGATCCCAGCGCGCTGTACGACAGAAGCCGAACTTGCCTGGACGACGCTCATCAGTACGCTGCGCAATGCCGGGGATCAACACCTCAGCCAACAGTTGCAGGTCACGAACCGAGCGGCCGTACCAGCCCACCGTGTCAAAACTCGGCGCAAGTGGTTTTACCCCCTCCAGAGAAACCAGCCCATAGGTCGGTTTGAAAGCATACAGTCCGCAATACGAGGCGGGTTTGATCAACGACCCGGCAGTCTGCGTGCCCAAGGCGATCGGGAAAAACCCGGCCGCCATCCCCGCCGCCGAGCCGGCACTGGAGCTTCCCGGCGTCCGTTCGAGATCATGCGGATTGCGGGTCGGCCCAGTGTGCATGTAGGCGAATTCGGTGGTGTGGGTCTTGCCCATGATCACCGCGCCGGCCTGACGCAACAGCGCCACAACGTGTGCGTCACGTGAAGGACGGTTGTCCGCATAGATCGGGGAGTAAAACCCCGTGGGATGATCGGCGGTGTCGAAGATGTCTTTGATGCCCACGGGCACGCCGGCGAGAGGGCCTTTGAAGTGGCCATTGTTCAACTGGCGAACTTGAGCGCGCACCTGACCCGGGTCGAACGCTGCAAAGGCTTTTATGCTGGGCTCCCGCGCTTCGACACAGCCCAGAAAATGCTCGGCGACCGACTCTGCGCTCACGGCCTGCGACCGAACGCTCTCGGAAATATCGCTCGCGTCCATCTGATTAAAATTGCGCATAGATACCCTGCAGGTCAGTGAAGCCTTTTATCTCGATCGGGTTTCCGGCGGGATCGAGGAAAAACATGGTTGCCTGCTCACCGGGCTGGCCGGCAAAACGAATGCCGGGTGGCAGAACAAACTGCACCTGGGCCTCGATCAAGCGATCTCTCAAAACGCGCCAGTCCGACATTTCGAGGATCACGCCAAGGTGCGGCATCGGCACGTCGTGATCACCAACCTTACCGGTGTTACTGACTGCAAAAGGCTCGCCCAGATGCAACGACAATTGATGCCCGAAAAAATTGAAATCGACCCAGGAGTCAGTGCTGCGCCCCTCTTCGCACCCCAGTAAATCCCCATAGAACTGGCGCGTAACCTGCAAATCACGGACATGCATAGCAAGATGGAAAATCGACTGCATAAAGAACTCCTGACGATCGCCGGACGAGAGAAACCTCTCAACGGTTGAAGACTGTGCGGTTTTCATCAAAACAGATAGCCTGTAATTCTTTCCACCATCGAAAGCATTTCTTATGGACTCGCGCTATCTGAGAAGTCTGATCACCGTCGTCGAGTGTGGCTCGATTGCCAATGCCGCGCGTGTCGAAGGGTTGACGGCCGCAGCGATCAGCCAGCGCATTCTCGCGCTCGAACGGCAACTCGGCTTTGAGCTGTTGTCCCGCGTCGGCCACGCCGCCAAGCCGAGCCAGGCCTGCCTCGATTTACTGCCCCGGGCCAGGCGCATCGTTCGTGAAGTAGCGCTATTGGCGGGAGATGCCGACGTCGCAGGGCTGACGGGACAGTTGCGCATCGGCGCAATCTCCACGGTTCTGACCGGGCTGTTGCCGGGAGCACTGCGAGCACTGACCGAGCTGGCGCCGGGGCTGACGCCAGTGATCGTGCCGGGAACATCGCGGTCGTTGTATCAAGCCCTGCTCTCGGCTGAGGTGGATGCGGCAATCCTCGTGGTTCCACCGTTCGAGTTGCCCAAAGCGCTGCAAGTGGTGTCCCTGCGCAAAGAACCGCTGGTGTTTCTGTCAAAGGAGAAGTCCACGCAAAGCATCCCCGCACAATTGATGAGCCAGCCCTACATCCGCTATGACCCTGACGCGTGGGGCGGACGGCATGCCGAGCAATATCTGGCGGATCAGGGACTGACGCCGACGCCGCTGGTCGATCTTGATGCGCTGGAGACCATTGCCATGCTCGTGACAGGCGGGATGGGCGTGAGCCTCGTGCCCCTTTGGTCCGGCTTTGAACAATGGGGTCATCAATGTGCGGTGAGCCCGATTGGTTCTGACCGATACGACCGAGAGATTGTGCTGATCAGCCCTGCCCAGACCGATCGGCCGAACATGATCAGCGCCTTGTGCAAGACGCTTTCAAGTGCCTAGCCTGAGCGCACTCAATCCTTCTTCGACTCGCCCCGGTCTTCTTCAGGGGCGTCGGGTGTCGGTGCGCCGCTCTCGCTGCGGATCTGCGCATGGCTGATCAGGGCGAAGATGCAGCTGCCGCCGATGATGTTGCCCGCCAGCGTCGGCCCGGCGAACACCGCCCAGAAATCGCTCCACGGCAGTTCGCCGGCGAACACCAGGTACGACACTTCCGCCGAGCCGACCACGATGTGGGTGAAGTCACCCAAGGCCATGAGGTAGGTGATGAGGATGATGATCCACATCTTCGCGCTCTCCATGGACGGGATCATCCAGACCATGGTGGCGATCATCCAGCCGGAAACGATGCCCTTGGCGAACATCTGGCTGGCGTGGTTCTCCATGACCTTGCGCCCGATCTCAAGGAAGGCCTCGTCGGTCTTGCTGTCGAAGATCGGCAGTTCGAGCATCACGTAGGCCACCAGCAACGTGCCGCACAGGTTGCCGGCCAGCACCACCGTCCACAGCCGGACCAGGCGGCCGACATTGCCCAGGGTCGGTCGGGTCATCACCGGCAGCACGGCGGTCAGGGTGTTTTCGGTGAACAGTTGCTGGCGCGCGAGGATCACCGCGAGGAAGCCTGCGCAGTAGCCGAAACTGGCGATCACCTTGAACTCGTCGCCTTCGGGCAGGCGTGAGTTGAGCAGGCCCATCCCCATCAGCGACAGGCCCATGGTCAGGCCCGCCGCCAGCGCCGACCACCACAGCGCGGCGATGCTGCGCTCCAGTTCCTGGTCGCCCTGGGTGCGGATGATTTCGTGCAGCACGGCCGCGCGGGGCGGCTGGCTCTTCTCGACTTCGTGCCGTTCCTTGGGCGAAAGATCCGGGGTCTTGCCGTCTGTCGGAGTGGTCATGGCAGGCAATCCGGTGGCAGGGTTGTTTAGCTACGACCCGCGCCGCTCGGGACTGTTCACCGGCCTGGAGAATCTTCGTGACTGTGCGGCCGCCATCGCGGGCAAGCCCGCTCCCACAGGGAGCAGCGCTGTCCTTGTGGGAGCGGGCTTGCCCGCGATGGGAGCGAAACCGGTCTTACTGGACCGGCACGTCATCCTTGAACTGGTCTTTGACGTACTTGATCTCGGTGCGCCCGTGCGGCGCCGGCAGGCCGTCTTCGCCGAGGTTGACGAAGACCATCTTCTCCACGGTCAGGATGCTCTTGCGGGTGATCTTGTTGCGCACCTCGCAGGTGAGGGTGATCGAGGTGCGGCCGAACTCGGTGGCGGTGATGCCCAGTTCGATGATGTCGCCCTGGCGCGAGGCGCTGACGAAGTTGATCTCGGAGATGTACTTGGTCACCACGCGCTGGTTGCCCAACTGGACGATGGCGTAGATCGCCGCCTCTTCGTCGATCCAGCGCAGCAGGCTGCCGCCGAACAGGGTGCCGTTGGGATTGAGGTCTTCGGGTTTTACCCACTTGCGGGTGTGGAAATTCATCTTCACTCCTGAGCGTCTTGCCGAATGATGGTCGCCATCATGTCAGACCGAACAGTCACGCTCCATGAGCCATCCGCTATGGCCATCATTGGCAATCTTCATTTGGCCGACAGAAACCCTTTGGAAGATCAGTCTAGACGGCTATAATCGCCCCCGTTTCAAAACGGTAACCTTCACGCGCTACCGTTTTCCCGCCACCTGTCCGAGGGGCGCTGCAGCAGGTTCCACCTGTCAGGCTCGGATGGGGCGTTGACCGGCCTTGCGCCGGACACCAAACGCACAACGGCGCCCATTCGCATACATTACGAATGGAGGCTCTTCATGAGCGCTGTAATCACGCCTGCAGATTTCACCGACTACAAGGTCGCCGACATGTCCCTGGCTGCCTGGGGCCGTCGCGAAACCATCATCGCCGAATCGGAAATGCCTGCCCTGATGGGTCTGCGCCGCAAGTACGCTTCCGAGCAGCCGCTCAAAGGCGCCAAGATCCTCGGCTGCATCCACATGACCATCCAGACCGCCGTGCTGATCGAGACCCTGGTCGCCCTGGGTGCCGAAGTGCGCTGGTCGTCCTGCAACATCTTCTCCACCCAGGACCAGGCCGCCGCGTCCATCGCCGCCGCCGGCATCCCGGTCTTCGCCTGGAAAGGCGAGACTGAAGAAGAGTACGAGTGGTGCCTGGAGCAAACCATCCTGAAGGATGGCCAGCCATGGGACGCCAACATGATCCTCGACGACGGCGGCGACCTGACCGAGCTGCTGCACAAGAAGTACCCGCAGGTGCTGGATCGCGTCCACGGCGTGACCGAAGAGACCACCACCGGCGTTCACCGCCTGCTGGACATGCTGGCCAAGGGCGAGCTGAAGATCCCGGCCATCAACGTCAACGACTCGGTGACCAAGTCCAAGAACGACAACAAGTACGGCTGCCGTCACAGCCTGAACGACGCCATCAAGCGCGGCACCGACCACCTGCTGTCCGGCAAGCAAGCGCTGGTCATCGGCTACGGTGACGTGGGCAAGGGCTCGGCCCAGTCCCTGCGTCAGGAAGGCATGATCGTCAAGGTGTCGGAAGTCGACCCGATCTGCGCCATGCAGGCCTGCATGGACGGCTTCGAACTGGTCTCGCCGTTCATCGACGGCATCAACGACGGTTCCGAAGCGAGCATCGACAAGGCGCTGCTGGGCAAGATCGACCTGATCGTGACCACTACCGGCAACGTCAACGTGTGCGACGCCAACATGCTCAAGGCCCTGAAGAAGCGCGCCGTCGTCTGCAACATCGGTCACTTCGACAACGAAATCGACACCGCTTTCATGCGCAAGAACTGGGCATGGGAAGAAGTGAAGCCACAGGTGCACAAGATCCACCGCACCGGCCCAGGCGCCTTCGACGCGCAGAACGACGACTACCTGATCCTGCTGGCCGAAGGCCGTCTGGTGAACCTGGGCAACGCCACCGGTCACCCGAGCCGCATCATGGACGGTTCGTTCGCCAACCAGGTGCTGGCGCAGATCTTCCTGTTCGGCCAGAAGTACGCCGACCTGTCGCCGGCCCAGAAAGCCGAGCGCCTGACCGTTGAAGTGCTGCCGAAGAAACTCGACGAAGAAGTGGCCCTGGAAATGGTGCGCGGCTTCGGCGGCGTGGTCACCCAACTGACCAAGCAACAGGCTGACTACATCGGCGTGACCGTCGAAGGCCCGTTCAAGCCGCACGCTTACCGCTACTAAGACACGAGCAGCTGCGAGCCTCAGGCTTCAAGCGGCAAGCAAGGCCAAAAGCCGAACTTGCCGTGCGAGGCCTGAGGGCTCCGCCACTATTTCAGAACAGTTTCAGGCAACAGGCCTGCGGCACAAGGGATCAGCGCATCTCCGCTTCTCTTGCGGCCCAAAGCTTGCGGCTTGCAGCTGGAGGCTCCCTCCATGTCCCAAGAACGTCGCTACAGCTTCGAGTTCTTCCCGACCAAGACCGATGCTGGGCATGAAAAGCTCCTCGCCACTGCCCGTCAGTTGGCCACCTACAACCCTGACTTCTTTTCCTGCACCTACGGCGCAGGCGGTTCGACCCGTGACCGCACGCTCAACACCGTCCTGCAGCTGGAAAGCGAAGTCAAAGTCCCGGCCGCCCCGCACCTGTCGTGCGTCGGCGACAGCAAGGCCGACCTGCGCGGCCTGCTGAGCCAGTACAAGGCAGCGGGCATCAACCGCATCGTCGCCCTGCGCGGCGACCTGCCGTCCGGCATGGGCATGGCCAGCGGCGAGCTGCGACACGCCAACGAGCTGGTCGAATTCATCCGTGAAGAGACCGGCGACCACTTCCACATCGAAATCGCCGCCTACCCGGAGATGCATCCGCAGGCGCGCAACTTCGAGGACGACATCGCCAACTTCGTACGCAAGGCCAAGGCCGGCGCCGACAGCGCGATCACCCAGTACTTCTTCAACGCCGACAGCTACTTCTACTTCGTCGACCGCGTGAAGGCCCTGGGCGTGGACATCCCGGTCGTGCCGGGGATCATGCCGATCACCAACTACAGCAAACTGGCGCGCTTCTCCGATGCCTGCGGCGCGGAAATCCCGCGCTGGATCCGCAAGCAGCTGGAAGCCTACGGCGATGACACCCAAAGCATTCAGGGCTTCGGCGAACAGGTCATCACCGAGATGTGCGAACGCCTGCTGCAGGGCGGTGCGCCGGGGCTGCACTTCTACACCCTGAACCAGGCCGAACCGAGCCTGGCGGTGTGGAACAACCTGAAGCTGCCGCGCTAACGGCAGTCAGCTTCACGGGGCAAGCAAGAAGGGAAATCGCAGTTTGGGAAAACGCCTACGGAAGTTTTCGCAACTGCGATTTTTTGCTTTCAACGCCCGAAACAGAGCTTCTGCCGCCGCTTTCTGGCTCTTTCCCGATTCTCGTCGTACTCTCCAGTCATGCCTTTGATCGCGCAGTTTTTCACCGTGCTGGTTTTCGCTTGCCTGAGCTTCGCCGCCCGGGGCGAGAAATTGCGTATTGTCACCGAGCCCTGGGCGCCCTACGTCTATGAGGACGGCGGCAAGAACCTGGGGCTGGACTACGAAGCCACCGCCATCGTCTTCAAACGCCTGGGCATCGAGGTCGAATGGCAGTTCCTGCCCTGGAAGCGCTGCCTGTCGATGCTCGAGACCGGCCAGGCCGACGGTGCGCTGGACATCTTCCACAGCGACGAGCGCGACGCCACCCTGCTCTACCCCAGCGAGCCGCTGTCGGTGGTGGAATTCGTGATGTTCTACGCCAACGAGCGGCCGCACCCGTTCCGCACCCTCGACGAACTCAAGGGCCTGACCGTCGGCACCTCCCCCGGCTACCTGTACAGCCAGGACTTCAGCGAGTCGCCGCTGTTCACCCGGGAACCGGCCCCGACCCACGAGGCCAACTTCGGCAAACTGGTGCGCGGGCGCATCGACCTGCTGATCACCGATCGCCGGGTCGGCCAGCACCTGCTGGACCAACTGGAGATCCGCGACCAGATCACCGAGAACCCGACGGTCATCAGCCGCCAGAGCCAGTACCTGGCCGTGCGGCGCAACGCCGGGATGGATCTGCTGGTGCAGCGTTTCGGCGCCGAACTCAAGCGGTTCAAGCGCGAACCGGCCTACGCCGAGCTCAGCGCACGCTACGGAGCGGCCCCTGCCGCCGCGCCGCTGGAAAGCGCCAGCACCGCCGGCAAGGCCGTTGAGCAGCAGGAACGCAGCGCACAGTGATTGCTCTGTTATACTCCGGCGTTCCCGCCAGGCTCACGCCCGGACGCCCGGATCCGTAACAGGCCTCCCGACCCGCTACAGCGCAGCTTTTCAGCCCGCGCGAGCGCTCCGGACGAGCCTTCGGATGCGCCGCAGGACCGGACGGGACCGCGTCACGTTAAACGCGGTTCGCGCCAGGCAAGACTCCCATTGGGCCCAGCCCTAACTAAAAAACAGGATTACTCATGTCCTTTGCTTCCCTCGGTCTCTCCGAGGCTTTGGTCCGTGCTATCGAAGACGCGGGCTATACCGAGCCTACTCCGGTGCAACAGCGGGCCATTCCCGCCGTGTTGCAAGGTCGCGACCTGATGGTCGCGGCACAGACAGGTACCGGTAAAACCGGCGGTTTCGCCCTCCCGATCCTGGAGCGGCTGTTCCCCAACGGTCACCCGGACAAGTCCCAGCGCCACGGCCCGCGCCAGCCGCGCGTGCTGGTGCTGACCCCGACCCGCGAACTCGCGGCCCAGGTGCACGACAGCTTCAAGATCTACGCCCGTGACCTCAAGTTCGTCAGCGCCTGCATCTTCGGCGGCGTCGGCATGAACCCGCAGGTCCAGGCCATGGCCCGTGGCGTGGACGTGCTGGTGGCGTGCCCCGGCCGTCTGCTGGACCTCGCCGGCCAAGGCAGCATCGACCTGTCCCACGTCGAGATCCTCGTGCTGGACGAAGCCGACCGCATGCTCGACATGGGCTTCGTGCACGATGTGAAGAAAGTCCTCGCCCGCCTGCCGGCCAAGCGCCAGAACCTGCTGTTCTCGGCGACCTTCTCCAAGGACATCACCGACCTTGCCGGCAAGCTGCTGCACAACCCTGAGCGCATCGAAGTCACGCCGCCGAACACCACGGTCGAGCGCATCGAACAGCGCGTGTTCCGCCTGCCGGCCAGCCACAAGCGTGCGCTGCTGGCCCACCTGATCACCGCCGGCGCGTGGGAACAGGTGCTGGTGTTCACCCGCACCAAGCACGGCGCCAACCGCCTGGCCGAATACCTGGACAAGCACGGCCTGCCGGCCGTGGCGATCCACGGCAACAAGAGCCAGAACGCCCGCACCAAGGCCCTGGCCGACTTCAAGGCCAACGAAGTGCGCATCCTGGTGGCCACCGACATCGCCGCCCGTGGCCTGGACATCGACCAACTGCCCCACGTGGTCAACTACGAGCTGCCGAACGTCGACGAAGATTACGTGCACCGCATCGGCCGCACCGGCCGGGCCGGCCGTTCGGGCGAGGCGATCTCGCTGGTCGCGCCGGACGAAGAGAAGCTGCTCAAGAGCATCGAGCGCATGACCAAGCAGAAGATCGCCGACGGCGACCTGATGGGCTTCGATGCCAGCGCCGTGGAAGCCGAGAAGCCGGAGACCCGCGAGCGTCCCGACGGCCGCAACCCGCGCAACGCCCGCAGCCCGCGCGGCGAAGGCCAGAACGGCGGCGGCCGCAAGGACAAAGGCAAAGACAAGGACAAGGAAAAGGACAAGTCCGCTTCCGGCGAGAAATCCGAGCGCGGCGAGCGTCCGGCCCGCCAGCCGAAGCAACGTGAAGGCAGCCGTCA
The DNA here is from genome assembly GCF_002112745.1 of Pseudomonas sp. B7(2017). Classification (NCBI taxonomy): domain Bacteria; kingdom Pseudomonadati; phylum Pseudomonadota; class Gammaproteobacteria; order Pseudomonadales; family Pseudomonadaceae; genus Pseudomonas; species Pseudomonas sp. B7(2017). Next base: position 552,993 of record NZ_NEIP01000001.1, on the reverse strand, counting down.
GCAGCGTCAGTCGAGCCAGCCGCCGCGCCCGGCCCCTGACCGCGCCCCGGACGAGTTCCTCGACGACGACATCGACAACTTCGGCAACCGCGTCGACTACGTGCCCAAGCAGGTTCCGGCAGCGGGCCGCGGCCGTCGTCCCGGCGGTTCCGGCCAAGGCCAGGGCTCCGGCGCACCGCGCAACGGCCAGTCCCAGGGCCGCCAGAACGGCCAGCCACGCAATGGCGGCGGCGGATCGCGCAGCGGTTCGTCCCGTGACGGCCAGGGCCGCCGCGACGAGTCGCGCAACCGCCGTCCGAACCGCGACGAAGGCTCCCGCGCCGAACCGGCCGTGCAGAACCCGCGCAGCACCGGGCCGAAGATCATGCACAAGGAGTCCAAGACCGACCGCTTCCCGACCCCTGAGCAGCTCGATCAACTGCCAAGCCGCCCGCGTGGCGAGAAACCGGCGTTGCTGACCCGCAACCGCTGATCTCGCGCCGCTGATGAAAATGCCCTGGTTCGCAAGAACCGGGGCATTTTTGCAAAAGCCATGGGCGATCCTGCCCCTTGTGGGAGCCAGCCCGCTGGCGCTGGGGCCGGCATGTCCAAGGCATTTGCCGACTGACCCACCGCTATCGCCAGCAGGCTGGCTCCCACAGGGGTGCTGCGGCGACGGCAGTCATCCGCAAGGCAAAAAAAACCCTGGCCGCAAGGCCAGGGTTTTTTTGCGCATCGGGCGAAAGTTACTTCGCTTTCACGCCTTCGAACGAGATGTACAGGTCGACGTTGTCGGACTGCGGGCCCAGGTCCATCATCTTGCCGAAATCGGAACGCTTGATGCTGGTGGTGCCTTCGAAGCCAGCGCGGTAGCCGCCCCACGGATCCTTGCCCTCGCCCAGGAACACGGCCTTGACCACGATCGGCTTGGTCACGCCGTGCAGGGTCAGGTCGCCGGTCACGTCGGCGGTGTCTTTGCCGGCGGCGTTCTTGCCGGTGGACTTGACGCTGGTGGAGACGAACTTGGCGTCAGCGTATTTGCCCACGTCCAGGAAGTCTTTGCTGGCGATGTGCTTGTCACGCTCGGCATGGTTGGTGAACACGCTGGCGGTCTTCACGTCGAACTCGATCTTGCTGTCTTCTGGCTTGGCGGCGTCGAAGCTGAACTTGCCGCTGATGTCCTTGAAGGTACCGGTGATGAAGCTGTAGCCCAGGTGGCTGATCTTGAAGTCGACGAAGGCGTGCTGGCCTTCCTTGTCGACGGTGTAGTCAGCGGCCATCACGTTGGCGGACAGCACAGCGGAGCCGATGGCCAGAGCGGCCAGAGTCTTTTTCAACATGCTTTCTTTTCCTTTGAGTCGAGGTTGAGTTCAGGCTTTGCGGCCCAGCATTCGGGTGAGGGTCGCATCACGATCGATAAAGTGGTGCTTCAATGCAGCCAACGCATGGAGGCCGGAAAAAATTACCAGCGCCCAGGCCAGGTACAGGTGAATCGCACCGGCGGTGTCAGCCTGGTCCGGTAGTCCGGACACCAGGGCAGGAACTTCGAACAAACCAAACACCGGGATCCCGACACCGTCTGCGGTGGAAATCAGGTAACCGGCGATCATCACGGCGAACAGGCCGAAATACAGGAACGCATGGCCGAACTTCGCGCCGATGCGGGTCATCCGGCTGTAGCTCTGCAGCGTCGGCGGCGGCGGGCTGACGAAGCGCCACAGCACCCGCAGCACCATCACCGCCAGCAGCACCAGGCCGATGCTCTTGTGCAGGTCCGGCGCGTCTTTGCGCCAGCTGCTGTAATAATCCAGCCCCACCATCCACAAGCCCAGCGCGAACAGCCCGAAGACCGCCAGCGCCACACCCCAGTGCATGAAGATGCTGACCCAACCGTAGCGCGAAGAAGAGTTACGTAGCTGCATTGCCCAAATCCTGTGAGAACCGCGAACCAAGACTATCGACTTATCTATCGAATTAAAGCGGAAAATTTTGCTTTGAAATATCGAGAAATACGATCAAGAGTCTGTAAGTGGCGAGTTAAGGAAAGATTAAAGGCGAAAGTGTGACGGGATGTTGGTGGGGAGATCAGAGAATTTCATGGCCGGTACGGGCCCGATCGCCAGCAGGCTGGCTCCCACAGGGATTGCTGTTCAACTGAACAGATCCGTTCGAATGTGGGAGCGAGCCTGCTCGCGATGACGCTCTGACAGGCAAAAAAAAGCGCGGCCCATGAGCCGCGCTTCTTCATTCAAGCCAAAGCCTTACTGCGTCTTGGCCTCGGTGCTTGCCGCCGGTTTGGCCACAGGCTTCTTGGCCGGCTCGGCCTTTTTCGCCGGTGCCTTGGCCGCAGGCTTTTTCGCCTCGGTCTTGGCCGCCGGTTTCTTCGCCGCCGGCTTGCTGGCGGCCTTCTTCGCCGGTTCGGCCTTCACAGGGGCCGCAGGCTTCGGCGCTTCCGCCGGAGCAGGCGCGGGTGCCGGGGTCGGCGCAGGCGCCGGAGCTGGAGCCGGGGCTGGCGCAGGCTCCGGGGCCTTCACCGGCTCAGGCTTCTTGTCGTCGTCCGAACCGCCGAACAGGTTGGTGAAGAAGTTGCCCTTCTTCGCCGCCACGGCGCCACCCGCCGCACCGGCCGCCACCGCAGCGGCCGCGGCTGTCGGGCCGACCTTGACCGGCGCGAAGGATTTGCCCGCCGCGAGGTCTTCGACCTGGCCGGCGGCGCGCTGGCCGGTGCGCAGCGCACCTTCCAGGGTGCCCGGATACAGGGTGTCGGTGTGCTCGCCGGCGAACGTCACCCGCTGCAGCGGCTGTTCCCACAGGCGCCAGAACTTGCTGATCTGGCCCGGGCCGAAGGCCAGGTACGAACCGCCGGTGGACGGGTCGGTGCTGTAGCGGCGGATCTCATAGCCGGTGAACGAACCGCGGGCCTGCGGATAGAACGCATGCAGACGGATCAGCACCTGATCGACCATCTGCTTGTCGCCGAACGCCTGCATCACCCGCGCGTTGTCGCCGGACAGGTTGATCACCACGTTCGCCCCGCCCTTGAGCGCAGGCTCGACCCAGAGCATGCCCAGGCCGGTGTTGCTGTAGATCTCGCCGGACATCCGCGCCTTGCTTTCCCACACCGGCGTCTTGAACTTGAGCATGATCTGGTCGCGCCAGCCGTAGTTGGTGCCCTTGATCGCCGCCTGGTGCTGGGCGTCCAGCGCCGGGGTCAGCTGGATCTTGCTCAGGGCGCGCAGCGGCACCGCCAGCACCACGTAGTCGGCCTGGTAGCCGACCGCGCCGACCTTGACGGTCACGCCGTCCTTGTCCTGGGTGATGGCCGACACCGGCGAGTTGGTCTTGATGGTCTTCAGTTGCTTGACGAAGGCCTGGGCCAGCACCGGGCTGCCGCCGACCAGGCGCGAGGCGCGCAGGTCACGGTCGGACACGCCGCGGTACACCCGGCTCTGCTGGGCGAAGTACAGCAGCGACAGGCGCGACGGCTCGTCGTAGCGGCTGCGGATCTGCTGGTTGATCAGCTGGCGGGCGGTGGCCGGCAGGTTCTGCTTGTCGAGCCAGCTGGACACGTTGATCTGGTCCAAGGCATGCAGAGTGTTGGTGGACGCCGGGTTCTGCGGATCGTCGATCGAGCGCGCCAGGTCGTCCAGGGTCTTCTCGTAGCGCTTGAGCGCATCGCCCGTGGCCGGCTGCTTGGCGGCGAGGTCGGCGGCGGAGAAGTACTCGCCGTCGATCAGGTAGCCCGGCGTGCGCACGAACTCAGGGGCCGGCGTGGTGCTCAGCTTGAAGGTCGACACGTACTTGTTCAGCACCGGCTGGGTCTTGTCGTTGCCGATCCACTCGCTGGTGGCCATGCCGGAACGGCCGCCGATGCTCGGCTTGGCTTCCAGCAGGGTGACCTGCCAGCCCTTGTTCTGCAGCTCGTAGGCGGCGGTCAGGCCCGACAGGCCGCCGCCGATCACGATCGCGGTTTTATCCTTGGCCAGCGCCGAAACGCTGAACAGCCCCAACACCACCAGCGCACAGGCGCGCAGCCAACCGACAGACATTCAGCGAACTCCGGAAATACACGGGAAAAAACGGTTTTTCGGGTCAGGCGACCCAGAGAACCGCGAAGAATACGTCAGCCATCAAAACGCCGCCAGCGACGTCTATCGCCCCAAGTAAAGTAGCTCAATCGACACAATGGGTTGTCCCGGCGCGACGCATTGCATAGGCTTGCGCGATTGTTTGCCCGCGCCAGGCGCGAGCCGTCCCGAGGAGACCGGAAATGGGCCTGAACGACCAGTGGATGCAGCGTGACCTCAAGGTCCTGTGGCACCCCTGCACCCAGATGAAAGACCACGAACAGCTGCCGCTGATCCCGATCCGGCGCGGCGAAGGCGTCTGGCTGGAAGACTTCGACGGCAAACGCTACCTCGATGCCGTCAGTTCCTGGTGGGTCAACGTGTTCGGCCATGCCAACCCGCGCATCAACCAGCGGATCAAGGATCAGGTCGACCAGTTGGAGCACGTGATCCTGGCCGGCTTCAGCCACCAGCCGGTGATCGAGCTGTCCGAACGCCTGGTGAAGATGACGCCGCCAGGGCTGGACCGGGTGTTCTACGCCGACAACGGTTCGTCCTGCATCGAAGTCGCGCTGAAGATGAGCTTCCACTACTGGCTCAACCGCGGCCAGCCTGACAAGAAACGCTTCGTCACCCTGACCAACAGCTACCACGGCGAAACCGTGGCGGCGATGTCGGTCGGCGACGTGCCGCTGTTCACCGAGACCTACAAGGCGCTGCTGCTGGACACCCTCAAGGTGCCCAGCCCCGATTGCTACCTGCGCCCCGAAGGCATGAGCTGGGAGGAGCACTCGCGCAACATGTTCGCCGCGATGGAGCAGACCCTGGCCGAGCACCATGCCAGCGTCGCGGCGGTGATCGTCGAGCCGCTGATCCAGGGCGCCGGCGGCATGCGCATGTACCACCCGGTGTACCTCAAGCTGCTGCGCGAGGCCTGCGACCGCTACGGCGTGCACCTGATCCACGACGAGATCGCCGTCGGCTTCGGCCGCACCGGCACGATGTTCGCCTGCGAGCAGGCCGGCATCCGCCCGGACTTCCTCTGCCTGTCCAAGGCCCTGACCGGCGGCTACCTGCCGCTGGCGGCGTGCGTGACCACCGATGAGGTCTACAGCGCCTTCTACGACGACTACCCGACCCTGCGCGCCTTCCTCCACTCCCACAGCTACACCGGCAACCCGCTGGCCTGTGCGGCGGCGCTGGCGACCCTGGACATCTTCGAGCAGGACAACGTGATCGAGAACAACCAGGCGCTGGCCCGGCGCATGGCGTCGGCCACCGCGCACCTGGCCGATCACCCGCACGTCGCCGAAGTGCGCCAGACCGGCATGGTGCTGGCGGTCGAGATGGTCAAGGACAAGGCCTCGAAAGAGGCGTATCCCTGGCAGGAGCGCCGCGGCCTCAAAGTGTTCCAGCATGCGCTGGAGCGCGGCGCGCTGCTGCGTCCGCTGGGCAGCGTGGTGTATTTCCTGCCGCCGTATGTGATCACGCCGGAGCAGATCGACTTCCTCGCCGAAGTCGCCGGCGAAGGGATCGACATCGCCACCCGCGACAGCGTCAGCGTGGCGGTGCCGAAGGACTTCCACCCCGGCTTCCGCGATCCGGGCTGATTGCCGCAGAGTCCCCCTGCTCGCGATGAATGCACCTCGGTTCGTCTGACGAACCCCGTCGTCGCCATCGCGAGCAGGCTCGCTCCCACAGAACAGCCGCTGCGTACGCCCCACACCTTTTACAGAGACCCCGCATGAGACTGTCCCGCTTCTTCATCGACGCCCCCCTGAGCCTCGGCGAGCACGAACTGCCCGAAGCCCAGGCGCATTACATCAGCCGCGTGCTGCGCATGACCGAGGGCGATGCGGTGCAGCTGTTCGACGGTTCCGGCCAGGAGTTCCTCGGCGCGCTGGCGGAGGTCGGCAAGAAGCGCGTGACGGTGCGCATCGACGAGCAGTTCGCCGGCCAGCCGGAATCGCCGCTGAGCATCCACCTCGGTCAGGGCCTTTCGCGCGGCGAGCGGATGGACTGGGCAATCCAGAAGGCCACCGAACTGGGCGTGAACGAGATCACCCCGATCTTCAGCGAGCGCTGCGAAGTGCGGCTCAAGGACGAACGCGCCGACAAGCGCCTGCTGCACTGGCGCCAGGTGGCGGTCAGCGCCTGCGAGCAGTGCGGCCGCTCGCGGGTGCCGGTGATCCATCCGCCGGTGCTGCTGGCCGACTGGCTGAAGCAGACCGAGGCCGACCTGAAACTGGTGCTGCACCCGGTGGCGGAGCCGCTGGTGAGCCACGCCAAACCAGCGAGCCTGGCGTTCCTGATCGGGCCGGAGGGCGGGTTGTCCGAGGCCGAGGTCGAGCAGGCCAAGGCCGGCGGTTTCCATGCCGCCCGTCTCGGCCCGCGGGTGCTGCGCACCGAGACCGCGCCGGTGGTGGCGCTGGCGGTGGCCCAGCAACTTTGGGGTGACTTCTAGAGCGCCATCGTCGGATCGCCGCCCGGAACAAGCCCGCTCCCACAGTGTTCCCTGTCGCTCACAAGCATTGCATACGCCACAAATACCTGTGGGAGCGGGCTTGCCCGCGATGGGCGGCACACGGGCCTGAAGCCGGTCACTGCACCGGATCGCTCACCGGCCTGGCGATGATCGCCTTCAGCTCGACAGTCATCGGAAACTCCAGGTTCAGGCCCTTCGGCGGGATCGGCTGTTCGAACCATTTGCGGTAGATCCCGTTGATCTCGCCCGACGCGTACAAATCCCCCAACGCCCCGTTGACCAGCGCCAGGAACGGCGGGTCATCCTTGCGCACCATGCAGCTGTAGATCTCCCGCGACTGCTCCTCCCCCACCACCACCCAATTGTGCGGATCCCGGGCCTTGGCCCGTTCGCCGTAGAGCAGCGCGTCGTCCATGTAGAACGCCGCCGCCCGCCCCGACTGCAGCATCTGGAACGCTTCGCCGTGGTCCTTGGCGCTGATCACGAACATGTCGAGCTTGTGGTCGAGGTTGTAGCTCTTGAGGTAGCGCTCGTTGGTGGTGCCGGCGGTGGTCACCACGTTCTTGCCGCGCAGGTCGTCGAAGCGCTGGATGCCGCTGTCCTTGGCCGTCAGCAGCTGTCCTTTGACGTAGATGAAGCCGTAGGAGAACGCCACTTGCTTCTGGCGCTCGGCCGTCACCCCGGTGGAGCCGCACTCCAGGTCGACGGTGCCGTTCTGCACCAGCGGAATGCGGGTCTGCGAGGTCACCAGGTTGTATTTCACCTTCAGCTCCGGCAACGCCAGTTGCTGGCGGATGCGTTCGACGATCTTGCCCGCCAGCTCCACCGAGTAGCCCATCGGCTGGCCGGTGTTGTCCCCTATGTAAGAGAACGGCACCGAGGCGTCGCGGTAGCCCAGGGTGATGCTATTGGCGCCGGCGATCTTGGCCAGCGTGCCGCTCAGCGGTGCTTCGCCGGCGTGGGCTTGGGTTTGGGCTTGAGCGCCGAGCAACAGACCGAGGGTGCAGCCGAGCAACGTGATTTTTTGCATTGTTGTTCTCCGTTGTGGGTGTTCGGGGTTCAGGCGTGGGGATTGAAGCCGTGCAGGTCGATGGACGGCCGGCGCTGGCCGATCAGCTCGCTGAGCAGTTGCCCGCTGGCGCAGGCCAGGGTGAACCCGAGCGCGCCGTGGCCCAGGTTCAGCCACAGGTTGCGGTAGGCCGTGGCGCCCAGCAGCGGTACGCCGGTGGGGGTGGCCGGACGCATGCCGGCCCATTCCACGGCGGCGCCGTAATCACCGGCCTCGGGGAAAGTGTCGCGGGCCTGGCGCCGGATCAGGGCCAACCGCGCGGGATCCACGGCCGGGACGAAGCCTACGATGTCGACCATCGCCGCCACCCGCAGCTGTTCGCCGATCCGGGCGTAGACGATCTTGCGGTCGTAGTCGGTGATGCTCACGTCCGGCGCCCGATGCCCCTCGCCGATCGGCACGGTCAGGCTGTAGCCCTTGAGCGGGTACAGCGGCAGGCGCAGACCCGGCAGCGCCAGCAGCGGGCTGCGGTGGCCGGCGGCGATCACCAGTTGATCGACCGCCAGCACCTCGTCGCCCAATTCGATGGCCGTGACCTCTGCGTCGCGGTGGCGCAGGCCGGTCACCGTCCGGCCCAGGCGAAACTCACACAACCCGGAGGCCTCCAGCCGCGCCGCCAGGTGCCGGCAAAAGCCGTGGCAATCGCCGACTTCCTCGTCCGGCGTATGGATCCCGCCCACGAATGGCCCGTCGGCCAGCGCCGGTTCCAGCTGCGCGCACTCGGCGGCGCTCAGCACCTGCTGCTGCCGGGGGTCGGCCAGGTGCCGGCGGGCCTGGGCGAAACGGCCGGCATCGCGGAACGTCACCAGTTTGCCGTTGCGCCGCCAGTGGAACCCGGCGAGGCCGTCCTCCTCGCGCCAGGCCTTCAGTGTGCGCTGGCTCAATAGCGCCAGGCGCAGCAGGTGCGCGGCGTTTTCACGGTTCACCGAACTGCGGCAGGCGGCCAGGAACGCCGCCATCCAGCGCCACTGCTGCGGATCCAGGCGCGGGCGCAGCTTGAGCGGCGAGTCGCCGCGCAGCATCCAGCCGAGGGCCTGCCACGGCACGCCGGCGTCGGCCAGCGGCGCGACGTAGCGGTAGGACAACTGTCCGCCGTTGGCGAAACTGGTCTCGGCGCCGAAGCTGTCGCGGGCCTCGACCACCGTCACCCGCAAGCCGTCGCGCACCAATGCATAGGCCGTTGCCAGGCCGATCACGCCGCCGCCGATGATGCACACACGCTGAGCCATGTCCGTCCTTAACCGTTCGTGAAGACGAGGCCGAGGTTAGTGCCAGGTGACAGGCGCCGGACAATGAATAAAGATGCCAGACCCATAAGCAAAGGTTATGGACTTGCCATGCGCCTACGTCACATCGAGGTCTTCCAGGCCATCCGCCAGACCGGCTCGGTCAGCGCCGCCGCGCAGCTGCTGCATGTCTCGCAGCCGGCGGTGACCAAAGTGCTGCAGCACGCCGAACAGCAATTGGGCTTCGCCCTGTTCCTGCGGGTGCGCGGCAAGCTGCAGCCGACCCCGGAAGCGCTGGAGCTGGAGCGCGAAGTCGACAAGGTCAGCGAAAGCCTGCAAGGCGTGCGGCGCCTGGCCCAGAGCCTGCGCCGCACGCCCGGCCGCAGCCTGCGGATCGGCGCGACCCCGGCCCTGGCGCTGTCGCTGCTGCCGCCGGCCATCCACGAATGGACGGTGCGCTGGCCGGACATCGCCTGCGAGCTGTCCAGCGCCCACAGCCGCGAACTGACGCAGAACCTGCTGATGCGCGAGGTGGACGTGGCCCTGACCCTGCAACTGCCCGACCATCCGGGGCTCAAAGCCCAGGCGTTGGCGTCGGGGGTGCTGGTGGCGCTGGCGCCGAAGGGGTTCTGGCCGCCGGAGGACGCCGGCCGGCCGCTGCCGCTGACGGCGCTGGCGGACGCGCCGCTGATCGGCCTGTCCAGCGCCGACCCGCTGGCCGCCCGGCTCGACCGTTACCTCGAAGCGGTGGAGCCGCCGCCTCGGGTGCGCATCGCCGTGCAGACTTACTCGCTGGCGCGGGCGATGGTGGAGTCCGGCGCCGGCGTCGCAGTGATCGACCCGTTCACCGCCCTCGGCGCCGCCCCGGCGACCACGACGCTGCGGCCGCTGGCCCCGCCGCTGCCGATCACCCTGTACGCGGTGATCCGCGCCAGCGAACCGCCGCCCCATGCGCTGAGCGACTTGCTGGAGATCTTCAGCCGCCGGGCCCGGGAACAGCTCGGTGGCCCGGGCGCCGCACAACACTGATCGGCAGGCCGGCGCCTACAAAACGTAAAACCAGATCGCCACGAAGTGCAGCAGGCTCCCGGCGATCACGAACAGGTGCCAGATCCCGTGGGCATGCCGCAGCCGGTGGTCGAGGGCGAAAAAGATGATGCCCACGGTGTACAGCACGCCGCCCGAGGCCAGCCAGGCGAAACCCGCAGGCCCCAGCGCATCGAGCAGCGGCTTGACCGCCACCAGCACGATCCAGCCCATCACCGCGTAGATCACGATGGACAGGATCCGCGCCTCCGAGCGCGGTTTGATCTCCTGCAGGATGCCGATCAGCGCCAGCCCCCAGACGATCCCGAACAGCGTCCAGCCCCACGGCCCGCGCAGCGTCACCAGGCAGAACGGCGTGTAGCTGCCGGCGATCAGCAGGTAGATCGAAAAGTGATCGACCTTCTTCATGATCGCTTTCTTGCGCCCCCGCACGCTGTGGTACACGGTCGAGGCGCTGTACAGCACCAGCAAGGTGAAGGCGTAGATTGCCACGCTGACGATCTTCCACGGACTGCCGTCCAGGCTGGCGATCACCACCAGCCAGATCCCGCCGATGAAGGCCGCCACCGCCCCGACCAGGTGCGTCCAGGCGTTGAGTTTTTCCCCGTGATACATGTGTCGCTGACCTCAGATTCATGACCGCCGCGCGCAAGGCTCGGGCCTTGAGCGTAAAAGCGCAATGTTTCGGTTCGACGCGGGCCTGCGCCTGTCCGGTTAATTGGGCACAATCGACCGATATCAAGAAGAGTCCGCGCCATGCTGATCGACGAAGAATTGACCCTGAAAAAACTCGAGGTGTTCCTCGCCTTCATGCGCACCGGCAACCTCGCCCGGGCCGCCGCCGAGCTGCAGACCAGCAACGTCAGCGTGCACCGCGCCATCCACTCGCTGGAGAGCGCCCTGCGTTGCCCGCTGTTCAAGCACGAGGGACGCAACCTGACGCCGCTGGAAAGCGCCTACGTGCTGGAGGAGCGGGCGCAGAAGCTGATCCAGGACGTGGTCGAGAGCGTGCGCCTGACCCGCGAGGCCGCCGGGTTCTCCGCCGAACGCTTCAAGCTGGGCTCCCTCTACTCGCTGACGGTGAAGACCGTGCCGCAACTGATCATGGGCCTGAAGATCCGCCGCAGCGAACTCAACATCGACCTGATCCTGGGCTCGAACATCGACCTGCTCTACAAGCTCAAGAACATGGAGGTCGATGCGATCCTGGTGTCGCTGGACGACAGCGTCAGCGACCCGGACTGCGAACAGATCCCGCTGTTCTCCGACGACATTTTCCTGGCCACCCCGGCCGACTCGCGGTTCGCCCAACGCAGCGAGGTCGACCTGGCCGACGTGCGCGACGAGACCTTCATCACCCTCACCCAAGGCTTCGCCACCCACCAGGACGGCATCCGGGTGTTCCGCCAGGCGGGGTTCGAGCCGAAGGTGGCGATGCAGGTCAACGACATTTTCACCCTGCTGAGCATGGTCAGTTCCGGGGTGGGCTATGCGCTGCTGCCGGGGAGGATCGCGGCGGTGTACGAAAACCGGGTGAAACTGATCCCGTTGCAGGAAAAGTACCGGTTGCAGCAGCACATCGGCGTGGTGTTCCTCAAGGCCAAGGAACGCGACCCGAACCTGCTGGCGTTGCTGGCGGAGTGCCGGATGTACGCCAACCGCCAGGCCTGAGGCCGGGCGCCCCCGATCGCCGGCCTGCTGGCGATTGAAGGCAACCCGGCACCCGACGTCAGCCGACGATCCCGCGCACGATGAAGAACAGCACCGAAGGCCCCAGCAGGCAGCCCAGCCCTGTGTGGAACGTCGCCGTCAGCGCGCCGTAGGGCACCAACCGCCGGTCCGTCGCCGCCAGTCCCGCGGTCACGCCGCTGACGGTGCCGGCCAGGCCGCCGAACACCATCGCCGAACGCGGGTTGTCCAGGCCCATCCAGCGCGCCGCCACCGGGGTGCCGACCATCACCAGGATCGCCTTGATCAGCCCGGTGGCGATCGACAGCGCCATCACGTCGGACGTCGCGCCGATCGCCGCGCCGGTCACCGGCCCCACGATGTAGGTCACCGCCCCGGCGCCGATGGTGGTCATGCTGACCGCGTCGCGGTAGCCGAAGGCCCAGGCCATGCACGCACCGACGATGAACGGCAGCACCGTGCCCAGCAGCAGCGCGACCACGCCGATCAGCCCGGCCTTCCTCGCCTCGGTGGCCTGCACCTCGAACGCCGTGGCGACGATGGCGAAGTCCCGCAGCATCGCCCCGCCCATCAGGCCGATGCCGGAGAACAGGGTCAGGTCCGCCAGCCCTTTCTGCCCGCCGGTCAGCGTGCCGCCGACCCAGGCCAGCACCAAGCCAATGACGATGGCGATGGCCGAACCGTGGATGCGCCCGAACGTCAGGCGCCTGGAGAGAATCACCGACACCCACATGATCACGCCGACGAACGCGAACGCGGTGACCAGACCGTTGTGCTCCAGACCTTTCTCGATGAGATCCCACATGTCAGCGACCTCCCGCCGGGGCGGCCATCGGGGCCGGCTGCGCCGGCTCGTCCGGCAACGGCTCGCCCTTGTTCGTGCGGCTGATCAGGGCAATGGTGCAGCCGCAGACCACCACCGAACCGATCGCCGCCAGCACCGCCACCGGGCCGCCGTGCAGCGCGGTGACGACGTTCTGCTGCGCGGCCATCGCCACCACCACCGGAATGTACATGGCGCCCCAGAAGCCGACGCCCATCTCGCAGTCCTTGGTCATGCCGCCGCGCCCGTGCATCCACAGCCGTGCGCAGATCAGCAGGATCATGGCGATCCCGACCCCGCCGACATTGGATTTGACCCCCAGCAGCACGCCGAGCAGGTCACCCATGATCACCCCTGCCAGCGTACAGATCGCCAGCAGCGCCACACCGTAAATAATCATTGTCGCAGTCCTCAAGTTGCATCGTCGGATGTTGTTTTTGTTGTTCGAAGCCTGAAGTCGGGTGGTCTAGGGTCGGCGGCCCTCCTCCTCACGCAGCAGCGCCTGCAGGGTGTCGGGCCGGGCGCCGTCGAAGGCGATCACCGTGCCTTGCTCGAACACCCGGCGCGCCAGCCCGGTCAGCACCGCGCCGGGCGGCAGTTCGATCTGCAGCCGCACGCCGCGCTCATAGGCGCCTTGCACGGTGCCGCGCCAGTCCACCACACGGCACATGTTGAAGGCCAGGTCGTCGCGCAGGGCTTCGGGCCTGGTGAGCGGACGCGCACGGCTGCCGCTCAGGTAAGCGATCTTCGGCGCCTGCACCGGCACGGCGGCGAACGCGTCGGCCAGCACCTGCGCGGGCCCCTCCAGCAGCGGGCAGTGCGACGGCACGCTCACCGCCAGCCGTTTCGCCAGGCCCGCCCCACGGCGGCGCGCCAGCTCCGCCACCGCGTGCATCGCGGGATCGCAGCCGGCGATCACCACTTGGCTGTCGGCGTTGATGTTGGCCAGGTAGACCGGGGATTCGCCGCTGTGCACCTGCGCGACCAGCGCTTCCACGGCCTCCGGAGGCAGGCCGGTGATGGCGGTCATGCCGAAGCCCTGCGGATAGGCCTGCTGCATCAGTTCGCCGCGCAGGCTGACCAGGCGCAACGCATCGCCGAAGCTCAACGCCTGCGCCACCACCGCCGCCGGGTAGGCGCCGATGGACAGGCCGGCGACATAATCCACCTGCGCGCCGTCCTCCAGCAGTTGCCGGGCCGCCGCCACGCCGGCGATCAGCAGGCAGAGCTGAACCGCCCGTGTCGTGCGCAGGGCCTGCGGCGAATCCAGCAACGTGACGTCTTCGCCCAGCGCATCGCTGGCCTCCGCCAGCGTTTGCCGGGGCAACGGCCGGAGCATGCCCGGCTGCTGCGCGCCCTGGCCGGGGAACACCAGCAGGCTGCTCACGCCGCCAGCTCCTGCGGGTTCCACGGATCGCTGACCAGGTACGCCCGCTGCGCACTTTTGAGCAGCACCCTTGCCGAAGCGCCCGCCCACTCACGCAGGGCCACCGCCCCGGACGGCGTCTGCAACTGCAGATCGATCCGGCAGGCCGCACGCTCAAGCAGCGCCAGCAACTGGCGCGCCTGCTGACGGGGCAACCGCTGCGGCGTGCGCAGGATCAGGTCGAGGTCGCTGCCGGCGTGCATCGCGGCAAACCCGCTCGCCAGTTCGAACCCGGCGCTGCCGCTGACGCCCCAGGCCCAGCCGCCGTCGTCGAGCAGCGGGCGAAGCTGCCTGAGCGCCCGCATCGCCGGCAGGTCACGGGGGCTGTCGACGTGGCACAGCGCCTCCGGACTGACCCGCCGCACAACCGTCCCGACCGCCATGAACGCTGCCCAACGCTGCTCCCGCGCCGCCCCGCGCAGGCCGACAGCGACCTGGCCGGGGGCGCCCTCTGCGCGCCGCACCACCACCGGATGGCCGGCGCGCAACGACTCGACCGCCCACAGCGGCGCCTGCGCCGGCAGCTGCGCCGGGGTCATGCCCCAGAGCAGATCGTGGGGCAGCGGCCAGGACAGGCTCACCACTGCGCCCTCAGCAGTTCGCGCACCCGGCTCGACGCGGCGCGGTTGGCCGCGCCGAGGCGCCCGCCCAGGTCCGCCGACGACACATCGGCGATGGCCTGCCGCAGGCATTCGCTCACCCGCGCCAGATCCTCCGCCGTCGGCTGTTCGGTCTGCACCACCGACAGGGTTTCCCACAGCAGGCCCAGGCTGGCGTAGCTGTCGATGTCGTAAGCCATGGGCGGCACGCTGGACGCCAGCGCCTCCAGTTCCTCGACGCTGCGCAAGGTCACCCGCGCCGCCGAAGCCTTGCCCATCGCGTGCACCATCACCCCCGGATCCCGCAGGGCGATCAAGCGGTTGGCCTGATAACCGTGGGCCAGAAACGCCCCGGACATGGCCTTGCCCACCAGCAGCGCGATCACCGGGTGCCCGGCCAGGCGTGCTCGGGCATAGCTGTCCGCCGCCCCGGCCAACGCCTGATGGATGCCGAGGGCCTCTTCGTGACGGCCGTAGGCCTGGCTCGGCACATCGACGATGGCGATCAGGGCCCGTTTGTGAGATGCGTCGCGGTCGGCCACAACGGCGTCGTCCACGGCCTTGGCCAGGCCCCAGCCCTCCAGCAGGCCGACCTCGCCCTGACGGGCGCGGGGAAAACGGTTGTCCGGATCGGCCACCACCGCCAGCAGACGGCCCAGCGCGACGTCCGCCACCCGCAGCGACGGCGGCAAGCCTTCGAGCGCCAGCGCACCGCCGCTCAATGCGTTGAACCAGTTCAGGCCCCGCAGGGATATTCCGCTCATGAACGCTCTCCTTGATACAGGTCGCGAACCACCGAGGGTTCGATCTGCGCCTCGGCGTCCAGGCTCGCCAGGCGCTGCAAAAACCACTCGGCGCGCCGGCTGCGCGGGTGCGCCGGCAGGCCCTGGTGCAGCAGGTCGGCGACCTGCCCGCGAATCTGCGCCACGTCATCGGCCACGTAGCGGTCCGCCAGCCCGCTGGCGAAACGCTGCTCGCCGCCGGCCAGGCTCCAGATGAACGGCCGGTCCCGCGAGTCGTACTCGGCGATGCCGGCTTCCTGCTCGATCACCTGCGGCCCGTTCAGGCCCAGCCGGGCTTCCTGGGTCACCAGCAGGTAGCTGCACAGGCCGGCGGCGATCGACATGCCGCCGAAGCAGCCGACGCTGCCGGCCACCACGCCGACCACCGGCCGGTACTGCTGCAGGTCGACAATCGCCGCATGGATGTCGGCAATCGCCGCCAGCCCCAGGTTGGCCTCCTGCAAGCGCACGCCGCCGGTCTCCAGCAGCAGGACGGCGCGGGTCGGGACGCCGTTGCGGTTGTCTTCGGCGGCCAGTTCCAGCGCGCCGGCGATCTTCGCCCCGCCGACCTCGCCGAGGCTGCCGCCCTGGAACGCGCCTTCGATGGCGGCAACGACCACCGGCAGGCCGTCGAGGCTGCCTTTGGCGATCACCACGCCGTCGTCGGCCTGAGGGACGACGCCCTGGCGCTCCAGCCACGGCGACATGACGCGCTGGAACGGGTCGAGCAGCTCGCGGAAGGTGCCGGCGTCGAGCAAGGCCTTGGCCCGTTGCCGCGCACCGAGCTCGACGAAGCTGTGCTTGTTCAGCAACGTTGCGCTGTCAGTCATGGCCGATCTCCTCGAAGCCTTGTTCCAGACGCAGGCGCACCACACCGGGGGTGGCGCCGAAGTCGTGGATCTCGATATTCATGGCCGGCGGCACCGTGCCGTCGAACATCCGCGCGAACAGATGCCGCCAGCGCTGCCCGCTGCCGTTGACCGAGGTCTGCACGCTGATCGACAGCGTGCCGGCCAGGCCCGGTTCGATCAGCACCTCCAGATCGCCGGAGCCGACGCAGCCCACCAAGGCACGTCCGCGCGGCGGCTGACCGGCGGGGAATTCAAACGATAGGGTTTCCATCAATACGCTCCCTGAAGGATGCCGCCGTGACCGATCCGGTCGAGCAGCAAGGTGGCGGCGAGCAGATCGGCGGCGCCGCCGGGCGAGGCATTCAATGCGATGAGTTGCCGGTCCAGCGCGTGCAGATGCCGGCGGCCGGCCAGGCTGGCGCTGCCGCCGCCGTCGAGCACGGCCTGGGCCCCGCGCTGCATGGCGTGCAGGCCGGGTTCCCCGGCGCGGTACAGCACGCAGGTGTCGGCCAGGCCGGTCATGATCGCCAGCAAGGCGTCGAGCCTGGCGTTCTGCTCGCCGTGGCCGGCGGCGCGGCTGCGTTCGAGCTGCGGCAGGCCGCGCCCGGTGACCGCCGGGAAGCCCAGTTGCGCTTCCTCGCGGGCGCCACGGGCGCCGTAGCGCAGGGCGACCTGGGCGCCATGGCTCAACGGACGCGGCGCATGACGGTCCTCCAGCAGCGCCAGGCGCGCGGCGCGCAGGGCGACCGCACCGGCACCGCTGGATTCAGGCGCCAGCGCCGCGGCCGTCACCAGCAGGCCCAAGGCCCAGATCGCGCCGCGGTGAGTGTTGACGCCGCCGGTGGTGGCCAGCATCGCCTGTTCGCCTTCACGGCCGATGCGGCCGACGGTTTCGCGCAACGCCAGGTCAATCGTTCCGGTCTCGGTGGCGGCTTCGGCCATTTCCTTGAAGGCCGGCCAGAGCGCCAGCGCCGAGGCGTGCATCAGCCCCAGGTGCAGATCGGTGTGGGCGCCGTTGCCGCGACGGTCGACCAGGGCCGGTTTCGGCGACAGGTCGGCCTCGTCGATCAGCGCGTCCACCGCCAGGTCCGCCAGGCGCTCGGCCAGGCTGACGGGTTTCGCTTGCGGATGGAGTGCGTGCATCACCAGCTCCTGAACTTGGCGGGCGGGTTGTAGAGGCCGCCGGACCACTCGACCAGGTCGGCCACGCTTTTGGCCGCCAGCAGTTCGCGGGTGGCGTCGGTGCGGCGGATGCCGAGGTCTTCGGGCAGGGCCACGAGGCCTTCGCGACGCAGGCGCTCGGTGTCTTTCGGGTCATGGCGCAGGCCGATGGCGGTGACCCCGGCCACCGCCGCGATCATCGCCCGGCGCTCGTCCAGCGAACGGGCCTTGTACAGGTAGGCGATGCCTTCTTCGGTGAGCAGGTGGGTGACGTCGTCGCCGTAGATCATGACCGGCGCCAGCGGCATGCCGCTCTTCTTCGCCACGTCCACGGCGTCGAGGGTCTCGACGAAGGTCGGCTTGCCGCCCTCCTGGAACGTCTCGACCATCTGCACCACCAGTTTCTTGCCCCGTTCGAGCATCGGCTGCGCCGAATCGGTGTGGCGCATGTCCAGCCAGGCCGGGGTGCCGTGACGGCGGCCGCGGGGGTCGTGGCCCATGTTCGGCGCACCGCCGAAACCGGCCAGGCGCCCGCGGGTGACGGTGGAGGAATGGCCGTCGCCGTCGACCTGCAACGTGGCGCCGATGAACAGGTCCACCGCGTACTGCCCCGCCAGTTGGCTGAACATCCGGTTGGAGCGCAGCGAGCCGTCGCGGCCGGTGAAGAACACGTCCGGGCGGGCAGCGATGTACTGCTCCATCCCGAGCTCGGTGCCGAAGCAATGCACGCTCTCGACCCAGCCGCTTTCGATGGCCGGGATCAGGGTCGGGTGCGGGTTGAGCGTCCAGTTGCGGCAGATCTTGCCCTTCAGGCCCAGGGACTCGCCGTAGGTCGGCAGGATCAGCTCGATGGCGGCGGTGTTGAAGCCGATGCCGTGGTTGAGCGACTGCACGTTGTGTTTTTCGTAGATGCCACGGATCGCCATCATCGCCATCAGCACGTGCACCGGCTTGATGTGCCGGGGGTCGCGGGTGAACAGCGGCTCGATGTAGAACGGCTTGTCCGCCACCACCACGAAATCCACCCACGAGGCGGGAATGTCGACGCGGGGCAATTCGCTGACGTCGTCCACCAATTGGTTGACCTGGACGATGACGATGCCGTCGCTGAACGCCGCCGGCTCGATCAGCGCCGGGGTGTCCTCGGTGCTGGGGCCGGTGTAGATGTTGCCGGCGCGGTCGGCCATGAAGCCGGCCGAGAGCACCACGTTGGGCGTCAGGTCCACCACCAGCCGCGCATAGAGTTCGATGTAGGTGTGGATCGCGCCGATCTCCAGCAGGCCGTCTTCCAGCAACTGGCTGATGCGCAGGCTCTGGGTGCCGGCGAAAGAGAAGTCCAGCTTGCGGGCGATGCCGCGCTCGAACAGGTCCAGGTGCTCGGAGCGGCCGACGCTGGGCATGATCATGTGCAGGTCGTGCAGCTTCGACGGGTCGGCCTTGGCCAGGGCCCGGGACAGGAAGTCCGCCTGCTTCTGGTTGTTGCCCTCCAGGACCACTCGGTCGCCGGGCAGGATCAGCGCTTCGAGCGCCGCGACGATCCGGTCGGTCGGGAGCACCGCACCGTCGGCCAGGCCGCGCACCCGGTCAAGGCGACGCCGCTTCTCGTCACGCCGCCGCGTCCAGCGCGGGTCGGGGGTTATTGTTGTTGTCATGCTCACTCCACGGGGTTCGCTGTCGTGGAGCCAACCTTAGGAGCGGGCGGAGGGAGCATCAATCAAGCAGCGCGGCGAATCGTTACGGTCAGCGTAATGGTTGAGGCCGTGGGTGCCGGGAGCGTCCGGGTCAATCGGTGAGCCCGGCCTCCACCAAAAGCTTCTCCAGCCCCAGCAGATCCGGCACTTTCGCCACCTGGTCGCCCACCTGCACCGCCGCCTGCTCCAGCGCGCACAACGGCACGTCCACATAGCTCAACTGGCTGTCGAGCTTGCACGAGCGCGGGATCCCCTGCACCAGCAGGGCCATGAAGCGCAGCTGCGGCAGGCCGCCCAAGGCGTTGAGGACCACGATCCGCGCCCGCTCGCCGATGACGATCCGGTTGCCGCAGGCCGACTCGAAGCTGAGCAGCGGGATCTGCCGCTCGCGCCAGGTCACCCGGCCCAGGTACCACGGCGGCGTGTCGAGGTCGAAGGCGCCGGCCTGGTAGTCGATCAGCTCGGCCACCGCCACGTTCGGCAGGATCAGGTTGCGGTCGGCCAGCGGCAGCAGCAGGCCGGTGAGCTGGCTGGTGCGCGGGTTATGACGCCGCTCATGCATGTCTCTTGCTCCATTGGGCGATGCTGTCGAGCAGCACCGATTCCTGGTACGGCTTGCCGAGGTATTCGTTGACGCCGATGGCCATGGCGCGGTCGCGGTGCTTCTGCCCGGTGCGCGAGGTGATCATGATGATCGGCAGGTGCTGCAGGCGCTCGTCGCCGCGCACCCGGGTCGCCACTTCGAAGCCGTCCATGCGCGGCATTTCGATGTCCAGCAGCATGACGTCGGGCAGGTGCTCTTCGAGCAGCAGCATCGCATCGACCCCGTCCTTGGCGGTGAGCACGTTCATGCCGTGGCGCTCCAGCAGGCGGCTGGTGACCTTGCGCACGGTGACCGAGTCGTCCACCACCAGCACCAGCACCGGCCGCTGCGGTTCGCTGTCGATGTCCGGCTGCGCCGGCCGTTGCGGCAGACGGGCCTGCATCGCGCGGATCGGCGCCAGCAGGTCGAGGATCAGCACCACCCGGCCGTCGCCGAGGATGGTCGCCCCGGACACCCCCTGCACCGCCGCGAACTGCGGGCCCAGGCTCTTGACCACGATCTCGCGGGTGCCGGCCATGGCGTCCACCTGCACCGCCACATGCCGCTCGTTGCACTGCACCAGCAGCACCGGCAGCGGCAGGCTCTGGCCCAGCAGCTTGGGCCGGGGGACGGTCTTGAGCAGCTCGCCCAGGTAGCACAGTTCGTAGCGCTGGCCGGCGTACTCGTACACCGGCGGGTCGTGCCGGAAGTGTCCTTCCAGTTCGTTCGGCGGCACCCGCACCATGCCGTCGATGGTGTTCAGCGGAATCGCGTACTGATCGTCGCCGCACTGCACCATCAGCGCCCGGTTGACCGACACCGTGAACGGCAGGCGGATGCGGAAGTGCACCCCCTGCCCCGGCACCGAATCGATGCTCATGGTGCCGCCCAACTGGCGCACCTCTTCGTGCACCACGTCCATGCCCACGCCGCGCCCGGAGATCTGGGTGATCTTCTCGGCGGTGGAGAACCCCGGCTGCAGGATGAACTGCAGCACGTCGCGGTCGCTGATCTCGGCGTCCGGCGCCAGCAGGCCGCGCTTGACCGCCTTGCGCCGCACCGCGTCCAGCGGCACCCCGGCGCCGTCGTCGCGGATGTCGAAGACAATGTCGCCGCCCTCCCGGGACAGGTCGAGGGTGATCTGCCCCTGGGCCGGCTTGCCCGCCGCCAGCCGCACGTCGGCAGGCTCCAGGCCGTGGTCGACGGCGTTGCGCAGCATGTGTTCCAGCGGCGCCGCCATGCGTTCCAGCACGTTGCGGTCCATTTCGCCTTCGGCGTTGCCGACGGTGAAGGCCACATCCTTGTTCAGTTCCTCGGCCACCTGACGGACGATGCGCTTGAGGCGCGGCAGCATCCGTTCGAACGGCACCATGCGCGTGCGCATCAGCCCTTCTTGCAGTTCGGAGTTGATCCGGCCTTGCTGCTGCAGCAGGTTTTCCGCGTCGCGGGTGCGCCGGTCGAGGGTCTCCTTCAGGTCCAGCAGGTCCGAGGCGGACTCGAACAGCGCCCGGGACAGCTGCTGCAGTTGCGAATGGCGATCCATCTCCAGCGGGTCGAACTCTTCGTAGCCCAGCCGCTCGTTGTCCACCTGCTGACGGCTGAGGATGCGCCCCTGGGTCTCGGTGTCGAGGCGGCGCAATTGGTCGCGCATCCGTTCGATGGTGGTTTCCATCTCATTGAGCGCCACCTGCGCGTCGCTGACCTGCTGCTCGATCCGCCCGCGCACGATCGAGGTTTCGCCGGCCAGGTTGACCAGATCGTCGAGCAGTTCGGCGGACACCTTGACCATGTCCGCGCCGCTGTCGGCGGCCGCGGCGGCGGGTTCGGCCTTCACCGGCACGGCCGGCACCGGGGCCGCGGCCTGCGGCGCCGCCGGGTGGCTGAAGTCGCGGATCGCATTGATCAGCCGGTCCGCCGGCGGACAAGGCTGCCCGGCGCGCACCGCGTCGAGCATCTGGGCCAGACGGTCGTGGCTGCGCTGCACCAGCGCGAACAGCTCGGCCCCCGGCTGCAGCGTGCCGGCGGACAGGCGTTCGTAGAGGTTTTCCAGCTCATGGGCCAGGTCGCCGATGGGGCCGATCTCCACCATCCGCGCACCGCCCTTGAGGGTGTGCAGGTCGCGCAGCAGGGTTTCGACCTCCTGGCGGTTGCCGGGGTCGGCCTGCCAGCGGGTCAGGGCCGCGCCGGAGCTCTCGATGATGTCGGAACCTTCGTCGAGGAATACCTCCAGCAACTCCGGGTCGTGACCGGCGCTCTCCTCGTGGACGGCCGGCACCGGGTGCGCCTCGGGCTCGCCTTGGCGGAACCGGCGCAGCGCCTCGATCAGCGCCTGCGCCGGTTCCGGCGGCTGCCGCTCGTGCAGGTGACCGAGCTGCAGCGCCAGCCGCTCATGGCACTGACGCAGCAGTTGCCCCAAGGCATCGCTGTGGCGGTGACGGCGCTCCGCCAGCCCCTTGTAGACGGTCTCCAGCTCCTGGGCCAGATCGCCGACCGCATCGACCTCGGCCATCCGCGCGCCGCCCTTGAGGGTGTGCAGGTCCCGTTGCAGCGACGGCAGCGGCGCCCCGTTGGCAGGATCCGCCAGCCAGCGGCGCAGGGCTTGCCCGGCGCTGTCGAGCAGGTCCACCGCCTCTTCCAGGAAGATCTCGACGATCTCGTCGTCCGGCCCGTTGCCGGCGGCGGCCTTGTTCAGTTCGGCGGTGGCGCTGCTCAGTTCGCGGATGCTCAGGGTGCGGCTGCCGTCGCTGCGGATCAGGCCCATGGACGCCGGATCCAGGCTCTGGTCGAGCAACTCGTGCAAGGCGCGGATGCGCTGGGGCTGCGGGGTGATTTCCTGGCCGGCGGCCAGTTCGTCGAGCATGTTGATCAGCGCTTCGTGGGCCAACTGCGCCTGCTCGAAGAACGCCTCGCTGACCGCCAGGCTGCTTTCCTCCACGGCACCGTAGAGGTCGAGCAAGGCTTCGCACAGCACATCCACCGGCAACAGGTCGGCCAGGTGCGCGGCCTCGCCCAGGGTGGTCAGCTCATCCAGCAGCGCGCTCAGTTCCTGGCGTTCGCCGGGGTGCCGCTGCCAACGCTGCAGGAGGTTTTCGGCGTCGAGCAAGATGTCCATGCCCTGGGCCAGAAAGTCGTTGATCAACTGTGGATCGCGCTTGACCCGCAGTCCGCCGCTCGGCCCGTCGAGGATCGACGCCAGCCGTTCGGCCAGCAAGGTCTCGGTGCGCTTGATCAGCGACTGCGCACCGACGATCGGCGCCAGCGGATCGTTGCCCAACTGACGCAGGCCGATGCGCAGCAGCCCTTCGGCCTCCAGCAGCAGTTCCACTTCGTCCAGATCCAGCGCCAGCTGGTGGGCCTTGAACTCCCGGGCCAGGTGATCCAGCGGCGCCGCCAGTTCGGCGATCGGCAAGACGCCAGCCATCGACGCGCTGCCCTTGAGGGTGTGCAGCGCGCGCTGCAATTCGTCGCTGGCCGGCAGCGGCACATGCTCGGCCGCCTGGTCGAGGAAGCGGTTGAGGCTGGCCAGATGGGTTTCGGCCTCGTTGCGGAAAATCTCCAGCAGCAGCGGATCCGTCGCGGCGGTGTCCTTCATGCCTGGGGCGGCCGGCGGCGCATCGCCCCTGGCCAGGGCATGGGCCCGGGCGGCGAGCCGATCGACATCGCTGCGCTGGCGCTGGGCGTTGGCGGCGAATTCGGCGATCAGCTCCGGCAGCAGTTGCAGGCAGTCCGTCAGCACCTGGCCCACCGCAGGAGCAGGCTCGACGCTGTGCTCCAGCACGCGGTTGAGCAGGTTCTCCACGGCCCAGGCCAGTTCGCCGAGGATCAGCGCGCGCACCATGCGGCCGCTGCCCTTGAGGGTGTGGAAGGCCCGGCGCAGTTCGCTCAGGGCCGCGCGGTCGCCGGGGTCGGCCGACCAGCGCGGCAGGCACTCGCCCAGCACCTCCAGCACCTCGTCGGTCTCTTCGAGAAACACCTCGCGCAGCTCGTCGTCCACCGGCGGTTCATCGGCGGGCGGCGGCAACAGGCTTTCGGGGGTGGTCTGCGCCGGCGGGTTGACCGCCGACACCGGGCTGGCCAGCACCTCGGCCAGCGACTGCACGATCCCGGGATCGTCCAGGGCCTGGCGATCCTGCATCGCCTGCGCGTCAACGGGGCTGACCACGTCGGCCAGCACCGGCACATAGGGTTCGTCCGGGAAGTAGCCGAGCTTGGCGAGGCTCTTCTGCGCCACGTCCAGCAAGGGTTCGGTGGCGGCCTGCGGGT
The DNA here is from genome assembly GCF_002112745.1 of Pseudomonas sp. B7(2017). Taxonomy (NCBI): domain Bacteria; kingdom Pseudomonadati; phylum Pseudomonadota; class Gammaproteobacteria; order Pseudomonadales; family Pseudomonadaceae; genus Pseudomonas; species Pseudomonas sp. B7(2017). Next base: position 529,252 of record NZ_NEIP01000001.1, on the reverse strand, counting down.
CGTCGCCCAAGCGTTCGAGGCAGTACTCGAGGCTGGCGATGGCATCGGCCAGGCTGTCCAGCTGCTGCCAGCCGGGCTCGTGCGGGTCGAGCAGCAAACGCTCGCGGATGAACCCGTTGCAGGCCTCGACCAGGCTCGCCGCACGGCTGAGCGGGATCATCGCCAGCGCGCCGCGCACTTGGGTCAACAGCTCCGGCAGCGGCTGCAGCGGCTGGCGGTCCCAGTCGGCCTCGATGTAGTCGACGATCATGTCCTTGGCCTGCTGCAGGCAGATGCGCGCTTCCTTGATCACGATCTGGTGGATCTGCGTCAGGTCCGTGGTGGGCAGGCGGCTGTCGTCCGGATCCTGCGGCTCGACCGTGCCGACCATGCCGGCCAGGGTCGCCTCGACGTACAGCAGGGCGCCGGCGACGTCCATCAGCGTGGCGTCGTTCGGTACGCGCTGGCCCTGGGCCAGGCCGAGCACCACCGCCAACTGGTCGATGATCACCTTGCGCGGCTGGCCGAAGCCGAGCACCGCCAGGGTGTCGGCGATCTGCCGCAGCGGCGCCAGCAGGCTGTCCAGGTCCGAGACGTGCTGGCGGTCGCTGCGCACGAACAGGTCGAGGCGCTCCTTGACCCGCACCAGCTCTTCGCACAGCGCCACCAGCACCGAGCGCATGGCATCGCGGTCGGGGCCGGCCAGGCGCGCGCGCTCTTCGTCGACCATCGCGCTGTCGGGCAGCGCGTCGTCCAGGGAGTAGCGGTCTTTCATGGTCAGCATCTGCCCGGTGGGATGTTCGGCTTTGGCGATGTAGAACAGCAGGCTCTTGAGCAGCTCCGGCGGGGGCGGCCGGTTCAGGGCCGGCATGCCTTGGTCGAGCAGGCGCTTGAGTTCCTTGTCGGCGTCCTTGAACAGGCTGCGCAAGGCCGGGCTGTTGGCGATCCGCCCTTCGCGCATGCCCTCGACCAGCGCCGAGGCGACCTGCCACAACGGGCTGAGCGGCGCGGCGCCGCTCAGCGCCTCAAGGCGCAGGAAGACCTTGGCCAGGTAAGCCAGGTGCGTCTGGTCGTCCTGTTCGCGCAGCAGGCCGACCAGGGCCATCTGCAGCGTCTGGCGCAGCTTGCGCAGCACGTTGGGCAGGTCCGGCGGTTCAAGCCCTTTGAGGGTCGCGGCGTCCAGCGGCGGGCTGTCGGGCAAATGCGGGCTGAACAGGCTGGTCTCCGACAGCAGGCTTTCGCCACGGGCGCTGCGCAGGTCGTTGAGCAACGGCAGCACCACCAGCGGCAGGTCGCGCCGGGCGCCTTGCACGCGGTCGAGGTAGACCGGCAACTGGCCGATGGCTTGCAGCAGCAGGTGCAGGGCTTCTTCGCGGTGGCTGACGCGGCCCTCGCGCAGGGCCTCGACCAATTGCTCCATCTCTTCGGCCAGCAGCGCCGCGCCGTAGAACTCGATCATCTGCAGGCTGCCGTGCACCTGATGGATGCAGGCCAGGCACTCGTCCAGCCCGGGGACGGACGACGGTTCGTCGAGCACCGCTTCGATGGCCTGGTGCGCCAGCCTCAGGGTTTCGGCGATCTCGCCCTTGACCCATTCCAGGGCCACATAGTCGTGCCGGTCGCCCATGACCGCTCCGTCCGCCGGCCTCACGCTTTGTCCGTTGCCGGCGCCGGCGTCGTCGGCAAGGTGAAGCCGGACACCGAACGGCGCAGCTGGCTGGCCATTTTCGCCAGGTTGCCGATGCTGTCGGCGGTGGCGGTGGAGCCGGACGAGGTCTGCGAGGTGATCTGCTTGATCACGTTCATCGTCAGGGAGATCTGCCCGGCCGACGAGGTCTGCTGCTGCGCTGCGTTGGAAATGCTCTGGATCAGCGCGGCGAGGGTCTTGGACACGCCTTCGATCTCTTCCAGGGCCACCCCGGCGTCCTGCGCCAGGCGTGCGCCGCGCACCACTTCGGTGGTGGTCTGCTCCATGGAGATGACCGCCTCGTTGGTGTCGGCCTGGATCGCCCGCACCAGCGTCTCGATCTGCCGCGTGGCGGCGGAGGAACGCTCGGCCAGGCGCTGCACCTCATCGGCGACCACGGCGAAGCCGCGCCCGGCATCGCCGGCCATCGACGCCTGGATCGCGGCGTTGAGCGCCAGGATATTGGTCTGGTCGGCGATGTCGTCGATCAGGCTGACGATGTCGCCGATCTCCTGGGACGACTCGCCCAGGCGCTTGATCCGCTTGGCGGTGTCCTGGATCTGCTCGCGGATGTTGTCCATGCCGTGGATGGTGTTGTGCACCACCTCGTTGCCCTTGTTGGCGATGTCCACCGAACGTTCGGCCACCGCCGACGATTCGGCGGCGTTGGCCGACACCTGGTCGATGGACTGGGCCATGTCGCTGATCGCGTTGGAGGCTTCGGCGATCTGCTGGGCCTGGTGCTCCGAGGCCTGGGCCAGGTGGATCGCGGTGGCCTGGGTCTCCTGCACCGCAGCGGCGACCTGGCCGGCGGTGAGGTTGATGGTCGCCACCAGGTCGCGCAGCTGGTCGACGGAATAGTTGATGGAGTCGGCGATGGTGCCGGTGAAGTCCTCGGTCACCGACGCGGTCACCGTCAGGTCGCCGTCGGCCAGGTCTTCGATTTCGTCGAGCAGACGCATGATCGCGTTCTGGTTGCGTTCGTTCTTCTCGGCGGTCTCGCGCAACTGACGGTTGGTCTCGCGCACCATGACCATGCCGATCAGGATGATCGACGCCAGCGCCAAAAGGCCCAGCACATAGCCGCCGATGGTGTCGGTGCTGCGCCCGCCGGCCAGGTTCTCGAAGCGGCTGGCCAGGTGCGAGGCTTCGTCGAGCAGGGTCTGCGACAGGCTGAAGATGTTGGTCGCCGACTCGCGCACCTTGAACAGTTCCGGCGAGGTTTCCAGGATCTCGTCCACCGAGCCGGAAACGAACTGGAACAGCTCGGCGATCTCGCCCAGCCGCGCCCGGGCGTCGCGGTCTTCGACCTGGCTGATCTTCAGCGAAGGGTTGCCCTGCAGCATGCCGTTGAGCACCTGGCCGAACCGGGTGGCGTCGCGGCCGAAGGCATCGGCGGCCTGCTGCGAGTTCTCGTCGCCGGACAGCACGGTGTTGACCGCTCCCAGGATCCGCTCCGCCAGCAGCGACTGGCGCTGGGCCATGGCCACCTGCCCCGCCGGGGCGCCGCGCTGGAGCAGGATCTCCACGACCTTCTCGTATTCGATCTGCAGCTGCGGTACGGTTTCGGCCAGGGTCGCCGCCACCTGGTGCAGGGAGAGCACGGTCTGTTCGCTGGACAGGATGGCGTCGGCGTTCTTCAGCAGGCGCTCCCAGTCCAGCTGCACGGCGCGCATCTCCGGGCGCACGGTGGACGGCGCGGGCGGCAGGCCGGTGGCCGCGTCGCCTTTCTTCAGGTAGCCCCAGCGCTGGGCGAAGTCGTTGCGCGCATCGCTCAGCAGCTTGAACGCGGCGGCCTTGCCGGCGGCGGCTTCGGTGGCGTTCTTGGCGATGCGCTGGGACAGCACCCGCAGCTCCCCGGCGTGGCCGATGTACTGCTTGTCGTAGTTGGCCTGGGTGTTGAGGTACGCGAAGTTGGCGAACAGCAGCATGATGAACACGATCAGCGCGATGAACAGCACGATGATCTGCGAGCGGCTGCGCGAGCCTTCTGCGGGCATGCCTGGTTTTGCTTTTGTCATCGGTCCTCGCCTTCGAAACTCGCCACAGACCTGTGGGAGCGGGCTTGCCCGCGAAAGGGCGGCTCAGCCAGCCTCAATGTTGAATGTCAGACCGCATTCGCGGGCAAGCCCGCTCCCACAGGGGCGCTCTGTTGTTGCGGCTATATTGCGACGTTCATGAACCCCGGGGACTGCGCCAGGGCAAACAGGCTGAACACCCGCCAGTCCTGTTCGCGCCGGAAGTGCCCCTTGAGAAACCCGGCCTTCGCACCCTGCCGCTCACTGATCGGCAACGGCTCGAAGCTGTCCTGCTCGAAATGCTGCAGCCCGAAGACCTCATCGACCAGCAGCCCGGCGAACACCTCCCGGTGCTCCACCACCAGCACCCGCCGCTGCTTGCGCAACGGCGACAGCTCATGGCCGAAGAAGCCGCACAGGTCCATCACCGGCAACAGCCGCCCGCGCAGGTTGGCGACGCCCTTGACCCACGGCTTGACCCCCGGCAACTGGGTGAAGCGCGGTTCAGGAAGCACTTCGCTGATCTCGCCCATGGGCGTCACGTACCAGTGCTCGCCCAGGCGGAAGCCGATGCCGCTCCACAGGTCCCGGCTGGCCGGCGGCGACGGCAGCTGCGCCGCCAGCGACCGGCAGCGCAGATCCATCTGCCACAGCAGCTCGAACGCGGTCAGCGACCCGCTCATGGCTGCGCGCTCAACCGGCCAGCACGTTGTTCAGGGTCTTGATCAGGGTGTCTTCCTCGACCGGTTTGGTCAGGTAGTCCTTCGCGCCCTGGCGGGTGCCCCAGACCTTGTCGGTTTCCTGGTCCTTGGTGGTGATGATGATCACCGGGATATGGCTGGTCTCGGCATCCTTGGTCAACTGGCGGGTGGCCTGGAAGCCGTTGAGGCCGGGCATGACGATGTCCATCAGCACCGCGTCGGGCTTCTCCTGACGGGCCAGGGCCACGCCGTCGGCGCCGTTTTCGGCCTTGAGCACCTCATGGCCGTGCTTTTCCAGCATGCCGGTCAGTTTGTACATTTCGGTCGGCGAATCATCGACGATCAGGATACGAGCCATGGTCTTCCCCATTTTTCTTGTCGACGCCCGGCCCGCTGGCCGCGCGTCCTTGTACGTGTCTCACTGCAGCACTGCGGCAAAGCCCGGCACATGGGCCGCTATCGCGTCGAGCAGCTCTTCCTTGCTGAACGGCTTGGTCAGGAATTGGTCGGAACCGACGATCCGCCCCTTGGCCTTGTCGAACAGCCCGTCGCGGGACGACAGCATGATCACCGGCGTCGCCTTGAACGCGCTGTTGTTCTTGATTAAAGCGCAGGTCTGATAACCATCCAGACGCGGCATCATGATGTCCACGAAAACGATGTCCGGATGGTTGTCGACGATCTTGGCCAACGCCTCGAAACCGTCGACCGCCGTGATGACGTCGCACCCTGCGTTTTTCAGCAAGGTCTCGGCGGTGCGGCGAATCGTTTTCGAGTCGTCGATCACCATGACCTTCAAGGCGCTGGACTGCTGTTCCATAAGGGGGCTCTACCGTCGCCTTTGCGAATCAATATGTCCGTTTTGCGATGACTGCCGGCTGCAAACCCTTGCCGTTCAAGGGCCAGCCCGGTATGGCAGCCTTTTTAGCACAGTCTCCCCATGCAATCTATCGACGGGTTTTCCCTTGACCGCAAACCCGCCCGGCGCCACTCTGACGCCACTTTTTCCGCACCGTTTCGGTAGCCCATTTTCGAGGAAAACCCCATGAGCGTTCGCGTCGGGATTGTGATGGACCCCATCGCCAGCATCTCCTATAAAAAGGATAGCTCGCTGGCCATGCTGCTGGCCGCGCAGAAACGCGGCTGGGAACTGTTCTACATGGAGCAGCGCGACCTGTACCAGGCCGAGGGCCAGGCCCGGGCACGGATGAAGCCCTTGAAGGTGTTCGCCGACCCGCAGAAGTGGTTCGAGCTGGGCCAGGAGCAGGATTCGCTCCTCAGCGACCTGAACGTGATCCTGATGCGCAAGGATCCGCCGTTCGACATGGAGTTCGTGTACTCCACCTACCTGCTCGAGCAGGCCGAAAGCGCCGGCGTGCTGGTGGTCAACAAGCCGCAGAGCCTGCGCGACTGCAACGAGAAGCTGTTCGCCACGCTGTTCCCGCAGTGCACGCCGCCGACCGTGGTCAGCCGCCGCGCCGACGTGCTGCGCGAGTTCGCCGCCCAGCATGGCGACGTGATCCTCAAGCCGCTGGACGGCATGGGCGGCACGTCGATCTTCCGCCACCGCGCGGGCGACCCGAACCTGTCGGTGATCCTGGAGACCCTGACCGCCCTCGGCACCCAGCAGATCATGGGCCAGGCGTACCTGCCGGCCATCAAGGACGGCGACAAGCGCATCCTGATGATCGACGGCGAGCCGGTGGACTACTGCCTGGCGCGGATCCCGGCCCAGGGCGAAACCCGCGGCAACCTGGCGGCCGGCGGCCGGGGCGAAGCCCGCCCGTTGACCGACAAAGACCGCTGGATCGCCGCCCAGGTCGGCCCGACCCTGCGCGCCAAGGGCCTGCTGTTCGTCGGCCTGGACGTGATCGGCGAGCACCTGACCGAGATCAACGTCACCAGCCCGACCTGCATCCGCGAAATCGACAACGCCTTCGGCACCGACATCGGCGGTCTGCTGATGGAGGCCATCTGGAAAAAGCTGCAGGCTTGATGTGCGTCACATGCAGCCTGTCGCTTGATGCCTGAAGCCCAAGGCGTACGACCAACATTGCGTTATCATGCGCGGCCTGTGAAAAACGCGATGTTGGTTTCCTTGTCATGACGCTTCCGTCCGATCTGCCCGCAGAACTCGCCCACACCGGCGTGCGCCCGGTCGATCGCCTCGGATTTACCCTGTTCCTGGCGGCGCTGATCCATTTGGCGCTGCTGCTGGGCGTGGGCTTCACCATGGTCGAGCCCAAGCAGATCAGCAAGACCCTGGAAATCACCCTCGCCACGTTCAAGAGCGAGAAGAAGCCCGCCAAGGCGGATTTCCTCGCCCAGGAAAACCAGGAAGGCAGCGGTACGCTGGACAAGAAGGCGATTCCCAAGACCACCGAGGTCGCGCCGTTCCAGGACAACCAGGTCAAGAAGATCACCCCGCCCCCCGCCGCCAAGGCCGAGGTGAAGGAAGCGGCGCCCAAGGCCGCCGTGACCACGGTCGCGCCGAAGCCGCAGAAGGCGCCGACCAAAAAGGAAGAGACCAAGACCGAGACCCGGCCGGCGGTCGACGCGCCGACGTTCGACAGCTCGCAGCTGTCCAGCGACATCGCCAGTCTTGAGGCCGAACTGGCCCACGAACAGCAGTTGTACGCCAAGCGCCCGCGGATCCACCGTCTGAGCGCCGCCTCGACCATGCGCGACAAGGGCGCCTGGTACAAGGACGAATGGCGCAAGAAGGTCGAGCGCATCGGCAACCTCAACTACCCCGACGAGGCACGGCGCCAGCAGATCTACGGCAACCTGCGGCTGATGGTGTCGATCAACCGCGACGGATCGCTGTATGAGGTGATGGTGCTGGAGTCCTCCGGCCAGCCGCTGCTGGACCAGGCCGCCCAGCGCATCGTCCGCCTGGCGGCGCCGTTTGCGCCGTTCACCGGGGACCTGTCGGACATCGATCGGCTGGAAATCATCCGCACCTGGAAATTCGCCCGGGGCGACCGCCTGTCCAGCAACTGACGGAACGCCTTCGCGGGCTTGCCCGCAAAGACGCCATCAAGGGCACCGCAGGGCGCACTTGTCAGCATCCCCGGCTTGTCAGTTCGCCCCTTGACCGCCACACTAGCGCACATGAAAAACGTCAGCCCCAGCTACCTCAAGCATCACTTCCTGATCGCCATGCCGCACATGGCCGACCCCAACTTTGCCCACACCTTGACCTACATCGTCGAGCACACGGCCAATGGCGCCATGGGGCTGGTGGTGAACCGACCGCAGGAGCTGAACCTGGCCGACATCCTGGAGCAGCTGCGCCCGGACATCGAACCGCCGGCACGCTGCCAGCACGTGCCGATCTACATCGGCGGCCCGGTGCAGACCGACCGCGGCTTCGTCCTGCATCCGGCGGGGCAGACCTTCCAGGCCACCGTCGAACTGGACGGCCACCTGGCGCTGTCCACCTCCCAGGACGTGCTGTTCGCCATCGCCGACGGCGTCGGCCCGCAACAGAGCCTGATCACCCTCGGCTACGCCGGCTGGGAAGCGGGGCAGCTTGAGGCCGAACTGGCCGACAACGCCTGGCTGACCTGCCCGTACGACGCCGACGTCCTGTTCAGCACCCGCAGCGACCTGCGCCTGGAAGCCGCCGCCAAGCACCTGGGCATCAACCTGAGCCTGCTGACCAGCCAGGCGGGGCACGCCTGATGGCCCTGCGCCTTATCCTCGGCTTCGACTACGGCACCCGCTCGATCGGCGTGGCGGTCGGCCAGGTCATCACCGGCCAGGCCCGCGAGCTGTGCACCCTGAGGGCACAGAACGGGGTGCCCGACTGGAACCAGGTCGAAGCGCTGATCAAGGAATGGAAACCCGACGCCGTGGTGGTCGGCCTGCCGCTGAACATGGACGGCACGCCCAGCGAGATGTGCGAGCGCGCCGAGAAGTTCGGCCGCCGCCTCAACGGCCGCTACAACCTGCCCTTCTATACCCACGACGAACGCCTGACCACCTTCGAGGCCAAGGGCGAGCGGATGGCCCGCGGCGGCCAGAAGGGCAGCTACCGCGACAACCCGGTGGACGCCATCGCCGCCGCCCTGCTGCTGCAGGGCTGGCTCGACGAAAACACCGCATTGTTTGAATCCTGACAAGCGCTTCGGCGCTTTTCTTTTGGCTACGACCCGGGCCGCCGTCCACACGCGCCGGCCCGCCCCCGAGAAGGAGCAACCATGAGCCTGCCCAATCCCGCCGATCTGATCAGCCAGATGGCGACCCGCCTCAAGGCGCACCTGGACGCGCGCGGCATCGGCGAGCCGCGTTTCATCGGCATCCGCACCGGCGGCGTCTGGGTCGCCCAGGCCTTGCTCAAGGAACTGGGCAGCGATGCGCCGCTCGGCACCCTGGACGTCTCCTTCTACCGCGACGACTTCAGCCAGAACGGCCTGCACCCGCAGGTGCGCCCCTCGGCCCTGCCCTTCGAGATCGAAGGCCAGCACCTGGTGCTGATCGACGACGTGCTGATGAGTGGGCGCACCATCCGCGCCGCCATGAACGAACTGTTCGACTACGGCCGCCCGGCCAGCGTGACCCTGGTCTGCCTGCTGGACCTGGACGCCGGCGAGCTGCCGATCCGCCCGAACGTGGTCGGCGCCACGCTGAAGCTGGCCGCCCACGAGCGGGTCAAGCTGTCCGGCCCTGAGCTGAACCTCGAACTGCAAGACCTTGCCTTTTAATCCGCCCTATTGAGAGTCCCCTTCGCGATGACGCCTCTAGACACCAAGCGCCCGCTGCAGCTCAATGACCAGGGCCAGCTGCGCCACTTCCTCTCGCTCGACGGCCTGCGCCGCGAGCTGCTGACGGAAATCCTCGACACCGCCGACTCGTTCCTCGAAGTCGGCGCCCGGGCGGTGAAGAAAGTCCCGCTGCTGCGCGGCAAGACCGTGTGCAACGTGTTCTTCGAGAACTCCACCCGCACCCGCACCACCTTCGAACTGGCGGCCCAGCGGCTGTCGGCGGACGTGATCACCCTGAACGTGTCGACCTCGTCGGCCAGCAAGGGCGAAACCCTGCTCGACACCCTGCGCAACCTGGAAGCCATGGCCGCCGACATGTTCGTCGTGCGTCACGGCGACTCCGGCGCCGCGCACTTCATCGCCGAGCACGTCTGCCCGCAGGTGGCGATCATCAACGGCGGCGACGGCCGCCACGCCCACCCGACCCAGGGCATGCTCGACATGCTGACCATCCGCCGGCACAAGGGCAGCTTCGAGAACCTCTCGGTGGCCATCGTCGGCGACATCCTGCACTCGCGGGTGGCGCGCTCGAACATGCTCGCCCTCAAGACCCTCGGCTGCCGGGACATCCGCGTGATCGCGCCCAAGACCCTGCTGCCGATCGGCATCGAGCAGTACGGCGTGAAGGTCTACACCGACATGGCCGAAGGCCTGAAGGACGTCGACGTGGTGATCATGCTGCGCCTGCAGCGCGAGCGCATGACCGGCGGCCTGCTGCCGAGCGAGGGCGAGTTCTACCGCCTGTTCGGCCTGACCACCGCGCGCCTGGCCGGGGCCAAGCCCGACTGCATCGTCATGCACCCGGGACCGATCAACCGCGGGGTGGAGATCGAGTCGGCGGTGGCCGACGGCCCGCACTCGGTCATCCTCAACCAAGTCACCTACGGCATCGCGATCCGCATGGCCGTGCTGTCCATGGCCATGAGCGGACAGACCGCCCAGCGCCAATTCGAGCAGGAGAACGCCCAGTGAAGCTCAGCATTCTCGGCGCACGCGTCATCGACCCGGCCAGCGGCCTGGACCGCGTCACCGACATTCACGTCGAAGCCTGCAAGATCGTCGCCCTCGGCGCCGCCCCGGCGGGGTTCGCCGCCGTGGAAACCATCGACGCCCAAGGCCTGGTGGCCGCTCCGGGGCTGGTGGACCTCAACGTCGCCCTGCGCGAGCCGGGCTACAGCCGCAAAGGCACCATCGCCAGCGAAACCCGCGCGGCGGCGGCCGGCGGCGTGACCAGCCTGTGCTGCCCGCCGAAGACCAAACCGGTGCTCGACACCTCCGCCGTGGCCGAACTGATCCTCGACCGCGCCCGCGAGGCCGGCAACACCAAGGTGTTCCCCATCGGCGCCCTGAGCAAAGGCCTGGACGGCGAACAACTGGCCGAGCTTGCGGCCCTGCGCGACGCCGGCTGCGTGGCGTTCGGCAACGGCCTCAAGAGCTTCGGCAACACCCGCACCCTGTGCCGGGCGCTGGACTACGCCGCGACCTTCGACCTGACGGTGATCTTCAACTCCCAGGACCACGACCTGGCCGACGGCGGCCTGGCCCACGAAGGCGCCACCGCCAGTTTCCTCGGCCTGCCGGGCATCCCGGAGACCGCCGAGACCGTGGCCCTGGCCCGGGACCTGCTGCTGGTGGAGCAGACCGGCGTGCGCGCGCACTTCAGCCAGCTCACCAGCGCCCGGGGCGTGGCGCTGATCGCCCAGGCCCAGGCCCGCGGCCTGAAGGTCACGGCGGACGTGGCGCTGTATCAGCTGATCCTCACCGACGAGGCGCTGATCGACTTCAGCAGCCTCTACCACGTCCAGCCGCCGCTGCGCACCCGCGCCGACCGCGACGGCCTGCGCGAAGCGGTGAAGTCCGGCGTGGTCTCGGCGATCTCCAGCCATCACCAGCCCCACGAGCGCGACGCCAAACTGGCGCCGTTCGGCGCCACCGAACCGGGCATCAGCAGCGTCGAGCTGTTGCTGCCGCTGGCGATGACACTGGTGGAGGACGGTCTGCTGGACCTGCCGACCCTGCTGGCGCGCCTGAGCGCCGGCCCTGCCGAGGCCCTGCGCCTGCCGGCGGGCAAGCTGGAGGTGGGCGGCGCGGCGGACATCGTGCTGTTCGATCCGAAGGCGTCGACTGTGGCCGGCGAAGCCTGGCTGTCGAAGGGCGAGAACTGCCCGTTCATCGGCCACAGCCTGCCGGGCGTGGTGCGCTACACCCTCGTGGACGGCCGGATCAGCCACCAGGCGTAACCCTGCGGCGAGGGAGCTTGCTCCCTCGCCGCAATTCGTTTCACTGGAAGGCCCTGCGGTTCTGCTGGTTACGCAGCGAAACCTGGTCGTTCAGCGTCCAGAAGTCATACAGCACACCGATGAAGAACAGCCCGCCGGTCAGCAGGTACAGCAATCCGCTGATCCACTTGCCCTGATACATGCGGTGCACGCCGAACACCCCGAGGAACGTCAGCAGGATCCACGCCACGTTGTATTCGATGGGGCCGGCGGTGAAGCGCAGGTCGGCCTCGCGGTCCATCGCCGGGATCAGGAACACGTCGATCAGCCAGCCGATGCCGAGCAGGCCGAAGGTGAAGAACCAGATCGTCCCGGTCACGGGCTTGCCGTAATAGAAGCGGTGAGCGCCAGTGAAGCCGAAAATCCACAGCAGGTAGCCGATCACTTTGCTGTGGGTGTCCTGGTTCGCGCCCGGCGGTTGATAGCGGTTCATGAAGACCTCGATTCACGCAATAGATAAATATTCTTTAATTCTTTGTGACTTTTTTACAGGTAGCCGACGTACGGCAAATGCTACCGTGTTCCCCGTCAAAGCCTTATAGCACCTGACTTCTGTCCGACAATGGCGTCCATTTGCCGCTTGTTTGGTTCCGTTGCCCCCTGTTCGAATCGACCAACGGCCTCGGAAGGGACAAAAAAGCTGTTATAAAGTTGCGCGCTAACACACAAGAGCCCTGCCTAATGCGTCCATTTTTCAAGACATGGCTGACCATTTGCCTACTGATGCCACTGGCCGCCCACGCCACCAACCGTGAGCAACGACTTCCCAACGTCAACGGCTACACCCCCAAATCCCATGCGTCTGCTCCGTCGAACAAGGGCAAGCAGAGCAAGCACACCACGCTCAGCAGCAACGGCCACAGCAAGGTCGTGCCGCCGATGGCGAACAAGGAAAGCAGCAACGTCCTGAGCCGCGCGGTGAACGTCCTCGGCACGCCGTACCGCTGGGGCGGCAGCAGCCCGAGCAAAGGCTTCGACTGCAGCGGCCTGGTGAAGTACGCGTTCAACGATGCCACCTTCGACCTGCCCCGCACCTCCAACGCAATGGCCAGCGGCCATGGCGAGAAGGTCGAGCGCAAGGACCTGAAGCCGGGCGACCTGATCTTCTTCAACATCAAGAGCCGCCGGGTCAACCACGTCGCCATCTACCTGGGCAACGACCGCTTCATCCACGCCCCGCGCCGCGGCAAGGCCGTGAGCATCGACACGCTGAACAAGCCGTACTGGGAACAGCACTACGTCGTCGCCAAGCGCGTACTGCCCAAAGAACCCAAGCAGATGCGCGTCGTCCAGCGCTGAGCCCCGCCGTGAGGGAGCCTGCTCCCTCACCGCACTCCTCCCCCTCAGAAATTGTCCGGCGTGCGCGCCTTCTCCCGCGCATGCTCGCGGCTGATCAACCCCTTGGTCACCAACTCCTTCAGGCACATGTCCAGGGTCTGCATCCCCAGCGACCCGCCGGTCTGGATCGCCGAGTACATCTGCGCCACCTTGTCCTCGCGGATCAGGTTACGGATCGCCGAGGTGCCGAGCATGATCTCGTGGGCCGCCACCCGCCCGCCGCCGATCTTCTTGATCAGCGTCTGCGACACCACCGCCAGCAACGACTCGGACAGCATCGAGCGCACCATCGATTTCTCGTCGCCGGGGAACACGTCCACCACCCGGTCGATGGTCTTCGCCGCCGAAGTGGTGTGCAGGGTGCCGAACACCAGGTGCCCGGTCTCGGCGGCGGTGAGCGCCAGGCGGATGGTTTCCAGGTCGCGCATCTCGCCCACCAGGATTACGTCCGGGTCTTCGCGCAGCGCCGAACGCAGGGCCGTGGCGAAACTGCGGGTATCGCGATGGACTTCACGCTGATTGATCAGGCATTTGCGCGATTCGTGGACGAATTCGATGGGGTCTTCGATGGTCAGGATGTGATGGTGGCGGTGGGTGTTGAGGTAGTCGATCATCGCCGCCAGGGTGGTGGACTTGCCTGAACCGGTGGGCCCCGTCACCAGCACCAGGCCGCGTGGGGCGTCGGTGATCTTGCGGAAGACGTCGCCCATGGCCAGGTCCTCCATGGTCAGCACCTTGGACGGGATGGTGCGGAACACCGCGCCGGCGCCGCGGTTCTGGTTGAACGCGTTGACCCGGAACCGCGCGACGCCGGGCACTTCGAAGGAGAAGTCGGTTTCCAGATGTTTCTCGAAGTCCACCCGCTGGGTGTCGTTCATGATGTCGTAGATCAGTTCGTGCACCTGCTTGTGGTCCAGCGCCGGAAGATTGATCCGCCGCACGTCGCCGTCCACGCGGATCATCGGCGGCAGGCCGGCCGACAGGTGCAGGTCGGAAGCGCCCTGTTTGGCGCTGAAGGCCAGCAGTTCGGTGATATCCATAGCGTCCCCCAATTCCAGTAGAATGCCGCGAACCCTCAGACCGCCGGCGCCTCTTGATGTCCACGATAGCAGACAACATTTTCAACGTCGGGTCGCGCATCCAGGCCGCGACCCAGGCCGCCGGACGCGGCGAAGACAGCGTCCGGCTGCTGGCCGTGAGCAAGACCAAACCCGCCCGGGCCCTGCGTGAAGCCTATGCCGCCGGCCTGCGGGACTTCGGCGAGAACTACCTGCAGGAAGCCCTGGGCAAGCAGCAGGAACTGGCCGACCTGCCCTTGATCTGGCACTTCATCGGCCCCATTCAGTCGAACAAGACCCGCTCGATCGCCGAGCATTTCGCCTGGGTGCACTCCGTGGACCGTCTGAAAATCGCCCAACGCCTGTCCGAGCAGCGCCCGGCCGACCTGCCGCCGCTGAACATCTGCATCCAGGTCAACGTCAGCGGCGAAGCCAGCAAGTCCGGCTGCGCCCCGGCCGACCTGCCCGCCCTGGCGCAGGCCATCAGCCAATTGCCGCGCCTGAAGCTGCGCGGACTGATGGCGATCCCCGAGCCGACCGAAGACCGGGCCGCCCAGGACGCCGCCTTCGCCGCCGTGCAGCGCTTGCAGGCCAGCCTCGACCTGCCCCTCGACACCCTTTCCATGGGCATGAGCCACGACCTCGAGTCGGCCATCGCCCAGGGCGCCACCTGGGTCCGTATCGGCACCGCCCTGTTCGGCGCCCGCGACTACGGCCACATTTCTCAATAAGGACCTGACATGAGCGATACACGCATTGCCTTTATCGGTGCCGGCAACATGGCGGCCAGCCTGATCGGCGGCCTGCGGGCCAAGGGTCTGGAAGCGGGACGGATCCGCGCCAGCGATCCGGGCGAAGAGACCCGCGCCCGGGTCAGCGCCGAACACGGCATCGACACCTTCGCCGACAACGCCCAGGCCATCGACGGCGCCGACGTGGTGGTGCTGGCGGTCAAGCCCCAGGCCATGAAGGCCGTGTGCGAAGCGATCCGCCCGAGCCTCAAGCCGAACCAGCTGGTGGTGTCCATCGCCGCCGGCATCACCTGCGCCAGCATGACCGCCTGGCTCGGCGAGCAGCCGATCGTGCGCTGCATGCCCAACACCCCGGCGCTGCTGCGCCAGGGCGTGAGCGGCCTGTACGCCACCGCCGCCGTCAGCGCCGCGCAGCGCCAGCAGGCCGAAGAACTGCTGTCCGCCGTGGGCATCGCCCTGTGGCTGGAGCAGGAGCAGCAACTGGACGCCGTGACCGCCGTGTCGGGCTCGGGCCCGGCCTATTTCTTCCTGCTGATCGAAGCCATGACCGCCGCCGGCGTCAAGCTCGGCCTGCCGAAGGAAACCGCCGAGCGCCTGACCCTGCAGACCGCCCTGGGCGCCGCGCACATGGCCGTGTCCAGCGACGTCGACGCCGCCGAACTGCGCCGCCGCGTGACCTCGCCGGCCGGCACCACGGAAGCCGCCATCAAATCGTTCCAGGCCGACGGCTTCGAAGCCCTGGTGGAAAAGGCCCTCGGCGCCGCCGCGCACCGTTCGGCCGAAATGGCCGAGCAACTGGGCCGCTGATCAGCACTTCATAAGGAATCAACAATGCTTGGACTCAACGACGCTGCCATTTTCGTGATCCAGACCCTGGGCAGCCTGTATCTGCTGGTCGTCCTGATGCGCTTCATCCTGCAACTGGTGCGGGCGAACTTCTACAACCCGCTCTGCCAGTTCGTGGTCAAGGCCACCCAACCGCTGCTCAAGCCGCTGCGCCGGTTCATCCCGAGCCTGTTCGGCCTGGACATGTCGTCGCTGGTGCTGGCCCTCGTGGTGCAGATGCTGCTGTTCGCCGTGATCCTGCTGCTCAGCGGCTACAAGGTCGATGTGCTGTTCCTGGTGCCGTGGGCGCTGATCGGCATCTTCGCGCTGTTCCTGAAGATCCTGTTCTGGGCCATGATCATCAGCGTGGTGCTGTCCTGGGTCGCGCCGGGCAGCCACAACCCCGGCGCCGAGCTGGTGCAGCAGATCACGGAACCGGTGCTCGCGCCGTTCCGCCGCCTGGTGCCGAACCTGGGCGGCCTGGACATCTCGCCGATCTTCGCCTTCATCGTCCTGCAACTGCTGCAGAGCTGGCTGATCCCGCGCCTGGCCTACTACGCCCTGATGCCGCGGGAACTGTTCGGCCTGATCTGATGGCCTGGTTCCGCTGGGACGGCGACGACCTGATCCTGGAGTGCCACCTGCAACCTGCAGCCCGCAGCGATGATTTCGCCGGGCTGCACGGCGACCGCCTGAAGATCCGCCTGACCGCGCCGCCGGTCGAAGGCAAGGCCAATGCCTATCTGATGGGATTCCTGGCCAAGGCGTTCGGGGTCTCCAAGAGCCAGGTCAGCCTGGTCGCCGGCGAGCTGAACCGGCAGAAGCGGGTGCGGGTGTGCTCGCCCAAGACATTGCCCGACTTGCCGGGGCTGGTGCGTCCGGCCTGACCCACCGCCCCGACAGCATCAGACCGAGATTCCTGTGGGAGCCCGCCTGTTGGCGATGGCGTCTGCGAAGGCGCCATCGCCAACAGGCTGGCTCCCACCGTTTGAGCGGCACCACAATTGCGACGCAGGGTTTCACAACGCCCACCCAACGGGTGAAATCAGGCCCGACGGTTGCTTGCCGCTGACCCCACCGGTCTTTAGACTTACGCCTCATTTCAACGAGAGCAGGGTCGATGCCAGCTGCCTTTCCCCCCGATTCTGTTGGTCTGGTGACGCCGCAAACGGCGCACTTCAGCGAACCGCTGGCCCTGGCCTGCGGCCGTTCGCTGGCCGCCTACGACCTGATCTACGAAACCTACGGCACGCTGAACGCCCAAGCGAGCAACGCCGTGCTGATCTGCCACGCACTGTCCGGCCACCATCACGCCGCCGGCTACCACAGCCCCGACGACCGCAAGCCCGGTTGGTGGGACAGCTGCATCGGGCCCGGCAAGCCGGTCGACACCAACAAATTCTTCGTGGTCAGCCTGAACAACCTCGGCGGCTGCAACGGCTCCACCGGCCCGAGCAGCGTCAACCCGGACACCGGCAAGCCGTTCGGCGCCGAGTTCCCGGTGCTCACCGTCGAAGACTGGGTGCACAGCCAGGCGCGCCTGGCCGACCGCCTCGGCATCACCCAGTGGGCGGCGGTGATCGGCGGCAGCCTCGGCGGCATGCAGGCGCTGCAATGGACCATCACCTACCCGGACCGCGTGCGCCACTGCCTGGCCATCGCCTCGGCGCCCAAGCTGTCGGCGCAGAACATCGCCTTCAATGAAGTGGCGCGCCAGGCGATCCTCACCGACCCGGAGTTCCACGGCGGCTCGTTCCAGGAACACGGCGTGATCCCCAAGCGCGGCCTGATGCTGGCGCGGATGGTCGGGCACATCACGTACCTGTCCGACGACTCCATGGGCGAGAAATTCGGCCGGGGCCTCAAGAGCGAGAAGCTCAACTACGACTTCCACAGCGTCGAATTCCAGGTCGAAAGCTACCTGCGCTATCAGGGCGAAGAGTTCTCCGGCCGCTTCGACGCCAACACCTACCTGTTGATGACCAAGGCGCTGGATTACTTCGATCCGGCGGCGAACTTCGACGATAACCTGGCGAAAACCTTCGAAGGCGCGAAGGCTAAGTTCTGCGTGATGTCGTTCACCACCGACTGGCGCTTCTCCCCGGCCCGCTCGCGGGAACTGGTGGACGCGCTGATGGCGGCGCGCAAGGACGTCAGCTACCTGGAGATCGACGCGCCCCAGGGCCACGACGCCTTCCTGATTCCGATCCCGCGCTATCTGCAGGCGTTCGGCAACTACATGAACCGCATCACGCTTTGAGGAAGACATGAGAGCCGATCTGGAAATCATCCAGGAATGGATCCCCGCCGGCAGCCGCGTGCTCGACCTCGGCTGCGGCGACGGCGAACTGCTGACCTGGCTGCGCGACCACAAGCAGGTCACCGGCTACGGTCTGGAAAACGACCCGGACAACATTGCCGAGTGCGTGGCCAAGGGCATCAACGTCATCGAGCAGGACCTGGACAAGGGCCTGGGCAACTTCGCCAGCAACAGCTTCGACATCGTGGTGATGACCCAGGCCCTGCAGGCGGTGCACTACCCGGACAAGATCCTCGACGAAATGCTGCGGGTCGGCCGCCAGTGCATCATCACCTTCCCCAACTTCGGCCACTGGCGCTGCCGCTGGTACCTGGCGAGCAAGGGGCGGATGCCGGTGTCGGAGTTCCTGCCGTACACCTGGTACAACACGCCGAACATCCACTTCTGCACCTTCGAGGACTTTGAGGAACTTTGCCGCGAACGTGAGGCGAAGGTCATTGATCGGCTTGCCGTGGATCAACAGCACCGCCACGGGTGGGCCAGTAAGCTATGGCCTAATCTGTTAGGTGAGATCGGCATCTACCGCGTCAGCAGCCCGGCGCTGCAGGATCACAGAATCGCGGTCTGAACCACGACATTGCGAGGAGAACGAACATGGGACGCCTGATTACCACGCTGTTGGCCGCCTGCCTGAGCCTCTCGGCCATGGCTGCCGACGTCATCAAGAGCGAACGCCAGGAAACCTTCGGCGACGTGACGGTGCACTACAACACCTTCAACTCGACGTTCCTGCAACCGGACATCGCCAAAGCTGCCGAGCTGATCCGCAGCAAGTATCAAGGCGTGATCAATGTCTCGGTAATCAAGGACGGCAAACCGCTGATCGCCCATGTCACCGGCACCGTCAAGGATCTGACCAGCCAGAGCGTGCCGCTGACCTTCCGCCAGATCACCGAACAGGGCGCGATCTACTACATTGCCCAATACCCGGTGGAACAACAGGAAACCCGCACCTTCGAGATCAAGGTGCAGACCGACGACAAGATCAACACCATCAATTTCAACCAAGAGCTTTTCCCTGGCCAATGATCAATCTCAAGCAACTCGTACTGGCCAGCCATAACGCCGGCAAACTCAAGGAACTCCAGGCCATGCTCGGCGAATCGGTGCAACTGCGCTCGATCGGCGAGTTCAGCAGCGTGGAGCCGGAAGAGACCGGCCTGTCGTTCGTCGAGAACGCGATCCTCAAGGCCCGTAATGCCGCGCGCATCTCCGGGCTGCCGGCGCTGGCCGACGATTCGGGTCTGGCGGTGGATTTCCTCGGTGGTGCGCCGGGCATCTACTCGGCGCGCTACGCCGACGGCAAGGGCGACGCGGCGAACAACGCCAAACTGCTCGACGCCTTGAAGGATGTGCCTGAAGCCGAGCGCGGCGCACAGTTCGTCTGCGTGCTGGCGCTGGTGCGTCACGCCGACGATCCGCTGCCGATCCTCTGCGAAGGCCTGTGGCAAGGGCGCATCCTGACCGCCGCCAGCGGTGAACACGGTTTCGGCTACGACCCGCTGTTCTGGGTGCCGGAGCGTAACGTGTCCAGCGCCGAACTGAGCCCGAGCGACAAGAACCAGATCAGCCACCGCGCCCGTGCAATGGATCTGCTGCGCCAGCGTCTGGGCTTGAAATGACCCGTGATTCTTCTGCGTCGCCACTGATCGTCGGTGGCGCCGCCTCTTCGCCTCGGGCGCCGTTGCCGACGCTGCCGCCCCTGGCGCTGTACATCCACATCCCGTGGTGTGTGCGCAAATGCCCGTATTGCGACTTCAACTCCCACACCGCCAGCCCGGTGCTGCCGGAACAGGAATACGTCGACGCGTTGCTTGCCGACCTGGATCAGGATCTGCACGCGGTGTACGGCCGTGAGTTGAGTTCGATCTTCTTTGGCGGCGGTACGCCGAGCCTGTTCAGTGCCGAAGCACTGGGCCGCTTGCTCGAAGGCGTCAAACAACGCATCCCGTTTGCCGAGGACATCGAAATCACCCTGGAAGCCAACCCCGGGACTTTCGAGCAAGAGAAGTTCGTCGCCTACCGCAAACTGGGGATCAATCGCCTGTCGATCGGTATCCAGAGCTTCCAGCAGGAAAAGCTCAAGGCCCTTGGCCGTATCCACAACGGTGACGAAGCGGTGCGTGCCGCCGGCATGGCGCGCCAGGCCGGGTTCGATAACTTCAACCTCGACCTGATGCACGGCTTGCCGGACCAGTCACTGGACGATGCCCTGAGCGATCTGCGCCAGGCCATCGAGCTGAAACCGACGCACATTTCCTGGTATCAGCTGACGCTGGAGCCGAACACGGTGTTCTGGAACCAGCCGCCGGTGCTGCCGGAAGACGACACCCTGTGGGACATCCAGGAAGCCGGGCAGGCGCTGCTGGCCGAGCATGGCTACGCGCAGTACGAAGTCTCGGCCTACGCCCAGCCCGGCCGGGCGGCGCGGCACAACCTCAACTACTGGAGCTTCGGCGACTTCATCGGCATCGGCGCCGGCGCCCACGGCAAGCTCAGCCATCCGGACGGGCGCATCGTGCGTACCTGGAAAACCCGCCTGCCGAAGGACTACCTCAACCCGGCCAAAAGCTTTCAGGCCGGCGAGAAGGCCCTGACCGACGACGAAATGCCGTTCGAATTCCTGATGAACGCCCTGCGCCTGACCGCCGGCGTCGAATCGCGCCTGTACCCGGAACGCACCGGCCTGCCGCTGGAGACGCTGGCCGAAGGCCGCCGCGAAGCCGAACGAAGCGGCCTGCTGCAGGTCGAACCGTCACGTCTGGCGGCCACCGAGCGCGGACAACTCTTTCTCAACGACTTGCTGCAGACATTTCTGAGCTGATTTCAGCCCTAAGGAAACCCGCATGGATCTGATACTCGACCTGCTCGCCACCGTCTCCCGGTGGAGCCGCAGCAACCTTTCGGAAATCGCCCTGGCGCTGGTGGGTTGCCTGCTGGTGCTGTTCGGCGCCGACTTCAAGGGCTGGGTCGAGCAACGCCTGGGCAGCATCGCCGGCGCCTTGCGCGTCCCGCTGATGGCCCTGCTGTGCATGATCGGCAGCGGCGCGGCGCTGATCTACGCCACGCCGTGGGTCGTGAAGGGGCTGAGCCAGTTCAACAACTACAGCCTGGCGCCGGTGTTGCTGGTGGTGCTCGTATTGATCGGCGTGGTCGCGGATCGCCGCTGACTTTGAGTACGCCATGAAAACTTGTGGGAGCGGGCTTGCCAGCGATGGGGGCGCAACAGTCGACGATGATGTTGAATGTTATGCCGTCATCGCTGGCAAGCCAGCTCCCACAGGTTTATCTACAGCCTGAATCAGGACTGCTTTTCGAACTTCAGGTCCCACACGCCATGCCCAAGACGTTCGCCGCGGCGTTCGAACTTGGTGATCGGACGTTCGGCCGGGCGTGGCACGCACTTGCCGTCTTCGGCGAGGTTGCGGTAGCCCGGGGCGACATTCATCACTTCCAGCATGTATTCGGCATACGGCTCCCAGTCGGTGGCCATGTGCAGAATGCCGCCGACCTTCAGCTTGCTGCGCACCAGCTCAGCGAAGGACGCCTGAACGATGCGGCGCTTGTGGTGACGGCTCTTGTGCCACGGATCCGGGAAGAACAGCATCAGGCGATCGAGGCTGTTGTCGGCCACGCAGCGGTTGAGCACTTCGATCGCATCGCAGTCGTAGACGCGGACGTTGCTCAGGCCTTGGGTCAGCACGCCGTTGAGCAACGCGCCGACACCCGGACGGTGAACCTCCACGCCGATGAAGTCCTGCTCCGGCGCCGCCGCCGCCATTTCCAGCAGCGAGTGGCCCATGCCGAAGCCGATCTCCAGCGAGCGCGGCGCCGAGCGGCCGAACACCTGATCGTAATCCACCGGCGCGTCGGCCAGCGGCAGCACGAACTTCGGCGCGCCCTGCTCCAGGCCGCGCTGCTGGCCTTCGGTCATGCGCCCGGCGCGCATCACGAAACTCTTGATGCGGCGGTGTTGGCGCTCGTCGCCTTCTTCCGTCTGGATTGGCGTGTCGTTCGATTCAGTCATCAATGGCTCTTACTTGATCAGACCATCCAGCGGCGAAGAGGCGCTGGCATAGAGTTTTTTCGGCATGCGGCCGGCGAGGTAGGCCAGGCGGCCCGCGACGATCGCGTGTTTCATGGCTTCGGCCATCATGACCGGCTGCTGGGCGTGGGCGATGGCCGAGTTCATCAGCACGGCGTCGCAGCCCAGTTCCATGGCGATGGCGGCGTCGGAAGCGGTGCCGACACCGGCATCCACCAGCACCGGGATGTTCGCCTCTTCCAGGATGATCTGCAGGTTGTACGGGTTGCAGATCCCCAGGCCCGAGCCGATCAGGCCGGCCAGCGGCATGACCGCGATGCAGCCGGTTTCCGCCAGCTGGCGGGCGACGATCGGGTCGTCGCTGGTGTAGACCATCACGTCGAAGCCTTCCTTGACCAGCGTTTCGGCGGCCTTGAGGGTTTCGATCACGTTGGGGAACAGGGTCTTCTGGTCCGCCAGCACTTCCAGTTTCACCAGGTTGTGGCCGTCGAGCAGCTCACGGGCCAGGCGGCAGGTGCGCACAGCCTCGACCGCGTCGTAGCAGCCGGCGGTGTTCGGCAGGAAGGTGTAGCGGTCCGGCGACAGCACGTCGAGCAGGTTCGGTTCGCCCTCGATCTGGCCGAGGTTGGTGCGACGCACGGCGAAGGTGACGATCTCGGCGCCCGAGGCCTCGATGGCCAGACGGGTCTCTTCCATGTCACGGTACTTGCCGGTGCCGACCAGCAAACGCGACTGGTAGGTACGACCGGCCAGAACGAAAGGCTTGTCGCTGCGAACGATGCTCATGGGAAATCCTCTTCAAAGGTGAGGGTCTTGCAGGATGGCCGGGCCACGGGGCCGGCGGGACTAGCCGCCGCCGATGGCGTGCACCACTTCGACATTGTCGCCGTCGTTGAGCGTGGTCTCGGCATGCTGGCTGCGCGGGACGATATCCAGATTGAGCTCGACCGCCACCCGGCGTCCGGTCAGTTCCAGACGGGTCAGCAGGGCCGCAACGGTCTCACCGTCGGGCAGTTCATAGGATTCGCCGTTCAACTGAATGCGCATGCGCGATGCCGCCATCATTTTTAGGGGCTGGCATTCTAGCCCGATCATGACCTAAAGGTCAGCACCAAGCGTCAAGCGGTCAGCGGCAAACGCCAGGCGGCCAGCCCCAGGCACACCCAGCCGACCAGGAAGGCCAGGCCGCCGAACGGGGTAATAATGCCGAGCTTGCCGATGCCGACGGTGGTCAACAGGTACAGGCTGCCGGAGAACAGCAGGATGCCGATGCTGAACGAGACACCGGCCCAGGCGACCAGACGCCCCGGCACCTGGGTGGCCAGCAGCGCCACGCCGAACAGCGCCAAGGCGTGAACCAGTTGATAGGTGACGCCGGTGTGGAAGATCGCCAGGTACTCGGGGGTCAGGCGGCTTTTCAGGCCGTGGGCGGCGAACGCGCCCAGGCCGACACCGGTGAAGCCGAAAAAAGCGGCCAGCATCAGAAAGCTACGCAGCATGAAGAACTCCAGTCAGACTCGGTCGGCAGGGTCTGTATAATGGCCCGCTCATCCGGTTCGGCCAAGCCATCTCTATGCTGCGTTCATTTTTCCGTCGCCTGTCGAAGGCGCTGCTCTGGTTCGCGGGCGGCAGTGTCTTGCTGGTCGTGCTGTTCCGCTTCGTGCCGCCGCCGGGCACGGCGCTGATGGTCGAACGCAAGGTCGAGTCCTGGGTCGACGGCGAGCCCATCGACCTGCAGCGCACCTGGAAACCGTGGGACGAGATCTCCGACGACCTCAAGGTGGCGGTGATCGCCGGGGAAGACCAGAAATTCCCCGAGCACTGGGGCTTCGACATCAGCGCGATCCGCGCGGCGCTGGCCCACAACGAACTGGGCGGCTCGATCCGCGGCGCCAGCACGCTGAGCCAGCAGGTCTCGAAGAACCTGTTCCTGTGGTCGGGCCGCAGCTACCTGCGCAAAGGGCTGGAGGCCTGGTTCACCGCGCTGATCGAAGTGCTCTGGCCCAAGCAGCGGATCCTTGAGGTGTACCTGAACAGTGCGGAGTGGGGCGACGGCGTGTTCGGC
The DNA here is from genome assembly GCF_002112745.1 of Pseudomonas sp. B7(2017). Taxonomy (NCBI): domain Bacteria; kingdom Pseudomonadati; phylum Pseudomonadota; class Gammaproteobacteria; order Pseudomonadales; family Pseudomonadaceae; genus Pseudomonas; species Pseudomonas sp. B7(2017). Next base: position 505,416 of record NZ_NEIP01000001.1, on the reverse strand, counting down.
GCAGAAGCGGCGGCACGGCATCACTTCGGCACCGGCGCCCGCTCGCTGTCGCGCCAGCAGTCCAGCCTGCTCGCCGCCGTGCTGCCCAACCCGCGGGCCTGGAGCGCCAGCCGCCCGAGCCCGTACGTCCTGCGCCGGGCGAGCTGGATCCGCCAGCAGATGAACCAGTTGGGCGGGGACAGCTATCTGCTGGGCCTGAACGATTCGCGCCGGGCGCCCTGGACTCAGTAAGGCCGACATCGCCAGCAGGCTGGCGATGGCGTCAGCCCAATCACCGCAGGGCTTCACTGGACAGGGCCACAAACGAAAACGCCCCGATCATCGCTGATCGGGGCGTTTTCTTATGCCGGGCGGCCGGTCATGCGGCAATCGACGACTTGAGCTTGTTCATCGCGCTTTTCTCGAGCTGACGGATACGCTCGGCCGACACGTTGTACTTCTGCGCCAGGTCGTGCAGCGTGGCCTTCTCTTCCGCCAGCCAGCGCTGGTAGAGGATGTCACGGCTGCGTTCGTCCAGCACTTCCAGCGCTTCGTGCAGGTTGTGGTTGGAGTTGTCGCTCCAGTCGGCGTCTTCCAGTTGACGGGCCGGGTCGTACCGGTGGTCTTCCAGATAGTTGGCCGGCGACTGGAAAGCGCTGTCGTCGTCCGCTTCCGCGGCCGGGTCGAAGGCCATGTCGTGGCCGGTCAGACGGCTTTCCATCTCACGCACTTCCCGCGGCTCGACGCCGAGGCTTTCCGCCACACGGTGGACTTCCTCGTTGTTCAGCCAGGCCAGACGCTTCTTCTGGCTGCGCAGGTTGAAGAACAGCTTGCGCTGGGCCTTGGTGGTCGCGACCTTCACGATCCGCCAGTTGCGCAGGATGAACTCGTGGATCTCGGCCTTGATCCAGTGCACCGCGAAGGACACCAGACGAACGCCCATTTCCGGGTTGAAACGCTTCACGGCCTTCATCAGGCCGACGTTGCCTTCCTGGATCAGGTCGGCCTGAGCCAGACCGTAGCCGGAATAGCTGCGGGCAATGTGTACGACAAACCGCAGGTGGGCGAGCACCATCTGCCGAGCCGCCTCAAGATCCTGCTCATAGTAGAGACTCTCGGCCAGTTCACGCTCCCGCTCCGGCGACAGCAACGGAATGCTGTTGACGGTGTGCACATAGGCTTCCAGGTTCGCACCCGGAACCAACGCGTACGCAGGCTGCAAAGAATTGGTCATGCGAAAAAACCTCCCACTTACATACTCGTGCCATTGGCACTGCGAAAATTGACCGGGAACCGCTGAACAAGTTCCCCTTGAAACCGTGAGGTCAATCACGCGCAAAAAGATTCTACTTCGGCGCCAGCTCCCTGAGATGACGTGCGACTGCAATCCATGCACCGATATAACCCAACAGCACCGCGCCAAGCAAGAGCGACAGACCGTCGGCCACCGGCACGCCGGCCAGCGCGAAATCGCTGCCGTACAGGCCGGCCAGCCCGACCACCGCGTCGTTCAGCCAGTCCAGGCCGAACGCCAGGACACCCCAGGACAGAATCCCCGCACCGAAGCCGTACAACGCCCCCATATAAAGGAAGGGACGCCGCACATAGCTGTCGGTGCCGCCGACGAGTTTAATCACTTCTATCTCTGTGCGGCGGTTTTCGATATGAAGACGAATGGTATTGCCTATCACCAAAAGTAATGCGGAAACCAGCAGCACCGTCAGCCCGAACACGAAACGGTCGCCCAGCTTGAGGATGGCGGCCAGACGCTCGACCCAGACTAGATCAAGTTGCGCCTGCTGTACCTTGGGCAATTCGGAAAGTGTTTGTCTCAATGCTTCCAGGTTTGCCTTGTCGACTTCCTTCGGCGTCACCAGCACCACGCCGGGCAGCGGGTTTTCCGGCAGCTCGCGCAGGGCCTCGCCCAGGCCGGACTGCTGCTGGAACTCTTCCAGCGCCTGGTCGCGGCCGACGTACTCGGCCTCGGCGACGCCCGGCATGCCTTTGATCCGGTCACGCAGCGACTCGCCCTGCTCCGGGCTGGCGTCGAGTTGCAGGTACAGCGAAATCTGCGCCGCCCGCTGCCACGAGCCACCCAGGCGTTCGATGTTGTTCAGCAGAAGCGACAGGCCCATCGGCAGGCTCAGCGCCACCGCCATCACCATGCAGGTGAAGAAGCTGCCGATCGGCTGCTTGCCGAGGCGGCGCAGGCTGTCGACCCAGCTGGCCCGGTGGCTTTCGAGCCAAGCGCGGAACAGCGTGGCGAAATCCGGGCCGTCATCGTCATGGCTGGCCTTTTTCTTCGGCGGCTGCGGATCGGCGGCCTTGGGGGCCACCCGTTCGGAAACCTTCGGACTGCGAGTCGCGCTCATACGCCGGCCTCCCCGTCGCCGATCAATCGGCCGCGCTGCAAGGTGAGCATGCGGTGACGCATGCGGGCGATCAGGGCCAGGTCGTGGCTGGCGATCAGCACGCTGGTGCCCAGACGGTTGATGTCTTCGAACACGCCCATGATCTCGGCCGCCAGGCGCGGATCGAGGTTACCGGTGGGTTCGTCCGCCAGCAGCAGGGCCGGACGGTGAACGATGGCGCGGGCGATGCCCACGCGCTGTTGCTGACCGGTGGAGAGGTCGCCCGGGTACAGGTCGGCCTTGTCCGACAGCGCCACGCGCTCCAGCGCCGAGTCGACGCGCTTGGCGGTCTCGGCCTTGGACAGCCCGAGAATCTGCAGCGGCAGCGCGACGTTGTTGAACACCGTGCGGTCGAACAGCAGCTGGTGGTTCTGGAAGACCACGCCGATCTGCCGGCGCAGGAACGGGATCTGCGCGTTGCTGATGGTGCTCAGGTCTTGCCCGGCCAACAGCAGCTTGCCGCTGGTGGGACGCTCCATCGCCAGCAGCAGGCGCAGCAAGGTGGATTTGCCGGCGCCGGAATGGCCGGTGACAAACAGGAATTCGCCACGGCGGACACGGAAGCTCAGCTCATGCAGGCCGACGTGACCGTTCGGGTAGCGCTTGCCGACCTGTTCGAATCGAATCATGAACGCTCCCGCTCGGCAAACAAGGCCTGGACAAAGGGTTCGGCTTCAAAGGTGCGCAGGTCGTCGATGCCCTCACCGACGCCGATGTAGCGGATCGGCAGGCCGAACTGCTTGGCCAGGGCAAAGATCACCCCGCCCTTGGCGGTGCCGTCGAGCTTGGTCAGGGCCAGGCCGGTCAATGCGACGGTCTGGTTGAACTGCTTGGCCTGGTTGATGGCGTTCTGGCCGGTGCCGGCGTCGAGCACCAGCAGCACTTCGTGCGGCGCGTCGGCGTCGAGCTTGCCGATCACCCGGCGAACCTTCTTCAGCTCTTCCATCAGGTTGTCTTTGGTGTGCAGGCGACCGGCCGTGTCGGCGATCAGCACGTCGATGCCCCGGGCCTTGGCGGCCTGCACGGCGTCGAAGATCACCGAGGCCGAGTCGGCGCCGGTGTGCTGGGCGATCACCGGGATCCGGTTGCGCTCGCCCCAGACCTGCAGCTGCTCCACCGCTGCGGCACGGAAGGTGTCGCCGGCGGCCAGCATGACCTTCTTGCCTTCCAGCTGCAGCTTCTTGGCCAGCTTGCCGATGGTGGTGGTCTTGCCGGCGCCGTTCACGCCGACCACGAGGATCACGTACGGTTTGGCCTGCGAGGCGATCTTCAGCGGCTGCTCGACCGGTTTGAGCATCGCGGCCAGTTCGGCCTGCAGGGATTTGTACAACGCGTCGGCGTCGGCCAGCTCCTTGCGGGCGACCTTCTGGGTCAGGCGCTGAATGATCACCGAGGTGGCCTCGACGCCGACGTCGGCGGTCAGCAGGCGGGTCTCGATCTCGTCGAGCAGGTCGTCATCGATGGCTTTCTTGCCGAGGAACAGGCTGGCCATGCCCTCGCCGATGCTGGCGCTGGTCTTGGACAGGCCTTGCTTGAGGCGGGCGAAGAAACCGGCCTTGGCTTCTTCGGTGCGCGGCGGTTCGGCCGGCGCTTCGACGGCCGCGACAGCGACCGGCGCCACGGCAACCGGTGCAGGTGCAGGTGCAGGTGCAGGTGCAGGTGCAGGTGCAGGTGCAGGTGCAGGTGCAGGTGCAGGTGCAGGTGCAGGCTCGGGCGTTTCGACGGCCGGCGCAACCGGCGCGGCTACGTGAGGCGCTACGGGAGGGGCTACGTAAGGGGTTGCGGGAGGAACGACGGGAGCGGCCGGCTCGGCCACCACCGGCACCTCAGGAACGACCGGCTCTGGGGCGAAAGCGGCAGGCGCCGCTGGGATCGGCGGCGTCACGTGGGCCACGGTCTCTTCGACCAGCGCCACCGGCTCTTCCGCCACGGGCAGGGTCAGCCAGGGCTCTTTGGCCGGGGCCAACGGCAGCTCAGGGGCAGCAGCAGGTTCAGGCGCGGCTTGGGCCGACGGCTGCGGCACTGGCTGCGATAGGGGCTCGGCGACCGGCGGGACAACCGGCGTCTCTGGCGCTACGGGCGCCGGGGCCGGCTCAGGCGCGGCCGCCGGCTGTTCGGCCGCCGGCTTCTTGCGCAGCCATCCGAACAGGCTTTTCTTCTCGCCAGCGGCAGCTGGGTTCTTCTTGTCGTCGTTGGAACCAAACATGGAGGACGGCTATCTCACGGTAGCGACGCGCCATCAGGCGCCCCGGCAATTGAATATTCGATGCAGAACAGACTGTGTTTGATCCAGCTTGTTCACGCGCAACCTGTTGTCGAGGCGCCCGCGGCACCTCAAAAGAATCGTCTTAACGAAGGACTAAACCGGCAAAATCGGCGAAAAGGCAAAGTTTAGCTGAGAAACCAAAGCCTTTTGCCGCGAACCCATACAGCCCGAACAAGTCTGCGGACCCGATAGGCGTGGCCGCCGGTAAAACGGATCAGTATCCTAGCACCTCCTCGCCCGCCTAGGCTAAGGCCAAGCGGGCAGCACAACAGGTTTGAAAATCAATGAACGCTCTCGCCCGCCGCGCCGCCGGCCTGCTGCTCGGCACCGTCTGCCTGCCCTTGTCGGCCCTGGCGGCCGACCCGCAACCGACCCATGAATTCACCCTCGACAACGGCCTGAAGGTCGTCGTGCGCGAAGACCACCGCGCCCCCGTGGTGGTGTCGCAGGTCTGGTACAAGGTCGGCTCCAGCTACGAGACCCCGGGCCAGACCGGCCTGTCCCACGCCCTCGAACACATGATGTTCAAGGGCAGCGAGAAAATCGGCCCCGGCGAAGCCTCGCTGATCCTGCGCGACCTGGGTGCCGAAGAGAACGCCTTCACCAGCGACGACTTCACCGCGTACTACCAGGTGCTGGCCCGCGACCGCCTGGGCGTGGCCTTCGAGCTGGAAGCCGACCGCATGGCCAGCCTGCGCCTGCCGCCGGAGGAGTTCGCCAAGGAGATCGAGGTCATCAAGGAGGAGCGCCGCCTGCGCACCGACGACAAGCCGATGTCCAAGGCCTTCGAACGCTTCAAGGCCATGGCCTACCCGGCCAGCGGCTACCACACGCCGACCATCGGCTGGATGGCCGACCTCGACCGGATGACGGTCCAGGAGCTGCGCCACTGGTACGAATCCTGGTACGTGCCGAACAACGCCACCCTGGTGGTGGTCGGCGACGTCACCCCGGACGAGGTGAAGACCCTCGCCCAGCGCTACTTCGGGCCGATCCCCAAGCGCGATGTGCCGCCGGCGAAGAAGCCGCTGGAGCTGGCCGAACCCGGCGAACGCCAGATCACCCTGCATGTGCAGACGCAACTGCCCAGCCTGATGCTCGCCTTCAACGTACCGAGCCTGTCCACCGCCGACGACAAGCGCTCGGTCAACGCCCTGCGCCTGATCTCGGCCCTGCTCGACGGCGGCTACAGCGGGCGCATCCCGACCCAGCTGGAGCGCGGCGAGGAGCTGGTGTCCGGCGGCGCGTCGAGCTACGACGCCTACACCCGCGGCGACAGCCTGTTCACCCTGTCCGCTACGCCCAACACCCAGAAGAAAAAGACCATGGCCCAGGCCGAGGCCGGCCTGTGGAAACTGCTGGAACAGTTGAAGACCACCGCGCCGTCCGCCGAAGAACTGGAGCGGGTGCGCGCCCAAGTGATCGCCGGCCTGGTGTTCGAGCGCGACTCGATCACCAGCCAAGCCAGCGCCATCGGCCAGCTGGAGACCGTCGGCCTGTCGTGGAAACTGATGGACACCGAACTCGCCGACCTGGAAAGCGTCACCCCGCAAGACATCCAGAACGCCGCCAAACTGTATTTCACCCGCGAACGTCTCAGCGTCGCCCATGTCCTGCCCCTGGAGACGACTCATGAGTGAGCGCAAAACCTCACGCCTGATGCTCGGCCTGCTCGCCGCGGCGCTGATCGGCGCCAGCGCGCTGTACTTCGCCCCCGGCGACAAGTCCGGCGCCAGCGAAGCGCTGGACAACGCCAAGTCCAGCCAGAAACTCCAGTCGCTGGCCGAACTGGACGGCAAGGCCCCGGCCAGCCGCAAGCTCGACGTGCAGACCTGGCACACCGCCGAAGGCGCCCGGGTGCTGTTCGTCGAGGCCCGCGAGCTTCCGATGTTCGACATGCGTCTGATCTTCTCCGCCGGCAGCAGCCAGGACGGCAACGCGCCGGGCCTGGCCGTGCTGACCAACGCCATGCTCAACGAAGGCGTGGCCGGCAAGGACGTCAGCGCCATCGCCCAGGGCTTTGAAGGCCTGGGCGCGGACTTCGGCAACGGCGCCTACAAGGACATGGCCATCGCCTCGCTGCGCAGCCTGAGCGCGGCGGACAAGCGCGAGCCGGCGCTCAAGCTGTTCTGCGACGTGGTGGGCAAGCCGACCTTCCCCGCCGACTCCTTCGCCCGCATCAAGAACCAGCTGCTCGCCGGCTTCGAATACCAGAAGCAAAGCCCCGGCAAGCTCGCCAGCCTGGAACTGATGAAGCGCCTGTACGGCGATCATCCGTATGCCCACGCCAGCGACGGCGATGCCCAGAGCGTGCCGAAGATCACCCTGGCGCAGTTGCGCGACTTCCACGCCAAGGCCTACGCCGCCGGCAACGCAGTGATCGCCCTGGTGGGCGACCTGTCGCGCAGCGAGGCCGAGGCCATCGCCAACCAGGTGTCCGCCGCCCTGCCCAAGGGCCCGGCGCTGGCGAAGATCGCCCCGCCGCAGGAGCCCAAGGCCAGCGTCGGCCACATCGAGTTCCCGTCCAAGCAGACCAACCTGATGCTCGCGCAGCTGGGCATCGACCGTGACGACCCGGACTACGCGGCGCTGTCGATGGGCAACCAGATCCTGGGCGGCGGCGGTTTCGGCACCCGGCTGATGAGCGAAGTGCGCGAGAAGCGCGGCCTGACCTACGGCGTGTACTCGGCGTTCAGCCCGATGCAGGCCCGGGGCCCGTTCATGATCAACCTGCAGACCCGCGCCGAGATGAGCGAGGGCACCCTGAAACTGGTGCAGGACGTGCTGGCCAACTACCTCAAGAGCGGCCCGACCCAAAAAGAGCTCGACGACGCCAAGCGCGAACTGGCCGGCAGCTTCCCGCTGTCCACCGCCAGCAACGCCGACATCGTCGGCCAGCTCGGCGCCATGGGCTTCTACAACCTGCCGCTGAGCTACCTGGACGATTTCATGCGCCAGTCCCAGAGCCTGACGGTCGAGCAGGTCAAGGATGCGATGAACAAACACCTGAGCACGGACAAGCTGGTCATCGTCAGCGCTGGCCCGACCGTGCCGCAAAAGCCGTTACCGGCCCCATCTGACAAACCCGCCGAGCAGCCGCTCGGGGTTCCGGAGCATTAATGGCCCAGCAGAAGAAATCCCCCCAGCGCCAACACAACGGCGTGAACCAGCTGCGCATCATCGGCGGCGAATGGCGCAGCCGCAAACTGAGCTTCCCCGACGTCGAAGGCCTGCGCCCGACGCCGGACCGGGTGCGCGAGACCCTGTTCAACTGGCTCATGCCGTACGTGCCGGGGGCCAAGGTGCTCGACCCGTTCGCTGGCAGCGGCGCGCTGTTCCTTGAGGCCCTGTCCCGTGGCGCGGCCATGGGCCAGGCGCTGGACGCCAGCCATGTCGCGGTGTCCAGCCTCAAGGAGCACCTGGGCACCCTGCGCTGCACCACCGGCCAGGTGCAGACCGCCGACGCGCTGCGCTACCTGGAGACCCAGCCGGCCCGCGCGTTCGACCTGGTGTTCCTCGACCCGCCGTTCAACCAGAACCTGCTGCCGGCGGTGTGCGCCCTGCTGGAGGAACGGCAGTGGCTGGCCGCCGATGCGTGGATCTACACTGAAAGCGAAAGCGCGCCGTCGACCCTCGGCCTGCCGGGCAACTGGCGCCTGCACCGCGAACAGAAGTCCGGGCAGGTGCATTACGCGCTGTGGCAGCGCATGGCCCCGGTCGCCGGCTGACAACGCACTGAACACCCTGTGGCGAGGGTGCTTGCTCCGTCGCCACAACAGGGTTTGCCCCAACGCCGCATCGAGAATCGTCGTGTCCGCCTCACCTGAACCGTTCACCCCCGCCTTCGGCCTCGGCAATCCGCACCTGCAGACACTGTGGGGGCCGCTGTGGCGCAAGACCGTGCACCTTGACCGCCAGCGCGAACGGCTGTGGCTCGACGACGGCGACTTCCTCGACCTCGACTGGCACGGCCCCCACAGCGCCGAGGCGCCGCTGGTGCTGGTGCTGCACGGGCTGACCGGCTCGTCCAACTCGCCGTACGTCGCCGGGATCCAGGCGGCCCTCGCCGCGCAGGGCTGGGCCAGCGTCGCGCTGAACTGGCGGGGCTGCTCGGGCGAGCCGAACCTGTTGGCGCGCAGCTACCATTCCGGCGCCAGCGAAGACCTGGCCGAAGCCATCCGCCACCTGAAGGCCAAGCGGCCCTTGGCGCCTCTGTATGCGGTCGGCTACTCCTTGGGCGGCAACGTCCTGCTCAAGCACCTGGGGGAGACCGGCAGCGCCAGCGGCGTGCTCGGTGCGGTGGCGGTGTCGGTGCCGTTTCGCCTCGACCAGTGCGCCGACCGCATCGGCCAAGGCTTCTCCAAGGTCTACCAGGCGCACTTCATGCGCGAGATGGTCGCCTACATCAAGAACAAGCAGCGCCGGTTCCAGCACGACGGCCGCGAAGACGGCCTGGCGACGCTGGCGGCCTTAGGCTCGCTGGAGAACATGCGCACCTTCTGGGACTTCGACGGCCGGGTGACCGCGCCGCTGAACGGTTTCGCCGACGCCGAGGACTACTACCGCCGCGCCTCCAGCCGTTACTTCCTCGGCGAGATCCGCACCCCGACCCTGATCATCCAGGCGGCGGACGACCCCTTCGTGTTCCCCCACAGTCTGCCGCAGGCCGCCGAGCTGTCCGCCTCGACCCGTTTCGAACTGCAGGCCCGGGGCGGCCATGTCGGTTTCGTCGACGGCACGCTGCGCCAGCCCGGCTATTACCTGGAACGGCGCATCCCGCAGTGGCTGACCGCGGCCGGGCGCGGTTGACGGCATGAGCGGCCCGGGCGAATCGATCCGTTTCTGGCAGACCGAGCCGCTGGCCGGGATCGAGCTGCTGTCGGCGCGCTACATCGACCAGCGCTTCGCGCCCCATGTCCACGACGGCTACGTGATCGGCATGATCATGGCCGGCGCCCAGCGCTACCGCTACCGCGGCGCCGAACACCTGGCGGGCAGCGGCACCCTGGTGCTGATCAACCCGGACGAGCTGCACACCGGCCACAAGGGCACCGACGACGGCTGGCTGTACCGGGCGTTCTATCCCGACACCGGCAAGATCCTGTCACTGCTGGAAGAGCTCGAACTGCCGACCGCGCCGCTGCCGGCGTTCGGGGCGACGCTGTACCGCGACCCTGACCTGGTCGCCGGTTTCTGCCAGTTGCACCGGCTGCTGGAAAGCCCGGCCACTGCGCTGCAGCAGCAAACGGCATGGCGCGAGCTGATGCTGCAGCTCTTGCAACGACATGCGGCAGTGCCGGTCGCAGGCAATCCGGGCAAGGAACATCGGGCGGTGGTCCGCGCCAAGGAGCTGCTGCACGCGCAACTGGCGGCGCCGCCTTCACTGGAGGAGTTGGCGGCGGCGGTGAACCTGTCGCCCTTCCACTTCGCCCGGGTGTTCCGCCGCGCCACCGGCATGCCGCCCCACACCTGGCTGATGCAGCAACGGATCGCCCGCGCCCGGGGCTTGCTGCAAGGCGGCTGCCTGCCGGTGGAGGTCGCCGCGCAACTGGGCTTTGCCGACCAGAGCCATCTGAGCCGGCAGTTCAAGCAGGTCTATGGCGTGGGGCCGGCGGCGTACCGCAGCGCACGGCATTCGCTGGCGCGCTGAAACGCACCTTGCCGCCTCGCCTTGAGCGGTATGTCAGTCAGTGCAGTGCTGCCTGACCGGACGCCATCGCCAGCAGGCTGGCTCCCACAGGGTCTGCGGCGAACAAGGAGTTGCATTCAACCGCAATCCTCTGTTGGAGCCAGCCTGCTGGCGATGGCGCCAGTCAAGGCGCCGCCGGTCACTCGCCGGTGGCGATGCCCCGGGCCGGGTCGTTGATCCATTCGCTCCAGGAACCGGCATACAGCTCGGCCAACGGATAGCCGGCCAGGCACAAGGCGAACAGGTTATGGCACGCCGTCACCCCGGAGCCGCAGTAGGCCACCAGTTCGCCCGGTGAGCGGTCGCCGAGCAGCGCCGCGAAGCGCTGCTTGAGCCGGTCGGCCGGCAGGAACCTGCCGTCGCTGCCCAGGTTGTCGGTGAACGCCGCGCATTGCGCGCCGGGGATGTGACCGGCGACCGGATCGATCGGCTCCACCTCGCCCTTGAAGCGCGGCAGGGCCCGGGCGTCGAGCAGGGTCAGGCCGCTCTGGCCCAGGCGCTGCTGCAGTTGCGCGGCGCTCAGCAGCAAGCGCAGGTCCGGCTGGCCGCTGAAGCTGCCGCGGACCGTCGACGGCGGATCCAGGCTCAGCGGCAACCCGGCGGCGTGCCAGGCCTTGAGCCCGCCGTCGAGGATGAACACGCCGTCGCGCTTGCCCAGCCACGCCAGCAGCCACCAGGCCCGCGCCGCGTAGGCGCCGGGGCCGTCGTCGTAGAGCACGACGTCACTGCCGGCATCGATGCCGAACGCTTGCAGGCGCTCCACCAGCGCCGCCGGCTCCGGCAGCGGATGGCGACCGGTCACGCCCTTGACCACCGGGCCGCTGAGGTCGCGCTCAAGGTCGGCGAAATGCGCCCCGGCGATGTGCCCCTCGGCGTAGCTGCGCTGGCCGTAGTCCGGATCCTCCAGGGCAAAGCGGCAATCGAGGATCACCAGTCCCGGCTGATCCTTGCGGGCATCCAGCGCTTGAGGGCTGATCAGTTGCGCAATCGGCATAGCGGACGACTCCTTGTTCAAAAGAAGGGGTTACGGCGTTTCTTCGAGGGCCTGGGCCAGCGGCACGTAGAACTCGTCGAACAGGGCGTTGACCTCGTCGCGCGCCTGCTCGGTGACGAACCCAGCCTCCAGCACCAGCACCTGGTACACGCCGCGTTTGACGGCCTGTTCGCTCAGGTGCTTGGCGTTCTCGCGGGTGGTGCACAGGAACCGCACCCAAGAGGTGAGGATGATCCAGGCATTGAGGGTCAGGGATTCGATCTGCACCCGGTCCATCTTCAGGATCCCGGCGGCGACGAACCCCTCGTAGATGGCCGTGCCCTGGATCACGCAGCGCTGGGAAAAGCGCCGGTAGCGCGCCGCCAGGTCGGGATCGCTGTCGAGCAAGTGTTCCAGGTCGCGGTGCAGGAACCGGTAGCGCCACATCGCCGACAGCAGCTCCTTGAGGTAGTAGCGCTTGTCCTCGACCGTGGCCGGGCGCCCCTGGGGCGGGCGCAGGAAGCTGTCCACCAGGGTTTCGTACTCACTGAACAGCACGGCGATGATCGCCTGCTTGTTGGGGAAGTGGTAGTACAGGTTGCCCGGAGAGATCTCCATGTGGGCGGCGATGTGGTTGGTGCTGATGCTGCGCTCGCCCTGCTGATTGAACAGCTCGAGGCTGTTCTGCACGATGCGCTCGCTGGTTTTGATCCGTGGGGCCATGGCTTGAGCTTTAATTCAGAGTGCGTTGAGGGGCATCTTACGACCTATCCGGAACGGGATAAAACCTTGCCGCGCCAGGAAGTGAATTGACTTTCTAGAGCATAGACTCTAAAAAGTTCCTCACGACAACAAAACCGGAGCCGACAATGACTGCCGATATCGCCTACCTGCAATCGCTGCAACAGCCGCTGGAAGAGCTCAGCCGGCTGTTCGACGCGCAACGGGCCGCCTACGCCGCCAACCCGATGCCACCCGCCGCCCAGCGCCAGCAATGGCTCAAGGCCCTGCGCGACCTGCTCAGCGATGAACGGCAGGCGTTGGTCGACGCGATCAGCTCCGACTTCAGCCACCGCAGCGCCGACGAAACCCTGATCGCCGAGCTGATGCCCAGCCTGCACGGCATCCACTACGCCAGCCGTCACCTCAAGGGCTGGATGAAACCGTCGCGGCGCAAGGTCGGCCTCGCCTTCCAGCCGGCCTCGGCCAAGGTCGTGTACCAGCCGCTGGGCGTGGTCGGCGTGATCGTGCCGTGGAACTACCCGCTGTTCCTGGCCATCGGCCCGCTGACCGGCGCGCTCGCGGCGGGCAACCGGGTGATGCTCAAGCTCAGCGAATCGACCCCGGCCACCGGCCTGCTGCTCAAGGCCCTGCTGGCGCGGATCTTCCCCGAAGACCTGGTGTGCGTGGTGCTCGGCGAGTCGGACGTCGGCGTCGCGTTCTCGAAACTGCGTTTCGACCACCTGCTGTTCACCGGCGCCACCAGCATCGGCAAGCACGTGATGCGCGCGGCGGCGGAAAACCTCACGCCGGTGACCCTGGAGCTGGGCGGCAAGTCCCCGGCCATCGTGTCCCGTGACGTGCCGCTCAAGGACGCCGCCGAACGCATCGCCTTCGGCAAGATGATCAACGCCGGCCAGACCTGCGTCGCTCCGGACTACGTGCTGGTGCCGGAAGACCGGGTCGGCGCCTTCGTCGAAGCCTACCGCCAGGTCGCGCACCGGTTCTACCCGACCCTGGCCGACAACCCGGACTACACCGCGATCATCAACGAGCGCCAGTTGGCTCGGCTCAACGGCTACCTCAGCGACGCCACCGGCAAGGGCGCGCTGCTGATTCCGCTGTTCGAGCAGGGCCAGGGCCGGCGCATGCCCCACAGCCTGCTGCTGAACGTCAGCGACGACATGACCGTGATGCAGGACGAGATCTTCGGCCCGCTGCTGCCGATCGTGCCGTACCGGGACGTGGAACAGGCATTCTCCTACATCAACCGGCGACCCCGTCCTCTGGCCCTTTACTACTTCGGCTACGACAAGCGCGAACAGGAACGCGTGCTGCACGAGACCCACTCCGGCGGCGTCTGCCTCAACGACACGCTGCTGCATGTGGCCCAGGACGACATGCCGTTCGGCGGCATCGGCCCGTCCGGCATGGGCCACTACCATGGGCACGAGGGGTTCCTGACGTTGAGCAAGGCCAAGGGCGTGCTGGTCAAGCAGCGCTTCAACGCCGCGAAGCTGATCTACCCGCCCTACGGCACAGCGATCCAGAAACTGATCCAGAAACTGTTCATTCGCTGACCACCGTCACCGCCGGGTAATAACAACAATGCACCCAAGCCTGACCGAAACACCTGCGCTGTCGCGCCGCGGCCTGCTGAAGTTCAGCCTCGGCGCCACGGCGTTCCTCGCCACCGCCGGCCTGGGCGCCAGCCTCAGCGGCTGTTCGTCCAGCGTGCCGGCCAGCGGCTATGCCGCGCTGCGCAGCAACGACCTGCCGTTCTTGCGCGCCCTGATCCCGGTGATGCTCGACGGCGCCGTGGCCGCCGACAAAATGGCCGCCGCCGTCGAGGGCACCCTACAGTCACTCGACCACGGCCTCGACCATCTCTCGCCGGAAATGCTCAAGCTCAGCCGGCAACTGTTCGACGTGCTGGGCATGGCCGTGACCCGGGGCCCGCTGACCGGGATCTGGGGCAGTTGGGAAAACGCCGAACCGGAGGCCGTCCGGCACTTCCTCGAACGCTGGCGGAACAGCTCGCTGAGCCTGCTGCGCATGGGCCACAGCTCCTTGCTGCAGATGGTGATGATGGCCTGGTACAAGCGCGCCGAGTCCTGGGCCCATTGCGGCTATCCCGGCCCGCCCTCTGTCTGAACCGCGTCGCCATCGTCGAACCCTGCCGTCCGGCAGTCAACAATATGAGAGCCTGAACATGCCCGTACCCGACCCGTTCCGCGAAGGCCTCGCCCGCGGCTGGAAGACCCACAACGGCGCGCAGCTGACCGACGACCTGACGCTGGAAGCCGACGTGGCGATCATCGGCAGCGGTGCCGGCGGCGGCACCACCGCGGAGATCCTCAGCGCCGCCGGCCTCAAGGTACTGCTGATCGAAGAGGGGCCGCTCAAGACCAGCAGCGACTTCAAACTGCTGGAGGACCAGGCCTACAGCAGCCTCTACCAGGAAGGCATCGGCCGCCTGAGCAAGGACGGCGCGATCACCATCCTTCAGGGCCGGGCGGTGGGCGGCACCACGCTGGTCAACTGGACGTCGAGCTTCCGCACCCCGGAGCCGACCCTGGAGCACTGGGCCAAGGAGCACAACGTCAAGGGCCACAGCCCCGCCGAGATGGCGCCGTGGTTCGAGAAAATGGAGCAGCGCCTCGGCATCGCCCCGTGGCTGGTGCCGCCCAACGCCAACAATGACGTGATCCGCAAGGGCTGCGAGGCGCTCGGCTACAGCTGGCACTTGATCCCGCGCAACGTGCGCGGCTGCTGGAACCTGGGCTACTGCGGCATGGGCTGCCCGACCAACGCCAAGCAGTCGATGATGGTCACGACCATTCCCGCGTCCCTGGAAAAGGGGGCAGAACTGCTGTACCTGGCCCGGGCGGAAAAACTGCTGATGAGCGGCGACAAGGTCACCGGCCTGCAATGCGTGGCGATGGACGAACGCTGCGTGGCGCCGACCGGGCGCACGGTCACGGTCAAGGCGCGGCACTACGTGCTGGCCGGCGGCGGCATCAACAGCCCGGCGCTGCTGATGCGCTCGCAGGCGCCGGATCCGCACGGGCGCCTGGGCCAGCGCACGTTCCTGCACCTGGTGAACATGTCCGCCGGGCGCTTCGACGAGGTGATCAACCCGTTCTACGGCGCGCCGCAGTCGATCTACTCCGACCATTTCCAGTGGAAGGACGGCACCACCGGCCCCATGGGCTACAAGCTCGAAGTGCCGCCGCTGCACCCGGCGCTGGCCGCGACCCTGCTCGGCGGCTTCGGCCGGGACAACGCGCAGCACATGGCCGACCTGCCGAAGACCCACGCGATGCTCGCCCTGCTGCGCGACGGCTTCCACCCGGACAGCCCCGGCGGCACGGTCGAGCTGCGCGGCGACGGCTCGCCGGTGCTCGACTACCCGGTTTCGCCCCACACCTGGGAAGGCCTGCGCCGGGCGTTCCACAGCATGGCCGAGATCCAGTTCGCCGGCGGCGCCAAGGCCGTGATGCCGATGCACGCCGATGCGCGCTACGTGGACAGCCTGGCCGAGGCCCGCGCAATGATCGACGGCCTGGACCTTGCGCTGTACCGCACGCGCCTGGGCAGCGCCCATGTCATGGGCGGCTGCGCGATGGGCGAAGACCCGAAGACCGCCGTCGCCGACAGCCTCGGCCGGCATCACCAGCTGGGCAACCTGTCGATCCACGACGGTTCGCTGTTCCCCACCAGCATCGGCGCCAACCCGCAGCTGTCGGTGTACGGCCTGACCGCGCAACTGGCGACGGCCCTGGCCGAACGGCTGAAGAACCCATGAAAGGGCGCCGTTTCCCCGACGTCTATAGTGCTTTCTTACCCAACAGGCGACTTGGCCGACCGGGACGGCTGCGATACCATCCGACTCCCCAACGGATTCCCGCCAGGACGACGCGATGAACCGAGTGTTGTACCCAGGAACCTTCGACCCTATCACCAAGGGCCATGGCGACCTGGTCGAACGCGCCTCGCGCCTGTTCGACCATGTGGTCATCGCCGTGGCCGCCAGCCCGAAGAAAAACCCGCTGTTCCCGCTGGAGCAACGGGTCGAGCTGGCCCGCGAGGTCACCAAGCACCTGCCGAACGTGGAAGTGGTCGGTTTCTCGACGCTGCTGGCGCACTTCGCCAAAGAGCAGAACGCCAACGTATTCCTGCGCGGCCTGCGGGCGGTCTCGGACTTCGAGTACGAATTCCAGCTGGCCAACATGAACCGCCAACTGGCCCCGGACGTGGAAAGCCTGTTCCTCACCCCGTCCGAGCGCTATTCGTTCATTTCCTCGACCCTGGTGCGCGAGATCGCGGCCCTGGGCGGCGACATCAGCAAGTTCGTCCACCCGGCCGTGGCCGAGGCCCTGACCCTGCGCTTCAAGAAGTGACGACCGTTCAAACGGCGCCTGCGTGCACTGCAGGCGCCAATGCGGCACAATTGCGCGCACTGATAGATAGCGCCCGGGCCTGCCGCCCCGGCTGGAGTTAGCATGTCCCTGATCATCACCGACGATTGCATCAACTGCGACGTCTGCGAACCCGAGTGCCCGAACGAGGCCATTTCCCAAGGCGAAGAGATCTACGTGATCGACCCGAACCTGTGCACCCAGTGCGTGGGCCACTACGACGAGCCGCAGTGCCAGCAGGTCTGCCCGGTGGACTGCATCCCGCTGGACGAAGCCCATCCGGAAACCGAAGAGCAACTGATGGCCAAGTACCGCCGGATCACCGGCAAGGCCTGATCCGGGCCCTATCGGCCTCATCGTCAGCAGGCTGGCTCCCACTGGGCGCAGATCCCATGTGAGAGCCAGCCTGCTGGCGATAGCGTCACCGACCACCCGGAACAGTTCACTCACGCTGTTCGAACCCCTCCCCCGTGCACCCCAGGCACCGCGCGAACGCCGCTTTCGCCGGCGCCACCACCAGCGCCTCTCCGGCATCGCCGATCCCGCCGCCCAAGGCCGTGAACGGCAACGACACGACAAACACCCCCGCCCCGATCACCGTCGCCACCGTCAGCAACGGCCGGGCGATCAGCAGGTCGCCGATCATGGCGTAGGCCGGCGGGTTCTGGATGGCGTAGCGCGGATCGCCGCTGCCGCCCTCCGTCGCCCGGGCGGGCAGGCTGGCACACAGCGACAGTGCGATGAGCAGGGCAGGAAGGGATTTCATGGCACGATCCTTCGGGCTGAACAGTGAGACACCTCACTATAGACCGTAGGAGCTTTTCAGCCGTTTTGCCTCAGGTCTGGCAGCGCGGGCACCAGACGCTTGCGCGCTGGCCGAGCTTGATTTCCCGCAGCCCGGTGCCGCACACCTTGCAGTGCTCGCCGCCGCGGCCGTAGACGAACAGCTCCTGCTGGAAATACCCCGGCTGGCCATCGCCGCCGATGAAGTCGCGCAGCGTGGTGCCGCCGCGCTCGATGGCGGCGGCGAGGATGCGTTTGATCTCGATGGCCAGCTTCAGGTAGCGCGCCCGGGAAATGCCCCCGGCCTCGCGGCGCGGATCGATGCCGGCGGCGAACAGCGCTTCGGTCGCGTAAATGTTGCCCACGCCCACCACCACCGCGTTGTCCATGATGAACGGCTTGACCGCCATCGACCGCCCCCGCGACAGCTGGAACAGCCGCTCGCCGTCGAACAGGTCGGTCAACGGCTCAGGCCCCAGGCGGATCAGCAGCTCGTGTTGCAGCGGATCGGTGCTCCAGAGCATGGCGCCGAACCGGCGCGGATCGGTGTAGCGCAGGGCCAGGCCCGATTCGAGTTCGATGTCGACATGCTCATGCCGGCCCGCCGGCAACCCCGCCTCCACCAGCCGCAGGTTGCCCGACATGCCCAGATGGCTGATCAGCGTGCCGACCTCGGCGTTGATCAGCAGGTACTTGGCCCGCCGGTCGACCTGCACGATGCGCTGGCCGGACAGCCGCACATCGAGGTCTTCGGGGATCGGCCAGCGCAGACGGCGCTCGCGCACGATCACCCGGCTGACCCGCTGGCCCTCCAGGTGCGGGGCGATGCCCCGGCGGGTGGTCTCGACTTCCGGCAATTCAGGCATGGTGTTCTCGAATCAGTGGGCGCCGAGCTCGCGGATCGTCTGCTTGAGGGTCTCGAAGTCGTACTCGGACAGGCCGACGTAGTCCAGCACCAAAGGACCTACGCAGTTCCACTCATGGTCTTCGGCCTGGTTGCCCAGCACCCGGTAGGAGGCGCAGATGTGCTCGGCCATCTTGAGGATCGCCAGCAGGTTCTTCATCTGGTTGTTGCGCGAAGACTCGTCGCTGAAGATCGCCAGCGCGTTGTGGTGGTTGGCGATGGCGTTGCTGACGTGCTCCGGCAGGCGCCAGGACTTGGCGGTGTAGTAGCCGACCACCGAATGGTTGGTGTTGTACACGCGGTTTTCGGTGTCCACCACCCGGCATTCGGCGCTGGCGCTGGCGTAGGCCTCTTCGAGCGTCGACATGTAGTCGGGGAAGCGCTGCAGCATCAGCGGCACGCCGCAGTCATGGAACAGGCCCAGCGCATAGGCCTCGTCGCACGCTTCGGTGCCGACGCGCTTGGCCAGGGTCAGGCAGGTCATCGCCACGTCCTGGGCCGTGTCCCAGAAACGGTTGAGGGTGACGATGGTGTCGTCGTTCATCTCGCCCTTGATCGACTGCGCGTTGATCAGGTTGATGATCGAACGGCTGCCCAACAGGTTCACCGCGCGCTTGATCGAGGTGATCTTGTTGCTCAGGCCGTAGTACGGCGAATTGACGATCTTCAGCAGCGAGCCGGACATGCCGGGATCCTGGGAGATCAGCTTGGCGATGGTCTCCAGGTCCGGGTCGGGCATGTACTGCTCCATTTGCAGATCCACCATGATCTGCGGTTGCGCGGGCACGCTGATGCCCTGCAGGGACTGTTGAATCTGTTCGGTGGTCAGCTCTTGGGACATAAGTACACACTCTGGGACAGGCGGCGATTCTAACCCCTAAAAACCGATGAACGACACATCGCAGGGCAGATCGGCCAAATCTTTCATTGAAGACCACCCCGTCGATTGCGCCTGGCGGCGTACGCAAAATGTGTGGCCGGTTCGCCTGCGGCGGGTGATTCATCGCTCCTGCGGCCCGCGCCGCGCGCAACACGGTATACTCCCGCTCTTTTTTTCCGGAGCGACGTCATGTCCCTGCCTAGCTTGCGCCTCAAAGCCAACGCCGACCGTCGCCTGCGCGCCGGCCACCTGTGGGTCTACAGCAACGAAATCGACGTGGCCGCCACCCCGCTGCACGGCTTCAAGGCCGGCGACCAGGCCCTGCTCGAAGCCGCCGGCGGCAAGGCGCTGGGCATCGTGGCGATGAGCCCGAACAACCTGATCTGCGCCCGCCTGCTGTCCCGGGACGCCAAGCTGGCGCTGGACAAGTCGCTGCTGGTGCACCGCCTGAACGTGGCCCTGTCCCTGCGCGAGCGCCTGTTCGACAAGCCGTTCTACCGCCTGGTCTACGGCGACTCCGACCTGCTGCCGGGCCTGGTGGTCGACCGTTTCGGCGACATCCTCGTGGTGCAGCTCGCCTCGGCCACCATGGAAGCCCACAAGGCCGACGTGATCGCCGCGCTGACCCAGGTGCTCAAGCCGAGCGGCATCCTGTTCAAGAACGACTCGGCCGCCCGCGATGCCGAGGGCCTGGAGCGCTACGTCGAAACCGTGTTCGGCGTGGTGCCGGAGTGGGTGCCGCTGGAAGAGAACGGCGTGAAGTTCGAAGCCCCGGTCATCGGCGGCCAGAAGACCGGCTGGTTCTACGACCACCGCATGAACCGCGCGCGCCTGGCGCCGTACGTCAAAGGCAAGCGCGTGCTGGACCTGTACAGCTACATCGGCGGCTGGGGCGTGCAGGCCGGCGCGTTCGGCGCCAGCGAAGTGTTCTGCGTCGACGCCTCGGGCTTCGCCCTCGACGGCGTGGAGCGCAACGCCGCGCTGAACGGCTTCGCCGACAAGATGACCTGCATCGAAGGCGACGTCTTCGAAGCCCTGAAGGAACTCAAGGCCAGCGAAGAGCGTTTCGACGTCATCGTCGCCGACCCGCCGGCGTTCATCAAACGCAAGAAAGACCTGAAGAACGGCGAAGGCGCCTACCGCCGCCTGAACGAGCAGGCCATGCGCCTGCTGACCAAGGACGGCATCCTCGTCAGCGCGTCGTGCTCGATGCACCTGCCGGAAGACGACCTGCAGAACATCCTGCTGACCAGCGCCCGCCACCTGGACCGCAACATCCAACTGCTGGAGCGCGGCGCCCAGGGCCCGGACCATCCGGTGCACCCGGCCATCCCGGAAACCCGCTACATCAAGAGCATCACCTGCCGCCTGCTGCCCAACAGCTGATACGCGGCCGGACAGCAAAACGGGGAGCCCATGGGCTCCCCGTTTTGCTTTTGGCCTGCGTCCCGCCCTGCCTCATCGAACTTCCCACATGTTCCTTCCTACATGTTCTTTCCTACAGACGTGCAGGATATTTCATTAAAAGAAACACCCAACAAGAAACAACTTACAAGTCCAAACTCGACCGGTAAGCGCTCCGACAAAATTACTGGAACATTCCTACTGAATATCCGCTTGCCAACAATCCATTACAAACTATGATTGAGCTGTCACCACGAGGTGACTTCAATTACCAATGAACAAGGAGTTCATCAAATGAAAGCAATCACTCTGGAAACCAACAAAATCGCAAACCTGGCTTTTCTGGTCGCCCCTAAAGCCCGCTAAGTAAATGAAGACGCCGGAGCGTGCCGGCACTCCGGCGTCTTCAAAGGCTCACAGCACAGAGTGAATCGCCTCATGCACATCAACCCTCATGTTTTCATATTGCCGAAGCCGCCCGCACAAATTGTCTGGAACTATAAAGACCACACGCAACACGAACTCGATATCCGTTATTCGACTCGCCTCGCGCAACTTATAGAAAACCCGAACAACTTCGACGACAGCAACATCATAGACACACAACTTCTGGCAGCCGGAATATTAACTGCTTCAAAAACCGACACACCGGAATGGGGATGGGACGAACTTTCCAGGATCTACCACATCGGCACCCAAAACATCCCTTTCGAACACCCCCCACAGAACATTCAAGAATGGTCCAGGCAATACCTGGAACATTGCAACGACGTGCTGGCCACGCCAGCGCCCGGCGACACCCGGACACCGCCGGACACCCTGGCGCACATCGCCCTGCCCGAACCGTCCCGGTTGGCGGGCGCCGATCTGCACACCACGCTGCTTGACCGGAAGACCTGCCGCTCCTTCACCCAGGCCCCCGTGGCGCTCACCGACCTGAGCACCCTGCTGTACCTGACGCTCGGCCATCTGCGCGAACGCATCTGCGACAACAGCGCCGCCCCGGGCATGACGGCACGGCGCAGCAGCCCGTCCGGCGGCGGGCTCAACGCCTGCGAAGGCCTCTTGCTGGTGCAGAACGTCAGCGGCCTGGCGCAAGGCGTCTATGCCTACCATCCGGCGCAGCACACCTTGAGCCTGACGAACCCGCTGCCCGACTCGGCACTGGGCAACCTGCTGTGCGGCCAGCACTTCATCAACGATCTGCCGCTGGGCCTGTTCATCACCGCCCGGTTCGACCGGCTCTGGTGGAAATACCCCCACTCACGGGCTTACCGGATGGCATTCGTCGAGGCCGGCCATCTGTCCCAGACCTTTCAACTGGTGGCCACGGCATTGGGCCTCAACACCTGGCTGACCGGTGCGTTCGCCGACGGCCCGGTCGAAACCCTGCTCAACCTCGAAGGCAGCCCTGAACAGCCCTTGTTCTTCGTCGGCTGCGGCAACAGCGATGGCCAGGCCATGTGCCGGGAACTGAGGGACCTGCTGGATCCACGGGCGGTGAATCCATGACCCGACTGCTCGATGTCCCGGCCGAACCGCCGGTGTCCTGGGCGCTGCGCTTCACGCTGGGAGAATGGGACACCCGCGCCT
This sequence comes from Pseudomonas sp. B7(2017), assembly GCF_002112745.1. NCBI lineage: Bacteria > Pseudomonadati > Pseudomonadota > Gammaproteobacteria > Pseudomonadales > Pseudomonadaceae > Pseudomonas > Pseudomonas sp. B7(2017). Next base: position 483,393 of record NZ_NEIP01000001.1, on the reverse strand, counting down.
CGGTGCGGGTCAGCCGCCATGACTACCCGTTGCCAGCGGACCTTGCGCGGCAACTGGAGTCCCGCCACTGGTTTCCCCCAGGCTTCCTGCCGTACCTGGCCCACCCGGCCATCGAAGCGGCCGGGCGCGAGGTCATCCACCGCCTGACCGCCAACCACCTGGTGCATTTTCTCGACTACACCACCCTGCTCGAACACCGCATCGTCAACCGGTCGGTGGAAACCATCGTCCATGGCGAGATCCCCGCCTACGTGCCCCCGCGCATGAAGACCGCCGCGCTCCAGCTCTACACGGACGAGGGGTATCACGCGCTGTTCTCCAACCGCTTGGCCGAACAGATCGCCGCGCACTATGGCTTCACCCAGCGTCCGGCCATGCCCCGACGGATCACCCGGCTCAACGCCCTGATCGAACGCACACCGCAGCACAGCCGGCCGCTGGCGTGGTTCCTGCTCGGCTTCGTCTCGGAGACCCTCATCGCCCGCGAGCTGCTCGACGTCTGCCGTGACAGCCTGGTGTCCTGCGTCGACGACATGCTGCGCGACCATCTGGGCGACGAGGCCCGTCACAGCCGCTACTTCGCCGAGGTGTTCCATTACCTCTGGCTGACCATGAACACCCGCAAAAGGACGTTCACGGCAAGAACGCTGCTGGAGGTCATCGGGATCTTCTTCGAGGTCGACGAGGCCTGGCTGCTCCAGAGCCTGCGCAGCGCCGGGATCGAGGAGGAAACCGCCACGGACATCGTCGCCGAGGCGGCCACCGCCCAGGCCAACCGGCGCCGCGCCCGGGCAGGCGCCGTCGCCACCCTCGCGGCGCTGACAAAGGCCGGATTCTTCGCGTTGCCCCAAAACCGCAGACTCTTCGCCAAGGCAGGACTGATCGATGAATGAAGGAACTCCGGCGGCGACCGCCCGCCAACGTCGCGGGGCCGTGGGCCTGTTGCTGGCGATGGTGCTGCTCGGCGTGTTTCCGCTGGATGTCCTGCTGCCGTCGTTTCCGGCCCTGGCCGAGCATTTCCGGCGCACGCCCACGGACATCGCGCTGTCGATCAGCGTGTTCGCCGTGGGCATCGCCTTTTCCCAGTTGCTGATCGGCCCGCTGTCGGACGTGATCGGACGCAAGTGCCTGCTGCTGGCCGGCATCGCGGTCTCGATCCTCGGCGCCGTCGGTTGCCTGCTGTCCCGCGACTACGCGCTGTTCCTGGCGTTCCGGGTGGTGCAGGCGGCGGGCTGCGGTTGCTTCGTGCTGTCCCAGGCCCTGGTGCAGGACCTGTTCGACGGGGAGGAACGTGACCGGTTGCGGATCCTGATGGTCACCGCAGGTGGTCTTTTCATCTCGGTGTCACCGTTGGCCGGCACCCTGCTGCAATCCGCCTTCGGCTGGCGCGCCAGCTTCTGGGCATTCGCGGCGCTGGCCTCGGCGGTGCTGCTCAAGGCGGGGCTGTTCCTGCCAGGGGGCCGTCCGACGGCCGCAGGTGCCCCGGCGCACTTCCTGCTGACCTACCGCCGGGTGCTGGGCGATTTCGACTTCGTCGGTTACTGGCTGATATCGGCCTTCGCCTTCGCCTGCCACTTCTCGTTCATCGTGATTTCGCCGCTGATCTTCATGGACCGCCTGCAACTGTCCGCCTATGAGTTCTCCCTTGTCCTGCTGGTCTACGGCGCCGCCTATGTGCTGGGGGGCATCGTCGCCACCGTGCTGAGCCGACGGATCACGCCCGCCCGGCAGATCACCGCAGGGCTGGGCCTGATCCTGCTGGCGGGCCTGGCCCTGCTGTGCCTGCCTTCGGGCTTTGCGCTGACCCCGGCGACGGTGCTGGTGCCGATGCTGATCTGCACCGCCGGCACCACCATCGTCCGGCCAGCGGCTACCTCCCGGGCCATGGACCTTTATCCCGAGCACGCGGGCACCTCGGCCTCGGCCGGCAGCACCCTGGTCTTCATCTGCGGCGGGGCGATCAGCGCCTTGATCAGCCTGAGCCCGGCCGACCTGCAACCCACCCTCGGCGGCTGCTTCCTGATCCTCGGCGGCGTGGCGCTGGGGCTGAACGCCCGCATCAACCGCCGGGCCGAAGGCCTTCGTCACGGCGCCGTCGTGCAGCCGGGCCGCGACTGAAACCGCCGGCCGTCATCCCGCAGGCGCCCTCGGCGGCCGAACAGCGTTTTGCGCCATTCCCTCCAGACGCCAGCGGTGTAGAATCGCGGGATTCATCGCCATTCATCCCCGGCGGGTTTATGAGCTCAGGCTGAGGCAAGCGGCGATCCCGCAAAGTCATCGGCAGCATCAGGACACACGGCCATTTTCGGGTGTTCCGGACGTCAACAGAAGCTCACTCCCCTTTAGTACCTGATTAGCCGCCCGGAGTGCTCCAATGCCTGATTACCGTTCAAAGACTTCCACCCACGGCCGCAACATGGCCGGCGCCCGCGCACTATGGCGCGCCACCGGGATGAAGGATGACGACTTCAAGAAGCCGATCATCGCCGTCGCCAACTCCTTCACCCAGTTCGTGCCGGGCCACGTCCACCTCAAGGACCTGGGCCAACTGGTCGCCCGCGAAATCGAACGGGCCGGTGGCGTCGCCAAGGAATTCAACACCATCGCCGTGGACGACGGCATCGCCATGGGCCACGACGGCATGCTCTATTCGCTGCCGAGCCGCGAGATCATCGCCGACTCCGTCGAATACATGGTCAACGCCCACTGCGCCGACGCCATTGTCTGCATCTCCAACTGCGACAAGATCACCCCCGGCATGCTGATGGCCGCCCTGCGCCTGAACATCCCGGTGATCTTCGTCTCCGGCGGCCCGATGGAAGCCGGCAAGACCAAACTGGCCAGCCACGGCCTCGACCTCGTCGACGCCATGGTGATCGCCGCCGACTCCAGCGCCTCTGACGAGAAGGTCGCCGAGTACGAGCGCAGCGCCTGCCCGACCTGCGGCTCGTGCTCCGGCATGTTCACCGCCAACTCGATGAACTGCCTGACCGAGGCCCTGGGCCTGGCGTTGCCGGGCAACGGTTCGACCCTGGCCACCCACAGCGACCGCGAACAGCTGTTCCTCGAGGCCGGCCGCACCATCGTCGAGCTGTGCAAGCGCTACTACGGCGAGAACGACGAGTCGGTGCTGCCGCGCAACATCGCCAACTTCAAGGCGTTCGAGAACGCCATGATGCTCGACATCGCCATGGGCGGTTCGACCAACACCATCCTGCACCTGCTGGCCGCCGCCCAGGAAGCCGAGATCGCCTTCGACCTGCGCGACATCGATCGCCTGTCGCGCAAGGTGCCGCAGCTGTGCAAGGTCGCGCCGAACATCCAGAAGTACCACATGGAAGACGTGCACCGCGCCGGCGGCATCTTCAGCATCCTCGGTTCGCTGGCCCGCGGCGGCCTGCTGCACACGGACCTGCCGACCGTGCACAGCCGCAGCATGGAAGAAGCCATCGCCAAGTGGGACATCACCCAGACGAACGACGAGGCCGTGCACCATTTCTTCAAGGCAGGCCCTGCCGGCATTCCGACCCAGACCGCGTTCAGCCAGTCCACCCGCTGGCCGTCCCTGGACGACGACCGCGAGAACGGCTGCATCCGCAGCGTCGAGCACGCCTACTCCAAAGAAGGCGGCCTGGCCGTGCTGTACGGCAACATCGCGCTGGACGGCTGCGTGGTGAAGACCGCCGGCGTCGACGAGTCGATCCTGGTCTTCGAAGGCAACGCGAAGATCTTCGAAAGCCAGGACAGCGCCGTGCGCGGCATCCTCGCCGACGAAGTGAAGGAAGGCGACATCGTCATCATCCGCTACGAAGGCCCGAAAGGCGGCCCGGGCATGCAGGAAATGCTCTACCCGACCTCCTACCTGAAGTCCAAGGGCCTGGGCAAAGCCTGCGCCCTGCTCACCGACGGCCGCTTCTCCGGCGGCACCTCGGGCCTGTCCATCGGCCACGCTTCGCCGGAAGCGGCGGCGGGCGGCGCCATCGGCCTGGTGCAGGACGGCGACAAGGTGCTGATCGACATCCCGAACCGTTCGATCAACCTGTTGATCAGCGATGAAGAACTGGCCGCGCGCCGGGTCGAGCAGGACAAGAAAGGCTGGAAGCCGGCCGAACAGCGTCCGCGCAAGGTGACCACCGCCCTGAAGGCCTACGCCCTGCTCGCCACCAGCGCCGACAAGGGTGCGGTGCGCAACAAGGCGATGCTCGACGGGCTGTAATGCTTAACCGTCGCGCATAAAAATGCCCCGCCATGTGCGGGGCATTTTTTTGCCTGGGCTGGCGATGGCGCCCGTCGAGGCGCCACAGGCTCAAGACCGTAGCGCCCCCAGGAACCGCCCAGGACCGCGGCTTACTGGATCTCTTCCGGCTTGACGATCACCCAGTTCTTGTCCGCCGTCACCGGCAAGCCTTCCTTGGCCTGGGCCGCGGCGTGCTTGGCCATCATGCCGTTGAGCTGGGTCATGTACTTGTCCTTGCGGTTGACCCACAGGTGGATGCCGCCCTTGGCCACGTCGACATCGTGGAACAGCATGTAGCCGTCGCTGGTCGGGGTGTCGCCGCCCACCAGCACCGGCTTCTTCCACTCGTCGATGTAGGTCAGGATCGCCGCGTGCTTGCCGGCCATCCAGGTGGCCGGGGTCCACAGGTACGGGGTCAGTTCCAGGCCGAGGTTGGCCTTCTCGTCATACTTGCCGGCGGTGATCTGCTTGCGGGCGGTGGTCAGCTCGCCGGTCTTGGGGTCCTTGAGCAGCAGCGACACGCCGATGACGTTCTGCGGCTTGACGTTGTAGCCGTACTTCGGATCCGCCGCGACCATGCGCACCAGTTCCTCCGAAGCGGCGGTCATCACATAGACCTCGATGCCGTTCTCCATCAGCTTGTTGTACAGCTCTTGCTGGCCGGTGAAGAGCTTCGGCGGGTTGACGTCGAGCTTCTTGACCACGTCGCCTTCGTAATAGGTGGCCGGCACCGGCTTGCCCGAGGCCATCATTTCGTCGACGTAGCCCTTGAGCTCCTTGAGGGTGAAGCCGGAGAACACTTGCGCCACCCAGGGGTAGCAGACCATGTCGTCGACTTCGCAGAGGCGGTAGTAGTAGCTGAACAGGCTTTCCTTATGGTCGGCGGTGTCCTTGAACGGCATCAGCTTCAGGGAGGGGTCGAGCTTGTCCCGGGTGATCAGGCCCTTGTTTTCCATGAACGGCAGCAGCGACTCTTCAAGGTCGTAGCGGTAACTGGTGTTGTCCATGTCGAACACCGCGTAGTTACCCTTGTTAGCGTTGGCCGCGATCATCGCGTCCAGGGCCTTGGCCTGATCCGCGGGCCAGTGCTTCAAGTCGGTGGCGAGCGCCTGGCCAGCGAGGCCAAGGCAGAGTGCGGCAGCCAGAAATGTCGGTGCGAATTTCATCAGCGTTTCTCCCCGGTTGAAAGGAATCGACGCTAACAAATCAGTGTGACAGTTCCCGTCTGTCAGCGACCGCGTGCGTCTTTTTTGCGCCAGTTGCATCGTGGATGCGACATGCGCTTATTCCAAAAACGACGGACACCCTGCGATTTCGGTATTAATTCATTGCAAATCAAGCTGTTAGGCTTTCCGGTTCGCAGCGGCCCCGGAAGGCTGCTGGCAACGTCTTTTCGGGAGTCCTCATGAATCTGCCGCTGATCCTCAATCTGCTGGTGTTCCTCGCCCTGCTCTTCGGCTTGGCGCAAACCCGCCATAGCTCCTGGAGCCTGGCGAAAAAAGTCCTGCTCGCGCTGGCGCTCGGCGTGGGCTTCGGCGTGGCGCTGCACACCGTCTACGGTGCCGGCGACCCGGTGCTCAAAGCCTCGATCGGCTGGTTCGACCTGGTGGGCAACGGTTACGTGCAACTGCTGCAAATGATCGTGATCCCGCTGGTGTTCGCCTCGATCCTCAGCGCCGTGGCCCGTCTGCACAACGCCTCGTCGCTGGGCAAGATCAGCTTCCTGACCCTCGGCACGCTGCTGTTCACCACCGCGATCGCCGCGCTGATCGGCATCGGCCTGACCAACCTGTTCGGCCTCACCGCCGAAGGCCTGGTGGCCGGCACCCAGGAAATGGCCCGCCTGCAAACCATCCAGACCGACTACGCCGGCAAGGTCGCCGACCTCAACGTGCCGCAGCTGCTGCTGTCGTTCATCCCGCAGAACCCGTTCGCCGACCTGGCGCGGGCCAAGCCGACCTCGATCATCAGCGTGGTGATCTTCGCCGCGTTCCTGGGCATGGCTGCGCTGCAGCTGCTCAAGGATGACGCCGACAAAGGCCAGAAAGTGATCAACGCCATCGACACCCTGCAAGCCTGGGTGACGCGCCTGGTGCGCCTGGTGATGAAGCTGACCCCGTATGGCGTGCTGGCGCTGATGACCAAGGTGGTGGCCGGCTCCAACCTGCAGGACATCATCAAGCTGGGCAGCTTCGTGGTCGTGTCGTACCTGGGCCTGGGCCTGATGTTCGTCGTGCACGGCGTGCTGGTGTCGGCGGCCGGGATCAACCCGCTGCGCTTCTTCCGCAAGATCTGGCCGGTGCTGACGTTCGCCTTCACCAGCCGCTCCAGCGCGGCGACCATCCCGCTGAGCATCGAGGCGCAGACCAGCCGTCTGGGCATCCCGCAGTCGGTGGCCAGCTTCGCCGCCTCGTTCGGCGCGACCATCGGCCAGAACGGCTGCGCCGGCCTCTATCCGGCCATGCTGGCGGTGATGGTGGCGCCGACCGTGGGCATCAACCCGCTGGATCCGCTGTGGATCGCCACGCTGGTGGCCATCGTGACCCTGAGCTCGGCCGGTGTGGCGGGCGTGGGCGGCGGCGCGACGTTCGCGGCGCTGATCGTGCTGCCGGCCATGGGCTTGCCGGTGTCATTGGTGGCGTTGCTGATTTCGGTCGAGCCGCTGATCGACATGGGCCGCACGGCATTGAACGTGAGCGGTTCGATCACCGCCGGGGCGATCACCAGCCAAGTGATGCAGCAGACCGACAAGGCGCTGCTGGAGGCCGATGAGCATGCGGAGCTTGCTCAGGCTTGATTGACGTTGTGGCGAGGGAGCGTGCTCCCTCGCCACAGATTCAGGCTTTTTCCCAGACTTCGAAGTGGTAGGCCGGCTTGTCGCCTTCAGCCGGATTCGGCACGAAGGAAGTTCGTTCCCAATCACACGGGCCGAAATCCGGAAAGAATGCGTCGCCATCAGGGCGCAAGGCAACGCGAGTCAGATACAAGCAGTTTGCAAGCGGAAGTGCCTGTTCATACAACTGAGCGCCGCCAATCAACATCAGTTCGGTCGCACCCTGCTCCAGTGCCCACTCTTCAGCACGATCAACTGCCGCCTCAAGCGAGGAAAACACCTCGGCCCCCTGCAATTGAAGATCTGCCTGTCGACTGACAACAATGTTCAAGCGCCCCGGCAGCGGACGCCCCAAAGAATCCCAAGTCTTGCGCCCCATGATGATTGGCTTGCCAAGGGTCTTTTCTTTGAAGTACTTGAAATCACCCGGCAAATGCCAAGGCATGGTGTTGTTCACGCCGATGACTCGGTTTTCACCAAGAGCAGCGATCAGACATAAAGGAAGAGTGTTGTTCATGCGGGTGAGGATACCAGAGGATCGATATCCCGCAACTTGCCCCGACCAGCGCCGCAGCGGTTATGCTCACGGCTCAATCAAGCAACGGGATGCCGCGTGACTGAACTGACTTCACTGCAAAACCTCTGGCTCACCGAAACCGTGCGCCTGCGCGAAGAACACGCAGGTCCCCTGGACGATCTGGAAGCCAATCGCCTGGCCCGCGCGGCCGGCGGCGACCTGCCGGGGCGCATCCAGCGCCGGGCGCTGTGGTTGGCCGAGCGCGACGGGCTGACCGCCGCGCTCAAGCACTGGCTGCAAGGCGCACGCCTGGCGGTGCTGCTGATGGCGGCGCTGGCCTGCATCACCGGGGCGGGCATGGCGTTTTCCGCGCTGGGCAACGGCCTCGGGCCGGTCAACATTTTCTGGGCCTTGGGCACGTTGCTCGGGCTGAACCTGATTCTGCTGCTGAGCTGGGCGGTCGGCCTGGTGTTTGCCGGGGAGCACAGCGCGGCGCTGGGCCGCCTGTGGCTGTGGCTCAGCGAGAAACTCGCCCGGGACGCCAAGGCCGCCCAACTGCCGCCGGCGCTGATGCTGCTCCTGCAACGGCACCGGCTCAACCGCTGGGCCATCGGCACGCTGGTCAACGGACTCTGGCTGCTGATCATGCTCAGCGCCCTGATCATGCTGGTGCTGCTGATGGCGACCCGGCAATACGACTTCATCTGGGAAAGCACCCTGCTGGGCGCCGACTTCTTCGCGGCGCTGACCGATGCCCTGACCGCTGTCCCCCACGCCCTGGGCTGGAGCGCGCCACGGGTGGACATGATCCGCGTCGGCCTGGACGGCGACTACAACCGGGCGCTGGTGCGCCAGGCCTGGGCCATCTGGCTGGTCGGCGCGGTGCTGATCTACGGCGTGCTGCCGCGGCTGATCCTGATGCTGCTGTGCCGCTGGCGCTGGAACCGCGGACGCGCCCGCCTGCACCTGGACCTGAACCTGCCCGGCTACGCCCAGCTGCGTGAACGCCTGATGCCCAGCAGCGAGCGCTTAGGCATCAACGACGCGGCGCCGGAGCACCTGCACCGGGTCGAAAGCGCCGTCGGCGCAGAGGTCAGCGAAGGGGCGCTGCTGGTGGCGATCGAGCTGGACGACCAGCGCCCGTGGCCGCCGGCATTGCCCAAAGGCGTCAGCGACGCCGGCATCCTCGACAGCCGCGAATCCCGGCACCGCCTGCTTGAACAGCTGACCCGCTTCCCGCCCGCACGTCTGGCCATTGCCTGCGATCCCCGGCGCTCGCCGGACCGCGGCAGCCTGGCGCTGATCGCCGAACTGGCGCGCAATGCCGCCGCCACCCGCGTCTGGCTGTTGCAGGCACCTCAAGGCCAGGCGCTGGACGCCGAACGCCTCGGCGACTGGCACGTGGCGCTGCAGCAGCTGGAGCTGCCGTTCGCCGATTGCGCCCCGATGGGCTGGCTGGAGCACGGTCATGACTGAAGCCTGGAAGGCCCCGCTGAAACTGGCCGTGGTCGGCCACACCAACGTCGGCAAGACGTCGCTGCTGCGCACCCTGACCCGCGACGTCGGCTTCGGCGAAGTCTCGCACCGCCCCAGCACCACCCGGCACGTCGAGGGCGCACGGCTGTCGGTGGAGGGCGAACCGTTGCTCGACCTCTACGACACCCCGGGCCTGGAAGACGCCATCGCCCTGCTGGATTTTCTCGAACGGCTGGAACGCCCCGGCGAACGCCTCGACGGCCCGGCGCGGCTGGCGCGGTTCCTCGACGGCAGCGAGGCGCGCCAACGTTTCGAGCAAGAGGCCAAGGTGTTGCGGCAACTGCTCGCCTCCGACGCCGGGCTGTACGTGATCGATGCCCGCGAACCGGTGCTGGCCAAATACCGGGACGAGCTGGAGGTGCTGGCCGGCTGCGGCAAACCGCTGCTGCCGGTGCTGAATTTCGTCAGCAGCGCCGACCACCGCGAGCCGCAATGGCGCGAAGCGTTGGCGCGTCTTGGCCTGCATGCGCTGGTGCGCTTCGACAGCGTCGCCCCGCCGGAGGACGGCGAACGGCGGCTGTACGAAAGCCTGGCGCTGCTGCTGGAGAATGCCCGGCCGCAACTGGAGCGCCTGATCGCCGACCAGCAGGCCCAACGCCTCGCCCGCCAACAGAGTGCCGCGCGCCTGATCGCCGAGCTGTTGATCGACTGCGCCGCCTGCCGGCGCAGCGTGGCCAGCGAAGCCGCACAGGAACAGCAAGCCATCAGCGAACTGCGCCAGGCCGTGCGCCAGCGCGAACAGCGCTGCGTCGAGGCGCTGCTCAAGCTCTATGCCTTCCGCGTGCAGGATGCCGCCGCCAGCGACCTGCCGCTGCTGGACGGGCGCTGGGGCGATGACCTGTTCAACCCCGAAACCCTGAAGCAACTGGGCGTGCGGGTCGGCGGCGGCATCGCGGCCGGTGCGGCCGCCGGGGCCGGAGTCGATCTGCTGGTGGGCGGCATCACCCTCGGCGCCGCCGCCCTGGCCGGCGCGATTGCCGGCGGCGCCCTGCAGACCGCCCGCAGCTACGGCAACCGCTTGCTGGGCAAGCTCAAGGGGCAGCGCGAGCTGACGGTCGACGACAACGTGCTGCGCCTGCTGGCGTTGCGTCAGCGCCAGTTGCTGCTGGCCCTGAACGCCCGGGGCCATGCGGCGATGGATGCCGTTCAGGTCGCCGCCTCCCAGGACGAGACCTGGCGCCAAGGCAAACTGCCCGAGGCCCTGATCAAGGCGCGGGCGCATCCGCAGTGGTCATCGCTCAATCCGCACCCCAAGCTCAATCAGGCCGAACGACAGGGGCAGATCGACTCACTGGCCGCCGATCTGTAGGAGCCAGACTGCTGGCGATGGCGGCCCTGCGGTTCAGCGGTTCAGCCGGCCAACACCCGCGCCGCCTTCTCCTTCAGCAACTGAAGATCCACCACCGGCACCGCCGTCTCCTTCGCCAGCTCATCCCACTGGCGCATCCGCAGGCTGACGGCGCACAACGGATCGCGCTCGAACGCCTCAGCTTCGGCCTCCGTCATCACCCCGCCCTGATACGCCAAGGTGCGCCGGCTGGCTTCGCTCAGGCGTTGGTGATAGCCCGTCTCCCTGAGCGTCAGATAGCGCTTGGCCTGCACGTGATACTCCACCAGCCGCGCGACACGCTCACTGAACCCCGCCTCGCGCAGGTAATCGGCGCCGAGGCGTTCGTGGCTGACCGCGCCGTAGCCGCCCATGCTCTGCGCGCCCTCGGCGCACAGGTGGCCGATGTCGTGGAAGAACGCCGCCAGCACCACTTCGTCGTCAAAGCCTTCGGCCATGGCCAGTTGCGCCGCCTGGGACATGTGCTCGATCTGCGACACCGGCTCGCCGATGTAGTCGCTGGCACCGAAGCGTTCGTACAGCCCGAACACCTCGGCGATCACCTGTTCGTGGCGGCCCATCAGACCTCCTCCAGCAGTTGCGCAACATTGCGCTCGGCCATGGCCGGGCCGACGCTCATGCCCACGCCGGTGTGCATCAGCGCCACGCCGAGCCCCGGCGCCGGCCGCAGGAACGAAAACGGCCCCGGCCCGCGGGCGCCGTAGACGCCCTGCCAGCGCTCGACCACCTGTACCTTGCAGCCGAGGGTGTGCTCGGCCAGGCCGATCATCCAGTCGTCCACCTGTTCGGCGTTGAACGGCGACGGATCCCTGCCGTAATGGTGCGAATCGCCGATGATCAGTTCGCCTTGGGGCGTGGGGCTGATCAGCAGGTGAATGCCGTTGTCGTGCAGGTGCGGCGTCTCGCGCAGGATCTGCGCCTGCACCGCCGCCGCTTCCGGCAGGTCGGCGAAGGCGCCGTAGTGCACGCAACTGAGGCCGGTGAGCAGCGCGTGCTGCAGGTCGAGGCTGGCCTGGGGCCGGGCGCGCAGCATCTGCAGGCGGCAGACCTGCGGGTCGAGGGCGGCGATGGGCTCGGCCAGCAGGGTCTGATAATCGTGGCCGGAGCAGACGATGATCTGCCCGGCCGTGAACGTGCCGGCGGTGCTGTGCAGGCGCCCCGGTTCGACGTCGCGCACCAGGGTCGAGAAGTGGAACTCGACGCCCAGCTCGCGGCGCAACCAGTCGATCAGCGCCGGGATCGCTTCGCGCGAGTACAGCTGTTGGTCGTCCAGGCCGTGCAGCGCGGCGCGGTGATGGCTGAACCGGCCGCCGTACAGGTCATGCTGGGCGGCACCGCGCAGCAGCTCCACGCGGTAGCCGTGCTCGACGGCGCGGCCGGCGCAAAAGGCTTCCAGCAACTGTTCTTCCGCCTCGGTGCGGGCGAACAGGTACGAGCCGTTGCGCTTGAGTTGCAGGCCGGCGAGCTGCGCCCACCGGCCCCAGATCTCGCGGCTGGCCTTGGCCAGCTCCAGCATCGGCCCCGGCGGCTGGCCGGTGACCAGCGCCTGGCCGAAGTTGCGCACTGACGCCCCGAGGGGCGTGGCGGTGCGCTCGAAAACCGTGACTTTGAGGCCGCGCCGGGCGGCGGCATAGGCGTGGGACAGGCCCAGGATGCCGGCGCCGACGATCAGCAAGTCTTTGTGTTGTGTCATTGAGAGGTGCTCTGAATGAGAGACCGCCATCGCTGGCAAGCCAGCGATGGGGCCCTGTCAGTCGATGAAAATCTTACTTGGCGGCGACTTTCTCGGACTTGCCGTCATAGCGCTTGCGCCACTCGGTCAGGATCTCGTCGCGGTTCTTCGAGGCCCAGGCGAAGTCGTTCTTGATCAGGCGCTGCTCGTAGTCCGCCGGCAGTTCGGTCTGCGGCTTGGCGATGCCCGGCTGGGCGAGCACGGCGAAGTTTTCCTTGTACAGCTCCATGGCCGCCGGGCTTGCGGAGAAGTCGGCGAGCTTCTTGGCCGCCTCTTCATGGGCGGTGCCCTTGATCACGGCGGTGGCCTCGATCTCCCAGCCCAGGCCTTCCTTCGGCAGAATGATGTCCAGCGGCGCGCCCTGACGCTTGAGCTGAACGGCCGGGTACTCGAAGGAAATGCCGATCGGGAATTCCCCCGCCGCCGCCAGCTTGCACGGCTTGGAGCCGGAATGGACGTACTGGCCGATGTTCTGGTGCAGGCCGTCCATGTAGGCCCAGCCCTGCTTCTCGCCGAAGGTCTGCAGCCAGGCGCTGACATCGAGGAAACCGGTGCCGGACGAGGCCGGGTTCGGCATCACGATCTTGCCCTTGTACTCAGGCTTGGTCAGGTCCTGCCAGCTCACCGGCTTGCTCAGGCCCTGCTTTTGGGCCTCGACGGTGTTGAAGCAAATGGTCGCCGCCCACACATCCATGCCCACCCAGGCTGGCGGATTGGCGGCATCGCGGTAGTTGCCGCCGATCTTGCCCAGGTCCTTCGGCGCATAGCTTTGCAGCATGCCCTGCTGGTCGAGGATCGCCAGGCTCGACGCCGCCAGGCCCCAGACCGCGTCGGCCTGCGGGCGCTCCTTCTCGGCCAGCAGCTTGGCGGTGATGATCCCGGTGGAGTCGCGCACCCACTTGATCTCGACATCCGGGTTGGCCTTCTCGAAGGCTTCCTTGTAGGTCTTGAGCTGTTCGGCTTCGAGGGCGGTGTACACCGTCAACTCGGTTTTCGCCGCGAAGGCATTCAGGCTGAAAGCGGCGAGCGCGGCGGCGGCCAGGGCCATAGGCTTGAACATGATCTTTTCCTGTCTTGAGTTGAGGGGATGGGACGGCAATCAATGGCCGGGCGGGGTCTGCCGCCAGGCCTGGGAACGGCGCAGCAAGCCGCGCGAAGCCCACGCCAGCAGCAAGGACACACCTGCCGAGGTGAACAGAATCAGGGTCGACATCGCCGCTGCGCCGCCGACGTTGCCGGCGTCGTCCATGTTCAGCACCGCCACCGCCGCAAGGATGGTGTCGGGGCTGTAAAGGAAGATCGCGGCGGACACGGTGGTCATCGCCGACACGAACAGGTAGCGCACGATGTCCAGCAGCGCCGGCAGGCAGATCGGCACGGTCACCCGCAGGTAATGGCGGTACAGCGGCGCTTTCAGCGACAGCGCGGCGGCTTCGAACTCGGCGTCGAGCTGGCGCAGCGCGGTGGTGGCAGTCATCTGCGCAGTGGTCAAATAGTGAGCAATGGTGCAGACGATCAGCAGGGTCATGGTTCCGTACAGCACGTGCAGCGGGTTGCCGGTCAGGTTGAAGAAGAAAACGTAACCCAGACCGAGCACCAGCCCCGGCACCGCCATCGGTACGAAACTGAGCATCCTCAGCGTCAGATTCAGCCCGCGCTGGCTGCGGGTCTTTTCCATCAGGTAGGCGCCGGTGAAGATCAGCGCGCTGCCGATCAGCGCCGAGCCCAGCGCCATCTTCAGGCTGTTGCCGTAGGCCAGCCAGCCGCCGCCGGCGGTCTCGTCGAACCGGTAATGGTTGAGCGACAGCGACAGGTTGTACGGCCAGAACTTCACCAGCGACGAGAACACGGCCATGCCGAACACCAGCAGCAACGCTGCGCTGATCAGCAGGACAGCGCTGAGATAAAAGACATCGCGCTTCTTAGACGGTGCCGGTTTGAACACCTGGGCGCGACCGCTCACGGCGTCGCCATGACGGCGACGCAACCAGGCATCGACGCCGAAACTGAACAGCGCCGGCAGCAGCAGCACCATGCCGATCAACGCGCCGCGACCGAATTGCTGCTGGCCGACCACCGCTTTGTAGGCTTCCAGCGCCAGCACCTGATAGTCGCCACCGACCACCACCGGCACGCCGAAATCGGTGATGGTCAGGGTGAACACCAGACAGAACGCGGCGAATACGGCCTGACGGGTCGCGGGCCAAGTGATGCTGCGGAAGGCTTTTGCAGGACTGGCGCCCATGCTCGACGCAGCGTCGAACAGTCGCGCATCCGCCAGCGACAGGGCTGACAGCAAGATCATCAAAGCGTGTGGGAAGGTGTAGATCACCTCACCCAGAACAATCCCCCAGAAACCGTAAATGTTGTCCGACAGCAGGCCGCGCAGCAGGCCCTGATTGCCGAACAGATAGACCAGCGCAATCCCCGGCAGCATCGATGGCGCCATCAGCGGCAGCAACGAAATCCCGCGCCAGAGGCCTTTGCCGGGAATCAACGTGCGCTGCAAGGCGTAGGCAAACAGGTAGGCCAGCGGTACGACGATGGCCGCGACGCTGAGGGAAACCTTCAGGCTGTTGCCGAGCAGCCAGTGGAAATTGTCGCTGCTCACCAGTTCTTTCGCGGCGAGCCAGCCGCCGCCCTGCCCGGCTTCGCTGCTGAAGCCGCGCCAGAAGATCGCCAACAGCGGCAGCAGCACCGCCACCCCGAGCAGCACCAGCAGCAGGAGCTTGCCGCCGAGCACGAAGATCCGGTCGCCGACCTCGGCCCCGGACACCTGCCGCGCCTGCTTGTGCGGCAGCGGCAGCGCCCTGTTCATGCTCATCAGGCGAACACCTGCAGGCTGCGCGGCGGCAGGGCCACCATGATCTGCTGCGCGCCCAGGCGCGGCATGGCTTCCGGGGCCAGTTCGGCGAGCAGCGCATGGCCCGGCAACTGGTCGAGTTCGAAGCTCATGCGGCAGCGGTTGCCGAGGAAGGTGATCTCACGCACCTTGGCCGGGAACAGGTTTTCCTCGTGCACCAGCGGATTGACGCTGATCGCTTCCGGACGGCAGAACAGGCGGCCGGAAGGACTGTGGACGCTGCCGTCGGCCAGGCGCAGGTTCATCCCGCCGACCCGCGCGTGGCTGTCGCTGCTGCGCTGGAACGGCAGCCAGTTGCCCTGGCCGACGAATTCGGCGACGAACGGCGTGGCCGGGCGGTCGTAGATCTCCTGGGGCGTGGCGTACTGCTCGACCTTGCCGTTGTGCATCACGGCGATGCGGTCGGCCATCAGCATGGCTTCGTCCTGGTTGTGGGTGACCATCAGGGTGGTGATGCCGAGGCTCCGCTGCAGTTGGCGCAGTTCGGTGCACAGGCGCTCGCGCACCCGGGCGTCGAGGGCCGACATCGGCTCGTCGAGCAGCAGCAGCGACGGCGACGGCGCCAATGCCCGGGCCAGGGCGACCCGTTGCTGCTGACCGCCGGACAGTTGGCCGGGGTACTTTTTCTCGCTGCCGACCAGGCCCACCAGCTCCAGCATCTGACCGACCCGGCGGCGCACTTCGTCGCGGCCGCTGCCGGCCAGGCCGTAGGCAATGTTCGCTTCGACGGTCAGGTTGGGGAACAGTGCGTAGGACTGGAACAGGATGCCGTAGTCCCGGGCCTGGGGCGCGAGGTGGGACACGTCGCGCTCGCCGAGGTAAAGCTCTCCGCTGTCCTGCTTCTCCAGGCCGGCGATGCAGCGCAGCAAGGTGGTCTTGCCGCAGCCCGACGGGCCGAGCAGGCACACCAGCTCGCCGGCGGCCACGTCGAGGGAGACGTTGTCCAGCGCCGTGAACGCGCCGAAGCGCTTTTGCACGTTGCGCACTTTCATCGGTGCGCCGGGAGTGGTCAGGACGGTTGCAGGGTTCATGGACAGGCCTCATCGAGCAGATGGGGGCCATCCTAGGGTTGTAATGCGTCCGTCATATGGCAGCCGGGCAAAAACGGCCGATAGTGGTATTCATGGATTTGGGTTGTCCGGCCCGGCGCCATCGCCAGCAGGCTGGCTCCTACAGGGGAACGCATTTCAATGTAGGAGCCAGCCTGCTGGCGAGGAGGCCGGCACAGGCACCGAAAAGCCTCAGGCTGGGGACATCTCTTGTGCCAAACCCAGAAACGCCGCCGGCAAGCGCGCATTCTTGCGTTCCTTCAGGCAGTAGAGATACTCGGGGATCTGCGGCGCGTTCTCCAGGGTCAGCACCCGCAGCTGCGGATCGTGGGGCACTTCCTGGCGGGCGATGATGCTGATGCCGATGTTGCGCAGCACCGCCTCGCGGATCGACTCGCGGCTGCCGATCTCCAGCAGCGGGCCGAAGCTCACGCCGGCGCCGGCCAGCAACTCTTCGGTCAGGCGCCGGGTGGTCGAGCCGGACTCGCGCATCAGCAGGGTATGCCCGGCCAGCGCGCTCAGCGTCACATGGTCATGCGCCGCCAGCGGATGGTCGCGATGCACCGCCAGCACCAGCGGGTCGCTGCCGAGCACCCGGCGGATCAGCCGCGCGTCCTCCAGCAACTGCGACGAGGCCGCGACGTCCACCCGGTAATCCTCCAGCGCTTCGAGCACCTGCTGGGAGTTGCCGATCTCCACCGACACCTCCACCTGAGGCAGACGCTCGCGGAACGCCTTCACCAGGTCGAGGATGTAATACGGCGCGGTGGCGGCGATGCGCAGCGTGCCCTGCACCTGACCACTGTTGCGCAGGAAGAACTCGATGTCGGCTTCCTGCTGCAGCAGCGCCTTGACCATCGGCAGCAGCCGCGCACCCTCGTCGCTGACGCTCAGGCGCCGGCCGCCGCGGTAGAACAGCTCCACCGAGTACTGGCTCTCCAGATGGCGGATCTGGGTGGTCACGGTCGGTTGGCTCAGGCCCAGCTTCTTTGCCGCCAGCGTGATGCTGCCCAACCGGGCCACCATGTAAAACGCCTTCAGCTCGGCACTCAGCACAACCGCCCCTCTCTCTTACTTGCGCAGCAGGCGCAAACCGTTGAACACCACCAGCAGGCTGACGCCCATGTCGGCGAACACCGCCATCCACATGGTGGCGACCCCGGCGAAGGTTACCCCAAGAAAGATCGCTTTGATCACCAGCGCCAACGCGATGTTCTGCTTGAGGATTGTCGCTGTGTTGCGCGACAGGCTGATGAATGCCGGGATCTTGCGAAGATCGTCGTCCATCAGGGCGACATCGGCGGTTTCGATGGCGGTGTCGGTGCCGGCCGCCGCCATGGCGAAGCCGATTTCGGCCCGGGCCAGCGCCGGGGCGTCGTTGATGCCGTCGCCGACCATACCGACCCGGTGGCCCTGGGCATACAGGTCTTCGATGGCTTGCAGCTTGTCGGTGGGCAGCAGGTCGCCCTTGGCCTGGTCGATGCCGACCTGCGCCGCGATCGCCTGGGCGGTGTGGACGTTGTCGCCGGTGAGCATCAGGGTTTTCACGCCCAAATCGTGCAATTGGCGAATGGCTTCGCGGCTGGTGTCCTTGACCGTGTCGGCCACGGCGAACAGCGCCAGCGGGCCCGAGCGGTCGAGCAGCAGCACCACGGACTTGCCCTGTTTCTCCAGCGCGAACAGCTTTTCTTCCAGCTGCGGCGAGCATAGGCCCAGCTCTTCCACCAGGCGGTGGTTGCCCAGGTGGTAGGTCTGGCCGTCCACCTCGCCCTTCACCCCGCGACCGGCCAGGGCGGTGAAGTTATCCACAAGCGGCAGGATCAGGTTCTTATCCACAGCGGCGTTCGCGATGGCCAGCGACACCGGGTGGTCGGAACGCCCGGCCAATGCGGCGGCAATGGCCGGGGCCAGCGCTTCGGCGGTCGGGTCGAGCGACAGGTAATCGGTCTGCACCGGTTTGCCGTGGGTGATGGTGCCGGTCTTGTCCAGGGCCAGGTAGTCGAGCTTGAAGCCGCCCTCCAGGTACACGCCGCCCTTGACCAGGATGCCCTTGCGCGCTGCGGCCGCCAGGCCGCTGACGATGGTCACCGGGGTGGAGATCACCAGGGCGCACGGGCACGCCACCACCAGCAGCACCAGTGCGCGGTAGATCCAGTCGAACCACGCCGCGCCCATGAACAGCGGCGGGATCACCGCCACGGCCAGCGCGAGGATGAACACCGCCGGGGTGTAGATCTTCGAGAACTGGTCGACGAAGCGCTGGGTCGGCGCCCGCGCGCCCTGGGCCTGTTCGACGGCGTTGATGATCCGCGCCAGGGTCGAGTTGTTGGCCGCCGCGGTCACGGTGTACTCAAGGGAACCGGCCTGGTTGATGGTGCCGGCGAACACCTTGTCGCCGACGGTCTTCTCCACCGGCAGGCTTTCCCCGGTGATCGGCGCTTGGTCGATGGTCGAGCTGCCGCTCACGACTTCACCGTCGAGGGCGATGCGCTCACCGGGCTTGACCCGCACCCGGACGCCGAGTTCGATGCCTTTGACCTCACGTTCGGCCCAGTTGCCGTCAGCCTGCAACACAGTGGCTTGCTCCGGCGTCATCTGCATCAGGCCGCTGATGGCGTTGCGCGCCCGATCCAGCGAACGGGCCTCGATCAGCTCGGCCACGGTGAACAGGAACATCACCATCGCCGCTTCCGGCCACTGGCCGATCAGCACGGCGCCGGTCACGGCGATGCTCATCAGGGCATTGATGTTGAGGTTGCGGTTCTTCAGGGCGATCCAGCCCTTTTTGTAGGTGCCAAGGCCCCCGCTGAGGATCGACACCAGCGCGACGATCGCCACCACCCAGGTCGGCGCGGCGTTGGTGAAATGGATGACCTCCGCCGCCAGCGCACCGACGCCGGACAGCGCCAGCGGCCACCAGTGCTTTTTCACCGGCGCCGGGGCGGGCGTCTCGACGCCGGCCTCCAGCGGTTCGGCCTGCATGCCCAGGGACTTGATCGCCTCGGTGATCGGCGCGGTGTCCGCCAGCGTGTGGGTCACGCCGAGGACGCGGTTGATCAGGTTGAACTCCAGTTGCTGAATGCCGGCCAGCTTGCCGAGCTTGTTCTGGATCAGGGTCTGCTCGGTCGGGCAGTCCATCGCCTCGATGCGGAAACTGCTCAGCCGGGCGTCGGCGCTCGGCGCCTCGCTCAATTGAATCAGCGAAGGCATGGCGGCTTTCGATCCGCAGCAGGAATCTTCATTCGAATGAACAGGCGCAGGCGTGAAAACCTTCGACCCGCAGCAGGCGTCGCCGCCGTGATCGTGTTTATGCACAGGCTGCAGTTTCGGGCTGTGGCCATGATCGTGATCATGCTTGTGATCGTGTTCGTCGCCAGGTTTGTGGCTGTGGGTATGCAGGGAATCGCTCATCGGTCGCGTCCATGAAGGTGCCTGTTGCCAAGTAAAGACCCTGTAGCCACTATAGGGTCAAGCACCCTTTTGGAGATTGCCGTCATGAAGATCGGAGAACTGGCGAAACTCACCGACTGCGCCGTGGAGACCATCCGCTACTACGAACGCGAAAACCTGCTGCCGGAACCGGCCCGCAGCGACGGCAACTACCGGGTCTACACCCAGGCCCACGCCGAGCGGCTGACCTTCATCCGCAACTGCCGCACCCTCGACATGACCCTCGAAGAGATCCGCGCCTTGCTCACCCTGCGCGACAGCCCGCAGGACCAATGCGAAAGCGTGAACGCCTTGATCGACGAGCACATCCAGCACGTGAAGGCGCGGATCGACGGCCTGCTGGCCTTGCAGGCGCAACTGCTCGACCTGCGCCAGCGCTGCGGCGAAGGGCCGGAGGCGGATCAGTGCGGGATTCTGCAGCGGCTTGAAGTGAGCGGCGGGGTTGTCGCGACGGAAGTGGAACACTCCCATGTGGGCCGCAGCCACGGCCATTAAGATCACCGAATATCCCTGTGGGAGCTGGCTTGCCAGCGATGACGGTGTGTCAGCCGATCCATCCTTGGCTGACACACCGTCATCGCGAGCAGGCTCGCTCCCACATTGTCTTGCAGTGAACGCCACCCCAGCATCCAACCGAACTCCTTGTGGGAGCCAGCCTGCTGGCGATGGCGTCAGCCCAGGCTCTGCGGAGCCGGGCCTCAGACCGCCATCGGCGCGGTCATCGGCGCATGGTGCTCGTAACCTTCCAGGGAAAAGTCGCTTGGCTCGACCAGTTCCAGCCACTCCGGCTGGTACACGCCGGTCTTGGCGAATTCCGGCACGCGGTCGGAGATCTTCAGTTTCGGCATGGCGAACGGCTCGCGCTTGAGTTGTTCGTTGAGCATGTCCAGGTGGTTCTCGTAGACGTGCGCATCGCCGATGAAATAGGTGAACCAGCGCGGCGTGTAGCCGGTCAGGCGGCCGATCAGGCTCAGCAGCGCGGCGCCTTCGGTGAGGTTGAACGGCGTGCCCAGGCCCAGGTCGTTGGAACGGATGTAGAGGGTCAGGGAAATTTCCTTGGTCTCGACGTTCGGGTGGAACTGGTACAGCAGGTGGCACGGCGGCAGGGCCATCTCGTCGAGCTGGGCGCAGTTCCAGCCGTGGAACAGGATGCGCCGGCTGCCCGGATCCTTGATGATCGTGTCGACGCACTGGCGCACCTGGTCGATGGCCTTGTACAGCACCACGTAGGCCTGGCCGTCCTCTTCGCCCTCGGCGATCTGCCGGTAGCCCTGGCTCAGGGTCTGCTCGATGGCGGCGGCGTTGCTCAGCGGGATCTGCTTGTACGCCGGCCATTTGCGCCACTGCACGCCGTAGATCTCGCCCAGGTCGTCCTCGCCCTGACGGAACGGGTTGGCCAGCCACTGGGCGTTCTCGTTGGCGTTCTGGTCCCAGACCTTGCAGCCCAGCGCCCGGAACTCGGCGGCGTTGTTCACCCCGCGCAGAAAACCGCACATCTCGCCGATGGCCGACTTGAAGGCCATCTTGCGGGTGGTGATCGCCGGAAAGCCTTCCTGCAGGTCGAAGCGCAGCATGGCGCCCGGAAAGCTGATGGTGTTCACGCCGGTACGGTTGGCCTGTTTGGTGCCGTTGTTGATGACGTGGGACACCAGATCAAGATATTGCTTCATGGGTTACCTGTTTCCTTTGAGCCCCGGCGTCCGGCGCCGGGGTCCGTATGTTAAGCCGTCGGAGCGACCGGCGCCGCCGGCGCGCGACGGTAGGCCAGCCAGATCAGGAACAGCCCGCCGACGATCATCGGCACGCACAGCACCTGGCCCATGGTCAGCCAGTTCCAGGCCAAGTAGCCCAGTTGCGCGTCCGGCACGCGGACGAACTCGACGATGAACCGGAAGATCCCGTAGAACAGCGCGAACATGCCGGAGACGGCCATGGTCGGACGCGGCTTGCGCGAGAACAGCCAGAGGATCAGGAACAGCGCCACGCCTTCGAGGGCGAACTGGTAAAGCTGCGACGGGTGACGCGGCAACTGCGCCGGATCGCTGAACGGCGGGAAGATCATCGCCCACGGCACGTCGGTCGGCTTGCCCCACAGCTCGGCGTTGATGAAGTTGCCGATGCGCCCGGCGCCCAGGCCGATCGGCACCATCGGCGCGACGAAGTCCATCAGCTGGAAGAACGACTTGTTGTTGCGCTTGCCGAACCACAGCGCCGCCAGCATCACGCCGATGAAGCCGCCATGGAACGACATGCCGCCCTTCCACACCTCGAAGATCAGCGTCGGGTTGGCGAGGTAGGCGCTCAGGTCATAGAACAGCACGTAGCCCAGGCGCCCGCCGACGATCACGCCCATGGACAGCCAGAACACCAGGTCGGAGAGCTTCTCCTTCGTCCAGGTCGGGTCGAAACGGTTGAGCCGGCGCGACGCCAGCAGCCACGCGCCGCCGATGCCGATCAGGTACATCAGCCCGTACCAGTGGATTTTCAACGGACCGATGGCAACCGCCACCGGGTCGATCTGCGGGTAAGGCAGCATTGCGACTCCTCGTTAGAGTTCAGGTCTTCAACATTCCCGGGGGACGCTGCCACCTCAGGATTAAGTCAGGATTGCGCCGGCTCACAACAGAAAGTTCAGGCCCACGCAGAACAGCA
Source organism: Pseudomonas sp. B7(2017) (assembly GCF_002112745.1). NCBI lineage: Bacteria > Pseudomonadati > Pseudomonadota > Gammaproteobacteria > Pseudomonadales > Pseudomonadaceae > Pseudomonas > Pseudomonas sp. B7(2017). The sequence goes on along the minus strand of NZ_NEIP01000001.1, from coordinate 461,176 downwards.
AAGCGGCGAACAGGCGTTTGAGCAACTTCGGCGACAGTTTGTGGGCCAGGCGCGCGCCGAGGCGGGCGAAGACCATGCTGGTCAGGGCGATCCCCAACAGCGCCGGCAGGTACACGAAACCGAGACTATGGGCCGGCAGCAGCGGATCGTGCCAGCCCAGAATCATGAAACTTATCGCACTGGCCACCGCGATCGGCAAACCGCAGGCCGACGATGTCGCCACCGCCTGCTGCATCGGCACGCTGCGCCAGGTCAGGAACGGCACGGTCAGCGAGCCGCCGCCGATGCCGAAGATCGCCGAGGCCCAGCCGATCACGCTGCCGGCCACGGTCAGGCCGAGCTTGCCCGGCACCGTGCGGCTGGCCTTGGGCTTGGCCTCCAGGGCCAGTTGCGCGGCGATCACCAGGGCGAACACGCCGATGATCTTTTGCAGGTGAGGCCCCGAGATCGCTTCGGCAGTCAGCGCGCCCAGGCCGGCGCCGACCAGGATGCCGACCGTCATCCAGACGAAGATCGGCCAGCGCACCGCGCCCCGGCGGTGGTGCTCGCGCACGGCGTTGACCGAGGTGAAGATGATCGTCGCCAGCGACGTGCCCACCGCCAGGTGCGTCAGGATCGACGGATCGAAGCCTTGCAGGGTGAAACTGAACACCAGCACCGGGACGATGATGATCCCGCCGCCGACCCCGAACAGCCCAGCCAGCACGCCTGCGCAGGCGCCCAACGCCAGATAGAGCAGAAATTCCATGACCGCCTCCCCCGACGCGTCCCTAAAACCGGAGCGGCATGGTAACGGATGCATGGCCTCGGGCTCCACTTGCGATGGATGCGCGGACGATGACTGCGTAAAGTGAGCAAAAAACGCACAAGGACAACCTTATGTGCCTGATCGTTTTCGCCTGGCGGCCGGATCATGCCCAGCCGCTGATCGTCGCGGCCAACCGCGACGAGTTCTACGCCCGGCCCAGCCTGCCGTTGGCCCCCTGGCCGGAGGCGCCTCATGTCCACGCCGGGCGAGACCTTGAGGCAGGCGGCACCTGGCTGGGCCTGAGCGCCCACGGCCGGTTCGCGGCGCTGACCAACATCCGCGACCCCGGCCAGCCGCCGGCGCAGCGCTCACGGGGCGGGCTGGTGGCCGGGTTCCTGACCGGGGAGCTGTCGATCGACGACTATCTGGCCGATGTCGTCGAACGCTCGGCGCAGTACGCCGGGTTCAACCTGCTGCTGGGCAACGCCCACGAACTGTGGCACTTCAACGCCCGCGACACGGAGCCGGTGATGCTGCCGCCAGGGGTCTACGGACTGTCCAACGCCGGGCTGGACACGCCCTGGCCGAAACTGCTCAAGGCCAAGGCGGCCCTGAGCGCGGCGCTGGACGATCCGCAGCCCGAACGGTTGCTGGCGCTGCTGGCCGACGCGCAGCCGGCGCCGGAGGCGGAGTTGCCGGACACCGGCGTGGGACGGACGACCGAGTCGCTGCTGTCGAGCGTGTTCATCGCCAGCCAGAGCTACGGGACGCGGGCGAGCACGGCGCTGATCGTGCAGGCGGACGGCACGCGCCGGATCGTGGAGCGCAGCTTCGGCCCGTTCGGCGGGCATCTCGGGGAGGTGGACCTGAGCCTCTGACGTGGCGAAGGCGCTCGCTCCCTCGCCACATGCCCTCAGGCGGTCTTGACCGGCGCCGGGTTGATCATCCGCGACAGCCCCAGGTTCTTCAGGGCCAGCTGCAGCGAGCTGTGGATGACCTGCGGGTTGTCGATGGTCATCAGCTCCGCCAGCAGGTCCTTGGACTTGCTCAGGTTGATCTGACGCAGCATCCACTTCACCTTCGGCAGGTTGGTGGCGTTCATCGACAGGCTGTCGAAGCCCATCGCCATCAGCAGCACCGCGGCCGCCGGGTCGCCGGCCATTTCGCCGCAGATGCTCACCGGCTTGCCTTCGGCGTGGGCGTCGCGCACCACGATCTGCAAGGCCTGCAGCACCGCCGGGTGCAGGTAGTCGTAGAGGTCGGCCACCCGCGGGTTGTTGCGGTCCACGGCCAGCAGGTACTGGGTCAGGTCGTTGGAGCCGACGGACAGGAAGTCCACCATCCGCGCCAGTTCCTTGGTCTGGTACACCGCCGCCGGAATCTCGATCATCACCCCCACCGGCGGCATCGGCACGTCGGTACCCTCGTCGCGCACCTCGCCCCAGGCCCGGTGGATCAGGTGCAGCGCCTCTTCCAGCTCGTGGATGCCGGAGATCATCGGCAGCAGGATCCGCAGGTTGTTCAGGCCTTCGCTGGCCTTGAGCATCGCGCGGGTCTGCACCAGGAAGATCTCCGGGTGGTCGAGGGTGACGCGGATGCCGCGCCAGCCCAGGAACGGGTTGTCCTCCTTGATCGGGAAGTACGACAGCGCCTTGTCGCCGCCGATGTCCAGGGTACGCATGGTCACCGGCTGCGGATGGAACGCGGCGAGCTGCTCGCGGTAGATCGCCAGCTGTTCCTTTTCGCTCGGGAAGCGCTGGTTGATCATGAACGGCACTTCGGTGCGGTACAGGCCGACGCCTTCGGCGCCACGCTTCTGGGCGCGGGCCACGTCCGCCAGCAGGCCGGTGTTGACCCAAAGCGGCATGCGGTGCCCGTCGAGGGTCACGCACGGCAGGTCGCGCAGCGCGTCCAGGCCCAGGGCCAACTGCTTCTCTTCTTCCACCACTTCGGCGAACTGCTTGCGCAGCACTTCGCCGGGGTTGGTGTAGACCTCGCCGCGGTGGCCGTCGACGATCATTTCGATGCCGTCGACCTTGGCGTACGGCAGGTCGACCAGGCCCATCACCGTCGGGATGCCCATGGCCCGGGCCAGGATCGCGACGTGGGAGTTGCCCGAACCGAGCACCGAGACCAGGCCGACCAGCGTGCCTTCCGGCACCTCGCCGAGCATGGCCGGCGTCAGTTCTTCGCTGACCAGGATGGTCTTTTCCGGGTAGACCAGGTTCTGCTGGCGCTCTTCCTGCAAGTAGGCGAGCAGGCGGCGGCCCAGGTCCTTGACGTCCGAGGCCCGCTCCCGCAGGTAGGCGTCGTCCATCAGTTCGAAACGGTTGACGTGATCGGTGACCACCTGGCGCAGGGCGCCCTGGGCCCATTGGCCGGTCTTGATCACGGTGGTGACTTCGCTGCCCAGCGAGGCATCGTCGAGCATCATCAGGTAGACGTCGAACAGCGCGCGCTCTTCGGGGCGCAGCTGGGTCGCCAGCTTGGCCGACAGGGCGCGCATGTCGGCGCGCACGCCTTCGAGGGCGTTCTTGAACAGCGCAAGCTCAGCGTCGATGTCGGCGACGGCCTTGTCCGGCACCACGTCCAGGTCCGCCGGCGGCAGCATGACCACCGCGGTGCCGACCGCCGCACCCGGCGACCCCGGCACGCCGACGAACTTGGCTTCCTGGATGCCCTTGCCCTGACGGCCCAGGCCGCGGATCGAGCCGGTGGCCTCGGCGTGGGCGATCACGCCCGCGAGCTGGGCGCTCATGGTCACGAGGAAGGCTTCTTCGCCTTCGTCGAACTGGCGGCGTTCTTTCTGCTGGATGACCAACACGCCGACGACGCGGCGGTGGTGGATGATCGGCGCCCCGAGGAACGAGGCGTAGCGCTCCTCGCCGGTCTCGGCGAAGTAGCGGTAGCGCGGGTGGTCCGCGGCGTTTTCGAGGTTCAGGGGTTCTTCACGCGTGCCGACCAGGCCGACCAGACCTTCGTTGGGCGCCATGCTGACCTTGCCGATCGAGCGCTTGTTCAAGCCCTCGGTGGCCATCAGCACGAAGCGGTTGGTCTCCGGGTCGAGCAGGTAGACCGAGCAGACCTGGCTGCCCATGGCCTCTTTGACGCGCAACACAATAATCCCCAACGCCGCCTTGAGATCCTTGGCGGAGTTAACTTCCTGGACGATCTTGCGCAGCGTATTGAGCATGGCTCGGGGTCGAACTCCGTCGTCAGTCGCGCGCCAGCAGGCGCGGGGCAAGCTCTTTGAGGGCGCGCCGGTACACCTCGCGCTTGAATGTCACCACCTGGCCCAACGGATACCAATAGCTGACCCAGCGCCAGCCATCGAACTCCGGTTTACCGGTCAAATCCATCCGCACCCGCTGCTCGTTGGAGATCAGGCGCAGGAGAAACCACTTCTGCTTCTGGCCGATGCACAGCGGCTGGCTGTGGGTCCGCACCAGGCGTTGCGGCAAACGATAGCGCAACCAGCCCCGGGTACAGGCGAGAATTTCAACATCTTCGCGCTCCAGGCCCACTTCTTCGTTCAGCTCGCGGTACAAGGCGTCTTCCGGCGTCTCGTCGGGGTTGATCCCCCCTTGCGGAAACTGCCAGGCGTCCTGATTGATACGGCGGGCCCATAGCACCTGGCCGGCGTCATTCGTCAGAATGATCCCGACATTGGGGCGGAAACCATCGGGGTCGATCACGGCAACAACCTCGCAAACGCATGTCGCCGCATTGTTCCACAAAGGTCGTGAAGGCGGCAACGAAGGTTCCCAGCTTATGTGCACTCTTGTGAAAAGACCGTATTCTTGTCCCCTTTTCACTGACTTTTCAGCGGGTAACTGCAATGCGCCTGGCACTCTTCGATTTGGACAACACCCTTCTGGGCGGCGACAGCGATCACGCCTGGGGCGACTACCTGTGCGAACGCGGCTTCCTCGACCCGGTCGCCTACAAGGCGCGCAACGACGAGTTCTACCAGGATTACCTGGCCGGCCAGCTGGACAACGCCGCGTACCTGAACTTCTGCCTGGAGATCCTCGGCCGCACCGAAATGGCCGTGCTCGACCAATGGCACAGCGACTACATGCGCGACTGCATCGAGCCGATCATGCTGCCCAAGGCGCTGGAACTGCTGAAGCGGCACCGCGACGCCGGCGACAAACTGGTGATCATCACCGCCACCAACCGTTTCGTCACCGCGCCGATTGCCGTGCGCCTGGGCGTCGAGACCCTGATCGCCACCGAGTGCGAGATGCAGGACGGCCGCTACACCGGGCGCAGCACCGACGTGCCGTGCTTCCGTGAAGGCAAGGTGACGCGGCTGAACCGCTGGCTGGAAGAGACCGGGCATTCGTTGGAAGGCAGTTACTTCTACAGCGACTCGATGAATGACCTGCCGCTGCTGGAGCAGGTGGCGAACCCGGTGGCGGTGGATCCGGATCCGAACCTGTTGGCCGAGGCCCAGAAGCGGGGCTGGCCTGTGCTCAGCCTGCGCGGCTGATGCCGCCATCGCTGGCGAGCCAGCGCCCACAGGAACCTTCAGTGAACCCGAATGTGGCATCTGAAAACTGTGGGAGCCAGCCTGCTGGCGATGGGGACGACTCGGTTGAAGGCCCTAAACAGGCTTGGCCCCCATCAACCCGGCAATCGCCACGAAGCAGACCAGGCCGAACAGCGCCAAGGCCAGGCTGAACCGCCCCACCCCGCCCGGCGCCTTGCGCAGCCGGTTCAGCCGCACCAGCAGCCAGAACCACGCCAGCGCCGCCACGGTGTAGAGCACGCTGGAGGCCAGCAGCCAGGTCTGCCCCAGCGGCCAGCCCACCAGATGCACCATCCACCAGCCGGTGAACGGCATGCTCAGCAGCGCCAGCGCCATCAGCAGCCAGACGAACACCCGCGGCCGCTGCAGCGTGCGGCTGCCCGCGGTGGCGTCACCCTTGCGCCGCGCCAGGAACACCCAGGCGCCCAGGCCCAGCGCGCCGAGCAACAACACGGCCGTCGCCGCCGTGTGCGCCACCTTGAGTGCAGTCAACGTTTCCATGATCCGGTTTCCTTATGGCCTGCCCATCAGCGTAGCCGCTCAGCCGAGAAACAGCTGATAGGCCGGGTTGTCGCTCTCGTCCCAGTACGGGTAGCCGATCGCCTCCAGCGCCGCCGGCACCAGGTGGCGCTCCTCGTGCGGCACCTGCAGGCCCGCCACCACCCGGCCGTCCGCCGCGCCGTGGTTGCGGTAGTGGAACATCGAGATGTTCCAGCGCCCGCCCAGTTTGTTGAGGAAGTTGAACAGCGCCCCCGGACGCTCCGGGAACTCGAAGCGCAGCACCACCTCGTCGACCACCTGCGCCGCGCGCCCGCCGACCATGTGGCGGATGTGCAGCTTGGCCAGTTCGTTGTCGGTCAGGTCGATCACCGGAAAGCCCTGTTCGGTCAGGCTCGCCAGCAGCGCGCTGCGCGGGTCGCTGTCCGGGTGGGTCTGCACGCCGACGAAGATGTGCGCTTCGCTGCCGGTGCTGTAGCGGTAGTTGAATTCGGTGATCTGGCGCTTGCCGATGGCCTCGCAGAACGCCTTGAAGCTGCCGGCCTTCTCCGGGATGGTCACGGCGATGATCGCTTCGCGGCCCTCGCCCAGTTCGGCGCGCTCGGCCACGTGGCGCAGGCGGTCGAAGTTGACATTGGCGCCGGAGTCGATGGCGACGAAGGTCTTGCCGGCCACGCCGCGCTGCTCGACGTACTTCTTGATCCCGGCCACGCCCAGGGCGCCGGCGGGTTCGGTGATCGAGCGGGTATCGTCGTAGATGTCCTTGATCGCCGCGCAGATTTCGTCGGTGCTGACGGTGATCACCTCATCGACGTAGTCCTTGCAGATGTCGAAGGTGTGCTGGCCGATCTGGGCCACCGCCACGCCGTCGGCGAAGATGCCCACCGTCGGCAGCACCACGCGCTCGCCCGCCGCCATCGCCGCCTGCAGGCAGTTGGAGTCGTCGGGCTCGACGCCGATGACCTTGATGTCCGGGCGCAGGTACTTCACGTACGCCGCGATGCCGGCGATCAGCCCGCCGCCGCCGACCGGCACGAAGATCGCGTCCAGCGGCTGCGGGTGCTGGCGCAGGATCTCCATCGCCACGGTGCCCTGCCCGGCGATGGTGTGCGGATCATCGTAAGGGTGGATGTAGACGTAGCCCTTCTCATCGACCAGCTTCAGCGAATAGGCCAGCGCCTCCGGGAACGAGTCGCCGTGCAGCACCACCTTGCCGCCCCGTGAGCGCACGCCTTCGACCTTGATCTCCGGGGTGGTCTTGGGCATCACGATGGTGGCCTTCACCCCCAGCACCTTGGCCGCCAGGGCCAGGCCCTGGGCATGGTTGCCCGCCGAGGCGGTGACCACGCCGCGGGCGCGCTCTTCGTCGGTCAGCTGGGTCAGCTTGTTGTAGGCCCCGCGGATCTTGAACGAGAACACCGGCTGCAAGTCTTCGCGCTTGAGCCAGATGTCGTTGCCCAGCCGCTCGGAGAGCTGGCGGGCGTTCTGCAGCGGGGTTTCTACGGCAACGTCGTAAACGCGCGAGGTGAGGATCTTTTTGACGTACTGTTCGAGCATCGGAAGGCATCACTGGGCGGGTTGGGCAGGGCCAAGGAGTCTAACCCGGCTTTTGGCCGCACGACCACACGAATCCCGAGGTTTTACCCCGGCTTGGGGCTATAATGCCGGCCTTTCCGTTCTTACCTTGCCCGCTTCCGGAGCCCGCATGACCCAGGATCAACTCAAACAGGCCGTGGCCCAGGCCGCCGTCGACTTCATCCTTCCTAAACTCGACGACAAGAGCATCGTCGGGGTCGGCACCGGCTCCACCGCCAACTGCTTCATCGACGCCCTGGCCCTGCACAAGGGCGCGTTCGACGGCGCGGTCGCCAGCTCCGAAGCCACCGCCGCGCGCCTGAAGGGCCACGGGATCCCGGTGTACGAGCTCAACACCGTGAGCAACCTGGAGTTCTACGTCGACGGCGCCGACGAAAGCGATGCCCACCTGAACCTGATCAAGGGCGGCGGCGCGGCCCTGACCCGCGAGAAGATCGTCGCCGCCGTGGCGCAAACCTTCATCTGCATCGCCGACGCCAGCAAGCTGGTGCCGGTGCTCGGCGCGTTCCCGCTGCCGGTGGAAGTCATCCCGATGGCCCGCAGCCACGTCGCCCGCCAACTGGTGAAGCTCGGCGGCGACCCGGTCTACCGCGAAGGCGTGCTGACCGACAACGGCAACATCATCCTCGATGTGCACAACCTGCAGATCACCAACCCGGTGGAACTGGAAGCGCAGATCAACGCCATCGTCGGCGTGGTCACCAACGGCCTGTTCGCGGCGCGTCCGGCGGACCTGCTGCTGTTGGGCACCAGCGAAGGCGTGAAAACCCTGAAGGCTGAGTAACCCGAAACTGCCCACATTCTTCTGGGCAGATGAAAAACCTGTGGGAGCTGGCTTGCCAGCGATAGCGGTGTGTCAGTCGACCTGTTCAGTGACTGAAACTCCCTCATCGCGAGCAGGCTCGCTCCCACAGTGTTTTTGGGTGCGAATCAGTTTTGCGCAGGCTTCTTGAAGACGTAGAACAGGTTCGGCTCGCTCACCAGGTACAGCGTCCCGTCATCGTCCATCGCAATGCCTTCGGCCTGCGGCACGGTCTTCTTCAGGCCCTGCCGGCCCCCGCTCAGCGACATCGTGCTCAACGGGCGCCCGTCCACATCCAGTTCCAGAATCAGCCGCGACTCGTCGGACAGCGCCAGCAGATGGCCGCTGCGCTCGTCGTACTGCAGGCTCGACAGGTCCCGCACGAACATCCCGGCGTCGCGCTTGGGGTTGTTGATCACGTGCACGGCGTAGGACTTCTCCGGATTGAAGTGGGGAAAGCCGTGCACTTCATAGATCAGCATCGGATCCCGCTCCTTGGCCACGAACAGGCGCTTGCCCACCGAATCGTAGGCCAGGCCTTCGAACCCCTTGTTGCCGCTCATGTGCACGCCGAGGGTCATCTGCTCCGCATCGGCCGCATCGAGGAACGTGGTGTCCTGCTCCAGGTGGATCTTGATCAGCCGCTGCTGGCGCTCGTCGGTGATGACGTAGGTGTCGGCGCTGATGAACTCCACCGCCTCCGGATCGCCGAAGCCGATCAGCGCCACCCGGCGCAGGATCCGGCCGTCCAGCGACAGTTCGATCAGCTCGGCGTTCTTGTTGGTGACGGTGAACAGGCTGTTGCGCACCGGATCGTAGGTCAGGGCCGACACATCGTCGTCCAGCCCGTCGATGGTTTTCGCCTCGACGTCCACCCGGTAGCGGTCAAGGCCGATGGCCTCGGCGCTGTGCGGCTGCCACAGCGCATGCAGGTTGAACCAGGCCCGTTCGAACAGGCGCAGGTACTGGCCGACGGCGATCAACGCGATCAAGGCCACCGCGGACAGCAGAATGAACAGGGGTTTGGGACGGGCGAATCGGCGCATGCGGACGGGCTCGGAATCAAAACGGGCGGATGGAATATCACGCCCGTCTGAACTGAAGCTTAATGGCCGCCGGCCCGTGAGGACAACCGCGCGCCTGGGGCGCCGGGGTCACTTCTGCTTTTCGAAGCGATAGAACAGGTTCGGCTCGCTGACGATGTACAGCGTACCCGCCTCGTCCATGGTCACGCCTTCGGCGCGGGGGATGGTTTTCTTCAGGCCGTTGAAGCCGCCGAGCAAGGTCATGAAGCTGACCTGCTCGCCCTTTTCGTCCAGCTCCAGCAGCAGGTGCGAATCGGCGGACAGCACCAGGGTGTGGCCGGTGCGCGGGTCGACGGCCAGGGCCGAGAGATTGCGCAGGTCCAGCTCGTCGCTCGGCAGCTTCTGCTTGTCACCCTTGAGGGCCTGGCTGCCGTCGCTGCTCCAGGTGAACAACGCCGGCGGACGCTCCTCGCCCAGCAGCAGGCGTTGGTTGCGCTTGTCCCAGGTGATGGCCTCGAACGCCTTGTTCTGATCCTTGGACGGGCCCAGGTCGTACTTCGGATAGTCGTCGCGCTTGAGTTCGCGGGTGGCGGCGTCGACCTTGACGATCGACAGCAGGTGGTCGCGTTCGTCGACGATGGCCAGCAGGCCGTTCTCCATCACGGTGACGCCTTCCGGATTGCTCCAGCCCACCAGCGGCATCTTGCGCAGCACATCGCCCTGCAGGGTCAGCTCGACCAGGAAAGGGTTCTTGCCCATCACCGAAAACAGGGTTTTGGTCTGCGGGTCGTAGGAGAGATCCGACGCCTCGTCCTTTTCCATCCCCGGCAACAGCTTGGCGTCGATCACCGCGCGGTAGTCGGGCAGCCAGATGCTTTCCTTCTGCTCGGCGGCGCTCTCGAAACGCTCCTGCACCCACAGCAGGCCCCGGTCGTCCCAGTGCATGGCGTACGCCAGGCCATAAGCGACGGCGCCCACCAGCAGCAGCCAGGAATACCCACGCATGACGAACCGCGGGCGGCGGGCGGATTTGAGCTTGGGCAGCGATTGAGATGACATCAGAGGACGCGTTCCGAAAATTCAGGCTATGGGTAATAGCACAAAGGGGCCGGCTCAGACGCCAGAATGACCGGAATTATCCGTACAGGATGTGAAAAAAACGGCAAATGGCGGGATCGCCTTGCCTGTGGGGGCCGCTGCACCGATCCATCCCTTGCGGTGGCTGATCCAGCGAATCGCCAGCAGGCTGGCTCCCACAGAGGCCCCCCCGATATCCGCAAGATACCTGACAGGCCCCAAGACCCTGTGGGAGCCTGCCTGCCGGCGATGGCGTCAGCGGCAATGACGGATCAGCGCACGCTGCTGGTGAAGCGGCTGGCGCCCGGCAACTCCAGCACGATGTCGTCGCCGACGTTCAGCGGCCCGACGCCCACCGGCGTGCCGGTGAGGATCACGTCGCCGGCCTGCAGCGAGAAGCAGCCTGCCATGTGCTGGATCATCGGCACGATCGGGTTGAGCATCGCGCTGCTGTTGCCGTCCTGGCGAACTTCACCGTTGATGGTCAGGCGGATGCCGATGTCGGTCAGGTCGGCGAAGGTGCCGGCGGCCACGAACGGGGCGATCACCGCCGCACCGTCGAAGGACTTGGCGATTTCCCACGGCAGGCCCTTGGACTTGAGCTCAGCCTGCTTGTCGCGCAGGGTCAGGTCCAGCGCCGGGGCGAAGCCGGAGATGGCGTCCAGCACTTCCTCGCGGCTCGGCCGGGTGGACAGCGGCTTGCCGATCAGCACGGCGATCTCGGCCTCGTAGTGCACCGAACCGCGCTCGGTCGGAATCTTGAACCCGCCCTCCAGCGGCACCACGCAACTGCCGGGCTTGATGAACAGCAACGGCTCGGTGGGCACCGGGTTGTCCAGTTCCTTGGCGTGTTCGGCGTAGTTGCGGCCGATGCACACCACTTTCCCCAACGGGAAGTGAATCCGCGTACCGTCGACGTATTGGTGCTGATAGCTCATTTACCGACTCCTGCCTTCATTGATTCACAAGGGTTGCGCTCAAACCGCGAAGATCTTGCCCGGGTTCATGATGCCGTTCGGGTCGAACACCGCCTTGACCGCTTTCATGTACTCGATTTCCGCCGGCGAGCGGCTGTAGGTCAAGTAATCGCGTTTGGTCATGCCCACGCCGTGTTCGGCGGAGATCGAGCCGTTGTACTTCTCGACGGTCTCGAACACCCACTTGTTGACGGTGGCGCACTTGGCGAAGAACTCGTCCTTGCTCAGGTTGTCCGGCTTGAGGATGTTCAGGTGCAGGTTGCCGTCGCCGATGTGGCCGAACCAGACGATCTCGAAATCCGGGTAGTGCTTGCCGACGATCGCGTCGATTTCCTGGAGGAACGCCGGGACTTTCGCCACGGTGACCGAAATGTCGTTCTTGTACGGCGTCCAGTGGGAGATGGTTTCGGAGATGTACTCGCGCAGCTTCCACAGGTTCTGCAGCTGGGTTTCGCTCTGGCTCATCACGCCGTCGAGCACCCAGCCCTGCTCCACGCAGTGTTCGAAGGTCTCCAGGGCCAGGTTGGCCACCTCTTCGGTGGTCGCCTCGAACTCCAGCAGCGCGTAGAACGGGCAGTCGGTCTCGAACGGCGCCGGCACGTCGCCGCGGCCCAGCACCTTGGCCAGCGCCTTGTCGGAGAAGAACTCGAACGCGGTCAGGTCGAGCTTGCCCTGGAAGGCGTGCAGCACCGGCATGATCGAGTCGAAGTCCGGGGTGCCGAGCACCATCGCGGTCAGGTTTTTCGGCGCCCGGTCCAGGCGCATGGTGGCCTCGACCACAAAGCCCAGGGTGCCTTCGGCGCCGATGAACAGCTGCCGCAGGTCGTAGCCGGTGGCGTTCTTGATCAGGTCCTTATTCAGTTCCAGCACGTCGCCCTTGCCGGTGACGACTTTCATGCCCGCCACCCAGTTGCGGGTCATGCCGTAGCGAATGACCTTGATCCCGCCGGCATTGGTGCCGATGTTGCCGCCGATCTGGCTGGAACCGGCGGAGGCGAAGTCCACCGGGTAGTACAGGTCATGCTCTTCGGCGGCGTTCTGCAGCTGCTCGGTGACCACCCCCGGCTGGCAGACGGCGGTGCGGTCGGTGAGGTTGATGTCGAGGATGCGGTTCATGTAGTCGAACGACACGACCACCTCGCCGTTGGCCGCCACCGCGGCGGCGGACAGCCCGGTGCGCCCGCCCGACGGCACCAGCGCCACCTTGTGCGCATTGGCCCAGCGCACGACGGCCTGCACCTGTTCGATGGTCTTGGGGAACACGACGGCGCTCGGCGCCGGGGCGAAATGCTTGGTCCAATCCTTGCCGTATGCGTTCAGGGAGTCGGCGTCGGTGAGGACTTTGCCGGGCTCGACCAGGGTCTTCAGTTCATCAATCAGGGCAGGATTGGTCATCGACAGAACTCTCGAACAATTCATGGTCATCCTGAAGACGCTTCACGTCGCAGGAATGAGTGATTAGCGGGGTGGCTATGCTAGCATACCGACCCCGCAGGCCAGTGCCCAACGGCGGTTCTGCGGCGACGGCTTTCCTGCCGTCCGGGTCAGCATCTGTTGACCATTTCCTGCCATTTTTCTCCGGGATACAGGTTTACGCAGATGAGCAAGACTTCTCTCGACAAGAGCAAGATCAAGTTCCTTCTCCTCGAAGGCGTCCACCAATCGGCTGTCGACGTCCTCAAGGCGGCGGGCTACACCAGCATCGAGTACCTCACAGGCTCCCTGCCGGAAGACCAGCTCAAGGAAAAGATCGCTGACGCTCACTTCATCGGCATCCGCTCGCGCACCCAACTGACCGAAGAGATCTTCGATCACGCGAAGAAGCTGGTGGCGGTGGGCTGTTTCTGCATCGGCACCAACCAGGTCGACCTGGAAGCGGCCCGCGAGCGCGGCATCGCCGTGTTCAACGCGCCGTACTCCAACACCCGCTCCGTGGCGGAACTGGTGCTGGCCGAGGCGATCCTGCTGCTGCGCGGCATCCCCGAGAAAAACGCTTCCTGCCACCGTGGCGGCTGGATCAAGTCCGCGGCCAACTCCTTCGAGATCCGCGGCAAGAAGCTGGGCATCGTCGGCTACGGCTCCATCGGCACCCAGCTGTCGGTCCTGGCCGAAGGCCTGGGCATGCAGGTGTACTTCTACGACACCGTGACCAAGCTGCCGCTGGGCAACGCCGTCCAGGTCGGCAACCTGCACGAGCTGCTGGGCATGTCCGACATCGTCACCCTGCACGTGCCTGAAACCGCCGCCACCCAGTGGATGATCGGCGAGAAGGAAATCCGCGCCATCAAGAAGGGCGGCATCCTGATCAACGCCGCCCGCGGCACCGTGGTCGAGCTGGACCACCTGGCCGCCGCGATCAAGGACAAGCACCTGATCGGCGCCGCCATCGACGTGTTCCCGGTGGAGCCGCGCTCCAACGACGAAGAGTTCGAAAGCCCGCTGCGCGGCCTGGACAACGTGATCCTGACCCCGCACATCGGCGGCTCCACGGCCGAGGCGCAAGCCAACATCGGCCTGGAAGTGGCGGAGAAGCTGGTCAAGTACAGCGACAACGGTACGTCGGTATCGTCCGTGAACTTCCCGGAAGTGGCCCTGCCGGCCCACCCGGGCAAGCACCGTCTGCTGCACATCCACGAGAACGTCCCGGGCGTGATGAGCGAGATCAACAAGGTCTTCGCCGAAAACGGCATCAACATCTCGGGTCAGTTCCTGCAGACCAACGAGAAGGTCGGCTACGTGGTGATCGACGTCGACGCCGAGTACTCGGAGCTGGCGCAAGAGAAGCTGCAGCACGTCAACGGCACCATCCGCAGCCGCGTGCTGTTCTGACCGGTCGCTGAGCAACAAAAAAGGGAGCTCCTCGGAGCTCCCTTTTTCATGCCCGCAGAACCGTCATTTCACCGTGATGGTGATCTTCTCCGAAACGATCGGCGGGTCGAACGCCATGTGGTTCTTGTCGCCCAGCTCCAGCTGCAGGGTGTGCTGGCCCGGAGCAAGTTTGATTTCTGCGAACGTCTGGGCCTTGCCGAAATGCATATGGTTGGCGTCGGTCGGCACCACTGCGCCGACCGGAACAGTCTCCTTGGCGTCGATCAGCAGATGGTGGTGACCGGTATTCGGCGTGGCATCACCAGCCGGTGCCAGCGCGACATCCTTGGTGCCGAACTTGACGGTGAAGGTCTGCGAAACCGTGGCTCCGTCCTCGGGAGAAACGATGAACACTTCGGCTCCCTTCGGCGCCGGCGTGGCCGCACTGGCCAGCACCGAAACGCCCATCAGCAAACCAGCCAAAGCAGCACGTGACATGAATGTTTTCATTCTCTTCTCCAGTTTTTCCGTAAAATCCGCGCGGTCATGACAACTTCATGACCATTCGTTGTCGAAGGCACTCGTCAACCATAGCAAAGCGAGCCTGAACATCAGGCCGCGACAATGATTTCAAAGGAGTGACCATGCGTTTCCTGCCTGGCCTGATCTGCCTGCTTCCCCTTCTGAGCCCCCTGGCCCATGCCGAACTGATGGATGACATCAACGACCGCGGCGAGTTGCGCATCGCCCTTGAGGCTAATACACCGCCCTTCAATTTCAAGGACGGCGACACGCTCGCGGGGTTCGAGGTCGAGCTGGGGCAACTGCTGGCCAACGAGCTGGATGTGCGGGCCGACTTCACCGTCACCGACGAAGGCGACCTGCTCCAGGGCGTCGAAAGCGGCAAGTACGACATCGCCCTCAACCACATGGCATTGACCCCGGCGCTCAAGGATCGTTTCGACGTCAGCGAACCCTACGGCCAGGTCAACCCGCGGTGGCTGGCCAAGAAGGACGAGCAGCCGCGCCCGCTGGTGCTGGTGCAGGCCCTGACCGAGGGCAAGCCCAAGGACGAAGCGCCGGTGGCGCTGGCGATTCCGTACCAGAAAGGCAACCCGGCGTTCCACGCGAGCCTGGAGAACGCGTTGCAGCGGATCAAGGCGGACGGCCGGCTGGCGACGCTGACGCAGAAGTGGCTGGAGCAGCCTGCCGAAAACCCATGAGCCTGTAGCCCTGCGGCGCCTTGGCGGACGCCATCGCCAGCAGGCTGGCTCCCACAAGGATCCAGGCTGAGTGCAGCGTCCGCGGTCAACGCAGAAGCGGGGTTCGCCCGCGAAGGCATGGGGTCAGGCGCCGGTGATGTCGGAGGTGCCGGCCCAATCGCCGGCAAGCCGGCTCCCACAGGTTTTGTGCTTGGGCACCGGATCTGTGGGAGCCAGCCTGCTGGCGATGGCGGCAGCGGGAGCGCCGCAGGTCAGTCGAGCGTTGCCAGGGCCTCGGCGGCCTGCGGCAGCTCCAGTTCGCTGAACACCTGCACGCCGTGGCGCTTGAGCAGCGCCGCGGTGACCCCTTCGCCTGAGACCTTCACCCCGCTGAACGTCCCGTCATAGGTCAGCCGGTTGCCGCAGGACGGGCTGTTGGCCTTGAGCACGGCGATCCGGATGCCGTGGCGGCGCACCAGCTCCAGGGCCTGCTGCGCCCCGGACAGGAACTGCGCGCTGACGTCCTCGCCGTCGGTGGTGATGACCGCGGCGGTGCCGTCCAGCACTTCACCGCCCTGCCCGCCCGGGATCTCCGCCGCCGCCCGGGGCGTGGGCAGACCGCCGGCCACCTCGGGGCACGTCGGCACCACGCGCCCCTCGGCCACCCATTGCTCCAGCAGCCCGAACGGCCCGCCGGCCCCGCCGTCGTAACGCACGGGGTGGCCGAGCAGGCAGCGGCTGACCAGGATCCGCTCCATCTCAGAACGGCTCGTTGCCGCGGCGGCGGAACCAGCCGGTCAGCGACAGGCGCTCGCGGTTGGCCGGCAGCACTTCGTGGGGCACGTCGCCGGAGAGGAACACCACCAGGCAACCGCCCGTGGGCTGCACGTCGTGGATGCGTTCGTCGTCCAGGTACATGCGCAGCTGGCCGCCGTCCTCCGGCAGCCAAGCGTCGTTGAGGTAGATCACCGCCGAGACCGCACGCCGGTCGTCGTCGCGGAAACGGTCGACGTGCCGGCGGTAGAACGCCCCCGGCGGATACAGGGCGAAGTGGCACTCGAAGTCTTCGAGGCCCAGGAACAGCCCGCGGTTGAGCGCCTCGCGCAGGCTGTCCATCAGGTTCAGGTAGCGGTCGCTGGCCGCGTCCTGGCCCGGTTCGAGCCATTGGATATGGTCGCCGCGAATGCCTTCGCGGACTTCCGTGGAGGCGCCGCGCCCGACCGCCGCCGGTGCCAGTTCGCCCTCGGCCGCGCGCTTGCGGCACTCGGCCGCCAACGCGCGGGTCAGGTCCTGGGGCAGGAAAATGTTCTGCTGCGACCAGCCATGGTCGGCGAGGTCGTCGACGATGCGCAGCAGCAGCGGGTGATCAGAGGATATGGGCATGGCGCGCATAGTATGCCGGCGGCGAGAAATCCGACAGAGCCACGCGGCGGCCTGATACGAATTCTCGACAAGTACCGGCACCGCACGGAGAATAGTCGGCTGCTGACAGGAGTCCTTATGCGCCGTTTGTTTTTCTCACTGTTGATGTTCTGCGTGTTGCCCGCCTGGGCAGACAGCCACGACCAGCTGTACAAGGTCGCCGGCTGGCCGGAACAGCGCGCGCATTTCAACGACGCCCTGAGCGCCGCGCAGCAGCGCTATCAGAACAGCCTGCCGCCGGCGGTGTTCCAGGCCCTGGTCAACAACAGCAACCAGCGTTTCGCCCCTCAGTCCGTGGATCGGCGCGCCGAAGCGCAACTGCGCCAGAACCTCGCCGACCCGAAACCGGCCCTGTCCTTTTTCCAGTCGCCGCTGGGCAAGAAGATCGTCGCCGCCGAGCTGCTGGCAACCCGCCGCGACCAACTGGCGAAGAACGCCAAAGGCCTGCCGAAGATGCCGGCCAGCGACAGCCGCCTGCTGATCATCGGGCACCTGGCCCAGGCGCTGCCCGCCCGCGAGGCCGGCGCTGAAGTCAGCCTGGCGATCGCCGGTGTGGCGGCCGACAGCCTCAGCTCGATGATTCCCGGCCTGCTCGGCGCCGGCCAGGCCCAGGGCATGCTCGACGGCCAGCGTCAGCGGCTGATGGAGCAGATCGGCGCCGACCTGAACAACACGCTGCTGTACGTCTACCGCGACCTGTCGGACGAAGAGCTGGAAGAGTTCGCGACCTTCGCCGAGTCCGCCGAGGGCAAGGCCTATTACCAAGCGGCGCTGGCGGCGATCCGGGCGGGGCTGGCGGTCGGCCAGAGCGCGTCGAACCTCGGCCAGTGATCCGTATCGCCTTCCGGGCCCTATCGCGGGCAAGTCGAATCGTCGCACCGCCGCTCCCACAGTGATCGCGGTCGTTCAAAAACCTTGTGTACGCCTCGAAACCTGTGGGAGCGGGCTTGCCCGCGATGGCGCCCGGAAGGCCGCTACCGCTGGTTGCCCTTGATCCGCTTGCTCAGGAACTCGAAATACTCCTCGCGCATCTCCACCACCTCGTTGGCCAGGTGATGCCGCGCCTGCGGCAGCATCAGGATCTGCGGCCGGTCGAACTTCCACTTCAGCACCTGAAGGTTGTGCGGCCAGTCCACGGTCATGTCCGCCTGGCCCTGGACGATCAGCGGCCGGCGCGGGCTCTTCTTGGCGTATTCGATGCGCTCGATCCAGCGCGACAGCGCCCCGACCCACTTCGTCGGCAAACGCTTTGGCTGCAGCGGGTCGGCCTGCAGGAACGGCAGGAACGCCGGATCGTTGGTGTTCTCGCTGAAGCGCCGGGCGATGCCCCGGACGAAGGGCCGCAGCAGGTAGTAGCTCAGCTGCGACCAGCCCCAGGCCCGCGGCCGCACCAGCGGCGCCAGCAGGATCACCTGGCCCTGGGCGGGGCTCTCGACGCTTTGGTCGAGCAGATGATCGACCACGATCGCCGCACCCGTGCTTTGCCCGCACAGGTGCCACGGCTGCGGCAAGGCGATCGAGCGCGCCTCGGCGAACAGCCCGTGCAGGGCGTCCTGGTACTCGGAGAAGTCGCGGATGCTCGCCCGCTCGCCGCTCGACAGCCCGTGCCCCGGCAGGTCGCAGGCGATCACCGCGAAGCCCTGGTCCAGCGCCCAAGCGATCACATGCCGGTAGAGCCCGGTGTGGTCGTAGAAGCCGTGGAGCAGGAACAGCGTGCCCTTGGCGGTCTCCGGCCACCAGCAATGGCTGACCAGTTCGTAGCCGTCCACCTCGAAGCGGCCCATGCCGCGCCACACGTCGCGCTCGGGGAAGTCGGTGCGGTAGAACCGCTGGTACGCCTTGGCCTCGTCCGACAGCGGCTGCCACTGGGCCAGGGGCCGCAGGCCGGCACGCAGATGATCGGGGTTGAAGGTCGCAGACATGGGCACTTCCAGAACGGTGAACAGACTTTATCGGCCTGCGATATTCATCTGTCGCGGCAGGCATGGCAAGCTAGCCGGCCTTCGAGGATCGAAAACCATGCGTCCGCCCTACCGCACCGCCCTGTTCGCCAGCCTGCTCGCGCTCGTGTGCGCCGGGGTGCTGTGGGCGGCGTACGACTGGTTCCAGGGCCGTTACCTGCGTGCCTTCAGCTCACACACGGCGGTGTTCTCCGGCGATCCGCTGCGCCTGCCGGACGACCTCGCCGGTCCCGGCAGCATCCGCCTGGTGCATTTCTGGGATCCCGCCTGCCCGTGCAACGTCGGCAACCAGCAGCACCTGACGGAGATGGTCGAGCGCTTCAGCGCCAAGGGCGTGGAGTTCTTCGCGGTGCAGAAGGCCGGCAGCCACGGCCAGTTGCCCGCCGGCCTCGGCAACCTCAAGACCCTCGACGCGCTGCCCGGCGCCGAACAGATCCCCGCAAGCCCGGCGGTGGCGATCTGGGACCGCAGCGGCAAGCTGGCATACTTCGGGCCGTACAGCGAAGGCCTGACCTGCAACTCCGCCAACAGCTTCATCGAACCGATCCTCAATGCGCTCAGCGAAGACCGCCCGGTCAACGCCACCCACACGCTGGCGGTCGGCTGCTATTGTCCGTGGCCGGCGACCGGGCCTTAAGGCATTCCGGACTTTTCGAAAGACAGCGATGCACGGCGCACAAGGTCTGTGCTAATTGTTGACGGCCCCCATGGGCGGGGATCCCGAACGCACAAGGAGTCACCATGAAACGCGTCTTCACCGTTCTTGCCTTGCTCATCGTCGCGCTGCTCGTCGCCGCCGGCGGCTACGTGTACAGCAAGCAGCCGACGCGTCAGGGCCAGATGGCGCTGCGCAACCTGCAAGGCTCGGTGACCGTGCGCTACGACGAACGCGGCGTCCCCCACATCCGCGCCGAAAGCGAAACCGACCTCTACCGCGCCCTCGGCTACGTGCACGCCCAGGACCGGCTGTTCCAGATGGAAGCCATGCGCCGCCTGGCCCGAGGCGAGCTGGCCGAAGTGCTGGGGCCCAAGCTGCTCGACACCGACAAGCTGTTCCGCAGCCTGCGCATCCGCGAACGGGCCGCCAGCTACGTCGCCGGCCTCGACCGCCAGTCACCGGCGTGGAAGGCCCTGGAAGCCTATCTGGACGGCATCAACCAGTATCAGGACAGCCACGCCGCCCCCCTCGAGTTCGACGTGCTGGGCATCCCCAAGCGGCCGTTCACCGCCGAAGACAGCATCAGCGTCGCCGGCTACATGGCGTACAGCTTCGCGGCGGCGTTTCGCACCGAGCCGTTGCTGACCTACGTGCGCGACCGGCTCGGCGCCGACTACCTGAATGTCTTCGACCTCGACTGGCAGCCCAAGGGTGTGCTGGCCAAGGGGCGCAGCCCTTCGGCGCTGGCCCTGGCCGCCAGCGACTGGCAAGACCTGAACGCCCTCGCCCGACTCAGCGAACAGGCGCTGATCGACCACGGCCTGCCGCAGTTCGAAGGCAGCAACGCCTGGGCGGTCGCCGGCAGCCGCAGCAAGAGCGGCAAGCCGCTGCTGGCCGGGGATCCGCACATCCGCTTCTCGGTGCCGGCGGTGTGGTACGAGGCGCAGCTGTCGGCGCCGGGCTTCGAGCTGTACGGCTATCACCAGGCGCTGGTGCCGTTCGCGTTCCTGGGGCACAACCTGGACTTCGGCTGGAGCCTGACCATGTTCCAGAACGACGACCTGGATCTGGTGGCCGAAAAGGTCAACCCGGACAACCCGAACCAGGTCTGGCACCGCGGCCAGTGGACGGACATGGTCAGCAGCGAGCAGCAGATCGCGGTGAAAGGCCAGGCGCCGGTGACCGTCACCCTGCGCCAGTCGCCCCATGGCCCGATCGTCAACGACGCCCTCGGCACCGCCGCCGGCAAGACACCCATCGCCATGTGGTGGGCTTTCCTCGAAACGCCCAACCCGATCCTCGACGGTTTCTACCAGCTCAACCGCGCCGACACGCTGGCCAAGGCCCGCGCCGCGGCGGCCAAGGTGCAGGCGCCGGGGCTGAACATCGTCTATGCCAACGCCAAAGGCGACATCGGCTGGTGGGCGGCGGCCCTGCTGCCCAAGCGTCCGGCCGGGGTGAAGCCGGGCTTCATCCTCGACGGCGCGAGCAGCCAGGCGGACAAGGACGGTTACTACCCCTTCAGCGCCAACCCCCAGGAAGAGAACCCGGCGCGGGGCTACATCGTGTCGGCCAACTTCCAGCCGGTGTCGCCCACCGGCCTGGAGATCCCCGGCTACTACAACCTGGCCGACCGTGGCCAGCAGCTCAACCGCCAGCTCGCCGACAAGTCCGTGAAGTGGGACAATGAGGCCAACCAGAAGCTGCAGCTGGGCACCGCCACCGCCTACGGGCCGCGCCTGCTGGCGCCGCTGCTGCCGGTTCTGCGTGAGGTAGTGAGCGACCCGGCGCAGCTCAAGCTGATCGGGCAACTGACCCAGTGGCAAGGCGACTATCCGCTGGATTCGGTCAGCGCGACGGTGTTCAACCAGTTCCTGTACGACCTCGCCGACGCGGCGATGCGCGATGAGCTGGGCAACGACTTCTTCGAGACGCTGCTGTCGACCCGGGTGATCGACGCCGCGTTGCCGCGCCTGGCGGCGAACGCCGACTCACCGTGGTGGGACAACCGCGCCACCCCGGAAAAGGAAACCCGCGCCGACACCGTCAAGGCGGCCTGGCAGGCCAGCATGGCGCACCTGAAGCAGACCCTGGGCGACGACCCGGCGCGCTGGCAGTGGGGCACGGCGCACACCCTGACCCACGGCCACCCGCTGGGCCAGCAGAAGCCCCTGGATCGGATCTTCAACGTCGGCCCCTACGCCGCGCCGGGCAGCCACGAAGTGCCGAACAACCTCTCGGCGAAGATCGGCCCGGCGCCGTGGCCGGTCACCTACGGGCCGTCCACCCGGCGCCTGATCGACTTCGCCGACCCGGCCCACAGCCTCACCATCAACCCGGTGGGCCAGAGCGGCGTGCCGTTCGACAGCCACTACGACGATCAGGCCGAGGCCTACGTGGACGGGATGTACGTGCAGGCGCACTTCAGCGACGAGGAAGTGACGGCCAACACCCGCAGCACCCTCAAGCTGCTGCCGGCGCGGGCGGCCCAGTAACCTTCAGCGCGGCGCCTGGCAAGTCGAGTCGTCACACCGCAGCTCCCACAGGTATCGAGGATCACCGAAGACCACTGTGGGAGCGGGCTTGCCCGCGATGAGGCCCGCCGGATCGCCCCTGCCCCTCAGACCTGCAACGCAAAGTGCTGCCGGAACTGCAGCGGCGTCACGCCGAGCCTGCGGTTGAACACATTGCGCATGTGCTGCGCATCACGGAAGCCGCACCGGTAGGCGACGGTCTTGAGCGGCAAGGCCGTGCTCTCCAGCATCACCCGCGCCGCATCCACCCGTGCCCGTTCGACGAACTCCGCCGGGGTGACCTGCGCCTCACGGGCAAACACTCGGGAAAACGTGCGTGCGCTCATGTTCGCGGCCTTCGCCAGGTCAGCGATGGCCAGGTTCCCGTCCAGATGGGCCAGCACATACTGCTGCACCTGCGCGACCGCCGACGTCGGCTCGGCGTGGGGCGTCAGGAACGGGCTGAACTGCGACTGGCCGCCGGCGCGCTGGGTGAACACCACCAGGCGCTTGGCCACGTTCAGCGCCACGTCCGCGCCGTGGTCGCGCGCCAGCAGATACAGCGTCAGGTCGATCCCCGCCGTCACCCCTGCCGAGGTGTAGAGCGCGCCGTCCTCGACATACAGGCGGTCCGCTTCGACCCGGGCCTGCGGACACAGCTGCGCCAGGGCCTGGGCATCGTTCCAGTGGGTGGTCACCGTGCGCCCCTCCAGCAGGCCGGCACGGGCCAGCATGAACGCGCCGTTGCAGATCGAACCGAAGCGCCGCGCCCGCCCGCAGGCCTCGCGCAGCCAGCCATCGAACGCCTCGCCGAAGGTTGTGAACGGCAATTGCGGTCCGCCGGCCACCAGCAGCAGGTCGTAGGTTTGCGACGCTTCGCGAAAATGCCGGTCGGGGGTCAGCGCCAAGCCGTTGGAGCAGCGCACCGGCCCGGTTTCGGTGCCGATCACTTCCAGGCGGTAGTGATCCTCCGGCGCCAGAAAGCGCCCGGCCTCGGCCAGCACGTCCATGGGGCCCGTGACATCCAGCGACTGCACGCCGGGGAACACCACGATGGCGACGGTTCTGTTCATGGTTCAGGCAAATCCCTGTGGCGAGGGCCCAAACCTTAGCCAATCCGCGCTCCGGAAGCGAGCTGGCACGATTTGCAGGCGCATTGGCAAGGATCGCAGCCATGGGTCGATTGTCCCGTTCCGGGCCGGGGAACAGACTTTGTCCATCAGCGCCGCCACGGCGTTTTCCACGAGGACGACTCCCATGAGCACCACCATCGCCGGCATCAGCATCCCCGACAGCGCACTGGCCCGCGCCACCACCGAATACATCCGCGACATCGAGTCCGACCTGCTCTATCACCACTCGCGCCGGGTGTTCCTGTTCGGCGCGCTGAGCGGCGAACGCCGGCAACTGGCCTACGACCCGGAGCTGCTCTACGTCGGCGCGATGTTCCACGACCTGGGCCTGGTCGAAGGCCACCGCAGCGACGACGAGCGCTTCGAGGTCGACGGCGCCAACGCGGCCGCAGCCTTCCTCAAGCCTTACGGCTTGAGCGACGACGACATCGAGCAGGTGTGGCTGTCGATCGCCCTGCACACCACCCCGGGCGTGCCCAAGCACTTGCGCCCGACCGTGGCGCTGGTGACCGCCGGCGTGGAGATGGACGTGCTGGGCATGGACTACGCCGCGTTCACCCACGTGCAGCGCGAAGCCGTGGTGCATGCGCACCCGCGGGGCGAGGGGTTCAAGGAGTGCATCATCTGCGCGTTCGCCGACGGCTTGCGCCACCGTCCGCAGACCACGTTCGGCAATGTGAAGACCGATGTGCTGAAGGATCAGGAACCGGGGTTCAAGCCGATGAACTTCGTCGAGGTCATCCGCCACTCACCGTGGATTTCCTGATCACATAAAAACCTGTGGGAGCGGGCTTGCCCGCGATGACGTCATAACAGCCAACAAATTTGTTGAATGTCAGACCGCTATCGCGGGCAAGCCCGCTCCCACAGGGATTGGGGACAACCACAGAACTGTGATCTCCCCCGGATTCAAGCCACTTCCGGGGTGGCCGAGCGGCGCACGTCCGGTTGCTTCCACGAATCGGCAGCGCTTTCCTCGATGGCTTGCTGGATCGCCTTGCGGCGCGCTTCCTCGGCACGGCGGCTGAAGAACCAGACCAGGAAGGTCACCAGCGACACCGCCAGCAGGATCAGGCTGGCCACGGCGTTGATCTCAGGCTTCACGCCCAGGCGCACCGCCGAGAACACTTCCATCGGCAGCGTGGTCGAGCCGGGGCCGGACACGAAGCTGGCCAGCACCAGGTCGTCCAGCGACAGGGCGAACGACATCATGCCGCCCGCCGCCAGCGACGGCGCGATCATCGGGATGGTAATCAGGATGAACACCTTCCACGGCCGCGCGCCGAGATCCATCGCCGCCTCTTCGATCGACAGATCCAGCTCGCGCAGGCGCGCCGACACCACCACCGCCACATAGGCCGCGCAGAACGTGGTGTGGGCGATCCAGATGGTGACGATGCCGCGCTCCTGGGGCCAGCCGATCATCTGCGCCATGGCCACGAACAGCAGCAACAGCGACAGGCCGGTGATCACCTCAGGCATCACCAACGGCGCGGTGACCAGGCCGCCGAACAGCGTGCGGCCCTTGAAGCGGGTGATGCGGGTCAGCACGAACGCCGCCAGCGTACCCAGCGCCACGGCGGCGATCGCGGTGTAGCAGGCGATCTCCAGCGAGCGCACCACCGAACCCATCAGCTGGGTGTTGTCGAGCAGGCCGACGTACCACTTCACCGACCAGCCGCCCCACACCGTCACAAGCTTCGAGGCGTTGAACGAGTAGATCACCAGGATCAGCATCGGCAGGTAGATGAACAGCAGGCCCAGCACCAGCATCAGGCTGGAGAAACGGAAGCGCTTCATTCTTTACCCTCCATTTCCTTGGCCTGGCTGCGGTTGAACAGGATGATCGGCACGATCAGGATCGCCAGCATCACCACCGCCAGGGCGGAGGCCACCGGCCAGTCGCGGTTGTTGAAGAACTCTTGCCACAGCACCTTGCCGATCATGAGCGTCTCGGGGCCGCCGAGCAGCTCAGGGATCACGAACTCGCCCACCACCGGGATGAACACCAGCATGCAGCCGGCGATGATGCCGTTCTTGGACAGCGGCACGGTGATTTTCCAGAAGCTGTTGAAGGTGCTCGAGCCCAGGTCGGACGCGGCCTCCAGGAGGCTCGGGTCATGCTTCACGAGGTTGGCGTAGAGCGGCAGGATCATGAACGGCAGGTACGAGTAGACCACACCGATGTACACCGCAAGGTTGGTGTTGAGGATCTGCAGCGGCTCATCGATAAAGCCCATGCTCATCAGGAAGCCGTTGAGCAGGCCGTTGTTGCTGAGGATGCCCATCCACGCATAGACGCGGATCAGGATCGCCGTCCAGGTCGGCATCATGATCAGCAGCACCAGCACGGTCTGGGTTTCCTTGCGCGCGGTGGCGATGCCATAGGCCATCGGATAGCCGATCAGCAGGCACAGCAGCGTGCTGAAGAACGCCATCTTCAGCGAGCCGAGGTAGGCCGACAGGTACAGCTCGTCGTCGCCCAGCATCGCGTAGTTGCCCAGGTTCAGCAGCAGCTGCAGCTTCTGCTCGGCGTAGCTGTAGATCTCGGTGTACGGCGGGATGGCCACGTCGGCTTCGGCGAAGCTGATCTTCAGGACGATGAAGAACGGCAGCATGAAGAACAGGAACAGCCAGATGAACGGAACCCCGATCACCAGCTGGCGGCCACCGGGAACGATCCGGTTGAGGCGACGCTTGAGTTTGCGCATGTTCATGAGCGAAGCACCACGCCGCTGTCGTCTTCCCACCACACGTAGACCTGGTCGCCCCAGGTCGGACGCTGGCCGCGGCGCTCGGCGTTGGCGACGAACGACTGCACCAGCTTGCCGCTCGGCAGCTCGACGTAGAACACCGAATGGCCGCCCAGGTAGGCGATGTCGTGCACCTTGCCGCTGGACCAGTTGTACTCGCAGGTCGGCATGTCGGCGGTGACCAGCAGCTTCTCCGGACGGATCGCGTAGGTCACGGACTTGTCCTGCACCGAGGTGCTGATGCCGTGGCCGACGTAGATCTGCCGGTCCAGGTCCTTGCAGGTGATGGTCGCGTGGCCTTCGGCGTCGTCGATCACTTCGCCTTCGAAGATGTTCACGTTGCCGATGAATTCACAGACCAGGCGGCTGGTCGGGGTTTCGTAGATGTCGATCGGGCTGCCGATCTGGGCGATCCAGCCCAGGTGCATGATCGCGATGCGCTCGGCCATGGTCATGGCCTCTTCCTGGTCGTGGGTCACCATCACGCAGGTCACGCCCACGCGCTCGATGATCTCCACCAGTTCCAGCTGCATCTGCGAGCGCAGCTTCTTGTCCAGCGCGCCCATCGGTTCGTCGAGCAGCAGCAGCTTGGGCCGCTTGGCCAGCGAACGGGCCAGGGCCACACGCTGACGCTGGCCGCCGGAGAGCTGGTGCGGCTTGCGCTTGGCGTACTGGCTCATCTGCACCAGCTTGAGCATCTCGGCCACGCGGGCGTCGATCTCGGCGGACGGGATCTTGTCCTGCTTGAGGCCGAAGGCGATGTTCTGCGCCACGGTCATGTGCGGGAACAGGGCGTAGGACTGGAACATCATGTTGATCGGACGCTCGTACGGCGGCATGTCGGTGATGTCGACGCCGTCGAGGAAAATGCGCCCCTCCGTGGGCCGTTCGAAGCCTGCCAGCATCCGCAGCAGGGTGGACTTGCCCGATCCCGAGCCGCCGAGCAGGGCGAAGATCTCGCCCTTCTTGATTTCCAGGGACACGTCGTCCACGGCAACCGTCTCGTCGAACTTTTTCGTGACCCGGTCGATTTTGACCAGCACCTGTTTCGGTGTCTGGTCGCCCTCGAGGGCTTTCTTGTAGGCGCCGGAGGCAACTGCCATTTACGAAACTCCCAACAGAATGTGCAGTTCGCCCACGCAAGACGAACGCTGGATAGTTTGATCCTTGAAGTTATTTGCCCGACTTGACCGTGGTCCAGCTGCGGGTCATCAAACGCTGAATCTTGGGCGGCAATTCCTTCGACACGTAGAGCTTGTCGAGGATGGCCTGCGGCGGGTAGACCGCCTCATCGGTGCGGATGGACTGTTCCATCAGCTTGTCCGACCCCGGGTTGGGGTTGGCGTAACCGACGTAGTCGCTGACCTGGGCGATCACCTCAGGCTTGAGCAGGTAGTTGATGAAGGCATGGGCCTCTTTGACGTTGGTCGAATCCTTGGGGATCGCCAGCATGTCGAACCACAGCGCACCGCCCTCTTTCGGGATCGCGTAGGCGATGTTCACGCCCTTCTTGGCCTCTTCGGCGCGGTGCTTGGCCTGGAAGATGTCGCCGGAGAAGCCGACCGCCACGCAGATGTCGCCGTTGGCGAGGTCGGTGATGTACTTGGAGGAATGGAAGTAGGTCACGTACGGACGCACCGCCAAAAGCTTCTCGGTGGCCTTCTTGTAGTCGGCCTCGCTGGTGCTGTTGGCGTCCAGGCCCAGGTAGTTGAGCACGGTCGGCATCATTTCGTCGGCCGAGTCGAGGAACGCCACGCCGCAGCTCTGCAGCTTCTTGATGTTCTCAGGCTCGAACAGCACGCCCCAGGAATCGATCTTGTCGACGCCCAGCACGGCCTTGACCTTGTCGACGTTGTAGCCGATGCCGTTGGTGCCCCACAGGTACGGCACGGCATACAGGTTGCCCGGGTCGTTCTGCTCCAGGCGCTTGAGCAGCGCCGGGTCGAGATTGCCGTAGTTGCCCAGCTGGGACTTGTCGAGCTTCTGGAACGCCCCTGCCTTGATCTGCTTGCCCAGGAAGTGGTTCGACGGCACGACCACGTCGTAGCCGGTGCGGCCGGCCAGCAGCTTGCCTTCCAGGGTTTCGTTGGAGTCGAACACGTCGTAGACCGGCTTGATCCCGGTGGCCTTCTGGAAGTCCGCCAGGGTGGTCTCGCCGATGTAGTCCGACCAGTTATAAATATGCACCGTACCGGCGGCCTGGGCTCCGACAGCGAAGGTCAGGCCGACTGCGGCCAGCAGGGCATTGCGCAACGAAGAAAAAATAGGCAAGTGAAGGTCCTCTAAAATCAGTTGGGCCCAAGTTGCCCCGCATTGCATGACAGCCGTGGCTGCCCGGCAACAAAACCGGCGCGCAACTTACCCTCGAAAAACCGTTCAAGCAAAACTTTCAGTCATTTAATTGCGCCGCTGGCCGCCCTCGCGGGGACGACGGCCAGCGGTCGCTGCCTCAAACCGGCTTATTTGCCGGACTTGATCTTGGTCCAGCTGCGGGTCAGCTCACGCTGGGTCGCGGCCGGCAGGTCGGCGATCGCATACAGCTTGGCCTGCACGTCCGCCGGCGGGTAGATGCCCGGATCGCTGGTGATGTCCTTCTCCACCAGTGGCGTGGCGGCGGCGTTGCCGTTCGGGAAGCGTACGGCGTTGGTGATGCCGGCCATGACTTCAGGCTTCTGCAGGAAGGTCATGAACTTGTAGGCGCCTTCAACGTTTTCGGCATCCTTCGGAATGGCGACCATGTCGAAGAAGCTGCCAGCGCCTTCCTTCGGAATGGCGTAGCTGACTTTCACCTTGTCACCCGCCTCGGCGGCACGGGACTTGGCCTGCTGCACGTCACCCGAGTAGCCGACCGCTACGCAGATGTTGCCGTTGGCCAGGTCCGAGATGTACTTGGAGGAGTGGAAGTAGGTGATCGAAGGACGGATCTTGAGGAACAGTTCCTCGGCCTTCTTGATGTCGTCTTTCTTCTGGCTGTCGGTCGGCAGGCCCAGGTAATGCAGCGCGACCGGGATCATTTCGGTCGGCGAATCGAGGAAGCTCACGCCGCAGCCCTTGAGCTTGGCGATGTTCTCAGGCTTGAGCAGCACGTCCCAGGAATCGATCTTGTCGGTGCCCAGCGCCGCCTTGACCTTCTCCGGGTTGTAGCCGATGCCGATCGAGCCCCACATGTACGGGAAGGCGTGCTTGTTGCCCGGGTCGCTGACCGACACGGCCTTGAGCAGATCCTGGTTCAGGTTCTTCCAGTTCGGCAGCTTGGAGGTGTCCAGCTCCTGGTAGACGCCGGCCTTGATCTGCTTGGCCAGGAAGTTGTTCGACGGCACGACCACGTCGTAGCCGGACTTGCCCGCCAGCAGCTTGGCTTCCAGGGTCTCGTTGCTGTCGAACACGTCGTAGACGACCTTGATCCCCGACTCCTTCTCGAAGTTGGCGATGGTGTCCGGCGCGATGTAGTCCGACCAGTTGTAGACGTGCAGCACTTTGTCGTCCGCGTGGACCGCACCCGCCATCATGCCCGCCACGGACAGGGCGAGCAGTGTCTTGCCAGCAAGCTTTTTACCTAATGCCTTCATGCGTCATGCTCCAAATTTTTCTTTTTTGAACCACTTTGTTCAGCGGCCGAACCCCGACAACCGGAACCGCGGCTAGTCTGGCAAGATCCGGGCCGGTCTTTCAAGGAAAGACCGGCCTTTCTGACAGCTCCGTGCGCGCATGCCGGCGGCACCCACGCAAAGAGCCTAGCACTTAGCCTTGCAACGCACTCAGGGTCAGATCCAGGCATTTGCGCGCCTTGGTCACCAGCTCATCGATTTCCGCCTTGCTGATCACCAGCGGCGGGGCAATGATCATGGTGTCGCCCACGGCGCGCATGATCAGCCCGTTGTCGAAGCAGAACTGGCGGCAGATCATGCCCACGCCCTTGCCTTCGTAGCGCTTGCGGGTGGCCTTGTCCTGCACCAGCTCGATGGCCCCCAGCAGGCCGACCCCGCGCACTTCCCCCACCAGCGGGTGATCGTTGAGTTCACGCAGACGCTTTTGCAAATACGGTGCCGTTTCCTCGTGGGCGCGCTCGATGATCTTCTCTTCGCGCAGGATGCGGATGTTCTCCAGCCCCACCGCCGCCGCCACCGGGTGGCCGGAGTAGGTGAAGCCGTGGTTGAAGTCGCC
The DNA here is from genome assembly GCF_002112745.1 of Pseudomonas sp. B7(2017). NCBI lineage: Bacteria > Pseudomonadati > Pseudomonadota > Gammaproteobacteria > Pseudomonadales > Pseudomonadaceae > Pseudomonas > Pseudomonas sp. B7(2017). The sequence continues at coordinate 431,305 of NZ_NEIP01000001.1, read as the reverse complement.
GCCCTCGTTGAGCACCGCCACCACTTCGTCGCGCACGATCAGGCCGCCCATCGGGATGTAGCCGGACGTCAGGCCTTTGGCGATGGTCATCATGTGCGGCTTGAGGCCGTAGAAATCGCTGCCGAACCACTGGCCGGTACGGCCGAAGCCGCAGATCACTTCGTCCGCCACGAACAGGATGTCGTACTTGGCGAGGATCTCCTTGATGCGCGGCCAGTAGGTGTCCGGCGGAATGATCACGCCGCCCGCGCCCTGGATCGGCTCGGCGATGAAGGCGCCGACGTTGTCCACGCCGATCTCCAGGATCTTCTCTTCCAGCTGGTTGGCCGCCCAGATCCCGAACTCTTCGGGGGTCATGTCGCCGCCTTCGGCGAACCAGTACGGTTGGGCGATGTGGACGATGCCCGGGATCGGCAGGTCGCCCTGCTCGTGCATGTAGGTCATGCCGCCCAGGCTCGCGCCGGCCACGGTGGAGCCGTGGTAGCCGTTCTTGCGGCTGATGATGACTTTCTTGTTCGGCTGGCCCTTGATCGCCCAGTAGTGGCGGACCATGCGCAGCATGGTGTCGTTGCCTTCGGAGCCGGAGCCGGTGAAGAACACGTGGTTCATGCCCTCGGGCGCCACGTCGGCGATGGCCTTGGCCAGTTCCAGCGCCGGCGGGTGGGCGGTCTGGAAGAACAGGTTGTAGTACGGCAGCTCGCGCATCTGTTTCGCGGCGGCGTCGGCCAGTTCGTCGCGGCCGTAGCCGATGGCCACGCACCACAGGCCGGCCATGCCGTCGAGGATCTTGTTGCCCTCGCTGTCCCACAGGTACACGCCCTTGGCATTGGTGATGATCCGCGGGCCCTTCTCCTTCAACTGCTTGAAGTCGCTGAACGGAGCCAGGTGATGCTCGCTGCTCAAGGTTTGCCACTCACGGGTTTGCGGGTTGTTGCTGGTCATGCCAATTCTCCTTGTTATCGGTGAAGGCGCGGCGTGCGACGGCCGCGCCGGGCGCGTCAGACGGCGAACAGCAGGTATTCGCGCTCCCACGAACTGATCACGCGCTTGAAGTTTTCATGCTCGGCCCGCTTGACCGCGACGTAGCCGGTGATGAAGTTCTTGCCCAGGTATTTCTCGATGGTGGCGCTCTTCTCCATGCGCTCCAGGGCATCCTCGATGGTCAGCGGCAGGCGCAGGTTGCGGCGCTCGTAGCCGCGGCCCACCACCGGCGCGCTCGGGTTGAAGCCCTCGACCATGCCGATGTAGCCGCACAGCAGGCTCGCGGCGATGGCCAGGTACGGGTTGGCGTCGGCGCCCGGCAGGCGGTTCTCCACCCGGCGGTTCTGCGGGCCGGCATCCGGCACGCGCAGGCCCACGGTGCGGTTCTCTTCGCCCCACTCCACGTTCACCGGCGCCGAGGTGTCCGGCAGGAAGCGGCGGAACGAGTTGACGTTCGGCGCGAACAGCGGCAACAGCTCGGGGATCAGCTTCTGCAGGCCGCCGATGTGGTGCAGGAACAGCTGGCTCATGGTGCCGTCTTCGTTGGAGAAGATGTTCTTGCCGGTCTCGATGTCGATGATGCTCTGGTGCAAGTGCATCGCACTGCCCGGTTCGCCGGTCATCGGCTTGGCCATGAAGGTCGCGGCCACGTCGTGCTTGAGCGCGGCTTCGCGCATGGTGCGCTTGAACACCAGGATCTGGTCGGCCAGGGACAGCGCGTCGCCGTGACGGAAGTTGATTTCCATCTGCGCGGTGCCGTCCTCGTGGATCAGGGTGTCCAGGTCCAGCTCCTGCAGTTCGCACCAGTCGTAGACGTCTTCGAACAGCGGGTCGAATTCGTTCGCCGCCTCGATGGAGAACGACTGGCGGCCGATCTCCGGACGCCCGGAGCGGCCCACCGGCGGCTGCAGCGGATAGTCGGGGTCGTCGCTGCGCTTGGTCAGGTAGAACTCCATCTCCGGCGCCACGATCGGCTGCCAGCCCTTGTCGGCATAGAGCTTCAGAACCTTCTTGAGCACGTTGCGCGGCGACAGCTCGATGGGGTTGCCCTGCTTGTCGTAGGTGTCGTGGATCACCTGGGCGGTCGGCTCGATGGCCCACGGCACCAGGTACACCGCGCTCTGGTCGGGACGGCAGACCATGTCGATGTCCGCCGGGTCGAGCAGTTCGTAATAGATGTCGTCTTCGACGTAGTCGCCGGTCACGGTCTGCAGCAGCACGCTCTCCGGCAGGCGCATGCCCTTTTCGGCGATGAATTTGTTGGTCGGCGAGATCTTGCCCCGGGTGATGCCGGTCAGGTCGCTGATCATGCATTCGACTTCTGTGATCTTGTGGTCTTTCAACCAATCGGTGAGCTGGTCGAGGTTGGTGCTCATAAGTGCCTCTGGGCTGTCGCCTGACGCGTGTCAGGCCTTGTTTGACGCACGGGGCGTCGCGTTAAAGGGGGCTTGCGTGCGCGCAGTGCCGGCTTACGCCGGGCACCGCGCATCGACAATGAAGGAGGAGCTTACCTGCCCTTTACGCTGGCGTTGCATTTCCTGTGCGAACCTTGGGTGTGCAGAATCGTGTGCACCGCGCCGGGCACCGCACAGGCCGGAGGAATGAAAGCGATCTATATTGAAAGGAGAACCGCTGAAGGGGATGCCGCCGCGTGCGTCCTCAATACCGGACGCCGACGCTTTTCCCGCCGGGGACAGGAGTCCCTTCGACAGGCCACGGGCCTTGCCGGCCGCGCTGCGCACGGACGTGTCGCCACTGATGTGATGAGCATGCTGGCCAGACGGCTGGAAGCCGTCGGTGACGCCGATGATCGGCAGGCGAGACATGAAGCACCCCGGTATTATTGCTGTTATGGGTTTGACCCGAGCTTAGCCTTGTTCATTTTTTTACACAACACCCCCGTAAAAAATACAACACGGCCTGCTCAAGCCCGCGGGTGGCGTGAATTCCGCGGACAAAAAAAAGCCCCAAAGCGCCCCATAAATGCCCCCGTGGCGCTTTTTTAGGGCAAAAAAGGCCTCGCTTGACTTCGGCAGGCCGTTCGGGTTGACTGAAACCCGAAAAGATCAATGATTGATATTTTTAACAAAAAAGGTGTTGCATCATGTCGGTACCCCCGCGTGCCGTTCAGCTCAACGAAGCGAACGCGTTCCTTAAGGAACATCCTGAGGTTCTGTACGTCGACCTTCTGATTGCGGATATGAATGGTGTGGTGCGCGGCAAGCGCATCGAACGCACCAGCCTCCACAAGGTTTACGAGAAAGGCATCAACCTGCCGGCCTCCCTGTTTGCCCTGGACATCAACGGCTCGACGGTGGAAAGCACCGGCCTGGGCCTGGACATCGGCGACGCGGACCGCATCTGCTATCCGATCCCCGATACCCTGTGCAACGAACCCTGGCAGAAGCGCCCGACCGCGCAGCTGCTGATGACCATGCACGAACTCGAAGGCGATCCGTTCTTCGCCGACCCGCGCGAAGTGCTCCGTCAAGTTGTCGCAAAGTTTGACGAACTGGGCCTGACCATCTGCGCCGCGTTCGAGCTTGAGTTCTACCTGATCGACCAGGAGAACGTGAACGGCCGTCCGCAGCCGCCGCGCTCGCCGATCTCCGGCAAACGCCCGCACTCGACCCAGGTCTACCTGATCGACGACCTCGACGAATACGTCGACTGCCTCCAGGACATCCTCGAAGGCGCGAAGGAGCAAGGCATCCCGGCCGACGCCATCGTCAAGGAAAGCGCCCCGGCGCAGTTCGAGGTCAACCTGCACCACGTCGCCGACCCGATCAAGGCATGCGACTACGCAGTGCTGCTCAAGCGCCTGATCAAGAACATCGCCTACGACCATGAGATGGACACCACCTTCATGGCCAAGCCCTACCCGGGCCAGGCGGGCAACGGCCTGCATGTGCACATTTCGGTACTCGACAAGGATGGCAAAAACATTTTTGCCAGCGAGGATCCCGAGCAGAACGCCGCGCTGCGTCACGCGATCGGCGGTGTGCTCGAGACCCTGCCCGCGCAGATGGCTTTCCTCTGCCCGAACGTCAACTCGTACCGTCGCTTCGGCGCGCAGTTCTACGTGCCGAACTCGCCGAGCTGGGGCCTGGACAACCGCACCGTGGCCCTGCGCGTGCCGACCGGCTCCGCCGACGCGGTACGCCTTGAGCACCGCGTAGCGGGCGCCGACGCCAACCCGTACCTGCTGATGGCTTCGGTGCTGGCGGGCGTGCACCACGGCCTGACCAACAAGATCGAGCCGCCGGCCCCGACCGAAGGCAACAGCTACGAGCAGAACGAGCAGAGCCTGCCGAACAACCTGCGCGACGCGTTGCGCGAGCTGGACGACAGCGAGGTGATGGCCAAGTACATCGATCCGAAGTACATCGACATCTTCGTCGCGTGCAAGGAAAGCGAGCTGGAGGAGTTCGAGCACTCCATCTCCGACCTTGAGTACAACTGGTACCTGCATACCGTCTAAGCGGATTGCGGTGATCGAGAACGCCGTCGGCTGAGTCAGCCGACGGCGTTTTTTTATGGCCGCCTGCGGCGGATCGCTGGCAAGCCAACTCCCACAGGGATTAATGGTGCTTACACAATATGTGTTTATCCCGGGACCTTGTGGGAGCTGGCTTGTCGGGTCGCCGCACCGCAGCGATGGCGTCCGGGCAGACAACGCACAGGCCGCCTCGTACAATGCCCGCTGCCCCGCAGGAGACTTCCATGACGCGCCCCGCCCCCGTCCGCAAACCCCGTGCCCGCAGCCAAGCGCGGATCGACTCGATTCTCGATGCCGCACGCACGTTGCTGGCCGCCGAGGGCGTGGGCAGCCTGTCGATCTACAGCGTCGCCGAGCGCGCGCAGATCCCGCCCTCCTCGGTCTACCATTTCTTCGCCAGCGTCCCGGCGCTGCTCGAAGGGCTCACGGCGGATGTCCACGCCGCGTTCCGCGCCTGCCTGCAATTGCCCATCGACCACGAGGCCCTGCGCGACTGGCGCGACCTGTCGCGGCTGGTCGAGCAGCGCATGCTGGAGATCTACGACCAGGACGCCGCCGCCCGCCAACTGATCCTGGCCCAGCACGGCCTCACCGAGGTCACCCAGGCCGACCGCCAGCACGACCTGGAACTGGGCGACCTGATGCACAAGCTGTTCGACCGCCATTTCGAACTGCCGAAACTGCCGGACGATGTGGACGTGTTCGCCCTGGCCATGGAACTGGGCGACCGGGTCTACGCCCGCTCGGTGCAGCAGCACGGGCAGATCACCCCGCGCATGGCCGAGGAAGGGATGCGGGTGTTCGATGCCTACATCGGGCTGTACCTGCCGCCGTACCTGCCCAAGCGGGTTCTCTAGGGCCCTGCCCCACTCAAGCCAGGCACAAAAAAACCCGAAGGGTTCGCACCCTTCGGGGTTGTCTGTATCCACAGCCTCACAACTTGGCGATGGACACCTCGGTAGACTTCACGAAGGCGATCACTTCGCTGCCCACGTCCAGTTCCAGCTCCTTGACCGAGCGGGTGGTGATCACTGAGGTGACGATCCCGGAGGCGGTCTGCACGTCGATTTCCGACAGCACGTCGCCCAGGACGATTTCCTTGATGGTGCCTTTGAACTGGTTGCGTACGTTGATGGCTTTGATGGTCATGGCATGGTTCCTGTCGTTTGCTTGCGTTATTGGGCCCAGCGCAATTGCGTGGGCAAGGGTGAAACAGGTTCCGGCGCCGGCGGTTCGCCGGGCAGGGACAACACGCGGTTGAGCACTTCGGTTTCCAGCGCCGCCAGCCGGTGCGAACCGCGCACCCGCGGGCGCGGCAGCTCCACGGCCAGGTCGAGGCCGACTTCGCCGTCCTCGATCAGGATCACCCGGTCGGCCACCGCCACCGCCTCGCTGACGTCGTGGGTCACCAGCAAGACGGTGAAGCCGTGCTGCTGCCAGAGGCGTTCGATCAGTTGCTGCATTTCGATCCGGGTCAGGGCATCCAGCGCGCCCAGCGGCTCGTCGAGCAACAGCAGGCGCGGCTGGTGGATCAGCGCCCGGGCCAGGGCCACGCGCTGCTTCTGCCCGCCCGACAACGCCGCCGGCCACTCATCGGCCCGGTCCGCCAGGCCCACCGCGTCCAGCGCTTGCAGCGCCTGGGCCCGCCAGTCACCCTTGAGGCCCAGGCCGACGTTGTCGATGATGCGCTTCCACGGCAGCAGCCGGGCTTCCTGGAACATCAGGCGGGTGTCTTCCCGCGCGTCGCTCAGCGGCGCCGCGCCGGCCAACAGGTCGCCGCCGGTGGGCCGGTCGAGGCCGGCGAGCAGACGCAGCAAGGTGCTTTTGCCGCAACCGCTGCGCCCGACCACCGCGACGAACTGCCCCGCCGGGATGTGCAGGTCGATGTCGCGCAGCACCTGCCGCGCGCCGAAGGTCTTTTGCAGGTTGCGCAGCGCCAGCGGGATCCCGCGCAGCAGGCGCGGAGGCTGTTGAGCGGTCATGCCGCACCTCCTTTCACCGACTGATAGGCCGGATGCCAGCGCAGCCACACACGTTCCAGCCCCCGGGCCGCGAGATCGGCCAGCTTGCCGAGCACCGCGTACATCAGGATCGCCAGCACCACCACGTCGGTCTGCAGGAACTCCCGGGCGTTCATCGCCAGATAGCCGATGCCGGAGCTGGCGGAGATGGTTTCGGCCACGATCAGCGTCAGCCACATGAAGCCCAGCGCGAAACGCACCCCCACCAGGATCGAAGGCAGCGCCCCCGGCAGGATCACCTGCCAGAACAGGCCGAACCCGGACAGGCCGTAGCTGCGGGCCATCTCCACCAGCGCCGGATCGACGTTGCGGATGCCGTGGTAGGTGTTGAGGTAGATCGGGAACAGCGTGCCCAGCGCCACCAGGAAAATCTTCGCCGACTCGTCTATCCCGAACCACAGGATCACCAACGGGATCAGCGCCAGGTGCGGCACGTTGCGGATCATCTGCACCGAGCTGTCGAGCAGGCGCTCGCCCCACTTCGACAGGCCGGTGATGAAGCCCAGCGCCAGGCCGATGCCGCCGCCGATGGTGAAGCCCAGCGCGGCGCGCCAGCCGCTGATCGCCAGGTGCGTCCAGATCTCGCCGCTGCGCACCAGGCTGACGCCGGCCTCGACCACCGCCACCGGCGCCGGCAGGATCCGCGTCGACAGCCAACCGGCCGACACCGACAACTGCCACACCGCCAGCAACAGCACCGGCAACGCCCAGGGCGCAAGGCTGTGGATAAGCTTCTTCATGGCGACGCCTCAGCTCTGGGACGCGGCTTTGGGAAGGATGTCGTTGGCCACCATCTCGCCGAACGGGCTGACGTAACCGGCGCTTTTCGGCACCTCCGGCCGTTCGATGTCCAGGTGCGGGAACAGCAGCTCGGCCACCCGGTACGACTCTTCGAGGTGTGGATAACCGGAGAAGATGAAGGTGTCGATGCCCAGGTTCGCGTACTCCTTCACCCGGGCCGCCACGGTCGGGCCGTCGCCGACCAGCGCCGTGCCGGCCCCGCCGCGCACCAGGCCGACACCGGCCCACAGGTTCGGGCTGACTTCCAGGTTGTCGCGGCTGCCGCCGTGCAGCGCGGCCATGCGCTGCTGGCCTACCGAGTCGAACCGCGCCAGCGAGGCCTGGGCCCGCTTGATGGTGTCGTCGTCCAGGTGCGAGATCAGCCGGTCCGCCGCCCGCCAGGCCTCGGCGTTGGTTTCGCGCACGATCACATGCAGGCGGATGCCGAAGCGCACGGTGCGGCCGAGCTTGGCGGCCTTGGCGCGAACCTGTTCGATCTTCTCGGCCACCGCCGCCGGCGGTTCGCCCCAGGTCAGCACCATTTCCACCTGCTCGGCGGCCAGGTCCTGGGCCGCCTCCGACGAACCGCCGAAGTACAGCGGCGGACGCGGCTGCTGGATCGGCGGATAGAGCAGCTTGGCGCCCTTCACGCTGATGTGCTCGCCGTCGTAGTCCACGGTTTCGCCTTCCAGCACCCGGCGCCAGATCCGGGTGAACTCCACCGAGGCCTGATAACGCGCTTCGTGATCGAGGAACAGGCCGTCGCCGGCCAACTCTTCCGGGTCGCCGCCGGTCACCAGGTTGAACAGCGCGCGGCCGCCGGACAGCCGGTCCAGCGTCGCCGCCTGACGCGCCGCCACCGTCGGGGAAATGATCCCGGGGCGCAGGGCCACCAGGAACTTCAGGCGCTGGGTCACCGGAATCAGCGATGCGGCCACCAGCCAGGAGTCCTCGCAGGAACGGCCGGTGGGGATCAGCACGCCGCCGAAGCCCAGACGGTCCGCCGCTTGCGCGACCTGCTGCAGGTAGCCGTGGTCGACGGCGCGGGCGCCTTCGGCGGTGCCAAGGTAATGGCCATCGCCGTGGGTAGGCAGGAACCAGAAAATGTTGAGGCTCATGGAGTGGTCTCCTTGGGAATTCGAGTTAAGGTGCCTTGGCCACGGCGGCCGGCGGGGTCCAGATCACGTCCTTGATGCTCAGCGGCTTGGGGATCAGCTTGAGCTGGAAGAAGGTGTCGGCGATTTTCTGTTGCGCGGCGACCACGTCCGGCGTCAGGAACAGCGCGCCGTAACCCTGGCGCTTCACCGAGGTCAGGGTGATGTCCGCCGGCAGGCCGAGCAGCGGCGAGACTTGGCGGGTGACGTCTTCGGGGTTGGCCTTGGACCATTCGCCGACCGCGCGCACTTCCTCCACGAGGGCGGTGATCACCTCGGGATGCTTCTGGGCGTAGGGTTTGGTCGCCAGATAGAACTGGTGGTTGTCGACGAGGCCTTTGCCGTCGCGCAGGGTGCGCGCCTGCAATTGCTGTTCGGCGGCGGCCTGGTACGGATCCCAGATCACCCAGGCGTCGACGCTGTTGCGCTCGAACGCCGCACGGGCATCGGCCGGCGGCAGGTAGACGGTCTGGATGTCGCTGTACTTGAGGCCGGCGTCTTCGAGGGCGCGCACCAGCAGGTAATGGACGTTGGAGCCCTTGTTGAACGCGACTTTCCTGCCTTTCAGATCCGCGACGGTTTTGATCGGCGAGTCCTTCTGCACCAGGATCGACTCGCTGTCCGGCGCCGGCGGCTCATAGGCCACGTAGAGCAGATCGGCGCCGGCGGCCTGGGCGAAGACCGGCGGGGTTTCGCCGGTGACGCCGAAGTCGATCGAGCCGACGTTCAGGCCTTCCAGCAATTGCGGACCGCCGGGGAACTCGGTCCACTGCACGTCCACGCCTTGGGCGGCCAGACGCTTTTCCAGGGTGCCCTTGGCCTTGAGCAGCACCAGCGTGCCGTACTTCTGATAGCCGATCCGCAACGTCTCGGCCTGGGCCTGGGTGATGGCGCCGAAGGACACAGCCGCAGCAAACAGAGCGACCAGACCGCGACGCAAAAATACAGTGCGCATAGCGCTCTCCTTTTTGCAGTTGGTTTTGGCTGCACCTGCTTGCCCGTTGGCGGGCGAGTAAGGCCAGTGATGTCAGATTCGGGTGAAGCTCAAATGCTCCAGCGGGCACTCAGCAGACGTTCGTTCAGCAGGCCCGGCACCAGAGGCTGGGGACGGCGGGCCATGGCCGCGACGAACAGTTCCAGGGCTTCATGCAGCCGCTGCTCCAGCGCCGGCGCAAGCTGCGGCTGGGCACTGCCTTCGCCATAGGCGATCTGGCTGTCTTCGGCAAAGATGCCCTGCAGCATTTCCTGGGCCTTGAGGGCCGACAGCACCGGCTTGAGGGCGTAGTCGACCACCAGCATGTGGGCGATGCTGCCGCCGGTAGCCATCGGCAAGACGATCTTGTGGCTCAGGGCTCGTTCGGGCAGCAGGTCGAGCACGGTCTTCAGTGCGCCGGAAAACGAGGCCTTGTACACCGGCGTGGCGATCAGCAGGCCGTCGGCGTTTTCGATCTGCCGCAGCAGGTCGAGCACCTTCGGACTGTCGAAACGGGCGTGGAGCAGATCCTCGGCGGGAAAGTCCCGCACCTGGTAACTCACCACCTCCACACCGTGCTGCTGCAACCAGCGTTGCGAACGCTCCAGCAACACCCCGGAACGGGAGCGTTGGCTGGGACTGCCTCCGAGCGATACCACCAGCATTCAAATGATTCCTTGCCTGTTGCGGGCGATTCGCGGGTTGCGGTCTCGCTTGATGGAGTGACCTTACCAGCTCATTTATATATCCATAAATCATATTTATTCATTTGGTTATTCCCTGTAGAGATATGCGCGATCATTTCCTCCAGGCAAAAAAACAGGCCGTCGAAACGGCCTGAAACCCTGCTTTGCGGGTACTGCACTTGAAGTCTGCGTCGAACGGGCCGGCCTCATCGCGGGCAGGCACGCTCCGGGGAATCACTTGTTCGGCTGCGGCGTCAGGCGCAGGTACGGCTTGATCGCCCGATAGCCCTTGGGAAAGCGCCGTTTGATTTCTTCCGGATCCTGGAGCGACGGCACGATCACCACCTCGTCGCCGTCCTGCCAGTTGGCCGGGGTGGCCACCTTGTGGTTATCGGTGAGCTGCAGCGAGTCGATCACCCGCAGGATCTCGTGGAAGTTGCGCCCGGTGCTCGCCGGGTAGGTGATGGTCAGGCGGATCTTCTTGTTCGGGTCGATCACGAACAGCGAGCGCACGGTGAGGGTGTCGCTGGCGTTGGGGTGGATCAGGTCGTAGAGGTCGGACACCTTGCGGTCGGCGTCGGCCAGGATCGGGAAATTGACGACCGTGTTCTGGGTTTCGTTGATGTCTTCGATCCACTTGTGGTGCGAGTCCACCGGATCCACCGACAGCGCGATGGCCTTCACGCCGCGCTGGGCGAACTGATCCTTGAGCTTGGCGGTGAAGCCCAGTTCCGTGGTGCACACCGGGGTGAAGTCTGCCGGGTGGGAAAACAGCACGCCCCAACTGTCGCCCAGCCATTCATGGAAGCGGATCTTGCCGGCGCTGGAGTCTTGTTCGAAATCGGGGGCGATGTCGCCGAGTCTGAGGCTCATGGTGCTGCTCCTGATGAGTGGGTGGAGAAGACAACTGTAGCTCGGCTTTTGATCTTCTGAAAAAGAATAAATAACTAGATATTTAGATCAAACAGAAATATTAAACATCTGTTCACTGGACGCCTCCAAGCATCGCGACCACCATCGGCCCCAAGGTTCGAGAAGGCCTTGAGTTGCAGTAAAGAGGGAAACCTCGGGAAGGGTCTACGGGGGTGGGCCCGACCCGAAACGCAAAAGCCCCGTCCGGCGCAATGCCGGACGGGGCTTTTTTTCATCGGCGACTCAGGCGTGCTATTACAGCAGCGGGATCGAGTAGCTGACGATCAGGCGGTTTTCATCCTGGTCACGCTGACCTGGGATGTCGTTGCGCCAGGTGGCGTTTTTCCACATCAGGCCCAGGTTCTTCAGCGGGCCTTCCGGCACGACGTAGCCGATGGTCAGGTCGCGTTCCCACTCGGAGGCGCCATTGCCGTTTTCGCGGCGGTTGGAACCCACGGTGTCGATGTCGCTGCCGCGCAGGTAGACCATGCCGGCGGTCAGGCCAGGCACACCGATCTTGGCGAAGTCATACGAGTAGCGCGCCTGCCAGGTTTTCTCGCCGGCACGGCCGAACTTCTGGATCTGCATGTCGGTGATGGTGTAGTTCGACGAGCCATCGCCCTGGTTCAGCCAAGGGAAGTCGGAGCTGCCGTTGGACACCTGGTAGCCGCCACCGAAGGTGTGACCTTCAACGGTGTACAGGAACAGGCCGCTGTACAGGTTGTTGTCGATCGGGCCTTTGCCGCTGACGTTGCCGACGTAGTTACCGTTGCCGAAGTAGGCCGCGGTGTTGCCGTTCTTGCCGTCATCGCTGCTGTGGAAGTAGCGGAAGTCGGACTTCAGCACGCCCGGGCCGATTGCCCAGTTGTGCACCAGACCCAGGAAGTGCTGCTTGTAGAAGTCTTCCAGGTTGCCGTAGTAGTACTGGGCAGTCAGGTCTTTGGTGAGCTTGTAGTCACCACCGGCGTAGTAGAACTTGTTGCTGTTGGCCACACGAGCGTTCGCACCGCCGACGGACAGGTTCTCGTTGTTGCTGGAGTTACGGCCTTTCACGGCTTCGATCTGACCGCCGACCAGGGTCAGGTCCTTGATCTCGCCGGAAGTGATCTGGCCGCCCTGCCAGGTCTGCGGCAGCATGCGGCCGTCGTTGGTCACGATGACCGGGTTTTTAGGCTGCAGGGTGCCCAGCTTCAGTTCGGTCTGGGAGATCTTGGCCTTGGCGGTCAGGCCCAGGCTGGAGAAGTTGTCCACGGCTTCGCCGTTGGACTTGCTCGGGAACACGGTGCCGCCGTAGGAGGTCGCGGTGGCGCCGTTGGTGCCGCCGCCCGAATCCAGCTTCACGCCCAGCAGGCCGATGGCGTCGAGACCGAAGCCTACGGTGCCTTGGGTGTAGCCGGAGGTGAAGCGCAGGTCGAAGCCCTGGCCCCATTCTTCGTTCTTGCTTTGGGCGCCTGCGGCTTTGGTGCCGGAGTCACGGTTGTCGGTGTTGATGTAGAAGTTACGCAGCCCCAAGGTGGCCTTGCTGTCTTCGATGAAACCGGCGGCGCTTGCCTGCTGCGCCAAAACCCCTACGGCCACAGCCAGGGCCAAGGTGGACTTGTTCATGTAACGCTCCTCTCGTTTCTAATTCTTGTGTTCCTGGTCCGGGGTCTGATGCCCCTGGATCCTAAGATGCGCGATTAGCGCCAGACCGTGACTGACAAGTCAATCGCAACCTTGTGCGCCTACGACCAAGGTCTAATCGCAGTGATTCGGTCCCTGCAGGGTAATGATTTCCTGATACAGCCAAAAAGAATTTATTGATTCTTTTTAATACCATTATGGAATATTGCCATCCACTGGCCACCACGCCGGGCTACAACGTATCGGCGCCTAAGCTCATTCCTAAACGGTATTTTGTCGCCTTTTTTTAGATCGATTAGCGTTGACACAACCCCAATACGTCAATCCCTTTCGAAAAGGCGACGCCATGATGGCTAAACGCGCACTATCTAGTCAATTTGTTACAGTTTGTGTGTCGGCGATGATTTCTTTTTCTGTCCAGGCATTCGGTCTCACGGTCGGGTATCAGACCGGCATCGACCCGAGCAAGGTGCCCCAGGCCGACGGCACCTATGAAAAGGCCCTCGGCGAGAAGATCGACTGGCGCCGCTTCAACAGCGGCCCGGAAGTTGTGACAGCCATCGCCTCCGGCGACGTGCAGATCGGTAACCTCGGCTCCAGCCCGCTGGCGGCGGCCGCCTCGCGCCGCCTGCCGATCGTGGCGTTCATCGTGTCGGCCCAGATCAACAGCGCCGAAGCCCTGGTGGTGCGCAACGGCAGCGGCATCGACACACCCCAGGACCTGATCGGCAAGACCATCGCCACGCCGTTCGTCTCCACCTCCCACTACAGCCTGCTCGGTGCGCTTAAGCACTGGGGCCTGGACGCCTCCAAGGTCAAGGTGGTGAACCTGCAGCCCGCCGAGATCGCGGCGGCCTGGAAGCGCGGCGACATCGACGGCGCGTTCGTCTGGTCGCCGGCGCTGGGGGAAATCCGCAAGACCGGCAAGACCCTGACCGACGCCGCGCAGGTCGGCCAGTGGGGCGCGCCGACCTTCGAGGTCTGGGTCGCGCGCAAGGACTACGCCGAGAAACACCCGGACGTTGTCGCCGGGTTCGCCAAGGTGACGCTCGATGCGTTCGCCGACTATGCGGCGCATAAGGACAGCTGGACCGCCGACTCGGCGCCGGTGCAGAAAATCGCCAAATTGACCGGTGCCAACGCAGCGGACGTGCCGGAACTGCTCGCCGGCTCGGCGTTCCCCGACGCCCGGGCGCAGCAGACCGCCGCGCTGCTGGACGGCGGCACGGCGAAGGCGATCGGCGAGACGGCGAAGTTCCTGAAGGAACAGGGCAAGGTCGAGACGGTGCTGGCGGACTATTCGCCGTATGTCAGCGCGAAGTTTGTCGCGCCATAAAAGCTTCGCGGGCAAGCCCGCTCCCACAAGGATCGCATCCGTCCTTAGGGAACGGGCCTGCCCGCGATAGGAACGACGCGGTTACAGGCTTTTTTCGAAGATCTTCGAATTGCGCTGATAGTTGTACAGCGACGCCCGCGCCGCCGGCAGGCGTTCGACGCTGCTCGGCTCGAACCCGCGCTCGCGGAACCAGTGCGCGGTGCGGGTGGTGAGCACGAACAGGGTCTTGAGGCCCTGGGCACGGGCGCGGGTCTCGATGCGCTCCAGCAGCTCGTCGCCGCGGCCGCCGTGGCGGTACTCCGGGTTCACCGCCAGGCACGCCAGCTCGCCGGCGTCCGAATCGGCGATCTGGTACAGCGCCGCACAGGCGATGATCATGCCTTCACGCTCGACCACACTGAACTGCTCGATCTCGCGCTCCAGCACCTCGCGGGAACGGCGCACCAGAATCCCTTGCTCCTCCAGCGGGCTGATCAGGTCGAGCAGGCCGCCGACGTCCTCGATGGCCGCCTCGCGCACCAACTCGAACTGCTCCTGGGCCACCAGCGTGCCGCCGCCGTCACGGGTGAACAGCTCGGTGAGCAGCGCACCGTCTTCGGCATAGCTGACGATATGGCTGCGGGCCACGCCGCCGCGGCAGGCTTCGGCGGCGGCGTCGAGCAGTTCCGCCTGATAGTTGCTGCCCAGGCGTTGCAGATGCGCCGGCACTTGCTGCGGACGCAGTTCACGCACCAGGTGGCCGTGCTCGTCGATCAGGCCCAGGTCGGCGCCGAACAGCAGCAGCTTGTCGGCCCCCAGGTCGATGGCGGCGCGGGTGGCGACGTCTTCGCAGGCCAGGTTGAAGATTTCGCCGGTCGGCGAGTAGCCCAGCGGCGACAGCAGCACGATGGAGCGCTCGTCCAGCAGGCGGTTGATGCCCTTGCGGTCGACCCGGCGCACTTCTCCGGTGTGGTGGTAGTCGACGCCTTCGAGCACGCCGATCGGCCGCGCGGTGACCAGGTTGCCGCTGGCCACCCGCAGACGCGAGCCCTGCATCGGCGAGGAGGCCATGTCCATCGACAGGCGCGCCTCGATGGCGATGCGCAGCTGGCCGACGGCGTCGATCACGCATTCCAGGGTGGCGGCGTCGGTGATGCGCATGCCGTGGTGGTAATGCGGGGTCAGGCCGCGGGCGGCCAGGCGCGCCTCGATCTGCGGGCGCGAGCCGTGCACCAGCACCAGGCGCACGCCGAGGCTGTGCAGCAGCACGATGTCATGGACGATGTTGCCGAAGTTCGGATGCTCCACGCCGTCGCCGGGCAGCATGACGACGAAGGTGCAGTCGCGATGGGCATTGATATAAGGGGACGCGTGACGAAGCCAATTGACGTATTCGGGCATGAACCTGGGCCTGTAATAAATAGCAGCCGGAAAAGGGGCGGAACGGAAAACGCACAGCGGGCTGATGGTTATCGTCGGAACAGGCTTGGCGACACGCGCGCTCTCCTCATGAATACGGGTTGGATTGGCGGCAATTTACCGCGTTTGTCTGGATAAAACACAGCGGGTGCCTACAGGTTTTTGTCCGGGGTCAGGCAGTAATGTTCAATCAATTGCCGCAACAGTTGCACGGTAGGCTGCAGACGTGACATTTCAAGGTATTCGCCCGGCTGGTGCGCGCAGGCGATGTCGCCCGGACCCAGCACCAGGGTCTCGCAGCCCAGGCGCTGAAGATAAGGCGCTTCGGTGCCGAACGCCACCGCTTCGGCGGCATGGCCGGTAAGCTTCTCGGCGATGCGCACCAGTTCGCTCCCTTCGGCCTGCTCGAACGGCGGCACCTCAGGGAACAGCGGCCGGTAGTCGATCTTCACCCGGTGCCGTTCGGCGACCGGATTGAGCTTCTGCAGGATCTCGGCCCGCAGCACCTTGGGATCCATGCCCGGCAGCGGCCGCAGGTCGAACTCCAGCGAGCACTGGCCGCAGATGCGGTTGGGGTTGTCGCCGCCGTGGATGCAGCCGAAGTTGAGGGTCGGCTGCGGCACGCTGAACTGCGGATTGTTGAACTCGCGCTGCCACAACAGGCGCAGGCCGCGCAGCTCGCCGATGGCGTCGTGCATGGCCTCCAGGGCGCTGTGGCCCAGACGCGGATCCGACGAATGGCCGCTCTGCCCGAGGATGTCGATGCGTTCCATCATCACGCCCTTGTGCAGGCGGATCGGCTTGAGCCCGGTGGGTTCGCCGATCACCGCCGCCCGCCCCAGCGGCCGCCCGGCTTCGGCCAGGGCCCGGGCGCCGGCCATCGAGCTTTCCTCGTCGCAGGTGGCGAGGATCAGCAGCGGTTGCTTGAACGGCCGCTCCAGCAGCGGTTGCACGGCTTCGATGACCAGGGCGAAGAAGCCCTTCATGTCGCAGCTGCCCAGGCCGATCCAACGGCCGTCGGCCTCGGTGAGCTTGAGCGGGTCGGTCTGCCACAGCGCGTCGTCGTAAGGCACCGTGTCGCTGTGCCCGGCCAGCACCAGGCCGCCGGGGCCGCTGCCGAAGCTGGCGAGCAGGTTGAACTTGCCGGGGCTGACCTGTTGGATGTCGCAGGCGAACCCCAGATCGCCCAGCCATCCCGCCAGCAGATCGATCACGGCCCGGTTGGACTGGTCCAGGCTGGGCTGGGTGCAACTGACCGACGGCACGGCGATCAGCGCGGCGAACTGGTCTTTCATGGACGGCAAAGGCATCGCTGGCTCCCACTCCCGGATTGAAGTCCATCATAGAGCCATCCGGCGCCCGGAATAAACCGCCGCAAGGCGCAGCCCCCGTGAGTCCTGTACACTGCACGGCCTTGGCAGCCGCGCATCCCCCGGCTGCGCTCCCGATCCTGGATTTTCCGGCCATGCAGAAAGAAACCGAAATCAAACTCCGCGTCAGCCGCGAAACCCTCGCCGCCCTGCGCGAGCACCCGCTCCTGAAGAAACGCAACAAAAATGGCTGGGAACGCCGTGAGTTGATGAACCAGTACTTCGACACCCCCGAGCGCGACCTGGCCCAGGCCAAGGTCGCCCTGCGCCTGCGCAAGGACGGCGACGAAGTGATCCAGACCCTCAAGACCCGCGGCCAGAGCGTCGCCGGCCTGTCCGAGCGCAACGAGTACGACTGGCACCTGGCCAAGGCCAAGCTCGATGTGAAGAAGCTCGACGGCGAATGCTGGCCCGAGTCCCTCGCGGAACTGGACAAGAAAACCCTCAAGCCGATCTTCACCACCGATTTCGTCCGCGAGCGCGCCGAGATCGCCTGGGGCCGCGGCAAGGCCAAGGTGGTCATCGAAGCCGCCCTCGACCTGGGCCACGTGGTGGTCGGCAAACAGAAAGAAGAAATCTGCGAGCTGGAACTGGAACTGCGCGAAGGCGAACCCGCCGCGCTGCTGGAACTGGCCGCCGAACTGGCCGAGACCCTGGCCCTGATGCCGTGCGACATCAGCAAGGCCGAGCGCGGCTACCGCCTGTACGACGCCGGCAGCTACTCGCTGAGCCTGCCGGCGCCGCAACTGACCGCCGAGACCCCGCTCGACGACGCGTTCGCCGCCCTGGGCTGGCACCTGCTCGGCAGCAGCCAGCGGCTGGCCGAACAGTATCGCTTCAACGGCCACTGGCGCCTGCTGCAGGACTGGGTCGAACAATTGGCGGAACTGCGCGCCCTGCTCAGCAGCCTCGGCCAGGCCGCGCCGCGACCGTCGACCCACGACCTGCGCGCGGCGCTCGACGCCCTGCTGGAAGACTGGCGCCCGCTGGTGCAGGCCGGCCTGGACGACGAAGACGTGCGCAAGGCCGCGCCGGAACAGTTCCTCGAAGAGCTGGAAGACCCGCGCTGGGGCCTGTTCTCGCTGAACGCCTCACGCTGGCTGCTGGCCCGCGGCTGGACCGCCCAACGCACCACCCGCGGCGACCGCCAGGGCTCGGCCCAGTTGCAGAGCTGGCTGCCTCGCCTCTTGAGCGAAGAAGCCGGTTCGCTGCAGTTGCAGCGCTACCAGCAGCAGCCGGAAGACCTGGCCGAACAGCTGCCGCGCATCGAGCGCATCCAGGTGTGGCTGCACCACGCGCGCGACGTGCTGGAGATCGCCGAAATGGATCGCCTGTACGGCGAACTGAACAAACTGGCGCAACTGGCCAACCAGCCGATCACCGACGAAGCGCTCGATGCCCGCAAGCATCAGGCGATCGCGGTCTATCAGAACCGCGCCTGGAAGACCCTGCTGCGCCTGTGATCCCGCCATCGCCGGCAGGCCGGCTCCCACAAATCCCCTGTGGGAGCGAGCCTGCTCGCGATGAGGCCCTCCCCCTCGACGAAGACCCTCAGACCGGCAGACTGGTGGTCGACTTGATCTCCGACAGCGCCACGATCGAATTCACCTCCTGAATCCCCGGCACCAGCGACAGCTTCTCGAAGAAGAACCGCTCGTACGCCTCGATGTCCGCCGCGACGATGCGCAGCATGAAGTCCACCGCCCCCATCAGCACGTAACACTCCAGCACCTCCGGGAAGCCGCGGATCGCCTCGGTGAACTCGGTGAAGTTCGAGCGGCCGTGGGCGTTGAGCTTCACCTGGGCGAAGATCTGCGTGTTCAGGCCGATCTTCTTGCGGTCGAGCAAGGTCACCTGGCCGCGGATGATCCCCTCCTCCTTCATCCGCTGGATCCGCCGCCAGCAGGGTGACTGCGACAGCCCCACCTGTTCGGCGATCTGCGCGCTGGACAAGGAAGCGTCCGCTTGCAGCAGGGCGAGAATGCGCCGGTCGTAGCTGTCCAGCTCGCTGTGCATAAATAATCCTCACAATCATCAGATGCGAAATAGAACCTGTCGGCCAATCCGCCAATTTGCCCATCTTAGATAAGAAATGCCCGGCGCAGCGTGCAAAAATTTCTCCACCGAATCCGGAGAGCCGCCATGCCCCACCTCGAAGCCGTGAACACCCCCTCGCCCCGCGCCGATGCGTGGAGCGCGCGCAACGCCCATTGCCTGGCGCAATACCGGATCCTCGCCGAAGCCGAACCGGATCTGCCGGTGCGCGTGCTGAACCTGTTCGCCCTGCAATGCCTGACGCCTGAACAGTTCAACCTGCAGCGGCTGGACGACCTGCTGTCGATCGACATCGTCATGGGCGGGCTGAGCTGGCACCGCGCCCAGGTGATCGCGCAGAAGCTGGGCAACCTGGTCAGCGTCTGTTCGGTCACGCTGCACAATGCCGATGCGGCGCGGACGGCACCGGTGCAGGCGGCTGGCTGAAAGATCCCGAAACGGCTTGCGCCCGGTAGTGGCCCAACGGTCTGCGGGGCCGCGGCTATCCTTTGGCGCACTGTCGTTCAAAAGGTGTCCGCATGTCCGTTCAACTCGCCGCTCAGGATCGCTGGCTGGATCTCAACGATGTCTTGCGTGAACTGGTGGCCCAGGGCTTCATCAGCCAGGACGCCGCCGAACAGGCGCTGAACGCGCGCCGCCGCCAAGGCGCCCACAACCCCCTGCACCCGCTGGAGTTCATCGCCGGCCAGCAGCTGGACGACCTCAGCCGCCCGGGCCGGCACCTGGACCTGGAAGGCCTGACCCTGTGGCTGGCCCAGCAGGCCGGCCAGCCGTACCTGCGCATCGACCCGTTGAAGATCAACGTGGCGGCCGTCATTCCGCTGATGTCCTACGCCTTCGCCCAGCGCCACAGGATCCTGGCGGTGGCCGTCGACCGCGACGCGGTGACCGTGGCCAGCGCCCAGCCCTACGTCCGGGGCTGGGAGGCCGACCTGACCCACGTGCTGAAGCTGCCGGTCAAGCGGGTGGTGGCCAACCCGGCGGACATCCAGCGCCTGAGCGTCGAGTTCTTCCGCCTGGCCAAGTCGGTCAGCGGCGCCAGCAGCGCCGACCAGCAGGGCGGCCACCTGGGCAACTTCGAACAGTTGCTCAACCTCGGCGCCAGCGACCAGGAGCCGGACGCCAACGACGCGCACATCGTCAACATCGTCGACTGGCTGTTCCAGTACGCGTTCCAGCAGCGGGCCAGCGACATCCACATCGAGCCGCGCCGCGAGCAAGGCACGGTGCGCTTTCGCATCGACGGCGTGCTGCACAACGTCTACCAGTTCCCGCCGCAGGTGACGATGGCCATCGTCAGCCGCCTCAAGAGCCTGGGCCGGATGAACGTCGCCGAAAAGCGCAAGCCCCAGGACGGCCGGGTCAAGACCAAGACCCCGGACGGCGGCGAGGTCGAGCTGCGCCTCTCGACGCTGCCCACGGCGTTCGGCGAGAAGATGGTCATGCGGATCTTCGACCCCGAAGTGCTGCTCAAGGACTTCGACCAGCTGGGCTTTTCCGCCGACGACCTGCGCCGCTGGCAGGACATGACCCGCCAGCCCAACGGCATCATCCTGGTGACCGGGCCCACCGGGTCGGGCAAGACCACCACGCTCTACACCACGCTCAAGAAGCTGGCGACGCCCCAGGTCAACCTCTGCACCATCGAAGACCCGATCGAGATGGTCGAGCCGGCGTTCAACCAGATGCAGGTGCAGCACAACATCGACCTGGGGTTCGCCGCCGGCGTGCGGGCGCTGATGCGGCAGGATCCTGACATCATCATGATCGGCGAGATCCGCGACCTGGAAACCGCCGAGATGGCGATCCAGGCCGCCCTCACCGGGCACCTGGTGCTGTCGACCCTGCACACCAACGACGCGCCCAGCGCCATCAGCCGCCTGCTGGAGCTCGGCGTGCCGCATTACCTGATCAAGGCCACAGTGCTCGGGGTCATGGCGCAGCGCCTGGTGCGCACCCTGTGCCCGCACTGCAAGGCGCCGCTCACCCTCGACGACGACGGCTGGCAGTCCCTGACCCGGCCATGGCAGGCGCCGCTGCCGGGCAACGCGCAACGCTCCGTCGGCTGCCTGGAATGCCGCGACACCGGTTACCACGGACGGGCCGGCGTCTACGAGATCATGCAACTGAGCGACGGCCTCAAGGCCCTGATCACCCCCGACACCGACCTCACGGCCATCCGGCGCCAAGCGTTCAAGGAAGGCATGCGCAGCCTGCGGCTGTCGGGGGCGCAGAAGGTCGCGGCGGGGCTGACGACCATCGAGGAAGTGCTGCGGGTGACGCCGCAGAGCGAGCAGCGCTAGCCGTCACGGAACTCGACCCGGGAGCGGCGATCCAACGGCACAGTCATCACCCCCCAGCGGAGTCATCCACCATGCGTCTCAAACTTGCTGTCGCCACCCTTGCCCTGCTGTCCCTTCCCGTTGGTTCAGCGATGGCCGACAGCTTTTGGCGTAACGTCATCTCGTCCGGCGCCACCACCGGCTCGACCTACCTGACCTTCAAGGACCACAAACTGATCGTCGCCGCCCAAGACGATGCCGGCAGCTTCGTCGCCAGCGAAGGCAGCATCCGCGGCCCGTACCTGGAAGCCGCGATGCAGAAGGTCCGCGCCGACAACCCGGGCCTGCAGGCGTCGGACATGGAACTGGCGAACGCGATCCTGGCGAAGAACGCCGTGGCTTCCGAGTAAGCCTTGCCCCACAGAAATGCCGCTCCCGGGAGCGGCATTTTTTTTGCCCGCGTTTCTGCGGGAACGACTGGGTGGGTTTCGCCCTGTGGGGCCTGGGCTGACGCCATCGCCAGCAGGCTGGCTCCCACAAAGTGCGCGGAGCGCATGCAGGATCTGCGGCCACCGCAAAGACCTGTGGGAACTTGCCTGCAAGCGATGAGGCCGGCACATCCAGCATCACCCGTGCCTGACCCACCGCCAGCGACCACAGGGGTTCAGCGGTAGTCGTCCACCGGCACGCACGCGCAGAACAGGTTCCGGTCGCCGTAGACGTTGTCCACCCGGTTCACCGCCGGCCAGTACTTGTGCGCCCTGGTGTGCGCATCCGGGGTGATGCCCTGCTCGATGCTGTAGGGCCGTTCCCACACCCCGGTGATGTCCGCCAAGGTATGCGGCGCGTGCTTGAGCGGGTTGTCCTCGGCCGGCCAGTTGCCGTTCTGCACTTCGGTGATCTCTGCGCGGATGCTGAGCATGGCGCCGATGAACCGATCCAGTTCGGCCTTCGACTCGCTCTCGGTCGGTTCGACCATCAGTGTGCCCGGCACCGGGAAGGACATGGTCGGCGCATGGAAACCGTAATCCATCAGACGCTTGGCGACGTCCTCCTCGCTGATGCCGGTGAGGGCCTTGAGCGGCCGCAGGTCGAGGATGCACTCGTGGGCCACCCGTTCGTTGCGGCCGGTGTACAGCACGGGAAAGGCGCCGGACAGGTGCCGGGCCAGGTAATTGGCCGCCAGGATCGCCACTTCGCTGGCGTCCGCCAGTTGCGGCCCCATCATGGCGATGTACATCCAGCTGATCGGCAGGATGCTCGCGCTGCCCCACGGCGCGGCGCTCACCGCGTCGTTCTGCGGTTGCGGGCCGTCGAGCGGCACCACCGGATGGTTGGCGACGAACGGCGCCAGGTGCGCCCGCACGCCGATCGGGCCCATGCCCGGCCCGCCGCCGCCGTGGGGAATGCAGAAGGTCTTGTGCAGGTTCATGTGCGACACGTCGGCGCCGATGTCCGCCGGCCGGGCCAGCCCGACCTGGGCGTTGAGGTTGGCGCCGTCCATGTACACCTGGCCGCCGTGCCGGTGGATCACTTCGCAGATCTCGCCGATGCCCTCCTCGTACACGCCGTGGGTCGAGGGGTAGGTCGCCATCAGGCAGGACAGCTTGTCCCCCGCCTCGGCCGCCTTGGCCTTGAGGTCATCCAGGTCGACGTTGCCGGCGTCGTCGCACTCGACGATCACCACCCGCATCCCCGCCATCTGCGCCGACGCCGGGTTGGTGCCGTGGGCCGAGGACGGGATCAGGCAGATGTCGCGCCCGCCCTGCTGCCGGCTCTCGTGGTATTTGCGGATCGCCAGCAGCCCGGCGTATTCGCCCTGGGCGCCGGAGTTGGGCTGCATGCAGATCGCGTCGAACCCGGTGATCGCGCAGAGCCAACGCTCAAGCTCCTCGATCATCAGCGTGTAGCCGACTGCCTGCTCCCGGGGGGCGAACGGGTGCAGATGAGCGAACTGCGGCCAAGTGATCGGGATCATCTCGCTGGTGGCGTTGAGCTTCATGGTGCAGGAGCCCAGCGGGATCATCGACTGGTTGAGCGCCAGGTCCTTGTTCTCCAGCTGCTTGAGGTAGCGCAGCATCTCGGTTTCGCTGTGGTGGGCGTTGAACACCGGGTGGCGCAGGTACGGCGTGCTGCGCTGCAGGGCGTCAGGGATCCCGGACACCACGTTCTCCGCGTCGAGCGCCTCGACGCTCAGGCCGTGATCGGCCCCCAGCAGCACATCGAACAATTTCGCCACGGTCTGTTCGTCGCAGGTCTCGTCGAGGCTCAGGCCCAGCCGTCCGCGGCCGAGGATCCGCAGGTTGATCTGCGCGGCCTTGGCGCTTTCGATGATCGCGGTCTGCGCACCGCCCACCTCCAGCGTGAGGGTGTCGAAAAAGTGGTCGTTGACCCGGTCGACGCCATGCCGGGCCAGACCGGCGGCGAGGATGCACGTCAGCCGGTGCACCCGCTGGGCGATCCGCTTGAGGCCCTCCGGCCCGTGGTACACCGCATAGAACCCGGCGATGTTGGCCAGCAGCACCTGGGCGGTGCAGATGTTCGAGTTGGCCTTCTCCCGGCGGATGTGCTGCTCGCGGGTCTGCAGGGCCATGCGCAGTGCGACGTTGCCGCGGGCGTCCTTCGACACCCCGATGATCCGCCCCGGCATCGCCCGCTTGTGCTCCTCGCGGGTGGCGAAGTACGCCGCGTGCGGGCCGCCGTAGCCCATCGGCACGCCGAAGCGCTGGCTGGAGCCGAACACCACGTCCGCGCCCAGTTCGCCCGGCGGGGTCAGCAACAGCAGGCTCAGCGGATCGGCGGCCACGCAGGCCAGCGCCTGCTGCGCGTGCAGGTGGTCGATCAGCGGCCGCAGGTCGCGGACTTCGCCGTGGGTGTCGGGGTACTGGAACAAGGCGCCGAACACCTGATGCTGCTTGAGGTTATCCACAGCCTCGACAATCAGCTCGAAACCGAAGCCTTCGGCGCGGGTGCGCACCACGGAAATCGTCTGCGGGTGGCAATTCTCGTCGACGAAGAACAGGTTGCTCCTGGACTTCGCCACCCGCTTGGCCAGCGCCATGGCCTCGGCGGCGGCGGTGGCTTCGTCGAGCAGCGAGGCGTTGGCCAGTTCCAGGCCGGTGAGGTCGATGATCAGTTGCTGGAAGTTGAGCAACGCTTCGAGCCGGCCCTGGGCGATCTCCGGCTGATACGGCGTGTAGGCGGTGTACCAGCCGGGGTTCTCCAGCACGTTGCGCAAGATGACGGCCGGGGTGACGGTGCCGTGGTAGCCCATGCCGATGAGGCTGATCCAGACCTGGTTCTGCTCGGCGTACCCGCGCAGCTTCGCCAGGGCGGCCTGTTCGTCCAGCGCCGGCGGCAGATCCAGTTCACGGTTGAGGCGGATGCCCGGCGGCACCGTCTGCTCGATCAGTTCGACGCGGCTGCCCAGGCCCAGGCTGTCGAGCATCGCCTGCTGTTCGGCGGCATCGGGCCCCAGGTGGCGACGGAGGAAGGCCTGGGGGTCGCGTAACTGGCTCAAGGACGGCATCTTGGACATGACGGGCTCTCTTCTTGGCTGGCGCTCGGCGTCAATGCGACACGGTCAAACCAGCATAGCAGCCGATGCCGTCACGGACGGCTTGGCGCGACGCGCCGGGCAGGCGCATGCTGTGCAGCCTGCATCCGGCCCCACCAATGGACGACCGATCCCCATGAGCCAACCTCCGTTCCTGCCGTTCTCCAAACCTGTCATCGACGACGCCACCATCGCCGCTGTGGGCGATGTGCTGCGCTCGGGCTGGATCACCAGCGGGCCGAAGGTCCAGGCCTTCGAAGCGCAACTGTCAGACTACTTCGGCGGGCGCCCGGTGCGCACGTTCAACTCCGGCACCTGCACCATGGAGATCGCCCTGCGCATCGCCGGCATCGGCCCCGGGGACGAGGTGATCACCACGCCGATCTCCTGGGTGGCCACCGCCAACGTGATCCTGGAGGTCGGGGCGACACCGGTGTTCGCCGACATCGACCCGGTGACCCGCAACATCGACCTTGACCGGCTGGAAGCGGCGATCACCCCGCGCACCAAAGCGGTCATCCCGGTATACCTGGCCGGCTTGCCGGTGGACATGGAGCGCCTGTACGCCATCGCCCGCAGGCACAACCTGCGCATCGTCGAAGACGCCGCCCAGGCCCTGGGCTCCAGCTGGAACGGCCGGCGCATCGGCGCCACCGGGGACTTCGTGTCGTTCAGCTTTCAGGCGAACAAGAACGTCACCTGCGCCGAGGGCGGTTGCCTGGTGCTCAACACCCCCGAAGAGGCACGGCTGGCGGAGAAGTACCGCTTGCAGGGCGTCACCCGCAACGGCTTCGACGGTCTGGACGTCGATGTGCTGGGCGGCAAGTTCAACATGACCGACGTGGCCGCCACCATCGGCCTGGGCCAGTTCGCCCACATCGAGGCCCTGACCGCGCACCGGCGCGAACTCGCCCGGCACTACTTCCGCTGCTTCGGCGACGACTTCGAAGCGACCTTCGGCGCACAGCTGCCCCCGGCGGACTTCGAGAACAGCAACTGGCACCTGTTCCAGCTGGTGCTGCCGGAACGCCAGGACGGGCAGCCGGCGCGGGCGACTTTCATGGAGCAGATGCAGGCCCTGGGCATCGGCATCGGCTACCACTACCCGCCGATCCACTTGCTGAGCCTGTACCGCGAGCGCGGCTTCAAGGAAGGCATGCTGCCGGTGGCGGAACGGGTCGGCCGGCTGATCGTGTCACTGCCGATGTTCACCGCCATGACCCTGGCGGACGTCGAACGCTCGGTGGCGGCGGTGAAGGCCGTGCTGCGCGGCGCCTGAACGGCGGGCATGAAAAAGCCCCGACGGATCGGGGCTTCGGGGTGTCGCGCTGGGGTTACTCGCCGATTTCCTTCTTGTAGGCGGCGGCGTCGAGCAGCTTGTCCAGCTCGGACTTGTCGCTTGGCTTGAGCTTGAAGATCCACGAGTCGTAAGGTTCTTCGTTCAGCAGCTCCGGCGAATCGGCCAGTTCTTCGTTGACCGCGATCACCTCGCCGCCCACCGGCGCATAGATGTCGGAGGCAGCTTTCACCGACTCGACGACGCCGGCCGCATCACCGGCGGCAAAGACCTTGCCCACTTCAGCCAGCTCAACGAACACCACGTCGCCCAGCGCAGCCTGGGCGTGGTCGCTGATGCCCACGGTGACGGTGCCGTCGGCTTCCAGGCGGGCCCATTCATGACTTTCGGCGTAACGCAGGTCGGCGGGGATATTGCTCATCTTCGGTGTCCTCAAGGATTAGGTCAGCGGTCGTACCCGCCGCAATAGATTAGATCAAGGTTTTGCCGTGGCGCACGAAGGTCGGCTTGACCACCCGCACCGGATACCATTTGCCGCGGATTTCCACTTCGGCGCGGTCGGCGGTCGCCATCGGCAGACGCGCCAGGGCGATCGACTTGCTCAGCGTAGGAGAGAAACTACCACTGGTGATCTCCCCTTCGCCAACATCGGCGATGCGCACCACCTGATGGGCGCGCAAAACGCCGCGCTCCTCCAGCACCAGGCCCACCAGTTTGTGCTGCACGCCGGCGGCCCTTTCGGCCTCCAGCGCATCGCGGCCGATGAAGCGGCGGGTGGCCGGCTCCCAGGCGATGCTCCAAGCCATGTTCGAGGCCAGCGGCGAAACGTCCTGGTGGATGTCCTGGCCGTACAGGTTCATGCCGGCCTCGACCCGCAGGGTGTCGCGGGCGCCCAGGCCTATGGGGGAAATGCCAGCGCCCACCAGGTCGTTGAAGAAATCCGGCGCCTCGGCGGCCGGCAGGACGATCTCCAGCCCGTCCTCGCCGGTGTAGCCGGTGCGGGCGATGAACCACTCGCCGTCGGCGCGACCTTCGAAGGGCTTGAGGTGATGGATCAGGTTGGCGCGGGACTGGCTCACCAGTTCAGCCACCTTGTGCCGGGCCTGCGGGCCCTGGATGGCGAGCATCGCCAGTTCGGGACGCTCGCGCAGGCGCACGTCGAGGCCGGGCAGGTGCGCCTGCATCCACTCCAGGTCCTGGTCGCGGGTGGAGGCGTTGACCACCAGACGGTAACCGTCGTCGAGGCGGTAGACGATCATGTCGTCGACGATGCCGCCGCGCTCGTTGAGCATGGCGCTGTACAACGCACGGCCGGGGCTGTGCAGGCGTTCGACGTCGTTGGCCAGCAGGTACTGGAGCCAGGCCTTGGCCTGGGGGCCGGTGACATCGAACACGGTCATGTGGGAAACATCGAACACCCCGCAATCGCGGCGCACCTCGTGGTGCTCCTCGACCTGCGAGCCGTAATGCAGTGGCATGTCCCAACCGCCAAAATCGACCATCTTCGCGCCGAGGGCGAGGTGAAGGTCATACAGAGGCGTACGCTGTCCCATGGGTTTCTCCTTCCGGGCGTGGCGAAGGCGCGGGCAGCCGCTGCACAGGATGAAAGCCTTGGAACACAAGGCCTTGAGCCGATCTCAGCAACTGTTTCTGTCAGACTGACCGCACCGAATGCCGCGCATTGTAGCCGCAAGGCACGGGGCTGGCACCTAGCCGTTTCGGTGGGCCGAACGGCGGATCAGGCCGATGACCGGCAACAGCCCGACCAGCACCAGGGTCAGCGCCGGCAACGACGCCCTCGCCCACTCGCCTTCGCTGGTCATCTCGAAGATCCGCACCGCCAGCGTGTCCCAGCCGAACGGGCGCATCAGCAAGGTCGCGGGCATTTCCTTGAGCACATCGACGAACACCAGCAGCGCTGCGCTCAACGTGCCCGGCAGCAACAGCGGCAGATACACTTTGAAAAACAACCGCGGCCCACCCACCCCGAGGCTACGTGCCGCTTCGGGCAAAGAAGGCCGTATACGCGCCAGGCTGCTTTCCAGCGGCCCGTAGGCCACCGCCATGAAGCGCACCAGGTACGCCAACAGCAACGCCGCCAGGCTGCCCAGCAGCAACGGCTTGCCCGCCCCGCCCAACCAGGCCGACAGCGGAATCACCAGCACCCGGTCCAGGTAACTGAAGGCCAGCATGATCGACACCGCCAGCACCGACCCGGGCAAGGCGTAGCCGAGGTTGGCGAGGCTGACGCCGGAGCGGATCGCCGGCGTCGGCGCCAGGCGCCGGGCGAAGGCCAGCAGCAGCGCCACACCGACGGTGATCAGCGCCGCCAGCGCCCCCAGGTAAAGCGTGTGCAGGATCAGTCCGGCGTAGCGCTCATCCAGGTCGAACCGCCCGCGCCGCCAGAACCACACCGCCAGTTGCAGCACCGGGATGACGAACGCGCAAGCGAACACCAGGACGCACCACCCGGTCGCCGCCCAGGCCTTGGGGCCTCGCAGGTGATACAGCGCCTTGACCCGCGGCCGCTCGTTGCCTGCCCGGTTGGCGCCGCGCGCACGGCGCTCGCCGTACAGCACCAGCATCACCGCCAGCAGCAACAGGCTGGCCAGCTGCGCCGCGCTCGACAGGCTGAAGAAGCCGTACCAGGTCTTGTAGATGGCGGTGGTGAAGGTGTCGAAGTTGAACACCGACACCGCGCCGAAATCCGCCAGGGTCTCCATCAGCGCCAGCGCCACGCCCGCGCCGATGGCCGGCCGCGCCATCGGCAGCGCCACCCGCCAGAACGCCTGCCACGGCGACTGGCCGAGCACCCGCGCCGCTTCCATCAGGCCCTTGCCCTGGGCCAGGAACGCGGTGCGCGCCAGCAGGTAGACGTAGGGATAGAAGACCAGCACCAGCACCACGATCACCCCGCCGGTGGAGCGCACCCGGGGCAGGCGCAGGCCGCTGCCGAACCACTCCCTCATCAACGTCTGCACGGGGCCGGCGAAGTCCAGCAGGCCGACGAACACGAACGCCAGCACGTAGGCCGGCACCGCGAACGGCAGCATCAGCGCCCAGTCGAGCCAGCGCCGGCCGGGGAACTCGCACAGGCTGGTGAGCCAGGCCAGGCTCACGCCCAACAGCGTCACGCCGACGCCGACGCCGAGCACCAGGGTCAGGGTGTTGCCCAACAGGCGCGGCATCTGGGTGTCCCACAGGTGCGACCAGATCTGCGCATCGACGCTCTGCCACGACAGCAGCAGGACGCTCAGGGGCAGCAGCACCAGCGCGGCGATGGCGAAGACGATGGGATACCAGCGGCGTTGGGCGGGGTGGGCCAAGTAAAGACTCTCGTTCAAATGACTGTGCCCACGCTCGGCGTGGGCACACATTCTGTGACGCGCTGCGTCACGCTTTCGGCGATGCGACGCAGGGTACGGGAATGGTCGGTATCAGTTCCAGCCGGCCCGGTCCATCATGCGGATCGCCTCGGCCTGGCGCTTGCCCGCCACTTCCACCGGCAGGGTGTCGGCCACGAACTGACCCCAGGCCGCCACTTCCTCGGACGGTTTCACCGCCGGGTTGGCCGGGAACTCCTGGTTCACGTCGGCGAAGATCTTCTGCGCCTCAGGCGTGGTCATCCACTCCACCAGCGCCTTGGCCGCTTCCGGGTGCGGCGCATGCTTGGTCAGGCCGATGCCCGACAGGTTGACGTGCACGCCGCGGTCCGCCTGGTTCGGCCAGAACAGCTTCACCGGCAGGTCAGGCTTCTGCTTGTGCAGGCGGCCGTAGTAGTAGGTGTTGACGATGCCCACGTCGCACTGGCCGGCGTTGATCGCCTCCAGCACCGCGACGTCGTCGGAGAACACGTCGGTGGACAGGTTGTTGACCCAGCCCTTGAGGATCTTCTCGGTCTTCTCGGCGCCGTGGGTCTCGATCATCGTGGCGGTCAGCGACTGGTTGTAGACCTTCTTCGCCGTGCGCAGGCACAGGCGGCCTTCCCAGTTCTTGTCGGCCAGGGCTTCGTAGGTGGTCAGTTCGCCCGGCTTCACCCGCTCGGTGGAGTAGGCGATGGTGCGGGCACGCAGGCTCAGGCCGGTCCAGGCATGGCTGGAGGCGCGGTACTGCTGCGGGATGTTGGCGTCGATGGCCTTCGAGGTGAACGGCTGGAGAATGCCCATCTGCTCGGCCTGCCAGAGGTTGCCGGCGTCGACGGTCAGCAGCAGGTCGGCGACGGCGTTGTCGCCTTCGGCCTTGATCCGCTGCATCAGCGGCGCTTCCTTGTCGGTGATGAACTTGATCTTCACTCCGGTCTTGGCGGTGTAGGCGTCGAACACCGGCTTGATCAGTTCGTCGATGCGCGAGGAGTAGACCACCACCTCGTCAGCGGCCTGGGCGGCGGTGCTGCCGATCAGGGTCAGGGCCAGTGCGGTCAGAAGACGCTTGGGTGCCAACATGGGAGCGGTCTCTCGGTCGGGAAAAGTGGGCCAAATGATAAGGACTCACATTTACCGACTCAATCGAACGCTGTTCGAAGGAGTTACCAGATGTTGCACAGCCCGGGATTCGCCATCACCCCGCATCCGGGTGGGAGCCAGCCTGCTGGTGATGGCGGCGGGTCAGCCGCCATCCCTTTCTCAGGCCTTGGCCAGGTCCGGCAAGTCCCCGGTCAGCCCCAGCGCCTGACGCACGAACAGTGCCTTGGCCTCCGGCATCTGCTCCACCATCTTCAGCCCGGTGTTGCGCAGCCAGCGCAGCGGCAGCGGATCGGCCTGGAACAGGCGCTCGAAGCCTTCCATCGCCGCCATCAGCGCCAGGTTGTGCGGCATTCGCCGGCGTTCGTAGCGGCTCAGCGTTTTCACGTCCGCCAGGCGTTCGCCGCGTTCGGCCGCCTGCAGCAGCACCTCGGCCAGCACGGCGGCGTCGAGGAAACCGAGGTTCACGCCCTGCCCGGCCAACGGGTGAATGGTGTGCGCCGCATCGCCGATCAGCGCCAGGCCTTCGGCCACGTAACGCTTGGCGTGCCGCTGGCGCAACGGCACGCACAGGCGTGGGTCGGCGCTGACGACCTCGCCCAGGCAGCCTTCGAACGCCCGCTCCAGCTCCCGGCAGAACGCCGTTTCATCCAGCGCCATCAGGCGCTCGGCCTCGCTTGGGGTGGTCGACCAGACGATCGAGCACCAGTCCTGCTGCCCGTCACGCTCAAGCGGCAGGAACGCCAGCGGGCCGTGGTCGGTGAAGCGCTGCCAGGCGGTCATCCGGTGCGGCTTGGCGCTGCGCACGCTGGTGACGATGGCATGGTGCATGTAATCCCATTCGCGGGTGGCGACGCCGGTCAGGCGGCGCACCGCCGAGTGGGCGCCGTCCGCCGCGATCACCAGCGGCGCGCGCAGGGTGCGGCCGTCGGCCAGGGTCAGCAGCCAGTCGTCGCCGGAGCGGCGCATCTGCTCCAGCCGGGCATTGGCCAGAAGGCCCAGGTCGCAGTCGTGCAGACGGTCGAGCAAGGCGTCCTGCACCACGCGGTTCTCGACGATGTGGCCGAGCACGCCGGCGTGCACGCTGCTGGCCGAGAAATGGATCTGCCCGGTGCCGCTGCCGTCCCAGACGTGCATGTCGGTGTAGGGGCTGGTGCGGCGCTGGACGATGCCGTCCCACACGCCCAGGCGCTCGAGGATGCGCTGGCTGGCCGCCGACAGGGCGCTGACCCGCGGTTCGAACGGCGCCTGCGCATCGAAGGGTTTGACGCTCAACGGGCTGCCGTCGAGCAGCAGGACTTCCAGCCCGCTGCCCTGCAACGCCAGCGCCAAGGCGCTGCCGACCATTCCGGCTCCGACAATCAGCAGATCTGCGCGCATTTCCATGCTTTAGGCCTGTCTCGCTTGCGGCTTGAGCCGCACGTAAAGGGTTTTTCCGACCCGCGCCACCAGGGTGCCGGCGCCGTCATGAATGTCGACCTGCAACTGCGGCAGGTACTTGTCGCCGTTGGCGGTCTGCCGGCGGACGTCGTCCAGCAGCGCGTCGTCGATGCTGAACCTTGCGAACACAGGGCCCTTGCCCGGTGAGATGAAATCGATGTCGGCGGCCTTGTCCCAGACGATGTAGCGCGGCCCGAGGTTCTCCATCAGCATCAGCATGAAGAACGGGTCGACCATCGAATACAGACTGCCGCCGAACTGGGTGCCGACGTAGTTGCGGTTGTGCCAGCCCAACCCCATCGACACCCGGATGTCGCGAAAGTCATCGCTGATGTGCCGCACCCGGACGCCGGCGCCCAGATACGGCGGGTAGAACGTCAGGAACCAGCGCATCAGCCGCGCCTTGCCGAAGCGGCGCATCAGCCACTTACGCATCCGGCCGCGTCCCCAGCCCCATGGCCTGGCGGGCGAACCAGCGCTTGGCCGGCGGCAGCAGATCGAGGCCGAGCAGGCCGATGTTGCGCCCCAGCGCCACCAGGGGCTGGGTGCTGCCGAACAGGCGGGTGACCTGGTCGGAGAAGCCCACGGTGAGGGTCTGGTCCAGGCGTTGGCGTTCGCGGTAGGCCTGCAGCGTGGCGAAATCGCCCAACGGCTTGTCGCTGGCCAGCAGCGCGGCCGCCAGCGCATCGGCATCGCGCAAAGACAGGTTGAAGCCTTGCCCGGCGATCGGGTGCAGGCTGTGGGCGGCATTGCCGAGCACGGCCAAATGCGGGCGCACCTGTTCTTCGGCCTCCACCAGCGCCAGCGGGTACAGGTGCCGGGCGCCGACCTGCTTCAGGGTGCCGAGGCGATAGCCGAACACACCTTGCAGTTCGCTGAGGAAATCCCGCTCGCTGAGGCCGGTCAGGCGCTGCGCGTCCATCCCCAGCCGTGTCCAGACCAGTGCGCAGCGGTTGTCCGGCAGCGGCAGCAAGGCCATCGGGCCGTCATCGGTGAAGCGCTCGAAGGCCATGCCGTTGTGCGCTTCGCTCGGGGTGATGTTGGCGATCAGCGCGCTCTGGTTGTACGGACGCTTGCGCACGTTGATGCCCAACTGCTCGCGCAGGCCGGAGCGGCCGCCGTCGGCGAGCACCGCCAGGTCGCATTCGACCGTGGTCTCGTCGTTGAGGGTCAGGCGGTAACCGTCGGGCAAAGGCTCCAGGCGCGTGACCTCCGCCGGGCAGCGCCAGCTGATCACGTCCTTGTCCAGGTGCTGCCACAGGCACTGGCCGAGCCAGGCGTTCTCCACCACGTAACCGAGGGCCGGCACACCCTCCTCCATCGCCGACAGGCGGGCGGTGGAGAAGCGTCCGCGGTCGGACACATGGATCTGCTTGATCGGCTCGGCGCGGCGGGAGATCTCCTGCCACACGCCCAGCCGCTGATAGATCTGCCGCGAGCCGAACGACAGCGCCGACGACCGGGCGTCGTAGCTCGGCTGCCAGGTGTCGCCGGGGGCGAACGGTTCGATCAGCACGATTTTCCAGCCCCGGGCCTTGGCCCCGGCCTGCAGGGCCAACGCCAGGCTGGCGCCGACCAGGCCGCCGCCGATGATCGCCAGATTGACCCGACTCATGCCGCGTCCGCCCGGGCCTGCGCCATCAGGGCCTCGATCTCGGCGACGGTCTTCGGCACGCCGCCGGTCAGGATTTCACAACCGTTCTTGGTCACCACCACGTCGTCCTCGATGCGCACGCCGATGCCGCGCCATTTCTTCGCCACGTTCAGATTGTCCGGGGCGATGTAGATGCCCGGTTCCACGGTCAGCGCCATGCCGACCTCCAGCACCCGCCATTCGCCGCCGACCTTGTACTCGCCGACGTCGTGCACATCCATGCCCAGCCAATGCCCGGCGCGGTGCATATAGAAGGCCTTGTAGGCTTCGGACGCGATCAGCTCGTCGACCTCGCCCTGCAACAGCCCCAGCTCCACCAGCCCGGCGGTGATCACCCGCACCGTGGCTTCGTGCGCCTGGTTCCAGTGCCGGTTCGGGGCGATTTGCGCGAACGCGGCTTCCTGGGAGGCCAGCACCAGCTCGTAGATCGCCTTCTGCTCGGCGGAAAACTTGCCGTTGACCGGCCAGGTGCGGGTGATGTCGCTGGCGTAGCAGTCGATCTCGCAGCCGGCGTCGATCAGCACCAGGTCGCCGTCCTTGAGCAGCGCATCGTTCTGCTGGTAATGCAGGATGCAGCCGTTGCGCCCGGCGGCGACGATCGAGCCGTAGGCCGGCATCTTCGCCCCGCCCTTGCGGAACTCGTAATCGAGCTCGGCTTCCAGGCTGTACTCGTGCAGGCCGGGCCGGCCTGCACGCATCGCCCGGATGTGGGCCTGGGCCGAGATCCGCGCGGCCTCGCGCATCACCTTCACTTCCGCCGCCGATTTATACAGGCGCATGTCGTGCAGCAGGTGATCCAGGGCAACGAATTCGTTCGGCGGCTGGGCGCCGAGGTGGGCCTTGGAGCGGATCACGTTGATCCAGTCCATCAGGTGCCGGTCGAACTCCGGGTTGCTGCCCATGGCCGTGTACACCCGGTCGCGGCCTTCGATCAGGCCCGGCAGGATGTCGTCGATGTCGGTGATGGGGAACGCGTCGTCGGCGCCGTAGTCGCGGACCGCGCCTTCCTGGCCGGCGCGCAGGCCGTCCCACAGCTCGCGCTCGGGGTTGCGCTCACGGCAGAACAGCACGTATTCGCCGTGCTCGCGGCCGGGCATCAGGACGATCACGGCCTGGGGCTCGGGGAAGCCGCTCAGGTACTGGAAATCGCTGTCCTGGCGGTAGACGTGCTCGACGTCGCGGTTGCGGATGGCCACCGCGGCGGCGGGCAGGATGGCGATGCTGTTGGGTTCCATCTGCGCCATCAGCGCCTTGCGGCGACGGCCGTACTCCGCTTTCGGGATATGGATCATGGGCAGACGGACGTCCCTGTTCGGCGATCAGTGCAGAGAAGGCTTGGCGGCCGGTGCGCCAACCTGCTTGTTGGTTTCGGTGAACAGCAAGAGCGGAGCGACCCGCAGGTACTCCATGACTTCCATGTAGTCGCTCTCGCCGTCTTCGGAGTCTTCCAGCGCATCCTGGACCTGGGAGATCGCGACCAGATCCTGCAGCACTTCAGTGGCTTCGGTGCTCAGGCTGCTGCGGTCGGGCGAGTTCTGGCCGAAACCGGAAATGAAGCCCTGGCACCACTGGCCCAGCGCGGCGGCGCGTTCGGCCAGCGGCGCGTCGTCGGTCGGCAGCAGCAGGACCACGGCCATGTCTTCGCCGGTCAGTTCGCTCTTGACCATTTCCTGGAGGCCGATCAGGGCGTTGCGCACGTTGTCCCCAGGCTCGGTCTCGAGC
This sequence comes from Pseudomonas sp. B7(2017), assembly GCF_002112745.1. Classification (NCBI taxonomy): domain Bacteria; kingdom Pseudomonadati; phylum Pseudomonadota; class Gammaproteobacteria; order Pseudomonadales; family Pseudomonadaceae; genus Pseudomonas; species Pseudomonas sp. B7(2017). Next base: position 396,106 of record NZ_NEIP01000001.1, on the reverse strand, counting down.
AGGGAGGCCACGTCGCTCAGCCAGCCGTCGACGTCGAAGCCGGCGCCGGCGCAGCTGCGGCCGAGCAGCAGGCCGTGCAGTTCGGCGGGCGAGACGGGATGGCCACTGGCGCTCAGCAGGGTGGCGAAGGCTTGATAAGGGGAATTCTGAATGGGCATGGGCAGCTAGGCGCCAGACGGCGCTATGTCTAGAATGAAGGCCTTGTATCCTACATCGACAGACCCGCCAAGACCATTAAAGGCTGACCGCCAGCCAGGCGCCCGCCTCCGTCAGACACGAAATCAGTGGACACAATGGAAGACATCGACCTGCAAGCGCTGATGGCCAGACTCGAACTGCTGATTGACCGAGTCGAGCAACTTAAGAGGCAAAACGCACTCTTAACAGCTCAGGAAAAGACCTGGCGCGAGGAACGCGCGCATCTCATTGAAAAAAACGAAATCGCCCGGCGTAAGGTCGAATCGATGATTTCGCGTCTCAAGGCCCTGGAGCAAGACTCATGAGTTCAAGCAATAGCGTCACCGTGCAGATCCTCGACAAAGAGTATTCGATCATCTGCCCCCAGGAAGAGCGCAGCAACCTGATCAGCGCCGCCCGCTACCTGGACGGCAAGATGCGCGAGATCCGCAGCAGCGGCAAGGTCATCGGCGCCGACCGCATCGCCGTGATGGCCGCGCTGAACATCACCCACGACCTGCTGCACAAGGAAGACCGCCCGGCCCTGCAGGCCAGCGGCTCGACCCGCGAGCAGGTGCGCGACCTGCTCGAACGCGTCGATCTGGTGCTGGCCACCGATCCGGACGTCAGCAAGGGCTGATTCGCCGGGACGCTTGAGGTATACTCGCGGCACTCCCTGGGGTGCTTGCCAGTTGACGATGTCCCTGAGCCGATTTGCACTACCCTGGGGGTTGCACGTTGGGCTGGTGTGCATGTCCGCCAGACGGAAAGCCTTAAAGCCTACTGCATCCTCCACCTTGAACTCTCGGGTTCAAGGGCTAAGTCGACAGCGGCTCATCCGGGGAGCCTGATTCGAATCCGATGCCGGTGCATGCCGGCATCGGATTTTTTATGCGTACGTTTTCGCACCCCTTCGCCGAAGCCGAACCATGACCGAACCCGCGCCGCCGACCCGCCCCCAATTGCGCCGACAGCTGCGCAAGGCCCGCCGCTCGCTGACGCCGAGCCAGCAACGCGAGGCCGCCGAAGGCCTGTACCGGCAATTGGCGCAGCACCCGCAGTTCCGCCGCGCCAAGCATGTTTCCCTGTACCTGCCCACCGACGGCGAAATCGACCCGCGCCTGCTGCTGCGCGCCGCCCAGCGCCGGGGCAAGGCCACCTACCTGCCGGTGCTCAGCGCCTGGCCGCGGACCAAGATGGTGTTCCAGCGCATCCGCCCCGGCGAGAAGCTTGCGCCCAACCGTTTCCGCATCCTCGAACCGCGGATCAACCCGGCCCGCCAGCGCAGGATCTGGGCGCTGGACCTGGTGCTGTTGCCGTTGGTGGGGTTTGACGATGTCGGCGGACGCCTGGGGATGGGCGGCGGCTTCTACGACCGCAGCCTGGCCTACCTCGCTCGGCGCAAGAACTGGCGCAAGCCGGTGCTGCTGGGGCTGGCCCATGAATGTCAGAAAGTGGGGCGTCTGGCGCAGGCCAGCTGGGATGTGCCGTTGCAGGGCACGGTGACGGACAAGGCGTGGTACGTCGCAGAATAGACGCCGCGAGGGAAAAGGCAGCGTCGCAAGAAGGGGTTCAGCGCTTGAAGGCGGTCGACTGCTGGACCTGCTGCGCCACTTCGACCGGTGCGTCGGCCTTGTTGGCCCACAGGCTCTGCGCATAACCGGTGGTCACGACGCCGAGACCGAACAAGATCACCAATGTCCAAAGCAAATCCGGTTTGCGTTTCATCGATTGCCCCCCTCAAGGCACATCATCACGATGACAGCAGCGGTTTCCGTTCGTAGCCGTGCAGCAGCGTCAAGCTTTAAAGGCCGGCATTTTGCGACAACGTGAACCGCCGCGCAAACGCTGACGTCAACCGACCGTCGGTTTGTCATAAAATTGCCGACGACCTGCCCGACGACCCCAGCGAGGAGCAAGAACCATGGCCTATTGGCTGATGAAATCCGAACCCGACGAGCTCTCGATCAAAGGCCTGCAGCAGCTCGGCAAGACGCGCTGGGACGGCGTGCGCAACTATCAGGCGCGCAATTTCCTGCGTTCCATGGCGGTCGGCGACCTGTTCTTCTTCTATCACTCCAGCTGCCCGGAGCCGGGCATTGCCGGGATCGGCCGGATCGTTCAGGCGGCCTACCCGGATCCGACGGCGCTGGAGCCGGAAAGCCACTACTACGACCCGAAGGCCACACCCGAGAAAAACGCCTGGAGCGCGATCGATGTGGAGCACGTCGAGACGTTCGCCCGGGTGCTCAAGCTCGATTACCTGAAGCAGCAGACCGCGCTGGCGGAAATGCCGCTGGTGCAGAAAGGCTCGCGGCTGTCGGTGATGCCGGTGACGCCGCAGCAGTGGGCGGCGGTGGTTGCGCTCAAGCCTTGAGCCGTTCGTCGGCGCAAAGAATGCCTTGCGATCGATGCTGCCCGGCGGCGCCTCGACTGGCGCCATCGCCAGCAGGCTGGCTCCCGCAGGGTATAGCGGATGAGCAGGATCTGCGTCACCACCAAAACCTTTGGGAGCTTGCCTGCAAGCGATGAGGCCGGCGCAGTCACCCCGTCATTTACTGAATGATCAGGTTGTTGAACAGCAGATCCTCGACCACCGGCTTGCCGGTTTCGTCGTTCATCACCTGCTGGGTCTGCTTCAACGCTTCCTGACGCAGCTTTTCCTTGGCTTCGAGGCTGTTCATGGTCTCGGTCGACTGCTGGGCGAACAGCGCCACCAGTTGATTGCGGATCAGCGGCTCGTTGGCCTTGACCAGCTTGGTCGATTCCTCGCCGGTCACGCGCAGCGCCACGTCGGCCTTGTAGACCTTCAGCTTCGGCGTGCCGTCCAGCCCGTAGTTGCCCACGAACGGCGGGCTCAGGGTGATGTAGTTGACCTTCGGCGCCTCGCCTTCTTTGGCTTCTTCGGCCAGCGCTGCCACAGGCAGAGACAGGGCCAGCAACAACATGATCCACGCTTTCACAATTCGCTCCTTATCCGGTTTGCGGCCTAGCATAACGGCCCGCCGCGCAAGCACAAGCTTATGGCGGACTATCAGGGCCGGGCATGCTCGTTGACCCGTCGACGGCCACACCTACACTTATCGGCCATCACTCCCAAAGGAATAGCCCTGATGAAAGCCGTGCTGTGCAAAGCCTTCGGCCCTGCCGAATCGCTGGTGCTGGAAGAGGTCGCCAGCCCTGCCCCGAAGAAGAACGAAATCCTGCTGGAGGTGCACGCCGCCGGGGTCAATTTCCCGGACACGCTGATCATCGAGGGCAAGTACCAGTTCAAGCCGCCCTTCCCGTTTTCGCCGGGCGGCGAAGCGGCCGGCGTGGTGCGTGAAGTCGGGGAGAAGGTCAGCCATCTCAAGGTCGGCGACCGGGTGATGGCGTTGACCGGTTGGGGCAGCTTCGCCGAGCAGGTCGCGGTGCCGGGCTACAACGCGCTGCCGATCCCGCCGTCGATGGACTTCAGGACGGCCGCCGCCTTCAGCATGACCTACGGCACCTCGATGCACGCCCTCACCCAGCGCGGCAACCTGCAACCGGGCGAAACCCTGCTGGTGCTCGGCGCGTCCGGCGGCGTCGGCCTGGCCGCCGTGGAAATCGGCAAGGCCCTGGGCGCCCGGGTGATCGCCGCCGCCAGCAGCGCCGAGAAGCTCGCGGTGGCCAAGGCCGCCGGCGCCGACGAACTGATCAACTACAGCGAAACCAGCCTCAAGGACGAGATCAAGCGCCTCACCGACGGCCAGGGCGCCGACGTGATCTACGACCCGGTCGGCGGCGACCTGTTCGACCAGGCCATCCGCGCCATCGCCTGGAACGGCCGCCTGCTGGTGGTGGGTTTCGCCAGCGGACGCATCCCTGAACTGCCGGTCAACCTCGCGCTGCTCAAGGGCGCTGCGGTGCTCGGCGTGTTCTGGGGCTCCTTCGCCCAACGCCAGCCCCAGGACAACGCCGCGAACTTCCAGCGACTGTTCGGCTGGTTCGCCGAAGGCAAGCTCAAGCCGCTGGTGTCGCAGGTGTATCCGCTGAGCGAGGCGGCGCAGGCGATCAATGACCTGGGCCAGCGCAAGGCGGTGGGCAAGGTGGTGGTGCAGGTGCGCTGAGCCGGCAAAGTACCGTCAGATCCGGGGCGACATCGCTCCGTCACCCGGCAGCAGGTGCTCCTGGACCTTCTCGCTGCGTGACGGAATGAGTCGCCCCTTGTCGTCGAAACGCAGGACGATCACCCAGTCGTAGACCCCGTCCGGCCACTTGCGCTGGCCCATCAGCGCCGTGGCGTCGCCGCCGAACGCCTTGATCAGCTTGTCGATGTGCCCGTGGTGCCAGGCGATCAGCACCGTCGGCGCCTTGTTGCCTTTGCGCAGCAATTTCACCAAGTCATGGACATCGCCGTTGATGTAGGGCTGCTCGACCGACAGGTTCAGACGCCGGGCCAGCGGGGTCAGGGTCAGGCGCGAGCGGACGCTTTCGGGGCTATCGCCGGCGGCCAGCAGGCGCTGGGGCGTCAGCGCCTGGCCATCCAGCTCCAGCGGGTTGAAGTAATCGGCATAGGCCGCGGCACGCTGCTCGCCCCGGGCGTTGAGTTCGGTTCCGACGTCGGGCTTCTCGGCATGCCGGATGATCAGCACCGTGGCATTGCGCAAACCGGAATGCCCGGGATGGTCAGTGAAGACCAGCGCCAGCAAGCCGGCGGTGAGAACGGCCGCCACCAGCAGGCGGACCACAAGCATGCGCACCTTCAAAGCCATCATTCATCTCTGCAGAACAGTCGGTCGACGGATCGCGAGTCTAAGCCGCCCGATGTTCACAAGTGGTGAAAACGCCCCGTTCTTACAGCTGAGCGACAGGTTCGTAAAAGAACGTGCGTTTTCCAACATTTCCGCTGTTTTGCGGATGGCAGGCGGTGCTATTTTCGGTAACGAAACTGTAACATTCACATCCGCAGTCAAAACAAGAATTCTGGAGCTCTTGAATGTTTGCTTTCTTTCGACCTGCCGCACATCAGGCTCCCCTGCCTGAAGAAAAAATCGACAGTACCTACCGACGCCTGCGCTGGCAGATCTTCGCCGGCATCTTCTTCGGCTACGCGGGCTACTACCTGCTGCGCAAGAACTTCTCCCTGGCCATGCCGTACCTGATCGACCAAGGCTACAGCCGCGGCGACCTGGGCCTGGCGATGTCGGCCATCGCCATCGCCTACGGCCTGTCCAAGTTCCTCATGGGCCTGGTGTCCGACCGTTCCAACCCGCGCTACTTCCTGCCGTTCGGCCTGCTGGTGTCCGCCGGGGTGATGTTCATTTTCGGTTTCGCGCCATGGGCGACCTCCAGCGTGACCATGATGTTCATCCTGCTGTTCATCAACGGCTGGGCCCAAGGCATGGGCTGGCCGCCGAGCGGACGCACCATGGTGCACTGGTGGTCGCAGAAGGAGCGCGGCGGCGTGGTGTCGGTGTGGAACGTGGCGCACAACGTCGGCGGCGGCCTGATCGGCCCGCTGTTCCTGGTCGGCATGGGCCTGTTCAACGACTGGCACGCCGCGTTCTACGTCCCGGCGGCGGTGGCCCTGGCGGTGGCGGCGTTCGCCTTCATCACCATGCGCGACACCCCGCAGTCGGTCGGCCTGCCGCCGATCGAGAAGTACAAGAACGACTACCCGGAAGGCTACGATGCCAGCCACGAAGACGAATTCAGCGCCAAGGAAATCTTCGTCAAGTACGTGCTGCGCAACAAAATGCTCTGGTACATCGCCATGGCCAACGTGTTCGTCTACCTGCTGCGCTACGGCGTGCTGGACTGGGCGCCGACCTACCTCAAGGAAGCCAAGCACTTCGACGTCGACAAGACGTCGTGGGCGTACTTCTTCTACGAGTGGGCGGGGATTCCGGGCACCCTGCTGTGCGGCTGGATGTCGGACAAGATCTTCCGCGGCAACCGCGGCCTGACCGGCATGGTGTTCATGGCCCTGGTGACCGTGGCGACCCTGGTGTACTGGCTGAACCCGGCCGGCAACCCAACCGTCGACATGATCGCCCTGTTCTCCATCGGCTTCCTGATCTACGGCCCGGTCATGCTGATCGGCCTGCAGGCGCTGGAATTGGCGCCGAAGAAAGCCGCCGGTACCGCAGCGGGCTTCACTGGCCTGTTCGGTTACCTGGGCGGTTCGGTCGCGGCCAGCGCCGCAATGGGCTACACCGTCGACCACTTCGGCTGGGACGGCGGTTTCGTGCTGCTGGTGGGCGCCTGCCTGCTGTCGATGGCCTTCCTGGCCCCGACCCTGCTGCACAAGCAAGCCGCCAGTCAGAGCCGCGAAGCGCTCGCCTGATCGGCCTGTGACCGGCAGCGCCTGAGCCGCGCCTCCAGATTGCGGTCTGGCATGGCGTGGCTGCGCAGGGCGTGGGCGGTCTGCTCGACATAGTCGCGCGTCGTGCCGTAGCGCCCGCAGGCGCTTTCGAACACCTGGCTCAGCACATGGTCCGGCAGGTTGCCGGCATAGCTGGGCAGGTGCCGCTCCAACACGAACCCCAACGCCTGAACCTGATTGCCATCCTCCAGACGGCAATTGAGCCAGTGCGGCCGGTAGGACGGAAACGGCATCTCGCGTTTCCACAGGGCATACAGCGCGCTGTCGAGATTGTCTTCCGGCAACCGGTAGGCGAAGCCGCTGCACGAGCCCCCACGGTCCAGGCCGAACACCAGCCCCGGCATCTCCGGCGTGCCGCGGTGCTCGTGAGACCACAGGTAAAGGCCGCGGTGATAGCCGTGCACCCGCCCGCGCACCCGTTCGACCGCCGTGCATTCCGGCCGCCAGATCAGCGATCCGTACGCGAACAGCCACACCGGCCCGCCCTTGTGGCGCGCCATGGTCGATTGCATGGAGAGGAGAAGCTGTTCGTGGGTCAGCTGCGGCCCGAGATCGAGCCGCGGAGGGTAAGCCGGATGCGAAAAACCGTTTTCGATGGCGCTCATGGCGAATAGCGTTCAGCTCCCCGCGGGTGAAGAATTACTAAATAGAACGCACCGCTGTAACAATAAGGCACATATGTTTTAAGGCAATTGAAGTGCCAGGCGCTTTCATTCATCCATTGCCGGATTGATATATAACCTACCGGTATTCATGCAATTACATAAATACCGATCGGCTATATATGGAGGTATATCGAACTTATCCCCGAGGGGCGTAGGCGAACACGTCGGCGCGCATCTGATGGGCGTCCATCCCGGCCTCGACCAGCGCATCGAGCGTGCCGTAGACCATGGCCGGCGAGCCGCTGGCATAGACGTGCAAGGCCTTGAGGTCGGGGAAATCTTCGCACACCGCTTCGTGCAGCATCCCGCAGCGCCCTTCCCAGCCGCATTGATCGCTGACGACCTTGTGCAGGAACAGGTTGGGCAACTTCAGCCATTCGTCCCAATGTTCGATGCGGTAGAAGTCTTCCGGCCGGCGCACGCCCCAATACAGGTGCACCGGGTGCTTGAAGCCGTTGGCCCGGCAGTGTTCGATCAGGCTGTGGATCTGGCCCATGCCGGTGCCGGCGGCGATCAGCACCAGCGGCCCCTCGGGCAGTTCGGCCAGGTGGGTGTCGCCGAACGGCAGCTCGACGCGCACCAGCGGGTTGCGCTGGAGCTGGTCGATCAGGCTCAGCGCGCTGTTCTCACGCGCCAGCACGTGGATCTCCAGGTCGCGGCCGGCGTGGGGCGCCGAGGCCATGGAGAACGCCGATTTCTCGCCGTTCTCGCGCTCGATCATCAGGTACTGCCCGGCGTGGTAGCGCGGCGGCTTGCCGGCCGGCGCCCGCAGGCGCACCCGCCAGGTATCGCCGCCGACGTCCCGGCATTCGACGACCTGACACGACAGGCTGCGCACCGGCAACTCTCCCAGCGCGAGCACGCCATCCCACAGCACGATGCAGTCTTCCAGCGGCTCCGCTATGCAAGTGTAGAACTCGCCGTGGTCATGCACCTTGCCGGCCTGTTCGACCCGGCCTTCCACCAGCAGCGCCGCGCACACATGGCAATTGCCGTTGCGGCAGCTCTGCGGGCATTCGTAGCCCAGGCGCCGCGCACCATCGAGAATCCGCTCGCCGGGCCGTATCTCTAGCACCGCTCCGGAGGGCTGAAGGGTTACACGCATCAATCTATTCCTAACTGATTCCAGATGGCATCGATCCGTTGGGTGACGGCGTCGTCCTTGACGATGACGCGGCCCCATTCGCGAGTGGTCTCGCCCGGCCACTTGTGGGTGGCGTCCAGCCCCATCTTCGACCCCAGCCCCGACACCGGCGAGGCGAAGTCGAGGTAGTCGATGGGCGTGTTGTCGATCATCACCGTGTCGCGCTTGGGGTCCATGCGCGTGGTGATGGCCCAGATCACGTCGTTCCAGTCCCGGGCGTTGATGTCGTCGTCGGTGACGATAACGAACTTGGTGTACATGAACTGTCGCAAAAACGACCAGACACCCAGCATCACGCGCTTGGCGTGCCCCGGATACGACTTCTTCATCGTCACCACGGCCATGCGGTACGAGCAGCCCTCGGGCGGCAGGTAGAAGTCGGTGATCTCCGGGAACTGCTTCTGCAGGATCGGCACGAACACTTCGTTCAGCGCCACGCCGAGGATCGCCGGCTCATCCGGCGGCCGGCCGGTGTAGGTGCTGTGGTAGATCGGCTTGATGCGGTGGGTGATGCGCTCGACGGTGAACACCGGGAAGCTGTCCACCTCGTTGTAGTAGCCGGTGTGGTCGCCGTAAGGGCCTTCGTCCGCCATCTCGCCCGGGTGGATCACGCCTTCCAGGATGATCTCGGCGGTGGCCGGCACCTGCAGGTCGTTGCCGCGGCATTTCACCAGTTCCGTGCGGCTGTCGCGCAGCAGGCCGGCGAAGGCGTATTCGGAGAGGCTGTCCGGCACCGGCGTGACCGCGCCGAGGATGGTCGCCGGATCCGCGCCGAGGGCCACGGACACCGGGAACGGCTGGCCCGGATGCTTCTCGCACCACTCGCGGTAGTCCAGCGCCCCGCCCCGGTGGCTGAGCCAGCGCATGATGACCTTGTTGCGGCCGATCACCTGCTGACGGTAGATGCCCAGGTTCTGGCGATCCTTGTTCGGGCCTTTGGTGACGGTCAGGCCCCAAGTGATCAGCGGCGCGACATCGCCCGGCCAGCAGTGCTGGATCGGCAGCGTAGCCAGGTCGACGTCGTCGCCCTCGATGACCACTTCCTGGCACGGCGCGTCCTTCACGACCTTTGGCGCCATCGCGATGATCTTGCGGAAGATCGGCAGCTTCGACCACGCATCCTTCAGGCCCTTGGGCGGCTCGGGCTCCTTGAGGAACGCCAGCAGCTTGCCGATCTCGCGCAGTTCGTCGGTGGACTCGGCGCCCATGCCCATCGCCACCCGCTGCGGGGTGCCGAACAGGTTGCCGAGCACCGGGATGTCGAAGCCGGTCGGATTCTCGAACAGCAGCGCAGGCCCCTTGGCCCGCAGGGTGCGGTCGCACACCTCGGTCATCTCCAGCACCGGCGAGACGGGCACCTGGATGCGTTTCAACTCTCCGCGCTGCTCAAGCTGCTGCACGAAATCCCGAAGATCCTTGAATTTCATTGACGATGGCACCCTCAAAATAGGCGTACATCCTACCTGCTATGCCGCCCGCTGGCAGCCCGTCAGGCCTCACTTGGCTGCATTGGCCTGCCCTTTGCGAAGGTTCGCCCCGGCCTGCAGGCCGACGAACAACGGTTCGAGGACCGGCGCCACGAACCGCGCGCCGACTTCCGAGAGGTGATTGTCGTCGGTGTACAAGGAATGGCCGTCGAGTTCGGCGCGGCAAAAACCTTCCGCGTCGCACAGCCGCGGCGCCGGATCCACCACCCGCACCGCCGGATCCTGCGCCAGCTGGGCGAACAGCCCGCTGATGAAAGTCTGCCGCTTGAGGTGCTCGCCGAGCGCCAGGCCGACATCGTCCACCGGGCGGTTGAGCATCGCCAGGCGCGTGAGCCGGTACGGCGGGCTGAACGCCTGCAGCGGCGCCTCCTTCACCAGCCAGACCCGATGCCCGCCGGCCCGCAGCTGCGCCACCCGCGCCCGCAGGCCATCGGCCAGGCGCTGCTCGGCGACGGCGCGGTCGTAGTGCCCGTCGGCGGCCTTCAGGGCGTGGGCCAGATCGCCCTTGGCGTCGCCGTAGAGGTAGAGGCTCCAGCGCGCCACCAACACCACGTCGCTCACCGGCGGCGCCAGGGCATGCTCGACCCGCTGGTTGAAGCGCGCGCAGCGGGCGTCATGCTCGAGGCCCTGCACCGGCACGCAACCGGGGGAACTGGCCAGCATCACGCTCACGGCATGGGCCTTGGCGCCGTCGTCGAACACCGGGATCAGCGCGGTGGCGTGGCTGTCGCCCCAGACCAGGGTGCGGGCCGGACCGTTCGCGGCGCCGTAATGGCAGAACAGTTTGTCGTCCGGCGTCTTGTCGTCGGCCAGGCAGGCCATCAGCTCCGGCCGCCACTCGCGCCCCTTGGCGTACTGCAGCGCCTGCTCGGACAGGCGCCACGGCAAGCCGTCGGTCCAGCGCAGGCTCTGTCCGGCCAGGCCGATCACCAGCACGCCGCAGGCACCGGCCAGCAGGATCTGCCGACGGCCGGCGAGCAGGCGACGCTCGCGGAACGGCGTCTCGACGAATTTCCAGGACAGATAGCCCAACACCAGCGTCAGCAGAATCAGGCCCAGGGTGTCGAACGCGCCCGGCTCATCGACACTGGCGTAGCGGGAGAACACGAACACCGGCCAGTGCCACAAGTACCAGGAATACGACACCAGGCCGAGACCGACCATCAACCGGCTGCTCAGGAGCTCGCCGACCCAGGTCCGGCGGTGCCCGTTGGCCAGGATCAGCGCCACCACGCCCAGCACCGGCAGCAGCGCCGCCGCACCGGGGAACGGCGTGGCCTTGTCGTAGCCGAACACCGCCAGCAGGATCAGGGCCAGGCCGAGCAGGCTCAGGCCCTGGGCCGCCATCGGCTTCAGGCGCCAGGCGCTTTTCGGCGCCACCGCCAACATCGCTCCGGCCAGCAGCTCCCAGGCGCGCATGGGCAGCAGGAAGAAGGCTTTTTCCGGGTGGTGGCTGACGGCCCAGACACTCAGGCCGAAGGACACCAGCAACACGCCGAACAGCGCCAGCCGCCAGTGCTTCAGGCGCCCGGACAGCACGGTCAGCAGCAATGGGAAGAGAATGTAGAACTGCTCCTCCACCGCCAGCGACCAGGTGTGCAGCAGCGGCTTGAGGTCGGAGGCGACATCGAAGTAGCCGTCCTGCCGCATGAACAGCAGGTTGGAGACGAACATCACCTGGTAGCGCACCGAGCGCCCCAGCTCTTCGTAGTCCTTTGGCGCCAGCAGGAACCAGCCCACCGCCAGCACGACGAGTATCATCGCAAACAGCGCCGGCAAGATCCGCCGGGCGCGCCGGGCCCAGAAGTCGACGAAGCTGAAGCGCCCGGCCTGGCGCTGGTTCCAGATGATCGAGGTGATCAGGTAGCCGGAAATCACGAAGAACACGTCCACGCCGACAAAACCGCCGGTAAAGCCCGGAACCCCGAAATGGAACAGCACGACGGCGATCACCGCGACTGCGCGCAAGCCGTCGATATCCCTTCGATAAGCGAGAGTGCTCATAATTTGTTCAATGCCGATCAGATGGTTGTTTTCTGTGCGGCCGCGACGCTCTCCATGAGCCGCCCGCACTCGCTGCCTGTTGTTATGCCCAGTCACTGACCATACCAGATCGCGAACCTCCCATCGCCCAGACAAAAAAACAGGCAAAAAAATGGCGCCCCGCAGGGCGCCACTTTTCGGACTCGACCGTCTATGTCACTTGCGCTTCATCGACAGGAAGAATTCGTCGTTGGTCTTGGTCGTCTTCAGCTTGTCGACCAGGAACTCGATGGCCGCGACTTCGTCCATCGGGTGCAGCAGCTTGCGCAGGATCCACATGCGCTGCAGCTCGTCGTCGGCGGTCAGCAACTCTTCGCGGCGGGTGCCGGACTTGTTGATGTTGATGGCCGGGAACACACGCTTCTCGGCGATGCGGCGGTCCAGCGGCAGCTCCATGTTGCCGGTGCCCTTGAACTCTTCGTAGATCACTTCATCCATCTTCGAGCCGGTCTCGACCAGCGCAGTGGCGATGATGGTCAGCGAGCCGCCTTCTTCGATGTTGCGCGCCGCGCCGAAGAAACGCTTCGGCTTCTCCAGGGCGTGGGCATCGACACCACCGGTCAGCACCTTGCCGGAGCTCGGGATCACGGTGTTGTAGGCGCGGGCCAGACGGGTGATGGAATCCAGCAGGATCACCACGTCCTTCTTGTGCTCGACCAGGCGCTTGGCCTTCTCGATCACCATTTCGGCCACTTGCACGTGACGGGTCGGCGGCTCGTCGAAGGTCGAGGCGACCACTTCGCCGCGCACGGTGCGCTGCATTTCGGTCACTTCTTCCGGACGTTCGTCGATCAACAGCACGATCAGGTGAACTTCTGGGTTGTTACGGGCGATGTTCGCTGCGATGTTCTGCAGCATGATCGTTTTACCGGCCTTCGGCGGCGCCACGATCAGACCACGCTGGCCTTTGCCGATCGGCGCGCACAGATCGATCACACGACCGGTCAGGTCTTCGGTGGAACCGTTGCCGGCTTCCATCTTCATGCGCACGTTCGGGAACAGCGGGGTCAGGTTCTCGAACAGAATCTTGTTCTTCGCGTTCTCGGGACGGTCGAAGTTGATCGTGTCGACCTTGAGCAGGGCGAAATAACGCTCGCCTTCCTTCGGCGGGCGGATCTTGCCGACGATGGTGTCGCCGGTGCGCAGGTTGAAACGGCGGATCTGGCTCGGCGAGACGTAGATGTCGTCGGGACCTGCGAGGTAGGAAGCGTCAGCGGAGCGCAGGAAGCCGAAGCCGTCCTGGAGAATCTCCAGCACGCCATCACCGGAGATTTCCTCACCGCTTTTCGCGTGCTTTTTCAGCAGGGAGAAAATCACGTCCTGCTTGCGCGAACGGGCCATATTTTCTATGCCCATGTCTTCGGCCAGCTGGAGCAGGTCGGTAATCGGCTTTTGCTTGAGTTCAGTCAGATTCATATAGGAATGACGTAATCATTTATAGAGGGGGGAAATTAAGCTTTTGGCTTAATGAGGCCGCGCCGCGGAGAAGGCGACAGGATCGCGTACTTGTTCGAAAGGAGTGCGTCGGCGACGGCTAGCAGGGGGCAGTGGAGAAACCAGTGCGGGGCCGAATGTATCACCTGAGTTTCGGAGCGTCTAGCCCTGAATAAGCAAAAAGCCCCGCAATTTGCGGGGCCTTTTTCAGCGGACTTTACAGCGGCGCTCAGAGGCTGGCGTCGAGGAAAGCCTTGAGCTGGGACTTCGACAGCGCGCCGACCTTGGTCGCTTCGACGTTGCCGTTCTTGAACAGCATCAGGGTCGGGATGCCGCGCACGCCGTGCTTGGCCGGGGTTTCCTGGTTCTCGTCGATGTTCAGCTTGGCGACGGTCACCTTGCCCTGGTACTCGGCGGCGATGTCGTCCAGGACCGGAGCGATCATCTTGCACGGGCCGCACCACTCAGCCCAGTAGTCGACCAGGACAGCGCCTTCGGCCTTGAGTACGTCAGCTTCGAAGCTAGCGTCGCTAACGTGTTTGATCAGATCGCTGCTCATGGAATTCTCCAGGTTGTAAGCAAAAAAACGTGGCCCATCATAGCCGCCCTTCCCCTGTTCAGGAAGCCGCAGATGATTGAGTCTCGCTATGGTGGCTCATGAGTTTGGGTATAGCTCAAACCGCGCGTCGCCGGGGCCCCGGCGAAAGGCGGCAGCTCAGGTCGGCCAAGGATCTTGCGCGAATCTGCGCAGGATCAAGGGTTTGGCCCCTGCGCGTTGGCGGCGGCGTTTGATCGTGGCACGATGTCGGGGTTATCGACCGAGACCCCCTGACCATGCCCCAGAACCAAGCCAAGAATCTGTCCCTGATCGCCGCGATCGACCTGGGCTCCAACAGCTTCCACATGGTCGTGGCCAAGGCCCAGAACGGCGAGATCCGCATTCTCGAACGCCTCGGGGAGAAGGTCCAGCTCGCCGCCGGCATCGACGAAGAGCGCCACCTCAACGAAGAATCCATGCAGCGCGGGCTCGACTGTCTCAAGCGCTTTGCCCAACTGATCAACGGCATGCCCCTGGGCGCCGTGCGGATCGTCGGCACCAACGCCCTGCGCGAGGCGCGCAACCGCGTCGAGTTCATCCACCGCGCCGAAGAGATCCTCGGCCATCCGGTGGAGGTCATCTCCGGCCGCGAAGAAGCGCGCCTCATCTATCTGGGCGTCTCCCACACCCTCGCCGACACGCCGGGCAAGCGCCTGGTGGCCGACATCGGCGGCGGCAGCACCGAATTCATCATCGGCCAGCGTTTCGAGCCGCTGCTGCGCGAAAGCCTGCAGATGGGCTGCGTCAGCTTCACCCAGCGCTACTTCAAGGACGGCAAGATCACCCCGGCCCGCTACGCCCAGGCCTACACGGCGGCGCGGCTGGAGATCATGAGCATCGAGCACGCCCTGCACCGCCTGACCTGGGACGAGGCCATCGGCTCCTCGGGCACCATCCGCGCCATCGGCCTGGCGCTGAAGGCCGGCGGCCACGGTTCGGGCGAGGTCAACGCCGAAGGCCTGGCCTGGCTCAAGCGCCGGCTGTTCAAGCTCGGCGACGCGGACAAGATCGACTTCGAAGGCATCAAGCCTGACCGCCGGGCGATCTTCCCGGCAGGCCTGGCGATTCTCGAGGCGATCTTCGACGCCCTCGAACTCAAGCGCATGGATCACTGCGAAGGCGCGCTGCGCGAAGGCGTGCTGTACGACCTGCTGGGCCGCCACCATCACGAAGACGTGCGCGAGCGCACCCTGACGTCGCTGATGGAGCGCTACCACGTCGACCTGGAACAGGCGGCGCGGGTCGAGCGCAAGGCCCTGCACGCCTTCGACCAGGTCGCCGCGGACTGGGACCTGGAGGACGGCATCTGGCGCGAACTGCTGGGTTGGGCGGCGAAAGTGCACGAAGTCGGCCTCGACATCGCCCACTACCACTACCACAAGCACGGCGCCTACCTGATCGAGCACTCGGACCTGGCCGGGTTCTCCCGCGAGGACCAGCAGATGCTGGCGCTGCTGGTGCGCGGCCACCGCCGCAACATCCCCAAGGACAAGTTCGCCGAGTTCGACGACGACGGCATCAAGCTGATCCGCCTGTGCGTGCTGCTGCGCTTCGCCATCCTGTTCCACCACATCCGCGGCACCCAGGCGATGCCGCAAGTGGCGCTGCACGCCAACGGCGACACCCTCGATGTGGAGTTCCCGGAACACTGGCTGGACGACAACCAGCTGACCCAAGCGGACTTTGCCCTGGAGGCGGAGTGGCTGACGCGGGTCGGGATCGTGCTGACTGTCCACTGACCGGTGGCGACCGACCCGCCACAGGAAACCGGCGAAACAAGAAGGCGATCCCGAGGGATCGCCTTTTTTGTGCCTGGCCGTCGGTCAGCTGCTGACCGGCAGGATCGGGCTGCCCAGCCGCTCCAGCAGCGTCGCCTGGGCGCTGCGCGGGTTCTGGTTGCCCGTCGGCGTGTTGCGGATGTAGCGGCCGTCCGACTGCAGGCTCCAGCTGTGGGTGTTGTCGGTCAGGTACAGCTCCAGCTCCTTCTTGACCCGGGTCAGCAGCTTCTTGCCTTCCACCGGGAAGCAAGTCTCGACCCGTTTGTCGAGGTTGCGCTCCATCCAGTCGGCGCTGGAGAGGAACATCTGCTCCTCGCCGCCGTTGAGGAAATAGAACACCCGGGTGTGCTCCAGGAAGCGGCCGATGATCGAACGCACGTGGATGTTGTGCGATACCCCGGCGATGCCCGGACGCAGGCAGCACATGCCGCGCACCACCAGGTCGATGCGCACGCCGGACTGGCTGGCCTTGTACAGCGCGCGGATGATCTTCGGATCGGTCAGCGAGTTGAACTTGGCGATGATGTGCGCCGGCTTGCCGTCGAGGGCGAACTGCGTCTCGCGGGCGATCATGTCGAGCATGCCCTTCTTCAGCGTGAACGGCGCATGCAGCAACTTCTTCATGCGCAGCGTCTTGCCCATGCCGATCAGTTGGCTGAACAGCTTGCCGACGTCTTCGCACAGGGCATCGTCGGAGGTCAGCAGGCTGTAGTCGGTGTAAAGGCGGGCGTTGCCGGCGTGGTAGTTGCCGGTGCCGAGGTGGGCATAGCGCACGATCTCACCCTGCTCGCGGCGCAGGATCAACATCATCTTGGCGTGGGTCTTGAAGCCGACCACGCCGTAGATCACCACCGCGCCGGCCGCCTGCAGACGGCTGGCCAGCTGCAGGTTGGACTCTTCGTCGAAGCGCGCGCGCAGCTCGATGACCGCGGTCACTTCCTTGCCGTTGCGCGCCGCGTCCACCAGGGCATCGACGATTTCCGAGTTGGCGCCGGAGCGGTAAAGGGTCTGGCGCACCGCCAGGACGTGCGGATCCTTGGCCGCCTGGCGCAGCAGATCCACCACCGGCGTGAACGACTCGAACGGGTGCAGCAGCAGGATGTCCTGCTTGCTGACCACACTGAAAATGTTCTCGCTGTTCTGCAGAAGCTTGGGGATCTGCGGGGTGAACGGGGCGTTCTGCAGCTCCGGATGGCTGTCCAGGCCAGTGATGCTGAACAGGCGGGTCAGGTTGACCGGGCCGTTGACCTGATACAGCTCGGTCTCGCTCAGGTTGAACTGCTTGAGCAGGTAGTCGGACAGATGCTTAGGGCAGGTGTCGGCGACTTCCAGGCGCACCGCGTCGCCGTAGCGGCGCGAGAACAGCTCGCCGCGCAGGGCCCGGGCCAGGTCTTCGACGTCTTCGGAGTCGAGCGCCAGGTCAGCGTTGCGGGTCAGGCGGAACTGGTAGCAGCCCTTGACCTTCATGCCCTGGAACAGGTCATCGGCGTGGGCGTGGATCATCGACGACAGGAACACGTAGTTGGCGCCCGGGCCGCCGACCTCTTCCGGCACCTTGATGATCCGCGGCAGCAGGCGCGGCGCCGGGATGATCGCCAGGCCCGAGTCGCGGCCGAAGGCGTCGATGCCTTCGAGCTCGACGATGAAGTTCAGGCTCTTGTTCACCAGCAGCGGGAACGGGTGCGTCGGGTCGAGGCCGATCGGGGTGATGATCGGCGCGATCTCGTCGCGGAAATAGCGGCGCACCCAGGTCTTGAGCTTGGTGGTCCAGTAGCGCCGGCGGATGAAGCGGATCTGGTGCTTTTCCAGCTCCGGCAGGAGGATGTCGTTGAGAATCGCGTACTGGCGGTCCACGTGACCGTGCACCAGTTCGCTGATCCGGGCCAGGGCCTGGTGCGGCTGCAGGCCGTCGGCGCCGGCCTGCTCACGGGCGAAGGTGATCTGCTTCTTGAGGCCGGCGACGCGGATCTCGAAGAATTCGTCGAGGTTGCTGGAGAAGATCAGCAGGAACTTCAGCCGCTCCAGCAACGGATAGGACTCGTCCAGCGCCTGTTCCAGCACGCGGATGTTGAACTGCAGTTGCGACAATTCCCGGTGGATGTACAGGCTGCTGTCATCCAGGCCCGGAATCGCGATCACCGGGGCCGCGGCGGCTTCGGCGGCCGGCGCGGGTGGCGCGGGCTCGAGCTCCGGTGGCGTCTCGGTGATCTGCTCGACCACAGGTTGAGCGTCTTTTACGGCAACTTCAGTGAGTCCTTCGGTATTCATCGAATGTTCCTGGGAGGGCTATTTCTGCTCTCGTAACAATTGGGCGGCACGGACAGCAAAGTAAGTCAGGATGCCATCAGCGCCCGCACGTTTAAAGGCGGTCAGGGATTCGAGGATCACGCCTTCGCTCAACCAGCCGTTCTGGATCGCCGCCATGTGCATGGCATATTCGCCGCTGACCTGATAGACGAAGGTCGGCACCTTGAAGGCATCCTTCACCCGGAACAGGATGTCCAGGTACGGCATGCCCGGCTTGACCATCACCATGTCCGCGCCTTCAGACAAGTCGGCGCCCACTTCGTGCAGGGCTTCGTCGCTGTTGGCCGGATCCATCTGATAGGAGGCCTTGTCGGCCTTGCCCAGGTTCGCCGCCGAGCCCACCGCGTCGCGGAACGGCCCGTAATAGGCACTGGCGTACTTGGCCGAGTAGGCCATGATCCGCACGTTGACGTGGCCGGCCACTTCCAGGGCCTCGCGGATCGCCTGGATGCGCCCGTCCATCATGTCCGACGGAGCCACCACCTGGGCGCCGGCCTCGGCATGGGACAACGCCTGCTTGACCAGCGCATCGACGGTGATGTCGTTCTGCACGTAGCCGCTTTCGTCGAGGATGCCGTCCTGGCCGTGGGTGGTGAACGGATCCAGGGCGACGTCGGTGATCACGCCCAGTTCCGGGAACCGCGCACGCAAGGCCCGGGTGGCGCGCTGGGCGATGCCTTCGGGGTTCCAGGCTTCGGCGGCGTCGAGGGACTTGAGCCCGGGCGGGGTGACCGGGAACAGCGCCAGCGCCGGAATGCCCAGCTCAACCCACTTGGCCGCCTCTTCCAGCAGGAGGTCGACGGTCAGGCGCTCCACACCCGGCATCGAGGCCACGGCTTCACGGCGGTTCTCGCCGTCGAGCACGAACACCGGCAGGATCAGGTCGTCGACCGTCAACACGTTTTCACGCACCAGCCGACGGGAAAACCCGTCACGGCGGTTGCGGCGCAGGCGGGTGGCTGGGAACAAGCGGTTGGCAGGGGTAAAGCTCACGGCAGACTCCTGAGCCCGCGCAGACGGGCGAGCGTGACAGTTATAAGCGGCCATTATGACGGTCGTATTACAGTTATGTGCACCCCTGTGACAGGTAGTCGCATTCCATTGTCAGTGTAGGAATTGTTCACGTCGAGACACATTTCGACACTTTCCTGAATGTGTCCGAAGGGTTAGGCTGCGCGTTCATTTCGCCAGCACCCAGACAATGCTCCAACAACTTCTGCATGACTTCGGCTACTTTGCCTTGTTTCTCGGCACGTTCTTCGAAGGCGAAACCATCCTGGTGCTCGCGGGCTTCCTCGCGTTCCGTGGCTACATGGACATCAACCTGGTGGTGGTCGTGGCGTTCTTCGGCAGCTACGCCGGCGACCAGCTGTGGTACTTCCTGGGCCGCAAGCACGGGCGCAAGCTGCTGGCGCGCAAGCCGCGCTGGCAGATGATGGGCGACCGGGCGCTGGAGCACATCCGCAAGCATCCGGACATCTGGGTGCTGAGCTTCCGCTTCGTCTACGGCCTGCGCACCGTGATGCCGGTGGCGATCGGCCTGTCGGGCTATCCGCCGGGACGCTACCTGCTGCTCAACGGCATCGGCGCGGCCATCTGGGCCGCCGCGCTGGCCGCCGCCGCGTATCACTTCGGCGCCGTGCTCGAAGGCATGCTGGGCAGCATCAAGAAGTACGAACTGTGGGTGCTCGGCGGCCTGCTGGTGCTGGGCCTGCTGCTGTGGCTGCGCCGACGCTTCAAGAATGCGCGGCTGGCCAAGCAGGTCTACGAAGACGAACAGGCCGCCAAGGCCGAGCGGCGCAAGGCCGAACTGGCCAGCGCGGCCGAGACCAAGACGCCTAAGACGCCAGCCGAGTGAGTCGCTGGCGGCAGCAGTACAGGCCGATGCCGCTGAGCAAGGTGTAACTGAGCAGGCCGATCCACGCCACCGGGCTGGCCGGCCACAGCCCCACCAGCGGCGCCAGCCACACCAGCGGCAGGTTCGAGGCCAGCCGCAGCAGCTCCACCCGCAACGCCCACGGGCGATTCTCCAACGCCGTGCCCAACGCGAACAGCCCCAGCGCCACCGCGCCCCAGCCGAGCACCAGCGCACCGGCGGGCAGGCTGTGCTCAAGGTTCATCAGGTAGCTGCCCAACGCAATGTAGACGCCGAACTGCAGCACCACGTACCACTGCTGGCGGCCGTCCAGCGGCACCTCGAACTTGCGGAACTGGCTCAGGTCCGGCTTGCTCATCGGGTACTGCGCCGCCACGTCCGCCGGGCGCCAGCCGGTGCGCATGAACCAGATCCGCAGCTTGTCCCATCTGCTGCGCGTGCGTCGCGCGTCGTCCCACAATTGCGCATAGAACTGCAGGTTGGCCCACAGCGGGTTCCAGCTCGCCAGCGGCGTGGTCACGCCGAAAATCACCGGTTCGTTGTCGTCCTCTTCCTGGAACGAGCCGAACAGCCTGTCCCAAACGATGAACACCCCGCCGTAGTTGCGGTCCATATAGAGAGCGTTCTGCGCATGGTGGGCCCGATGGTTGGACGGCGTGACGAAGAACCACTCGAACCAGCCGAGCTTGGGGATGTGCCGGGTGTGCACCCAGAACTGGTACAGCAGGTTCAGCGCCGCCACGCTGACGAACACCGGCAGCGGCACCCCGGCCAGCGCCATCGGCAGGTAGAAGATCCAGCTCAACAGGAACCCGGTGCTGGTCTGGCGCAGGGCCGTGGAAAGGTTGTAGTCCTCGCTCTGGTGATGCACCGAGTGGGCGGCCCACAGGATGTTGCGCTCATGGCCCATGCGGTGCAGCCAGTAGTAGCAGAAGTCATAGAACACGAAGGCGAACACCCAGACCCAGACGCTGTCGGCCGGCAGCCGCAGCAGGGCCATGTGATCCAGGGCGAACGCATAGGTCACCAGCCCCACGCCCTTGGTCAACAGGCCGGTGGTGGTCGACAGCACGCCGGTGCTGATGCTGTTCACCGCATCGGCCACGCGGTAGTTGCTCACCCCGCGCCAGCGGTCGGCGACGAGCTCCGCCGCGATCAGCACAAAGAAGAACGGTACCGCATACAGAATGAAATCCATGACGCGCCCTGATCGTGATCTTTGAGGACAGATCCTAGGTGTAGCCGCGAATTATCCCTATGGCAACGAGTGACAAATTAGTGGACATTTAACGCCATGAATCTGGAGAAAGCCCCATGAGCAAGAAAATCGCAGTGATCCTGTCCGGCTGCGGCGTGTACGACGGCGCCGAGATCCACGAAAGCGTCATCACCCTGCTGCGCCTCGACCAGCGCGGCGCCCAGGTGCAGTGCTTCGCCCCGAACATCGCGCAACGGCATGTGATCAACCACCTGACCGGCGAAGAGATGCCCGAGTCGCGCAACGTGCTGGTGGAGTCGGCGCGCATCGCCCGCGGCGAGGTCAAGGACCTGCGCGAGGCCGACGTCGAGGACTTCGACGCGCTGATCGTGCCCGGCGGCTTCGGTGCGGCGAAGAACCTGTCCGACTTCGCCGTCGAAGGCCCCGGCTGCACCGTGCAGCCTGAGGTGCTGGCCCTGGCCGAAGCCTTTGCCGAAGCGGGCAAGCCGGTGGGGCTGATCTGCATCTCGCCGGCGCTGGCGGCGAAGATCTACGGCCCGGGCGTGACCTGCACCATCGGCAACGACGCCGACACCGCAGCGGCCATCGGCAAGATGGGCGCCACCCACGAAGACTGCGCGGTGACCGACATCGTCGAAGACAAGGCACGCAAACTGGTGACCACCCCGGCCTACATGCTGGCGAAATCGATCGGCGAGGCGGCTTCGGGGATCAACAAGCTGGTCGACCGCGTGCTGGAACTGACCCACGAGAACGACGCCTGAGCGCAAGCGCCCCTTTGTGGCGAGGGAGCTTGCTCCTTCGCCACCCTGCCTTCTGGGGTCAGGCCGTCGCCCGCCGCTTCTCCGCCACCCGGCTGCGGCCGTAAAGAATGATGATCGCCGCGATCGCCACGGCCTGGGCCGTCAGCGAGTAGGCGTCGGCATGGATCCCCAACCAGTCGAACTCGAAGAACGCCACCGGCCGCGTGCCGAAGATGCCCGCCTCCTGCAACGCCTTCACGCCATGCCCGGCGAACACCACCGACAATGCGCACAGCAGGCCGGCGTTGATGCTGAAGAACAGCGCCAGCGGCAGTTTCGCCGAGCCGCGCAGGATCACCCACGCCAAGCCGACCAGCAGCACCAGCGCCGTGGCGCCGCCCGCCAGCACGGCGTCATGCCCGGCGGGGCCGGCCTGCAGCCACAGGGTTTCGTAGAACAGGATCACCTCGAACAGTTCGCGGTACACCGAGAAGAACGCCAGCACCGCGAAACCGAAGCGCCCGCCGCCGCCCACCAGGCTTTGCTTGATGTAGTCCTGCCAGGCCGCCGCGTGACGGCGGTCGTGCATCCACACTCCGAGCCACAGCACCATCACGGCGGCGAACAGCGCGGTGGCGCCTTCGAGCAGCTCGCGCTGGGAACCGCTGACGTCGATCACGTATGCCGCCAGCGCCCAGGTGCCGAGGCCGGCCAGCAAGGCCAGGCCCCAACCGGCATTGACGCTGCGCACCGCCGACTGTTGGCCGGTGTTGCGCAGGAACGCGAGGATCGCCGCCAGCACCAGAATCGCTTCCAGCCCTTCGCGCAGCAGGATCAGCAGCCCGGAAATGTAGCTCAGCGACCAGCTCAGGCCATCGCTGCCCAGCAGGCCGGCGGACGCCTTGAGCTTGGCCTTGGCCGCGTCCAGGCGCTGTTCGGCCTGGGCCACCGGCAAGCCGTCCTGCAGGGACTGCCGGTAGGCCATCAGGGACTTCTCGGTGTCCTTGCGCACGTTGGCGTCGACGTTGTCCAGGGAGCTTTCGACCAGTTCGAAGCCTTCGAGATAGGCGGCCACCGACAGGTCGTAGGCCTGGTCGCGTTCGCCGGCACGATAGGCGGCGAGGCTTTTGTCCAGGGTCGCGGCGGTGTAGTCGAGCAACTGCGCCGGGCCGCGCTTGACCTGCGGCGGCTGCGCCCGCTGCGCGCGGAACACCGCAGCGGCCTGCGGGCCTTCGGCCGCCTGCACTTCGGCCGGGGTCTGACGGGCCAGGTCGGCGATGTTGTAGGTCTTTTCGGATTTCGGCACGGCCGAATCAGCGCTGAACTGGGCGATGTAGGTCGCCAGGTCCCAGCGCTGACGGTCGTCGAGCTGGTCGGCGAAGGCCGGCATGTCGGTGCCTTCGACGCCTTGGCCGAGGGTGCTGTAGATCGCGTACAGGCTCAGGCGATCCATGCGCACGGCGTCGCGCAGGTTGGCCGGGGCCGGCGTCAGGCCGACGCCCGCCGGGCCGTCGCCGGCGCCGGTCTCGCCGTGGCAGACCGAACAGTGCTGGGCGTAGAGCGGCGCGCCGCGGGTCGGATCGGGGGTGATCACCGGCGCCTGGCTGACCTCGTAGGCCACCGCCAGTTGCGCGCCGAGCTGCCGGGCCTGGCGGGCGACATCCGCGCCGTCCTGCCTGGCCGCGATGGCCCCACGCAACGCGCTGACGCCCTGCTCCAGCCCGGCCTTCTCGGGCTTGGCCGGCATGGCCGCGATCAGCCCTTGCAGCACCTGGGTGAATTCCAGCTGCTCACGGTATTCCGCGTCGTCGATGACCTTGCCGGCCGCCACCGTCGGCGGGTAGTCGGCGCTGATGTAATCGAGCAGGTGCAGCGCCTGCGGCGCGCCTTCCACGGTATCGGCCAGCAGGTCGACGCTGCCCAGCACGCAAAACGGGAACACCAGCCAGGCCAGGAATCGGGACGCGGCAGTCATGAATGAGTCTCAAATGGAAATGCGAAGTTACATATTGTTCACGTCGAACGCATTTCCCTCAAGCTTTCTTGCCGATGCAAAGCACATGGCCAGCACCCGTCCCTATAATGCGCCACCCCAACGCTCAAGGAAGAACCGTTTCCCATGCGCCACTGCCTGCTGCTTCCCTTGCTGTTCAGCCTTCTGGCGCAACTGGGCGGGTGTGCCGCCTACCGCAACTACGACCTGGAAATGCAGCAGACCAACGACCAGCTGATGATGGGCAACCTCGACAACGCGCTGTACCTGATCGAGCGGAACAACCCATGGGAAGACAAGGACCTGCTCTATTACTTCGAGAAAGGCGCCGTCCTCAGCCTCGGCAATGCCCTGCCGGAGAGTCAGGCGACCTGGCGCAGCGCCGACCAGATGATTGTCCGCCGCGAAGAAGCGGTGCCGTCCGCCCCGGTGAAGCTGCTCAACCGCTTCTACAAGGAAATGGGCATGATGCTGGTCAACGACAAGCTGCAGCGCTACGACGGCTACGATTACGAAAAGGTCATGCTGACCACCCAGATGGCCCTCAACCAACTGGCGATGAATGACTTCGACGGTGCGCGGGCCGACATCAAGAAGACCCACGAGCGCGAAACGCTGATCGCCAGCCAGCGCGAACGGCAGTACGAAGAGGTCGAGAACCAGGCCAAGGCCCAAGGCACCCGGCTGCACTACAAGGATCTGCAGGGCTATCCGGTGACCACCCTGGAGGCGCCGGCGGTCATCGAGCTGAAAAACGGATATCAGAGCGCGTTCAGCCATTACCTGGCCGGGTTCACCTATGAAGCGCTGGGGGAACGGACCCTGGCCGCGCCGGGCTATCGGCAGGCGATCGAACTGCGGCCCAACCTCCCCTTTCTCGAACAGGCGCTGCGCAACCTCGACAAACCGCCGGCCAAGGCCGGCGAAAGCGATGTCCTGATTGTCGTGCAGAGCGGCCTGGCGCCGGCCCGGGCGTCCGTCACCGTGCCGATTCCCGTGCGGCTCAACGAGAACCTGGTCATCGTCGCGCCGATCTCGTTTCCGGTGATGATCCCGGACGCGGTCACGCCCAAGTTCGACCACCTCACGGTGGACGGCCGCAAACGCTCGCTGGCCCAGGTCAACAGCGTCACCGACATGGCGGTGCGCACCTTGCGCGACGACATGCCGGCGATCATTTCCGCCGCGATGTTCCGCGCCAACATGGCCGCGATCGGGCAGGCCAACGAAAACGAGCGCAACCCGGCCAAGGCCTCGCTGACGGTGACCGCCAAGGATCCGTTCGAGGAAGCCGACACCCGCACCTGGCGCACGCTGCCGGACAAGACCTTGGTGGCGCGCCTGCGCCTGAAAAAGGGCGAGCACACCCTCGTCCTGCCCAACGCAAAGCGCACGCCGCCGATCACGGTGCGCATCGACCAGGATCATCAGGTCATCAACCTGCGGGCGTTCGGCGATCTGGCGTTCATCATCGGCGCGGCCTACGTGCCGCCGCAGGCGGTATCGAACACGACACAAGTAATGGCACCTCACTAACTAGTGAAATTAAAAAGCTATTACATAGCCAGCACCGCGGACCTATAATGCCGCGCCCTCGCTATCGCGAAACGGCATTAAAGCTCCTCTTTTGATGAGGAATCGGCAGGACGCCAACACCCCTGCCGATCGGTCCCTGCAGCCCGACCCGCACCGGGGCTGTCGCCACTCATGGAAGAAGTACCCCCATGGCATTCCGCGCTCCCACCCTGCTCGCGCTCAGCGCCGTCACCCTGCTGTCCGGCTGTTCGGCGTTTCGCAACTACGATTCCGAACTGGCCCAGACCAACCAGCAACTGGCCGCCGGCAACGTCGACGCCGCCCTGACCCTGCTGGAAAAGAACAATACCGGTCCCGACAAGGACTTGCTCTACTACTTCGAGAAAGGCGAACTGCTGCGCGCCAAGGGCGACCTGTCCGGCAGCCAGGGCGCCTGGACCGCCGCCGACCAGGTGGTGGGCAAGTGGGAAGACTCGGTCAAGCTCGACACCGACAAGTACCTGGCCCAGTTCGGCAGCTTCCTGGTCAACGACAAGGTGCGCCGCTACGAAGGCTACGACTACGAAAAGGTCATGCTGACCACCCAGATGGCCCTCAACCTGCTGGCGGTCAACGACTTCGACGGCGCCCGCACCGCGATCAAGAAGACCCACGAGCGCGAAGCGGTGATCGCCGAGCTGCGCGACAAGGAATACCTCAAGAGCGAGGAAGAGGCCGAGAAGGAAGGCATCAAGACCCAGTACAAGGATCTGCAGGGCTACCCGGTCGCCAGCCTCGACGCGCCGGAAGTGGTCGGCCTGAAGAACAGCTACCAGAGTGCGTTCAGCCATTACCTGGCCGGCTTCGTCTATGAAGCGCTGGGCGAGAAGGACCTGGCCGCGCCGGGCTACCGCAAGGCCGCCGAGCTGCGTCCGAACACACCGTTGCTGGAACAGGCGCTGGTCGACCTCGACAAGCCGGCCAAGTCCGACGACAGCGACATCCTGATCGTGGTGCAGAGCGGCCTGGCGCCGGCCCGCGACTCGATCCGCGTGCCGTTGCCGCTGCCGATCGACAACAACCTGGTGATCACCCCGCTGTCGTTCCCGGTCATCAAGCCGGACACCTCCACCGCCCCCTTCGCCCAGATCGGCGTAGACGGCCGGCAACTGGACCTCACCGCCCTCAACAGCACCACCGCCATGTCCCGCCGCGCCCTGCGCGACGACATGCCGGGGATCATCGTGCGCACCGCCGTGCGGGCGATCACCAAAGGCGCGGCCCAGAAGAAGCTCAACGAAACCAACCCGCTGGCGGGCCTGGCGGTGGGCATCTCTTCAGCCGTGCTCGAAGGTGCCGATACCCGTACGTGGCGCACGTTGCCGGACACCACCCAAGTGGTGCGCCTGCGCCTGAAGAAGGGTGAGCACCAGGTGACCCTGCCAAGCGTGGCCGGTGGCTCGCAGGTCAAGGTCACCGTCGATCAGCGATACCAGGTCATCACTCTGCGCGCCGTCGGCAGCCAGGTGTTCGCCGCCGGCAACGCCGCCCACGTGATCCCGGGCGCCAACGCCACCGCCGTGGCCAGCCTCAAACAACCTTAAGAACGGAGTCTTTGCATGCGTTTCAAACTCTTCGCCGTCGCCGCCCTCGCCCTGTTGGCGAGCGGCTGCGCCACCCCGCCGCCACCGGAACCGGGCAGCGCCGCGAGCAAGGTCGTGGCCATGGGCCCGCAGAAGCACATTGTGGTCGGCGCCATGCGCGTGGCCCGCGAGAACGGCTTCATGACCGTCAACGTGCAGTTGAGCAACACCCTCAACAGCAACAAGACGTTCTACTACCGCTTCGCCTGGCTCGGCCCTGAAGGCTTCCCGGTCGCCGAAGAAGAAGTCTGGAAAAGCCAGATGATGTACGGCGCCCAGACCAGCTTCATCCAGGCCATCGCCCCGACGCCCAAGGCTGTGGACTTCCGCCTGGAACTCAAGACGCCTTAAGCCCGACACCCCATTCCCGATTTAGAGAGCATTCCCATGTTTGCACGCTTTTCCTGCATCGCCGTCCTCGCCCTGCTGGCCACCGGCTGCGCCAACACCTCGCCGACCCTGGGCAGCAAGAACATCAGCTACGGCGACACCAAGGCCGTCGAGACCGTGACCAACGAATTCGGCTCCACCGACCTGCAGATGATCGCCGAGTCGATGACCCGCTCCCTCGCCCAGTCCGGCATCCTGCAGGGCCGTCCTGTGGTTCAGGTCTACGACGTGAAGAACAAGACCAGCGAGTACATCGACACCCGCGAGATCACCACCAGCATCAAGACCCAGCTGATGAAGTCCGGCACCGCCCGCTTCGCCAGCGACAACACCGCGATGCAGAGCCAGGTCGACCAGCTCAAGCTGCAGAACCAGAGCGGCCTGTACAAGAAGAGCACCGTGGCCAAGACCGGCAACATGATCGCCGCCAAGTACCGCCTGGAAGGCTCGATCAGCTCGATCGTCAAGCGCAGCAGCGACTACAAGGACGTCTTCTACAAATTCAGCCTGCAACTGATCGACGTCGAAAGCGGTCTGGCCGAGTGGATGGACGAAAAAGAGATCCGCAAAACCACGGAGCGTTAACCGATGCGCGCATGGATTGGCATGATGGCCCTGGCTTGCGCGTTCGGCGCGCAAGCGGCCCCGAAAGTCGCGGTGACGGACCTGGCGTACCAGGAGCGTGTGGAGCAGTACATCCACATCGTTTCGGCCCAGAACAACTACCGCGAGGGTTACTACAGCGCGAGCGGCTCTTCGAGCTACAACGAGCTGGAGGCCACCACCAGCTACATCGAGCAGGGCGAGCTGCGCAAATTCACCGGCGACATCAAGGGTGAGATCCTGCGCACCGGGATGTTCCAACTGGTGCAGGGCACGCCCTACACCGCCTCGTCCAAGGGCGACGTCTACGACGTCATCAAGCGGATCAAGGCGGGTAACTTCAAGGGCGCCGACTACGTGCTGTTCGGCACCGTGTCGGACATCGACTTCACCCAGGACATGAACGAGCTGGCCCACACCGACAGCTACTCGGCCGTGCTGGGCCTGACGTTGGTGGCGGACTTCAGCCTGATCAACACCAAGACCTACGAGATCACTTCGGCCTTCACGGCGATGGGCGAAGCGCAGGACACCAAACTGGTGAACGGCCGCGACATCAAGATCTCGCTGAACCGCCCGCGGGTGGTGCGTGACGTGTCCAAGGCGCTGGGCGAGGACGTGGCCGGGCAACTGAGCATGCAACTCGGCGGCGGCGGTTACGAGCAGCCGCGCGAGCCGCAGCAGCGCAACAACCTGCCGCGCGACACGGCGCCGGTGATCCTCAAGTGATTGCCCGCTGACGCAGGGAAACACCCGCGGCGGGGAAGGATCCCGAGCCAAAAAAAAGGCGACCTGAACAGGTCGCCTTTTTTTGTGGCCGCAGGATTCAGGCGGCGGCTTTGCGCAGCGTCGCCATGAACGCCGCCGCGCCGATGAACAGCCCGGCGAAGGTACGGTTCATGCGCTTCTGTTGCTTGGGCGTGCGCAGCAGGCGCAGCACCTTCGAGGCCAGGCCGGTGTAGCCGGCCATGACGATCAGGTCGACGCAGATCATGGTCGCGCCGATCACCAGGTACTGGATCAGCAGCGGCGCATGAGGGTCGATGAACTGCGGCAGCACCGCCAGCATGAACACCAGGGCCTTGGGGTTGCTGATGTTCACCAGGAACCCGCGGAACACCAGCGCCATCGGCTTGCCGATCGGCCGCACGGCGGCATCGTCGCTCATGTCGCTGGGCAGCGCACGCCATTGCTTGACCGCCAGGTAGACCAGGTAGGCCACACCGAACCACTTGATCGCGTAGAACGCCGTGGCCGAGGCCGTCAGGATCGCGCCGACGCCGGCGCCGACGATCGCGATCTGCAGGGCCAGCCCCAGCTGCAGGCCGAGGGCGTTCCAGTAACCGCGCCAGAAACCGTACTGCAGACCGCTGGACATCGACGCGATCGCGCCGGCGCCCGGAGACAGGCTGATCACCCAACAGGCGGCGAAGAACGCCAGCCATGTTTGAAACTCCATCGCACACCTCGACTCAGACTCGTGACAGACGTCCAAGCTAATGCGGATCCGGGCGGATGACCACCGATTTTTTGCAGGATGTTGCAGCTTGCCGACCAACGTTTACGGGCCGATGGCGCCTTCACCTTGCCGACGCCACATGACCTGTGCGAGCCAGCCTGCTGGCAATGGCGCCAGCCCAGGCGACGCAGGACAGAAGACTTACTTCTCGAACCCGCTGGAAGGAAACACATCGCTGCCCCGCCAACGCCGCACCGAACGCTGGAAGAACAGGCTGTTGGGCACCTGCACCATGGCGCTGCCCGTGCCGAGCTCCTCGGCCTCGATCAGCGTGGTGTACAGCAGGTTGATCGCCACCACCCGCCCCTTCACCCCGGGCTTGTCGGTGGTGTCCACCAGCTCGACCACATCGCCCAGGCGGAACGGGCCGACGGTGAAGATCAGGATCGCGCAGAGCAGGTTCGACAGCACGCTCCACATGGCGAAGAACGCCACCGCCGCCACCGCGACGAAACCGGACAGCGCCGTCCACAGCACGGTGGCCGACACCCCGAGGCGCTCCAGCACGAAGATCAGCGCGCTGCCCATGATCAGCCAGCGCAGGCCGCCGCGCAGCGGCATCAGCAACTGCGGCGGGAACGGGTAACGCTCGCCCAGGCGGGTCAGGCATTTGGCGACGAAGCGCTGGGCGAAGTAGGCGGCCAGCAGAATCAGCAGGATCTGCACGCCGAGCCAGATCGGCTCGACCCACACCGCCGGCAGCGGCAGCTTGAACGCCTCCATCAAGACAGCGTCTCCAGCTCCGCCTGCATGCTTTCCAGGGTTTCCAGCGCTTGCATCCACGCCTCTTCCAGCTCGGCTTCCCGCGCTTTCAGCTTGGCCTGTTCGGCCAGCAGGTCACGCAGTTCGTTCTTGCGGGCCGGGTCGTAGATGTCGCTGTCGCCGAGGCTGGCATCGACCTTGGCGAGCTTCTCGTGCAGCTTGCCCAGCTCCGCTTCGAGCTTGTCGGCTTCGCGCTTGTGCGGCGCCAGTTGCTGGCGCAACGCGGCGGCGGCCTGGCGCTGGGCCTTCTTGTCGGTCTTGTCCGGGTTCACCGGCGTGCTGCTGACCGGTGCGTTGCGCTGGCGGTAATCCACCAGCCAACGGGCGTAGTCGTCGAGGTCGCCGTCGAACTCTTCGACCTTGCCGTCCGCCACCAGGTAGAAATTGTCCGTGGTGCTCTTGAGCAGGTGCCGGTCGTGGGACACCACCAGCACGGCGCCGCTGAACTCCTGCAACGCCATGGTCAGGGCCAGGCGCATTTCCAGGTCCAGGTGGTTGGTCGGTTCGTCGAGCAGCAGCAGGTTCGGCCGCTCCCAGGCGATCAGCGCCAGGGCCAGGCGCGCTTTCTCGCCGCCGGAGAAGTTCAGCACCGGCTCGTCGATCCGCCCGCCGCGGAAGTCGAAACCGCCGAGGAAGTCGCGCAGGGTCTGCTCGCGTTCGGTCGGCGCCAGACGCTGCAGATGCAGCAACGGGCTGGCCTTGGCGTCCAGCGAGTCGAGCTGATGCTGGGCGAAGTAGCCGACCACGGTGTTCTCGCCGCGGGTCAGGCGCCCGGCCAGCGGCGCGAGCTCGCCGGCGAGGTTCTTGATCAGGGTCGACTTGCCCGCGCCGTTGGGGCCGAGCAGGCCGATCCGCGCCCCCGGGGTCAGCTGCAGCTTGACCTTCTCCAGGATGGTCTTTTCGCCGTAGCCCAGGCGGGCGTCGGACAGGTCGATCAGCGGACTCGAGATTTTGGTCGACTCGCGGAACACGAAGTCGAACGGCGAATCGACGTGGGCCGCCGACAGCTCTTCCATCCGCTCCAGGGCCTTGATCCGGCTCTGGGCCTGACGGGCCTTGGTGGCCTGGGCCTTGAACCGGGCGATGTAGCTTTCCATGTGCGCACGCTGCGCCTGCTGCTTCTCGTAGGCCTGTTGCTGCTGGGCCAGGCGCTCGGCGCGGGCGCGTTCGAACGCGGTGTAGCCGCCGCGGTAGAGCACCAGCTTGCGCTGGTCGACATGGGCCACGTGATCGACGACTTCATCGAGGAAGTCGCGGTCGTGGGAAATCAGCAGCAGGGTGCCGGGGTAGCCCTTGAGCCACTCCTCCAGCCAGATGATCGCGTCGAGATCCAAGTGGTTGGTCGGTTCGTCGAGCAGCAGCAGATCCGACGGGCACATCAAAGCCTGCGCCAAGTTCAGACGCATCCGCCAGCCACCGGAGAAATCTCCTACCTGACGATCCATCTGCTCATTGGTGAACCCGAGGCCGGCCAGCAGCTTGCGCGCACGCGCATCGGCGGTGTAGCCGTCGGCGCTGTCGAGTTCGGCGTGCAGGCGGGCCAGGGCCTCGCCGTCATGGGCCGCTTCGGCCGCCGCGAGGTCGCGCTGCACCTGGCGCAGGCGCAGGTCGCCGTCGAGCACGTAGTCGACCGCCAGGCGTTCGAGCGTGTCGACCTCCTGGCGCATGTGGGCGATGCGCCAGTCGGCCGGCAGCAGGCAGTCACCCGAGTCCGGGTGCAGCTCGCCGCGCAGCAAGGCGAACAGGCTGGATTTGCCGGCGCCGTTGGCACCGATGAGACCGGCCTTATGGCCGGCGTGCAGGGTCAGCTCGGCGTCTTCTAGCAGACGCTGCGGGCCACGCTGTAAAGTCAGGTTCTGAAGTCGGATCATAATGGCGGCGGAGTCTACCAGCTTCGCCCGCAACTGGCGCGAGTAGCACGATGTCCTCTGACCTGTGGAGCTTTGCCCTGGCCGTCTACGCCCGTCCGGACGTGGAGGCCGCCTGCCTGCGCCTGCAATCGGCGGGGGCGAACGTGTGCCTGATGCTGTGCGGCCTGTGGCTTGAACAACGAGACGCGACCTGCGACGACGGGCGCGTGCACCAGCTTCGGCACATCACCGACCCTTGGGACCGCGACGTGGTCCAACCGCTTCGGGCGCTGCGCCTGCAATGGAAAGAGGCGGCCGACACCGACCCGCTGCTCAAGGGCATGCGGGAGCAGATCAAGGGGC
Source organism: Pseudomonas sp. B7(2017) (assembly GCF_002112745.1). NCBI lineage: Bacteria > Pseudomonadati > Pseudomonadota > Gammaproteobacteria > Pseudomonadales > Pseudomonadaceae > Pseudomonas > Pseudomonas sp. B7(2017). Next base: position 363,648 of record NZ_NEIP01000001.1, on the reverse strand, counting down.
TGGAACTGGAAGCGGAGCGCGCGCTGCTGTCGCGGCTGGAAGGCGTGGCCCAGGGTTGGGCGCGGAACTCGAAAGAGTCGAGCGACTGGCTCGAAGGCCTGGCCGGCGAGGCGGCCAACCTGAACCGCGACGCGCTGCGGGTGCTGCGCGTCGCGGCGGCCGGCGCTTAGGAGGCGCTGGTCGGGGTGCTGGCGACGCTCGACACGGCGGCCGGCGCAGGTGTGGGTGCGCTGGTCGGGGTGGCGGCGGTTGGGGCGGTGGCGGCTGCAGGTGCAGCAGCGGCCGGCTTGGCGGCGGCAGCGGTCACCGGCTTGGCGACAGGCTTGGCGGCGGCCGGTTTTTTCGCGGCAGGTTTGGCTGCTGGCTTGGCCGCAGGTTTTGCAGCCGCAGGCTTGGCGGCGGTGGTCGCAGGCTTCGCCGCAGCGGCAGGTTTGGCAGGCGCTTTTGCCGCAGGTTTGGCTGCGGGTTTGGCGGTGGCCGGCTTGGCGGCAGGTTTCGCGGCAGCGGTCTTCGCAGCCGGTTTCGCTGCGGGTTTCGCCGCAGGCTTGGCTACGGGTTTCGCTGCGGGTTTAGCGGCTGCGGTCTTCGCCGGGGCGGCTTTGGCGGCTGCCGGTTTAGCGGCGGCCGGCTTGCTGGCGGCAGCCTTGGCCACAGGTTTAGCGGCGGGTTTGGCCGCAGGCTTGGCGGTGCTGGCCACTGCCGGTTTCTTCGCGGCAGGTTTGGCGGCAGCCTTCGCCGGCGCTTTGGCGGCTACAGGTTTCGCGGCAGGCTTGGCCGGTGCCTTGGCGGCAGCGGTGTTGGCGGCGGCAGGTTTTGCAGCGGGTTTCGCAGCCGGTTTGGCGGCGGCTTTCTTGGCCGGTGCGGCGGCTGCCGGTTTGGCCGTACGGGCAGACAGCGCCTTGCCGGCGGCTTCCTGCACACGACCCACGCCCTGGGCCAGTTTCAGGCTTTCCTGGGCATCGCGCTTGAGTTGCAGGATGTAGCTGCGGGTGTCGGACTGACGGCCCTTCAGCGCGTCGAGCAGGTCTTCGAGTTCCTTCACGGCCGACTTGGCCTTGGCCTGCGCCTTGGCTTTGCCGGCGGCGGCGGCGTCTTGCAGTTTGGTGCGGGACTTGTGCAGTTTCTCTTGCGCCTTGCCGCGTTGCTTCTCCAGTTTGGCGAGCAGTTTTTCAGCATCAGCCAAGGCTTGGGAGCATGCGTTTTCCAGATGTTCGAGCAGGCTGCCCGAGAGCTGTTGGAGTAAGTGCAACGGAGTGTTTACGGGCTTCTTGGTGGCCGACATGGTTTACCTCCTGGCTGACGTGAGTGCGGCTCATACTAGACCTCTGCTGCTACCGCCGCTAGGGCATGTTGACAGTATCGAAAGCGCTCGGTTGCAGCGCTGCGCAAAACTTCTGCGCACAGACAAAAGCAGTTCACCGTTGCAGGTGTCTGCGCTGGCATAATCCACCGCAATTCAGGATGGAGAGTGCCCATGCCGCGCTACCTTTTTTTATCCCTCTGCCTGGTTTTTTCCGTCGCCCAGGCCGACGAGAAAACCACTGCGAACGATGCCCATGACCTGGCCTACAGCCTGGGCGCCAGCCTCGGCGAACGCCTGCGCCAGGAGGTGCCGCAACTGCAGATCCAGGCGTTGATCGACGGTTTGCAGCAGGCCTACCAAGGCAAGCCGCTGGCCTTGAGCGAGGCGCGGATCGAGCAGATCCTGGCCGACCACGAATCGCGCAACGCCGAGCAGGCATCGCAGCCTTCGAGCGAGGCCGCGATGGAAAACGAGCAGCGTTTCCTCACCGCCGAAAAGGCCAAGCCCGGCGTGAAGGAACTGGCCGACGGCATCCTGATGACCGAGCTTGCGCCCGGCACCGGCACCAAGGCCGGCCCCGACGGCAAGGTGCAGGTGCTGTACGTCGGCCGACTGCCGGACGGCACCGTGTTCGACCAGAACACGCAGCCGCAGTGGTTCAACCTCGACAGCGTGATCGCCGGCTGGCGCACCGCGTTGCAGAACATGCCGGTGGGCGCGAAATGGCGACTGGTGATCCCCTCCGATCAGGCCTACGGCGCGGACGGTGCCGGCGACCTGATCGCACCGTTCACGCCGCTGGTGTTCGAGGTCGAATTGAAGGGCGCGACCGGCTGACCGCGCAAACGAAAAACGGTGCGCCATGGCGCACCGTTCTGTGTGTCTTGCCCAAGGGTCGCCGTCAGGCCTGAACCGGGGCTTCTTCCTTGTGGGCGTTGTGCAGCACTTCGATCAGGCAGTCTTCCAGCTCGAAGCGTTCGTGCAACAGCACGCCCAGATTCTTCAGCTCTTCCGCGAAGCGCTCGGTGTCATTGCACTGGCCCTTGTGGCAGTGGTCATTGAAGTCCAGGGCAAGCTGCGTGATCTCGTCGATGCGCGGCCCGATCTGCTCCGCAAGTTTCAGCCCGCGCTTGTCATGGAACGCCTTGGCTTCATCGCTCAATTGTTCATGCACTTCGAAGTGCCAAGCGGACACGTAATCGACGAGGATCTGGCAGAACCGGCCGTTCTTCGACTTGTCGGCGAACGCGGGTTTGGCATCGCGCAGTTTGCTGAACGCGGTCACCAGCTCCTCACGCTCCTGGAGCCAGCGGTCGATCAGCTGATGAACTCCACCCCAACGTTCCTGAGCACTCTGACAACTTTCGAGCATGGCGATCTCTCTTCCCTTGTGGGTCACTGCTCTACACCCGCGCCCCTCTTGTGAAAACGGATTCGGAGGCTGCCGGGCAGAGCGTCATTGAGCAACTGAATTGCAATGACACGTGCGGGCCAGATTATTCCCGCAGGCCAGTGGCTTCAAGGTACGCAGGCGACAAAGTTCATACAAGCGTTTAATCCCGAATCAACAGCCGGTGCGACGCTTCGCCGCCGAACGGACGCTGCACCGCGCCCCAGAGCAGACGCAAGAGCTGGTAGACCGCCAGGATCGACATGCCGAGGAAAAACAGCAGGCTCCACTCCGGAATGCTCAGGTCGAACAGCGTCCAGGAGATCTCGGCGCAGTCGCCGTGGTCGTTGAACATGCCTGACAGCGCGCACATCCACGACAGCGGCGTTTCTGGGGCCGGTATGCAGTTCGCCAACTGGTGCAGCGGGTCGCTCTGCCACAGCACCTGGCGCCAGGCGGCGGTCATGCCCCCGGCGCTGGCGGCCAGCGCCGACATCCAGTAAAGCGACAGGCCCACCCGCCGCGGCCCATGCACCGCCGCCACACCGCAGCAGACGAACAGCGCGACCAGGAACAGGCGCTGCACCAGGCACAGATGGCAAGGCGTCAGGCCGACCGTGTATTCGAGGTAGTAGGAAGCCCCCAGGGCCAGAGCCCCTGCCATGAAAGCCATGAAAAACAGGGAGCGTGAGCAGGTCAACGACATGGCTTATCCGCAACAGTAAAGACAGGCAGTTACGGTAGAGGAAAGCGCGCCGGCCTTTCAAGGCGGGGCACTGCCGACACTTCACCAGAGGTGTAGGGAAATCCCGACAGGTGCGAGAGGATTAGATGTAGTCCCGTGTAGGACGCTGCCTAAGACCCAGATCAGCAGTAACTTTTCTGGCGTCGGGCGTTAACGGGGAGCACGCTCCCCGTCACTCCTTCAGGCACGGGCCGGCACCGGCAACGGTGCGGCCAGCAGACGGTCATCCAGCAGGCCCAGCCCTTCCTGGAACAGCTGATTGCTGCGCTCGGTGTCGCCGAGACGGGCCAACAGGCGGGCGAGTTCGGCACAGGCCTCCGGGTTGCGTTGCGTGCGCAGGCTGCTTTCCAGGTAGTCCCGCGCCTTGCCCCACAAGCTGGCTTGCAGGCACAGGCGACCCAGCGTCAGCAGCAGGCTCGGATCGGCGGGATGTTCCTTGAGCCACCCCTCCGCCGTCTGCAACTGACGCGCCGGATCGTTGCCGCGCACCAGACCGTACAGGCGCGCCAGGTGGCTGTCGTACTGGCGCTTGAGGGCATTGCGCAGCACTTCTTCCGCCTCGACCTGCGCGCCCAACTGACGCAACTGCTCGGCGTAGGCCAGCACCAGCGGCGCCTCCTGACGCTGGGCGGAGGTGAGCTGCTGCCAGGCCCGCTCAAGGGATTGCTGGCCGACCGTGCCGTCCTCTTCACGCTGGGCCGCCAGCGACAGGTTCTGGCCCCAGGCACGGCGTTCCAGCTCCGTCAGTTCGGCCGGCGGCAAGACTTTGTCCTTGCGCAGTTCCGGCAACAGCCGGATCACGGCCGACCATTCCCCGCGCTGCTGATGCAGCCGTTGCAACTGGCGCAGGGTCTGGGCGTTGTGGGGATGGCGCCCGTGCATGGCCTGCAGCGTTTCCAGGGCGCCGTCGGTGTCGCCGCGGTCGGTCTGCAACTGCGCGTGGCTCAGGGCGATCGCCAGTTCGGCCTGGGGCTGACGCTCCAGGGCGCGCTCCAGCAAACGGTCGCATTCGTCATAGTTGCCCTGCTCGTTGGCGGCACGGGCGGCGCCGAGGTAATACAGCAACGGCTGGCGCTCGGCTTCGGCGGCCCGGTACAGGTGACGCTGGGCGCTGGCCCAGCGGCCTTCGGCCAGATCCAGCTGCCCGTGCTCGATCGCCACCTGCACGCGCCGGCTGCGGTTGCGCCGCGACCACGGGTTGACCACCCCGCCGGACGTCAGCACCAGCTCGACCAGCGCCTTGACGGCCCAGATCAGCAGCCACAGAACCGCCACCAGCGCCAGGGTCGCCCACAGGCTCGACTCATAGCGGAAGCTCTTGTACGCGACCAGCACGTAACCGGAATGCTGGGCGATCGCCAGACCCAGCGCCGCCGTGACGGCGATGGCCAGAAACACGATCACATACAGGCGCTTCATGGCGTGGCCTCCTGCGCCGTGCCGGCGGCCGGTTTGGCGAACGGCTTGACCGAGTCTTCGGCATTGACGTTGCGCCGCTCGAGATAGGCCTGCACCGCGCTCAGGGTGCCGGCCAGATCCGGCGTGCTGACCGTCACCGGCTGCTGGCTCAGTTCGGCCACTTGCTCCAGCATGATTTTGCTTTGCGGGTTGTCCGGATTGAAGTTGCCCTTGAGCACGTCCCGCGCCTCGGCCAGCGCCTGGGCGTAGACCGGCGCCTGCCCGTTGAGCGCTGCCCACTGCGCCTGCTCCAGCGCCAGGCTCAGGGCCAGGCGCACCTGGCTCAGGCTCTGCCCGGCCAGCAGCGGCCGCACGTTCTTGTCGGCGTTGAAGTCGATGCGGATGTACCGCGAGACCTGATCCCACCATTGCGCCCAGCGGCTGGCCCCGTCGCCGTCGGCCGTCAGGCCCAGCAGGGATTCGCCGCGGTCCTTGTACTCGGGCGCCAGTTCGGTGAGTTCGATGACCTGATCGCGCAGGGCGCCCAGGCGCAGGAACAGGCCGGTGCGGTCCGGCTGCGCGGTGCTGCGCAGGGCCACCAGGGTTTTCGCCACTTGCTCGCGGGCGGCGAACGAACCGGGATCGTTCTGTTCGCGCAGGATCTCGTCGGCGCCCTGCACCAAGGCCTGGGCGCTGCTGACGTCCTGCAGCGCCGACAGGCGCAGGCTGGCCAGACGCAGCAGGTGCTCGGCCTCGGCCAGGCGCCAGTCCTTGCGGCTGGCGCCGAGGACGGTTTCCAGACGCTGGTTGAGACGTTGCTGATCGCCCTGCAACTGCGTCACCAGCCGCTGGCGCTCATCGAGCTCGTCGGCGCCCGGCAATTGCCCGAGACGTTCGGTCAGGCGCTGCTCGTTGAGCTTGAGCGACTGCGCCTGATCGTTCAGCGCCTGCACCTGGTCCAACTGCTGCCGGGTGTCGGCCTGCAGGTGACGCACCTGCCACACGCCCCAGCCGCCGACCGCGACGCCGGCGGCGCCCAGCAGCAATGCCACGATGGCCAGTCCGTTTCCCCGACGCGGTTCCCGGGCCGGTGGTGGTGGTACGTCAACCGGTGCATCGATCACAGGTTGAACATCATCTTTAGGCAAGGCTGTTTCGCTCACGTATCCATCCTTTGCATTAGAGAACGGGCACGGGATGCTCCCGTAACGCCGTCAGCAAGGCCGCGGCACTGGCGCCGCGGCAATCCACAACTGTTCGGGCCCCGGCGGCACGCGCCTGTTCGGCGACCCTTGGGCTTGGAACAAACAACGGCAACTGCGCCACCTCGGGCCAGGCGTCGCCGGCCAATTGGCGCAGGTGCTCGAAACCCTGTCCACTGCTGACCACCAGCCCGTTCAGGCGTTCCGATCCGATCCTGCGCGTCAGCTCCCCTGGCGCGCAGACCGGCAGGTCGCGGCGGTACAGCTCCAGATACTCGACACTAGCACCAAGCGCGCGCAGGCGCTCGGCGAGCAGCTCGCGCCCGCCCTCGCCGCGCAGGATCAGCACCCGCGAACCGGGCCGCGCCACCGCCTCGCGCAAGCGCTCCAGGCGCAGCAGTGCTTCGCTGTCGTCGCCCTCGTCCGGGAAGTGGGTGTCCAGCCCCCGGTCCTTCAGAATCTGCGCCGTCGCCGCGCCGACGCTGAACCAGGGCAACGACGGCGGCACGTCTGCGCAAGCGTCCAGCAGTTGCACGGCCAGGCGCGCCGCCGGTTTGCTGACCACGATCACCGCAGCGTACTGCGCCAGTTGCCCCAGGGTCCGGCGCATTGTGTCAGAGACCGCCAAAGGGACGATCTCCAAAAGCGGCAGGCAGCTGCTGAAAATCCCCTGCTGCGCCAACACCTCGGCCAGCGCCGTGCAGTCATCCGCCGGACGGGTCAGCAGCAGGCGCCAGCCGGTCACTCGTGACCTGCCTCGCCGTACACTGCCTTGAGGATGTCGTCGGCGCCCTGGCCGAGCAGGTCTTCGGCGACCTGCACGCCCAGCGACTCGGCCGCCTCGCGCGGGGCCCGGGCCTGGGCGCTGAGCAGCTTGCCGCCGCTCGGTTCGCCCACCAGGCCGCGCAGCCACAGCTGATCGCCTTCCAGCACGGCGTAGCAGGCGATCGGCACTTGGCAGCCGCCGTTCAGGTGTTTGTTGAGGGCACGTTCGGCGGTCACCCGCGAAGCGGTGTCGGCGTGATGCAGCGGCGCCAGCAAGGCATGGATTTCGCGGTCGGCGCTGCGGCATTCGATGCCCACGGCGCCCTGGCCGCCGGCGGGCAGGCTGTCGTCGACGCTGATCGCCGAAGTGATGCGGTCTTCGAAGCCGAGACGGATCAGGCCGGCCGCCGCGAGGATGATGGCGTCGTACTCGCCTGCGTCGAGCTTGGCCAGACGGGTGTTGACGTTGCCGCGCAGGAAGCGGATCTCAAGATCCGGACGGCGGGTCAGCAATTGGGCCTGGCGGCGCAGGCTGGACGTGCCGACGATGCTGCCGGCCGGCAGCGCGTCGAGGCTGGCGTAGGTGTTGGAGACGAAGGCGTCACGCGGGTCTTCACGCTCGCAGATGCAGAACAGGCCCAGGCCCTCGGGGAAATCCATCGGCACGTCCTTCATCGAGTGGACGGCGATGTCGGCTTCGTTCTCCAGCAGCGCGGTTTCCAGTTCCTTGACGAACAGCCCCTTGCCGCCGATCTTCGACAGCGGCGAGTCGAGCAGCTTGTCGCCGCGGCTGACCATGGGCACCAGCGTCACCTGCAACCCCGGGTGGGCCGCTTCCAGACGGGCTTTGACGAATTCGGCCTGCCAGAGGGCCAGAGCACTTTTGCGGGTGGCGATGCGGATTTCGCGAGAGGACATGGATCAATCCGTACTGAATAGATACGGCGGATGATAACAGCTCAGCCAAATCCACTTTGACTTGAATCAGCAAGCGCACGGCCTCCCTGGCCCGTGTGCCTGACAGGAAGAAGCGACGGACGCCGGGTCAGAGCCCCTGCATCATCTTGCGCACGCCCGCCACATGCCGGCGGCTGACGATCAAGGCATCGCCGTTCAGGCCTTTGAGGTAGAGCTGGAAGTGCCCCAACGGCGTGCGCTGCAGCCGCTCGATGCGCTCGCGCGCCACCAGGGCGTTGCGGTGGATCCGCACGAAGCGCTCGCCGAACTCGTCCTCCAGCGCCTTGAGCGGCTCGTCCAGCAGGACTTCGCCGTGCTCGTGGCGCAGGGTCACGTATTTGTGGTCGGCGATGAAGTACACCACCTGATCCAGGGGAATCAGCTCGATGCCTTTGCGGGTCCGGGCGCTGATGTGGCTGCGCGGACCGTTGCCGCTTTCGGCGGCGGGACGGGTCAGGGCCGAGAGCTGGGCCCGGTTGGGACGTTCGGCCCTTTTCAGGGCGTCCTGCAAGTGTTCGGTTCGCACGGGTTTCACCACATAGCCCACGGCACCGGCCTTCAGGGCCTCCACGGCAAATTCATCGGAACCTGTGCAGAACACCACGGCGGGCGGGGTTTCTCGTTCGCACAGACGGGCAGCGACCTGCAGGCCATCCAGGCCCGGCATGCGGATATCGAGCAGCACGATATCCGGCTTGTGACTGTCGATCAGGGCCAGCGCCTCTTCGCCATTGGTGGCGCTGGGCTCCAGGACAGTGTAACCCCCGAGTTCGCTCACCATTCGGCTGAGGCGCTCGCGGGCCAAGGGTTCGTCATCAACGATCAGGACATTCATATTGCGCTGGATTCCTGCGTGAGTCTCGCACAAGGATAGCGTAGACAGGTGGAGTGACGTCCGTCACCGCGAACCACGCTAAGACTAGCGCGGACGCCGAAAAGTGCCGTACGTCGGCCGGCAAAATTTGCCGGTGCCCGGATCCTGCGCCTTGCGCAGGGCTTGCCGATGACCAAAGCTCCCACCCCTCTCTTTTTCTTGGCCGGCGCCCGAACCGCATTTGCGCCGACCCTTCAGTCCAACTGTAGACGTTCGTCGGGCCGACATTGCTCAATCGGAAAATATCGTTGCGCAAATCGCGACGGCGACGGCGGCGATTGTGGCGCAGGGGATGAGAAAAAAACGTTTCGACCAGTGTCAGCGACAGGATCGGCAACCCTGTTATCATCCGCGCCAGCATTTGCAGCCTTCTTTCTCCAAGCCGATACGAGCGAATTCATGAGCACTGACAAGACCAATCAGTCCTGGGGCGGCCGCTTCAGTGAGCCCGTCGACGCCTTCGTCGCCCGCTTCACCGCCTCCGTCACTTTCGACCAGCGCCTGTATCGCCACGACATCATGGGCTCGATCGCCCACGCCACCATGCTGGCCAAGGTCGGCGTGCTGACGGATGCCGAGCGCGACAGCATCATCGACGGGCTGAAGACCATCCAGGGCGAGATCGAGGCCGGCCAGTTCGACTGGCGCGTGGACCTGGAAGACGTCCACATGAACATCGAAGCCCGCCTGACCGACCGCATCGGCATCACCGGCAAGAAGCTGCACACCGGCCGCAGCCGCAACGACCAGGTCGCCACCGACATCCGCCTGTGGCTGCGCGACGAGATCGACCTGATCCTGGCCGAGATCACCCGCCTGCAGAAAGGCCTGCTGGAGCAAGCCGAGCGCGAAGCCGGCAGCATCATGCCGGGCTTCACCCACCTGCAGACCGCTCAGCCGGTGACCTTCGGCCACCATATGCTGGCCTGGTTCGAAATGCTCAGCCGCGACTACGAGCGCCTGGCCGATTGCCGCAAGCGCACCAACCGCATGCCGCTGGGCAGCGCCGCGCTGGCCGGCACCACGTACCCGATCGACCGCGAATACACCGCGCAGCTGCTGGGCTTCGACGCCGTGGGCGGCAACTCGCTGGACAACGTGTCGGACCGCGACTTCGCCATCGAATTCTGCTCGGCGGCCAGCATCGCGATGATGCACCTGTCGCGCTTCTCCGAAGAGCTGGTGCTGTGGACCAGCGCGCAGTTCCAGTTCATCGACCTGCCGGACCGCTTCTGCACCGGCAGCTCGATCATGCCGCAAAAGAAGAACCCCGACGTGCCGGAGCTGGTGCGCGGCAAGACCGGCCGCGTGTTCGGCGCCCTGATGGGCCTGCTGACCCTGATGAAAGGCCAGCCGCTGGCCTACAACAAGGACAACCAGGAAGACAAGGAACCGCTGTTCGACGCCGCCGACACCCTGCGCGACTCGCTGCGCGCGTTCGCCGACATGGTGCCGGCGATCAAGCCCAAGCACGCGATGATGCGCGAGGCGGCCCTGCGCGGCTTCTCCACCGCCACGGATCTGGCCGACTACCTGGTGCGCCGCGGCCTGCCGTTCCGCGACTGCCACGAAATCGTCGGCCATGCGGTGAAGTACGGCGTGGACACCGGCAAGGACCTGGCGGAAATGAGCCTCGAAGAACTGCGCACGTTCAGCGACCAGATCGAACAGGACGTGTTCGCCGTGCTGACCCTGGAAGGCTCGGTCAACGCCCGTGACCACATCGGCGGAACCGCACCGGCCCAGGTCAAGGCTGCCGTGGCCCGCGGCCAGGCCCTGCTCGCCGCCCGCTAAGGGCCAAAGGCATCGCCGCTTCCTTGTCCGCCGCGATCTTCTGCACGTGCGGATTCTCCTCCAGCTGTTCCAGCAGCGCCTTGGCCTTCGGCATCTCTGCCAACAGATCCACCCCGAACAGCTTTTGTCCGACCGCGCAGGCCAGCGGTACGCTGTACAGGAAATACAGATCCGCCACACTCAGGCGGTCGCCCGCCACGTACGGCGCGAACTTGCCGTGCCGGCCCAGGGCGGCGAAGCCCAGCAGCAGTTCGGCCTTGGTCTTCTCCTTGATCGCCTCAGGCACCGTCGCGCCGAAGAACGCCTCGCCGTAGCAGGCACGGCCCGGCAGCTCGATGTACAGCTCGATCTCCTTGGCCAGCGCCAGCACCTGCGCCCGCTCGAACGGGTCGGCAGGCAGCAGCGGCGCACCTTGGCCGGTCTGTTCGAGGTATTCGAGGATCACCGATGTCTCATTGATGTAGCCGGGGCCGGCCCCCAGCACCGGCACCTTGCCGCGGGGGCTGATGGCCAGTGCCTCCGGGGTCTGCGTCGGGTAGAACGTGACCTCTTCGAAGGGCAGGCCTTTCTCCAGCAGCGCCAGCTTGACCATGTTGTAGTAGTTGCTGACAGCGAATCCGTACAGTTTGAACATCACATAGCCTCCAGGCCGTGCGGGGTGGGCAGTGCCTGTTTATAGATCCTGCGGGGGATTCGCGCCACCGGCATCACGGCGCTGAATGAGGGTAGACTGACGCCTTTTGCACAGGAGCCTGCCATGAGCGAGCCAACCGACATCGACAACGACGAAGAAGCCTTCACCGAGTCCACCCTGATCGAGGCCGTCGAGAACCAGATCGAAAGCGAGAACCCGCCGGCGGCCAAGGCCACGTTCAACAAGCTGACCCTGGTCGGCTACGAACGCGAGGACATCCTCAACCTGATGGCCCATGTGCTGGCCTACGAGATCGACGCCATGCTCGACGAAGACCGGGCGTTCGACACCCAGTGGTACGAGACGGCCTTGCGCGCGCTCCCTGAGCTGCCGCCGGAAAAGCAGTGAGCCCGACCCAGTGGGAGCGCGCCCGCTCCCACACAATTTGTCACCCATCTCTGCGGCCCGGCGCCGGCGCCTGACTACACTGGACTCCACCCCCAAGAAGGAAAAAACCCGGTCGGCGGCACTGGACAGGCCGCAACGGCAGGTTCACCTTAGGGGCGCTGTCGCTCAATTCCTAGAAAGTCTGGAGTCCTTATGTCGCTTACCCCTGAGTTGGTTGCCGAACTGGAAGTCCTCGCACTCTTCAACCTGGACAGTTCCCAGGAAGGTCTGAAGATTCATCAGACCGCCGCCCCGAAACACATCGCCGCCGCCAAGAGCCTGTTCCAGAAAGAACTCATCGACCAGGTCGACGGTGGCTACCTGACCAGCCTGGGCCGCGATGCCGCAGAACACGTGCAGAGTCTGCTGACCATCCTCGACGTCGCCGAAGAAACCGCCTGACCTTCTCCCCCATTGCCCACGGAAACCCCTGCCACGGGCTTTCCGCGGGCCAGCCCGGCGGCCTGCCGGTGCCGGCGCTGGAAAAATGGCGCCAAAAAACAAATTCAGCTTAATGATTCCCCCGCCCAGGCGCTAAACTCCCCGGCATTGCGAGCCCCTCTGCCCCCGAGCCCTGCGAGCCGACATGCCCCGCACCCACGAAATCCGCCCCGACCTGGACGAAGGCATCGACCGCAAGGTGCTCAGCCAGCTGCGCGCACGCTTCCTCAAACTCAACGAAGGCCGCCTGGACCGGGCACGGGAAGGGCTTTCGCCCCGTCAGCAAAGCGTGCTGACCCTGTTGCCGCTGTTCTTCCACGTCAACCATCCCCTGCTGCCCGGCTATGTGTCGGGCAGCACGCCGGCAGGGCTGTCGAACTATGAGCCGGACGCCGACACGCTCACCGAGGCCCAGCGCCTGACCCGGTCGTTCTCCTACAAGCCGCGCCACGGCAGCAACCCGCCCCGGCCGATCCACGGCCTGTTCCTGATGGGCAGCCTCGGCACGCTGGCCCAGGCCGACCAGAGCGACATGGACGTGTGGGTCTGCCATGCCCCGGACCTGGGCGACAGCGAACTGGCCGAGCTGCGCAAAAAGTGCCAGGCCCTCGAAGCCTGGGCCGCGAGCCAAGGCGCCGAGGCGCACTTCTTCCTGATCGACCCGGCCCGTTTCGTCAAAGGCGAGCGCGACAGCCAGTTGAGCTCCGAAGACTGCGGCACCACCCAGCACTACCTGTTGCTGGACGAGTTCTACCGCACGGCCATCTGGCTGGCCGGCCGCACGCCGATCTGGTGGCTGGTGCCGGTCTATGAGGAAAGCGCCTACGCGCAGTACACCCACACCCTGATCTCTAAGCGTTTCATCCGCACCGACGAAACCCTCGACCTCGGCCACCTGGCGCACATCCCGCCGGGGGAGTTCATCGGCGCCGGGCTGTGGCAGTTGTTCAAGGGCATCGAATCGCCCTACAAGTCGGTGCTCAAACTGCTGCTGACCGAGGTCTACGCCAGCGAGCACCCGCACGTGCAGTGCCTGAGCCTGCGCTTCAAGCAGGCGGTGTTCGCCAACCGGCTGGACCTGGACGAGCTGGATCCGTACATGGTGGTGTACCGGCGGATCGAGGAATACCTCACGGCACGCAACGAACCGGAGCGGCTGGAACTGGTGCGCCGGGCGCTGTACCTCAAGGTCAACCGCAAGCTCACCGGCAACACCCGCACCCAGAGCTGGCAGCGCTCGCTGCTCGAGCGCCTGGCCGACGAATGGCACTGGGACCGTCGGCAACTGGCGCTGCTCGACAGCCGCAGCCAATGGAAAGTGCGCCAGGTCAGCGCCGAGCGCCTGGCGCTGGTCAACGAGCTGAACTACAGCTACCGCTTCCTGACCCGCTTCGCCCGCACCGAGCAGACCGTCAGCCTGATCAACAAACGCGACCTCAATGTGCTGGGCCGGCGGCTGTACGCGGCCTTCGAGCGCAAGGCCGACAAGATCGAATTCATCAACCCCGGCATCGCCCCGGACCTGGCCGAAGACACCCTGACCCTGGTGCAGTCGCCCAACAAGAAAGAACCGGGGCAGACCCAATGGGGCCTGTACAACGGCAGCCTCACGGCGCTGGAATGGGAGCACTTCGCACCGATCAAGCGTAGCCGCGAATTGCTGGAGCTGCTGACCTGGTGCCACCGCAACGGCGTGATCGACAGCAGCACCCGCCTGGCGCTGCACCCCGGCACCAGCGACCTGAGCGAGTTCGAGCTGTTCAACCTGCTCGGCAGCCTGCAGCAGAGCATCGTCCTGCCCTTGCCCACCGTCGCCGAAGAACCGCTGCTGCACGCCAGCGTGCCGAGCGAGGTGCTGTTGCTGGTCAACGTCGGCGTCGATCCGCTCAAGCACCACCGCGACCTGAACATCCTGATGACCACCGAGCGCACCGACTCCCTGAGCTACGCCGGGGTGCGCGAGAACCTGGTGCTGACGCTCGACCAGGTCACGCTCAACAGCTGGAACGAGGTGCTGGTCAACCGCTTCGACGGCCCCCACGCCCTGCTCGACTGCCTGCGCGACTACCTGAACAACCTGCCGACCGGCGCCCGGCAGCCGAAGCTGCGGGTGCGCTGCTTCTGCCACAACCGCGCGCAGTTCATCGCCCGGCGGGTGGAAGAGATTCTCGACACCGCCCAGACCCTGCTGCTCAGCGGACTCAACCACCGCTACCTCATCCAGGTCCAGCAGCACTATCACGTCCTGGAGCTGGTGCCGGGCCAAGTCAGCCACGCGGCGCTCGCCACCTTGCCCGCGCTGCTGGATTACCTGGGCGAAGAGCTGCCGCACTACAGCCCCCTGCACCTGGATCCGATGGCGCTGGAGGACCACGACCTCGCGCTGATCCTGCCCATGGGCCAACCCGAATGCATTCAGGTGTTCTACCGGGTGACCGAACGGCAGGCCGAGCTGTACGTGCTGGATGAGTTCAACGCGCTGTGGCAGCAGCATTTGCCCTACCACGACGAGCAGAGCCTGTTGGTGCCGCTGCAGCGCTTCCTGCAATCGATCCAGTTCCGCCGCGAGACGCAGGCACCGATGGATCAGGGCCCGGCCCCCGACCTCGAGATTTTGTATTACCAGTTATTGCCCCAGGGCCCCGGACGGGCGCGGCGGGTCGAAGCGCGGGCGGCGCCGCAGACCCCGGCCGACGAACCGTACTACGACGTGCAGGCCATCATCGGCAAGGCCGCACCCGGTCAGGTGCAGGTCACGCTGTACTGCAACCAACGGGAATTCAGCGAGCTGGAGCACGGCGACCAGCTGTTCGGCGTGGTCGCCCGAGAGATCATCGGCCAGCGCCGGGAAACCGAACGCTACCGCTGCTACATCACCGACCTGGACCTGTCAGGCCTGCTCGGGGACGGGCAGAGTTCGAGCAATCTTTACCTGCGCTACAAGGCCGACCTGGAGCGCGCCCTGAACGAGGCGCTCGAACAGGCCTGAGGCGGGGTCACACCGGGAAGTCGCCCCCGTTGGCCGGCTGCGACTCGACTTCGAGCAGAGTCAGCTTCAGGGTCTTGCCGCCCGGCGCCGGCCAGTCGATGTGCTGGCCGACCTTGAGTCCCAGCAGCGCGCTGCCCACCGGCGCCAGGATCGAGATCTTGCCCTCGTCGGCGTTGGCGTGCTTCGGATACACCAGGGTCAGGTGGTAGTCCTTGCCGCTGCCTTCCTCGCGGCAGTGCACGCGGGAATTCATGGTGACGACGTCAGCGGGCACGTCATCGTGGCTCACCAGCGTTTCGGCGCGGTCCAGTTCGGTTTGCAACTCATCAACGCCACGGGTGCCTTCAGGCAATCTGTCGATCAGCTGCTCCAGACGTTGCACGTCCAGACGGGTAAGGGTGATGGATGGTGCGGTCATGATCCGGGCAGACTCCTTTCTTCTGCGCAAAAAAGCAAAACCCCGCCAAAAAAGACGGGGTTCTTACCGGGCCTCGATGGGTTGAGGCGTGTCCGGACACTATCACAGCTCAAAAAATATACAAGCCACCCAAAGCCGGACACAAACCTGCGCCGGTCAGGCCCGGGCCTTGCGGGCCACCGCCTGCGCGCAGATCGCTCGGCGGCGTTCGTCATCCGCCGAGCGCCATTCGCGGATGTCTTCGACATGGCGGAAACAGCCCAGGCAGACTTTCTGCTCGTCCAGCCGGCAGACACCGCTGCACGGCGAAGGCACCGCCGGGCTGACGTTGCTGTAGAGCGGCTTGGCAGGCCGGATCTCGGTGCTCATCTCAGATCTCGTCGAAGTCGAGCTTCTCGCCGGCGCGCTCCCAGACGATGCGTTCGAGCATTTCGCCCAGCAGCTCTTCGGTCTTCTCGCACACCCACTTGCCGGCCTGCTCGTCGTAGTCGAAGTGGAAACCGCCGGAACGGTCGGCCAGCCACAACTGGCGCAGCGGCTCCTGGCGGCTGAAGATCAATTGGCTGCCGCTGTCGAACTTGACGGTCAGCACACCGGCCGAGTTCTCCATGTCCAGGTCCAGGTCGCTGTCGTCGAAGATGTCCTCCAGCGCCTGCTGGGTGGCATCGACCAGATCGTGGAAACGGGCTTCGGACAGACTCATTGCGGCAACCTCGGGAAATGACGGATCAGGCTCAAGGGCCGCAAGATACGAGCGACGGCGCCCGATTGCAAAGAATAACGACCGGGCGGGTTCCACGGCCTCCCTCGATTCCTGTGGGAGCCAGCCTGCTGGCGACGGCGCCGGCCAGGGCGCCGCAGGAGTCGCTTGCGCCGCCGCAACAGGCCCCGCCGGACGGGAACCCCGTCGCATAGGCAATCCGCCGGGTCGCCGGTATACTCCGGCGCAATTAACGCATTTTCAAGGATTTCGCCATGAAGCGCCTGATCTCTTCCCTCGCGGCGCTCGTCGCGGTTGCCTGCCTCGTCTCGGCCTGCGGTCAAAAAGGCCCGCTGTACCTGCCCGACGAAGATCAGGACCCGACCGAGCAAGCCAAGTCGTCGCAGCATCAGCCTGCTTCCAAGGCACACAAGCACGACGTCTACTAAGGGATCGCCATGGACGCTTTCAACTACCGTGGCGGGGAGCTGTTCGCGGAAGGCGTGGCGCTGTCCGCCATCGCCGACCGCTTCGGCACGCCGACCTACGTCTACTCCCGCGCCCACATCGAGGCCCAGTACCGGGCCTACGCCGATGCGCTGGCCGGCATGCCGCACCTGGTCTGCTTCGCGGTCAAGGCCAACTCCAACCTCGGTGTGCTGAACGTCCTGGCCCGTCTCGGCGCCGGTTTCGACATCGTTTCCCGCGGTGAGCTGGAACGCGTGCTGGCCGCCGGCGGCAGCGCCGACAAGATCGTGTTCTCCGGCGTCGGCAAGACCCGCGACGACATGCGCCGCGCCCTGGAAGTCGGCGTGCACTGCTTCAACATCGAGTCCACCGACGAGCTGGAGCGCCTCCAGGCCGTGGCCGCCGAGCTGGGCGTCCGCGCACCGGTCTCGCTGCGCGTGAACCCCGACGTCGATGCCGGCACCCATCCGTACATCTCCACCGGCCTCAAAGAGAACAAGTTCGGCATCGCCATCGCCGACGCCGAAGACGTGTACGTGCGCGCCGCGCACCTGCCGAACCTGGACGTGATCGGCGTCGATTGCCACATCGGCTCGCAGCTGACCACCCTGGCGCCGTTCCTCGACGCCCTCGACCGCGTGCTGGACCTGGTCGACCGCCTCGGCGACTGCGGCATCCACCTGCACCACATCGACCTGGGCGGCGGCCTCGGCGTGCGCTACCGCGACGAAGAGCCGCCGCTGGCCGGCGACTACGTCAAGGCCGTGCGCGAACGCCTCGCCGGCCGCGACCTGGCGCTGATGTTCGAGCCGGGCCGCTACATCGTCGCCAACGCCGGCGTCCTGCTGACCCGTGTCGAGTACCTCAAGCACACCGGGCACAAGGACTTCGCCATCGTCGACGCGGCCATGAACGACCTGATCCGCCCGGCCCTGTACGAGGCCTGGATGGACATCGCCGCCGTGCGCCCGCGCGACACCGCGGCGCGGACCTACGACGTGGTCGGGCCGATCTGCGAGACCGGCGACTTCCTGGCCAAGGAACGCGAACTGGCCCTCGAAGAGGGTGACCTGCTGGCCGTGCATTCGGCCGGTGCCTATGGCTTCGTGATGAGCTCCAACTACAACACCCGCGGCCGCGCCGCCGAGGTGCTGGTGGACGGTGACTCAGTTTTCGAAGTGCGCCGCCGCGAAACCGTGGCCGAGCTGTATGCCGGCGAAAGCCTGCTGCCGGAGTGACCCCATGCTGCTGCGTTTTACCAAGATGCACGGCCTGGGCAACGACTTCATGGTCCTCGACCTGGTCAGCCAGCACGCGCACATTCAGCCCAAACACGCCAAACAGTGGGGCGACCGCAACACCGGCATCGGTTTCGACCAGTTGCTGATCGTCGAGGCGCCCAGCAACCCGGACGTGGACTTCCGTTACCGGATCTTCAACTCCGACGGCTCGGAAGTGGAACAGTGCGGCAACGGCGCCCGCTGCTTCGCCCGCTTCGTGCTCGACAAGCGCCTGACCGCCAAGCGTCGGATCCGCGTCGAGACCAAGGGCGGCATCATCGAGCTGGACGTGCGCAACGACGGCCAGATCGGCGTGAACATGGGCGCCCCGCGCCTGGTGCCCGCCGACATTCCGTTCGATGCACAGGCCCAGGCCCAAAGCTATCCGCTGCAGGTCGACGGCGTCACCGTCGACATCGCCGCCGTGTCGATGGGCAACCCGCATGCCGTGCTGCGAGTGGAAGACATCCACAGCGCACCGGTGCATGAGCTGGGGCCGAAGATCGAACACCACCCGCGCTTTCCGGCACGGGTCAACGTCGGCTTCCTCCAGGTCATCGACCGCCACCGCGCGCAGTTGCGCGTCTGGGAGCGCGGCGCCGGGGAAACCCAGGCCTGCGGCACCGGCGCCTGCGCCGCTGCAGTGGCCGCGATCAGCCAGGGGTGGATGGATTCGCCGCTGTCGATCGACCTGCCGGGCGGGCGCCTGTCCATCGAATGGGCAGGCCCCGGCCAACCGGTGCTGATGACCGGTCCGGCAGTGCGTGTATACGAAGGACAAGTGCGTCTTTGAGCGAGCAGAAGCCATGACCGACAAGCCTCAAGCCCCCGCCAGACCGTCCGCCGGATCCGCCGCCGAAAACCTGGAGGCGGCCGCCGTCGCCGCCTACCTGGAGGCCCATCCGGACTTCTTCGCCGAACACGAGGAACTGCTGCCGTCCCTGCGCATCCCCCACCGGCGCGGCGACACCGTGTCGCTGGTCGAGCGCCAGATGGCGATCCTGCGCGAACGCAACATCGAGATGCGCCATCGCCTCTCGCACCTGATGGACGTCGCCCGGGACAACGACCGGCTGTTCGAGAAGACCCGGCGCCTGATCCTCGCGCTGATGGACGCCGCGACCCTCGAAGACGTGGTGATCAGCGTCGAGGACAGCCTGCGCCAGGACTTCCAGGTGCCGTTCGTGAGCCTGATCCTGCTCGGCGACAACCCGGCGCCGGTAGGCCGCTGGGTGACCCACGCCGACGCGCAGACCGCCATCGGCGGCCTGCTCACCGAGGGCAAGAGCGTCAGCGGCAGCCTGCGCGAGCATGAGCTGGACTTCCTGTTCGGCGAGGAGCAGCGCAAGCAGATCGGCTCCACCGCCGTGGTCGCCGTCAGCCATCAAGGCATCCACGGCATCCTCGCCATCGCCAGCCGCGACCCGCAGCACTACAAGAGCTCAGTGGGCACGCTGTTCCTGAGCTACATCGCCGAAGTCATGGGCCGCGTGCTGCCACGGGTCAACAGCTCCCTGCGCAAGGTGCGCTGAACATGGAACGGCAACTGGACGCTTACTGCGAACACCTGCGCAGTGAGCGGCAGGTGTCGCCCCATACCCTGTCGGCCTACCGCCGCGACCTCGACAAGGTGCTCGGTTGGTGCGCCAAGCAGAACATCGGCAGCTGGCAGGCGCTGGACATCCAGCGCCTGCGCAGCCTGATCGCCCGCCTCCACGCCCAGGGCCAGTCCTCGCGCAGCCTCGCCCGCCTGCTGTCGGCGGTGCGCGGGCTCTATCACTTCCTCAACCGTGAAGGCCTCTGCGACCACGACCCGGCCACCGGCCTGACGCCGCCCAAGGGCGAGCGCCGCCTGCCCAAGACCCTCGACACCGACCGAGCGCTGCAACTGCTCGAAGGCGCGGTGGAGGACGACTTCATGGCCCGCCGGGATCAGGCGATCCTGGAGCTGTTCTATTCCTCCGGCCTGCGCCTGTCGGAGCTGACGGGCCTGAACCTCGACCAGCTCGACCTCGCCGACGGCATGGTCCAGGTGCTCGGCAAGGGCAGCAAGACCCGCCTGCTGCCGGTGGGCGCCAAGGCCCGCGAAGCGCTGGAGCACTGGCTGCCGCTGCGCGCCCTGGCCAATCCGGCGGACGACGCCGTGTTCGTCAGCCAGCAAGGCCGGCGCCTCGGCCCCCGGGCGATCCAGGTGCGGGTCAAGCTCGCCGGCGAACGGGAGCTGGGGCAGAACCTGCATCCGCACATGCTGCGGCATTCCTTCGCCAGCCACCTGCTGGAGTCATCGCAGGACCTGCGCGCCGTGCAGGAGTTGCTCGGCCACTCGGACATCAAGACCACCCAGATCTACACCCACCTGGACTTCCAGCACCTGGCGGCGGTCTACGACAGCGCCCATCCACGGGCCAAACGCACCAAAGGCGAGGATTCATGAGCATCCAGTTGATCACCTTCGACCTCGACGACACCCTGTGGGACACCGCTCCGGTGATCCTCAGCGCCGAAGCGGTGCTGCGCCAATGGCTCGGCGAACATGCGCCGAACCTGGGCGCGGTGCCGGTGGAGCACCTGTGGGCCATCCGCGAACGGGTGCTGGCCGGCGAGCCCGGGCTCAAGCACCGCATCAGCGCGCTGCGTCGGCGGGTGCTGTTCCATGCGCTGGAAGAGGCCGGCTACGCCCATGGCGAGGCCTCGGACCTGGCGGACAAGAGCTTCGAAGTGTTCCTCCACGCACGGCACCAGATCGAGGTGTTCCCCGAGGTCGAGCCGGTGCTGGAGATCCTCGCCAACCACTATGCCCTGGGCGTGGTCACCAACGGCAACGCCGACGTGCGCCGGCTGGGGCTGGCCGACTACTTCAAGTTCGCCCTGTGCGCCGAAGACATCGGCATCGCCAAGCCGGATGCGCGGCTGTTCCATGAAGCCTTGCAGCGCGGCGGCGTGAGTGCCGAGGCGGCGGTGCACATCGGCGACCACCCGGGGGACGACATCGCCGGGGCGCAGCAGGCCGGGCTGCGGGCGATCTGGTTCAACCCGGCGGGCAAGGCCTGGGAAGCGGAGCGCCTGCCGGATGCCGAGATCCGCAGCCTGACCGACCTGCCGGCCGTGCTCGCGCGCTGGAACGCCCTCTCCCACTGATGCCACGCCCGTGCAGGAGCCAGCCTGCCGGCGATCGGGCCTGCCCGATGGTGGTGACTGATCCACTGCTATCGCCAGCAGGCTGGCTCCCACAAGGGATGGCTCAAAAACCCGTTGCCACCTCTTTCAGCCGCCCATGAAAAAGCCCGCAGCGACGGCGGGCTTTTTCGGCAAGCGGGCGACGCGCCTCAGATAGGGCGGCTGCCGTACTTGTTGTCGGGCTTCTTGGGCGGGTCGGCGACCACATTGGCCTCCACCTCAACCACTTTGCCGCCACGGGCAAGGAATTCTTCCATGGCCTTGGCCAGGGCATCGCGTTCCTTGTTCTTGGCTTCCATGCTCGGCAGCTCGTCGACCGAGACCGCAGCCTTGGCCTTGCCTTTAGCGGCCGGGGCAGGTGCATCGCCGCCGTCATCGCTGTCCTCGGCGACATCGTCGGCCGCCGCTTCCAGACCTTCTTCGGTATCGTCTTCGTCGCCTACTTCGAGGTCGTCGTTTTCCAGATCATCGTCGCTCATGTTCTACCTCATGACTTGCGAAAAGCAGATTAGTTATAGACCAGCTTAGGCAACTGTCGAAAGTCGCCGGAAAAAATCATCCGCCGCTGCTGACCAGCGGCTCATGCCCCTTCACCGTGGAGGGTGGCGAGGACTTTGCGGGCGCCGCCATGATCGCGGTGCTCGCCCAGGTAAACGCCTTGCCAGGTACCCAGCGCCAGCTTTCCCGCCGAAACCGGCAGGCTCAACTGACAGCCCAGCACGCTGGCCTTGAAGTGCGCCGGGAGGTCGTCCAGGCCTTCGTCGTTGTGCTCATAGCCGTCCGTTCCTTGTGGGACCAGACGATTGAAAAACCGTTCGAAGTCGCGACGTACCGCCGGATCGGCGTTCTCGTTGACAGTCAACGACGCCGAGGTGTGCTGCAGCCACAGATGCAACAGACCGACCTTGCATGCCTTGAGTCCGGGCAGGCCGGCCAGCAACTCGTCCGTCACCAGATGAAAGCCCCGGGGCCGTGCCCGCAGGGTTATCAGAGTCTGTTGCCACATACAGTTCTCCGCACGTTTCGGGGCGCATTCTAGCGCGCTCTGGAAAAAAACAAAGGCCCTAATATTCCTTCAGCGGTGTAAGCCATTGGCCGCATAAACACCCCTGCCTTCGACGGCGCCGAAGCCGCACGCGAAAACCTTCCGGCGGTGTCACGGATGACAAATTCCGGACAAAAAAATGCCCGGCGGACCGGGCAATTTTTTCAGGTCGCTGGCTTACAGGTTGTAGCCACGCTCGTTGTGCTGAGCCAGGTCCAGGCCCACCGACTCTTCCTCGTCGGTCACCCGCAGACCCATCACCGCGTCCAGCACCTTGAGGATGACGAAGGTCACGACCGCGGTGTAGATCACCGTGAAGCCGACGCCCTTGCACTGGATCCAGACCTGCGCCGCGATGTCGGTGACGGTGCCGAAACCGCCCAGCGACGGTGCGGCGAACACGCCAGTGAGGATCGCGCCGAGGATGCCGCCGATGCCGTGCACGCCGAAGGCGTCCAGGGAGTCGTCATAGCCGAGCTTGCGTTTCAGGCTGGTGGCGCAGAAGTAGCAGACCACGCCCGCCGCCAGGCCGATCACCAGCGCGCCCATCGGGCCGACGGTGCCGGCGGCCGGCGTGATCGCCACCAGGCCAGCCACCACGCCCGAGGCGATGCCCAGTGCGCTCGGTTTGCCGTGGGTGATCCACTCGGCGAACATCCAGCCCAGCGCCGCGGCGGCGGTGGCGATCTGGGTGACCAGCATCGCCATGCCGGCGGTGCCGTTGGCGGCGGCGGCGGAACCGGCGTTGAAGCCGAACCAGCCGATCCACAGCATCGCCGCGCCCATCAGGGTGTAACCCAGGTTGTGCGGCGCCATCGGGGTGGTCGGGAAGCCTTTGCGCTTGCCCAGCACCAGGCAGGCGATCAGGCCGGCCACACCGGCGTTGATGTGCACCACGGTGCCGCCGGCGAAGTCGAGCACGCCCCAGTCCCACATCAGGCCGCCGTTGCCGGACCAGACCATGTGCGCGATCGGCGCATAGACGACGGTGAACCAGATGCCCATGAACACCAGCATGGCGGAGAACTTCATCCGCTCGGCGAACGCACCGACGATCAGCGCCGGGGTGATGATCGCGAAGGTCATCTGGAAGGTGACGAACACCGCCTCGGGGAACAGCGCTGCCGGGCCGGTCAGGCTGGCCGGGGTGATGCCGGCGAGGAACGCCTTGCCGAAGCCGCCGACGAAGGAGTTGAAGTTGACGACGCCCTGCTCCATGCCGGTGGTGTCGAACGCGATGCTGTAGCCGTAGATGACCCACAGGACGCTGATCAGACCGGTGATGGCGAAGCACTGCATCATCACGGAAAGGATGTTTTTCGAACGGACCATGCCGCCGTAGAACAGCGCGAGGCCGGGGATGGTCATGAACAGCACGAGGGCCGTGGAGGTGAGCATCCAGGCCGTGTCGCCGGAATTGAGGACCGGGGCCGCCGCTTCGTCTGCCGCCATGGCCAGGCCGGGCATTACGATAGGCAACAGGGCTCCTAGCCCTGCGAATTTACGCAGAGTCATTTTGTTTTCTCCTGGGGCGTTGGGTTTGTGGCGGCTTAGATGGCGTCGGTATCGGTTTCGCCGGTACGGATGCGGATCGCCTGTTCCAGATTGACCACGAAGATCTTGCCGTCACCGATCTTGCCGGTGTTGGCAGCCTTGGTGATCGCCTCGATGACCCGGTCAAGGTCCTTGTCGTCGATGGCGACGTCGATCTTCACCTTGGGCAGGAAATCGACCACGTATTCCGCGCCGCGGTACAGCTCGGTGTGACCCTTCTGCCGGCCGAAGCCTTTGACTTCAGTGACGGTAATGCCCTGCACGCCGATTTCGGACAGCGACTCGCGCACGTCGTCCAGCTTGAACGGCTTGATGATGGCAGTGACTAGCTTCATGAAACTCTCTCCCGAATTGGTGGACTTGCCCCAGGAAAACAAACCCGACTCAAGTCTAAGCGCAGTGCCTGGCTTTGTAACGCATCGTCGGCCCTCCCGGCCCGACCGACGCCAGCTAACCGCATCAGACGAAACTCCCCGCTCCGTCTGCCGCACTGCATTCATCACAGCGACTGCATCAGTGCATGGGTCACCACCGACTAAGCAGAAAGCTTGCCACCTTGCCAAAACCCACTGATTTCAATCCCTTGGCCGCGTCGGCAGAGGCCATCACTTAAATGGCACCGGGGATACGCACAACAACGGTGCGCCGCCGTCCGGCCGCTTGCGCGAAAAGCGTGCATCCCTGCCGGCGCCAATGACTATAGACACTGCGTGATACACTGCCGGCCATTGTTTCCAGGACATTTCCCATGCTCGCGCCCAAAGACTTCCTCGACGCCCTGAGCGGCACCGCCTCCCGTCTGTTCAGCGGCGATACGCCCTTGCCCAAAGCCGAAATCGAAAGCCAGTTCAAGATGCTGATGCAGAGCGCCTTCAGCAAACTGGACCTGGTGAGCCGCGAAGAGTTCGACAGCCAGATGGTGGTGCTGGCCCGCACCCGCGCCCGCCTCGAAAGCCTCGAGGCAAAAGTGGCGGAGCTCGAAGCGAAGCTGAACCCGCCGACCGAGTGAGGCCGCAGCCTGCCGGGCTACGGATCGGCAGCCCATGAAAAACCCCACACCTTCCGGTGTGGGGTTCGCGTATCCGGTGAAGGCGTCCCGCGCCTCAGGCGCCGCGCTTGACCACCCGCCGGTGGCAATCGGCCGGAGACAGCACCTTGCCCGACCTTGAGCGGACCGCAAGGGTCTCGATCGGTTCCGACAGTTCGTCGTCCAGCAGCACCGAATGGCACTCGCCTTCCTTGAAGAGGAAGCGCTCCCCCCACTGGCGCAGGCTGACCACGATGGGAAACACGGAGCGCCCCATTTCGGTCAGCACGTATTCCTTGTAGGCACTGCCGTCGGACGCCGGCTGCACCTCGAACACCCCCAACTCGACCAGCATCTTGAGCTTGACCGTGAGGATGTTGCGGGCCAGGCCCAGGCGTTTCTGGAATTCCGTGAACCGGCGGACGTCGTCGAAGGCGTCGCGGATGATCATCAGCACCCAGCGGTCGCCGATGGCTTCGAGCGTTCGGGCCACGGGGCATTCGCTTTGCGCCAGTTGCTGCTGTCGGGCCATGGTTCTCCGGATTCAATCGGCAAGAAGGAAAAAAGACGCTGCGGGCGTCAGGGTAAGTGCTTCGAACAACTGGTTGTATATTAAAACTTGATTGGGTAAAAATTCACGCATCGGTTTTGTTTCGAAACCACATCAGCTCAAGGATGGATGTCGCGATGCCGGATTCTCAAACGCCCTCGACAATGGATCGCGAGACCGCTGCCCTGGCTGCTCGGGAACACCCGGCGCCGACGCTCGGCCGCTACCGGACGCTGCTGTTCGCCATCACCTGCGCCATGGCGGTGGCCAACGTGTATTTCGCCCAGCCGCTGCTGGAGTCCATGGCCGCGAGCCTTGCGGTCGCGCCCGGCGCCATCGGCGTCGTGGTGACCGCCACCCAGGCCGGTTACGCGGCGGGGCTGCTGTTCATCGTGCCGCTGGGCGATCTGCTCAACCGCAAGCGACTGATCCTGACGCAGATGCTGACGTCCGCCGTCGCCCTCTGCGCGGTCGGCCTGTCGCAGGACTGGCTCACGCTGCTCGGCGCGATGGTGCTGGTGGGTTTGATGGCCGTGGTGGTGCAGGTGGTGGTCGCCTACGCCGCCGCCCTGGCCAGCCCGGAACAGCGCGGCCAGGCCATCGGCACCGTCACCAGCGGCGTGGTGCTGGGCATTCTATTGGCCCGCTTCGTCTCCGGCGCCGTGGCGGACCTGGCGGGTTGGCGCGGTGTGTATTTCGTCTCGGCCGCCCTGATGGCCGGCATGGCGCTGGTGCTGCACCGCACCCTGCCGGCGTCCGCCGCGCCACCGGCCGCCGGCGGCTACCGGCAGTTGCTGCGCTCGGTCTTCCAGCTGTACCTGAGCGAACGCACCCTGCGCGTCAGGGGCACCTTCGCCCTGCTCATCTTCGCCGCGTTCAGCGTGCTGTGGACCTCGATGGTGCTGCCGCTGAGCGCGCCGCCCCTGTCGCTGTCGCACACCCAGATCGGCCTGTTCGGCCTGGCCGGTGTCGCCGGTGCCCTGGCCGCCGCCAAGGCGGGACAGTTGGCCGACCGGGGCCTGGGCAACCGCACCACCGGCATCGCCCTGGCGCTGCTGACCTTGTCCTGGCTGCCCACCGCGTTCGTCGAAAGCTCGCTGCTGGCCATGGTCATCGGCGTGGTGCTGCTGGACTTCGCCGTGCAAGCGGTGCACGTGACCAACCAGAGCCTGATCTTCGCCGCCCGGCCCGACGCGCAAAGCCGCCTGGCGGGCGCCTACATGTGCTTCTACTCGGTCGGCAGCGGCCTGGGCGCCGTAGCGGCCACCTACACCTACGCCCATTACGGCTGGGTGAACGTGTGCCTGCTCGGCGCCGCCATCAGCGGCGTCGCGCTGCTGTACTGGGCATGCCTGAACCGGACTTCCGCCGCGCGATAACCCTCGTCCTCCCCGGAGGTAAACCACCGTTGAGCCATTGCACGTAGCGTTGGCCGTCCTGATCGCGGCCATCGTGGCGTACAACGAAAGCGTGCCGCTGAACAAAGTGCTGGCGGTGATTCTGATCGTCCTCGGCCTCATCGTCGGCCTCTACGGGCCGCGCATCCGCAACGCTGTGCTGGCGCGGCCTGCGCGCACTTAGGGCTGAAACGGCAGGCGTCCGGGAAGACGCCTGCCGCAACATCCGGTGAAGGTTTGCCGCCCCGCGCCCGCCGCCGGATCCGTTTCCCCCGTCTACCCTTGAAGCACCGCAGGAAGCGGCCCGCCCATTTCAAGGAACGCCCATGTCCCTCGCCATCGTCCACAGCCGCGCCCAGATCGGCGTGGAGGCCCCCGCCGTCACCGTCGAAGTCCATCTGGCCAACGGCCTGCCGTCGCTGACCATGGTCGGCCTGCCCGAGACGGCGGTGAAGGAGAGCAAGGACCGGGTGCGCAGCGCGATCATCAATTCCGGGCTGCAGTTTCCGGCGCGGCGGATCACCCTGAACCTCGCCCCGGCGGACCTGCCCAAGGACGGCGGGCGGTTCGACCTGGCCATCGCCCTGGGCATCCTTTCGGCCAGCGTACAGGTGCCGACCCTGACCCTGGACGACGTGGAGTGCCTGGGCGAACTGGCGCTGTCCGGCGCCGTGCGCCCGGTGCGCGGGGTGCTGCCGGCGGCGCTGGCGGCGCGCAGGGCCGGCCGCTCGCTGGTGGTGCCGCGGGCCAACGCCGAGGAAGCGTGCCTGGCGTCGGGGCTGAAGGTGATCGCGGTGGATCACCTGTTGCAGGCGGTGGCGCACTTCAACGGGCACACGCCGGTCGAGCCGTACGTGTCGGACGGCCTGATCCACGCCGCCAAACCCTACCCCGACCTCAACGAGGTGCAAGGCCAGGCGGCCGCCAAGCGCGCCTTGCTGATCGCCGCGGCAGGCGCCCACAACCTGTTGTTCAGCGGACCGCCGGGCACCGGCAAGACGCTTCTGGCCAGCCGCTTGCCGGGGCTGCTGCCGCCGCTGACCGAAAGCGAAGCGCTGGAGGTCGCGGCCATCCAGTCGGTCGCCAACGGCGCGCCGCTGACCCATTGGCCGCAGCGCCCCTTCCGCCAGCCGCACCACTCGGCGTCCGGGCCGGCCTTGGTGGGCGGCAGTTCGAAACCGCAGCCCGGGGAAATCACCCTTGCCCACCACGGCGTGCTGTTCCTCGACGAACTGCCGGAGTTCGACCGCAAGGTGCTGGAGGTGCTGCGCGAGCCGCTGGAGTCAGGCCACATCGTGATTGCCCGGGCCAAGGAACGGGTGCGCTTTCCGGCGCGCTTCCAACTGGTGGCGGCGATGAACCCGTGCCCCTGTGGATATCTTGGCGAACCCACCGGCCGCTGCTCATGCACGCCGGACATGGTGCAGCGCTACCGCAACAAGCTGTCGGGGCCGCTGCTGGACCGGATCGACCTGCACCTGACGGTGGCGCGGGAAGCCACGGCGCTGAATCCGCTGGTGAAACCGGGGGAGGACAGCGCCAGTGCCGCCGGGCAAGTGGCCGAGGCCCGGGAGCGCCAGCAGAAGCGCCAACGGTGCGCCAATGCCTTTCTGGATTTGCCGGGGCTGCGGCACCATTGCGGGTTATCCACAGCCGACGAGGCGTGGCTGGAATCGGCCTGCGAGCGCCTGACGCTGTCGCTGCGCTCGGCGCACCGCCTGCTCAAGGTGGCGCGGACGCTGGCGGACCTCGAACGCTGCGACGGCATCCGCCGCGAGCATCTGGCGGAGGCGCTGCAGTACCGGCCGGCGACGCAGTAGGGGCGGGAACCGCGTCGGGCCCATCGCGAGCAGGCTCGCTCCCACAGGGGATTGGAGGTGCCGGCAAACTGTAGGAGCCAGCCTGCTGGCGATGGCGGTCTGTCCGGCACATCGATGTCGGATGTTCCGCCGCCATCGCGGGCAAGCCCGCTCCCACAGGGCGCGCGGTGAGGCGGCTAGAACTGTGGGAGCCAGCCTGCTGGCGATGGCGGTCTGTCCGGCACATCGATGTCGGATGTTCCGCCGCCATCGCGGGCAAGCCCGCTCCCACAGGGCGCGCGGTGAGGCGGCTAGAACTGTGGGAGCCAGCCTGCTGGCGATGGCGGTCTGTCCGGCACATCGATGTCGGATGTTCCGCCGCCATCGCGGGCAAGCCCGCTCCCACAGGGCGCGCGGTGAGGCGGCTAGAACTGTGGGAGCCAGCCTGCTGGCGATGGCGGTCTGTCCGGCACATCGATGTCGGATGTTCCGCCGCCATCGCGGGCAAGCCCGCTCCCACAGGGCGCGCGGTGAGGCGGCTAGAACTGTGGGAGCCAGCCCTGCTGGCGATGGCGGTCTGTCCGGCGCATCGATGGCGGGGGCGACTCAGCGGAAGCGGTCGACCTCGGAGCGCAGATCCGCCGCCAGCTTCTCCAGCTCCTTGGCGGTGACCGCCAGGTTGGACACCACTTCGCGCTGTTCGCTGTTGGCCAGCGCGATGCTCTGCAGGTTGCTGCTGAGCAGGGTCGCGGTGCTGCTCTGCTCCTGGGTCGCGGTGGTGATCGCCGCGAACTGCTGGCCCGCCGAGCGGCTCTGCTCGTCGATGCGCGCCAGGGCCGAGGCGACGTTGGCGTTGCGCGACAGGCCTTCCTGCATCAGCGCATTGCCCTGCTCCATGGTGCTGATGGCGTTGCCGGTCTCCTGCTGGATGCTCTGGATCATGCCGGAGATCTCGTCGGTCGCCTGACGGGTGCGCGAAGCCAGGTTGCGCACCTCGTCGGCCACCACCGCAAAGCCGCGACCCTGTTCGCCGGCGCGGGCCGCTTCGATGGCGGCGTTGAGCGCCAGCAGGTTGGTCTGTTCGGCGATCGCGGTGATCACGCTGACGATGCCGCCGATTTCCTGGGAACGCTGACCGAGGGTGTTGATGACGGTCGCGGTGGTGTTCAGCGCGCCGGCGATCTGCTCCAGCGACGAAGACGCTTCTTCCATCGAGGTGCGGCCGATCTGGGTCTGCTGTGCGTTTTCCTGGGCCAGGCGCTGGGTGTTGCCCATGTTGTCGGCGATGTTCAGCGAGGTGGCGCTGAACTCCTCGACCGCGCCCGCCATGCTGGTGATTTCGCCGGACTGTTGCTCCATGCCTTCGTACGCGCCGCCGGACAAGCCCGACAGCGCCTGGGCCCGGCGGTTGACCTCTTCGGAGGAACGGCGGATGTGCTCGACCATGGTCGACAGGGCCTGGCTCATCTGGTTGAAGGCGCGGGCCAGCTGACCGATCTCGTCGTTGCTCGAAACGTCCAGGCGCACGCTCAGGTCGCCGGCGCCCAGCGCCTCGGCCTGCCGCACCAGATCCCCCAGCGGCTGCAGCTTGCTGCGCAGCAGCCAGACCACGGAACCCACCGCCAGCAGCATCGCCAGCAGGCTGCCGATGGCCAGTTGCGTGCCGACGCTCCAGGTCACGGCGCGGATCTCGCTTTTCGGCATGCTCGCCACCACCGACCACGGCCCGCCGTCGAACGGTACGGCGATGCTGTAGAAGTCTTCGGCGCTGTCGCTCCAGAAGCGGCCCTTGCCCGGGGTCTTCGCCAGACCGGCGACCACCGACACCGCTTGCTCCGGCGCCTGCACGCCGGCCGGGGCCACCAGCCATTTGCCCTGCTCGTCCAGCAGCGCCAACGAGCCGGTCTGGCCGATGCGGAAGCGCTTGAGGTTGTCGAACTGGGCGTTCTGCGCATCGGTGTAGTCGAAGCCGACGAACAATACGGCGATCACCTTGCCGTCAGCGTCGCGCACTGGGGTGTACTGGGTCATGTACAGGCGCTCGAACAGCAAGGCGCGGCCGACATAGCCCTGCCCCGCCATCAACCGCGCGTAGGCCGGGTGGGCGTGGTCGAGCACGGTGCCGATGGCCCGGGTGCCGTCCTGCTTGCTCAGGGAGGTGCTGACGCGGATGAAGTCTTCGCCGCTGCGCACGAACAGCGTGGCGACGCCGGCGGTCATCTGCTTGAACTCGTCGACTTCCTTGAAGTTGTTGTTCAACACCTCACCGCCCAGGTGCAGGCCCGGCGTGCGGGTGCCGGCGACGGTCACCGGTTCGTCCGGGTGGATGCTCAGGCCCGCGCTGAAGCGCTTCTCGAACAGCCCGCTCAGGCGCTGGGTACTTTCGCGCAGCGTGCCGTGGAAGGTGCTCAGTTGGTCGGCCAGCAGGCGCGCCTCGCTGGCCAGGTGCTCTTCACGGGTGGCGAGGTTGGCCGAATCCAGCGAACGCAAGGCGAACACCGTACTGCCGCTGATGACGACCGCCAGTATCACGGCGAGCGCGAGGCCCAGCTGCGAGGCGATCCGGGCGCGGGGTTGAGACATGGACAGCTCCTGGCCGGGCCTGCGGATCCTCCCTGATCACGGCTCGGAAAATATTCTAATAATGGGGGTGTATCGTGGACCGGCACGACGGTTCCACTTGGACGTATTCGGCTGTGAAAACGAATACTTGAGCGCACAACAGGGTTATGCCCCAGGGCCGGCATTGTGGTGGCTCGAACGATTCAGCTCAAGCGCGCGACCTGCGGCAGTTCCATCGCCCGGACTTCGCCCTGAAGGAAATCGCTGAGGCGGCGTAAACGTTCACCGCCCGGACGGGTCTTGGGCCACACCAGGTAGTAGTTCAGGCCGCTGGCGACGGCGGTGGGCCACGGCAGGCTCAGCCGTCCCTGGGCCACGTCCTCGGCCACCATCAGCAGGTCGCCCATCGATACGCCGTAGCCCCGTGCCGCTGCGATCATTCCCAGCTCCAGGGTATCGAACACCTGCCCGCCCTTGAGCGACACCTGCTCGGACAGGCCCATGCGCTCCAGCCAACTGCGCCAGTCGCGCCGGTCGGGGGTCGGGTGCAGCAGTTCGGTGGCGGCCAGCCGCGCCGCGTCCCAGGGCCGGTCATCAGGCAGGTTGGGCGCGCCCACCGGGATCAGTTCTTCCGGGAACAGCAGGCTGGCTTCCCAGTCCGGGGGAAAATGCCCGTCGCTGAGCAGCACGGCGCAATCGAACGGTTCGTTGTTGAAGTCCACCGAATCCACGTCCATCCAGGCACTGGTCAACTGCACCTCGTTGCCCGGCTGCAGATGGCGGAACCGGCTGAGCCGCGCCAGCAGCCAGCGCATGGTCAGGGTCGACGGGGCTTTCATGCGCAGGATGTCGTCTTCGGCGCGCAAGGTATTGCAGGCCCGCTCCAGCGCCGCAAAACCTTCACGGATGCCGGGCAACAGCAGGCGCGCCGATTCGGTCAGCTGCAGGTTGCGGCCGCTGCGGTGGAACAGCCGGCAGGCGAAGTGCTCCTCGAGCGTGCGGACATGCCGGCTGACCGCACTCTGAGTGATCGACAACTCTTCGGCGGCGCGGGTGAACGAGCTGTGCCGCGCCGCTGCTTCGAATGCGCGCAGGGCATACAAGGGCGGCAGACGACGGGACATAGACAAGGCTCCGGTTGCGGGATGGCGTCAACTTAGCAGAAATGCCCCTGGATGAGTTTTAATCATGCCACCCATCCTTTTTATCCCTTTGTGCCAACCCCGCCGAACCGCGAGAATCGACGGTCTCTTGCTCCCTCGATTAAAAGGATGTGACGACCATGCAGCGTCCCGTGCGTACCGAACTCTGGGCCATCCTCCGGCTGGCGGGGCCGCTGATCGCCTCGCAGTTGGCGCACATGCTGATGGTGCTGACCGACACCCTGATGATGGCGCGCCTGAGCCCGGAGGCCCTGGCCGGCGGCGGCCTCGGCGCGGCGAGCTATTCGTTCGTGTCGATCTTCTGCATCGGCGTGATCGCGGCGGTCGGCACCCTGGTGGCGATCCGTCAGGGCGCCGGCGACATCCTCGGCGCCGCGCGGCTGACCCAGGCCGGGCTGTGGCTGGCCTGGCTGATGGCCCTCGGCGCCGGTCTGCTGCTGTGGAACCTCAAGCCGGTGCTGCTGCTGTTCGGCCAGACCCAAACCAACGTCGACGCCGCCGGGCAGTTCCTGCTGGCCCTGCCGTTCGCCCTGCCCGGCTACCTGAGCTTCATGGCCCTGCGTGGCTTCACCAGCGCCATCGGTCGGGCGACGCCGGTGATGGTCATCAGCCTGGCCGGCACCGTGGCCAACTTCCTGCTCAACTACGCGCTGATCACCGGACTGTTCGGCCTGCCGAAGCTGGGGCTGACCGGCATCGGCCTGGTCACGGCGATCGTCGCCAACTGCATGGCGCTGGCGCTGGCCTGGCACATCCGCCGGCATCCGGCCTACGACGCCTACCCGCTGCGCCAGGGCCTGTCGCGCCTCAACCGGCAATACCTCAAGGAACTGTGGCGCCTGGGCCTGCCGATCGGCGGCACCTACGCCGTGGAGGTCGGGCTGTTCGCCTTCGCCGCGCTGTGCATGGGCACCATGGGCAGCACGCAACTGGCGGCGCACCAGATCGCCCTGCAGATCGTCTCGGTGGCGTTCATGGTGCCGGCGGGGCTGTCCTACGCGATCACCATGCGCATCGGTCAGCATTACGGCGCCGGACAATTGCTCGACGCGCGGATGTCCGGGCGGGTCGGGATCGCCTTCGGCGCGGCGGTGATGCTGTGCTTCGCCATGGTGTTCTGGCTGTTGCCGGATCCGCTGGTGGGCCTGTTCCTGGATCATGACGACCCGGCCTTCGCCGAGGTGATCCGCCTGGCCGTCAGCCTGCTGATGGTGGCGGCGTGGTTCGAACTGTTCGACGGCGTGCAGACCATCGCCATGGGCTGCATCCGCGGGCTCAAGGACGCCAAGACCACGTTTCTGGTCGGGCTCGGCTGCTACTGGCTGATCGGCGCGCCGGCGGCGTGGCTGATGGCGTTCCATCTGCACTGGGGGCCGACCGGCGTCTGGTGGGGCCTGGCGCTGGGGCTGGCGTGCGCGGCGGTGTGCCTGACGCTGGGGTTCGAGTGGAAGATGAAGCGGATGATCCGGCACGAGCCTTCGGATTCGTTCGCGGTCGCCCAGGCTGAATGATCTATTCACGCGGCGTCTGGACTGGCGCCATCGCCAGCAGGCTGGCTCCCACAGGGTTTAGCGGTGCCCCGCAGTTCTCTGCGGGCGCCAGCCTGCTGGCGCTGGCCTCAGCCGAAGCACTGCACCTGCCGGAGTGATCCGCTCAGACCACGACGTCCAGCGCCGGCTCTTCGCCGGAACCGACCGTGAGGTAAGCCACCAGCTCCGCCAGCGGCAGCGGCTTGCTGATCAGGTAGCCCTGCACCTGGTCGCAACCGTACCCGCGCAGCAACGCCATCTGTTCAGGGGTCTCCACCCCTTCGGCCACCACTTCCAGGTGCAGGTTGTGCGCCAGGTTGATCATCGCGTGCACCAGCTTGCGGTTCTCTTCGCGCTGTTCCATGCCGCCGACGAAGCTCTTGTCGATCTTGAGCAAGGTAATCGGCAGGCTGTTGAGGTGCACGAACGAGGAGAACCCGGTGCCGAAGTCGTCCAGCGAGAAGCGCACGCCGAGGCGGCCGAGGGCGTCCATGGTCTGCTTGACCAGGTCGCTGCGGCGCATCACGGCGGTTTCGGTGAGTTCGAACTCCAGCCACTGGGCCTCGACGCCGCGTTCGGCGATCAGGCGACTGAGGGTGGGCAGCAGCTGGCTGTCCTGAAACTGGCGGAACGACAGGTTGATCGCCATGTGCAGCGCCGGCAGGCCGTGTTCGCGCAGGGCCTGCATGTCGCGCAGGGCCCGGGAGATCACCCAGTAGCCCAAAGGCACGATCAGCCCGCTCTGCTCGGCCAGCGGCACGAACTCGCTGGGCGGCAGCAGCCCGCGCTCGCTGTGGCGCCAGCGCACCAGGGCCTCGAGGCCGACGATCTGCCCGTCCGCCAGGTTCAGGCGCGGCTGGTAGTGCAGTTCCAGTTCGTCGCGGCGCAAGGCCCGGCGCAGCTCGCTTTCCAGGTCGGCCATGCTCCGCGCGTTGCGGTTGATCCGTTCGTTGAAGATATGGAAGGTGCAGCCCTGGGTGCTCTTGGCCTGCTGCATGGCGATGTGCGCGTGCCACATCAGCGGGTCGGCGCCGGCATGGGCGCGGGCATGGGCGATGCCCAGGCTGGAGCCGATCAGCAGGCTCTCGCCGTCGATCCAGTAGGGTTCGGCCAGCGCTTCGGTGATGCGCTCGGCCATCCACTCGGCGCGCTGCGGGGCGCGGCGCGTGTCGATCAGCAGGGCGAATTCGTCGCTGCCCAGCCGGGCCAGCTGATCGCCGGCCTCCAGTTGGCTCTTGAGCCGCGCCACCACCTGCAGGATCAGGCGGTCGCCGGCCTGGTGGCCGAGGGCGTCGTTGGCGTGGCGGAAGTTGTCCAGGTCCAGGTGCCCGAGGGCCAGGCCGCGGCCGTCGTTTTCGGCCAAGCGGGCCGTGAGCAACGTCTGGAAACCCTGGCGGTTGGCGATCCCGGTCAGCGGATCCTGTTCGGCCAAACGCTGCAGGGTGTTCTCCAGCACGCCCCGCTCGCGCACATGGCGCAGGCAGCGGCGCAGCATGCCGGTGTCGAGCGCGTCGCGCACCAGCCAGTCGCTGACGCCGTCGGGCGGGTTCGCCGGCTCGTGCTCCAGCAGCAGCACCGTCGGCAGGCTGCAGCGCCCGGGCGCCGGCTGCAGGGCCGGCACGGTCAACAACACCGCGTGGCGGTTGTCTTCGAACAGGCGGCTGACCGAATCCCAGTCCGGCGCGCCGATCAGCACCTCCGAGCTGCCCATCGGCGCCAGGCACTCGCGCAACAACGCTGTCCAGGCCGGCTCTTCGGCCAGCAGCAGCAAACGCAAGGGTTCGACAGGCGTAGACAAGCTGACTCCCTAGACTCTGCAATGATGTGGGCGGCGGGCATTATGCCGTTGCGCCGGCCAATGACCAAATGACATCGGTTATCAAATCGTCGTTTTGTGTCACGAATGAGAACATTAGACGCAAAATCTCCGCACATCCTGCGTGAAAGTATCAAAACCGGCAAACTGTAACCGCGTGCTGCGTCACAAGTCGGACAGGTGCGGCACAATTCGCTGAGCCTGTTAAAATGCCGCCCCATTTCGTCAACGACTCCCGAATTTCCGTATGTCCCGACTCAATCCCCGGCAGCAAGAGGCCGTGAACTACGTCGGCGGCCCTCTTTTGGTGCTCGCCGGCGCTGGCTCCGGCAAGACCAGCGTGATCACGCGCAAGATCGCGCACCTGATCCAGAACTGCGGCATCCGCGCCCAGTACATCGTCGCGATGACCTTCACCAACAAGGCCGCCCGCGAAATGAAGGAGCGGGTCGGCACCCTGCTGCGCGCCGGCGAAGGCCGCGGCCTGACGGTCAGCACCTTCCACAACCTGGGCCTGAACATCATCCGCAAGGAGCACGAGCGCCTGGGCTACAAGCCCGGTTTCTCGATCTTCGACGAGACCGACGTCAAGTCGCTGATGACCGACATCATGCAGAAGGAATACTCGGGCGACGACGGCGTCGACGAGATCAAGAACATGATCGGCGCCTGGAAGAACGACCTGATCCTGCCGGCCCAGGCCCTGGAGAACGCGCGCAACCCCAAGGAGCAGACCGCCGCCATCGTCTACACCCACTACCAGCGCACGCTCAAGGCGTTCAACGCGGTGGACTTCGACGACCTGATCCTGCTGCCGGTGAAGCTCTTCGAGGGCCACGCCGACATCCTCGAAAAGTGGCAGAACAAGGTGCGCTACCTGCTGGTGGACGAATACCAGGACACCAACGCCAGCCAGTACCTGCTGGTGAAGATGCTGATCGGCAAGCGCAACCAGTTCACCGTGGTGGGCGACGACGACCAGTCGATCTACGCCTGGCGCGGCGCGCGGCCGGAAAACCTGATGCTGCTCAAGGAAGACTACCCGTCGCTCAAAGTGGTGATGCTGGAGCAGAACTACCGCTCCACCAGCCGCATCCTGCGCTGCGCCAACGTGCTGATCTCCAACAACCCCCACGAGTTCGAGAAGCAGCTGTGGAGCGAGATGGGCCACGGCGACGAGATCCGCGTGATCCGCTGCCGCAACGAGGACGCCGAGGCCGAGCGGGTGGCCATGGAGATCCTCAGCCTGCACCTGCGCACCGACCGGCCCTACAGCGACTTCGCGATCCTCTACCGCGGCAACTACCAGGCCAAGCTGATCGAGCTGAAGCTGCAGCACCACCAGGTGCCGTACCGCTTGAGCGGCGGCAACAGCTTCTTCGGCCGCCAGGAAGTGAAGGACCTGATGGCCTACTTCCGCCTGATCGTGAACCCGGACGACGACAACGCCTTCCTGCGGGTGATCAACGTGCCGCGCCGGGAAATCGGCTCCACCACCCTGGAGAAGCTCGGCAACTACGCCACCGAGCGCAAGATCTCGATGTACGCCGCCACCGACGAGATCGGCCTGGGCGAACACCTGGACAGCCGCTTCACCGACCGCCTGTCGCGCTTCAAGCGCTTCATGGACAAGGTGCGCGAGCAGTGCGCCGGCGAGGATCCGATCTCGGCCCTGCGCAGCATGGTCATGGACATCGACTACGAGAACTGGCTGCGCACCAACAGTTCCAGCGACAAGGCCGCGGACTACCGGATGAGCAACGTCTGGTTCCTGATCGAAGCCTTGAAGAACACCCTGGAGAAGGACGAAGACGGCGAGATGACCGTCGAGGACGCCATCGGCAAACTCGTGCTGCGCGACATGCTCGAACGCCAGCAGGAAGAGGAAGACGGCGCCGAGGGCGTGCAGATGATGACCCTGCACGCGTCCAAGGGCCTGGAGTTCCCTTACGTGTTCATCATGGGCATGGAAGAGGAAATCCTGCCGCACCGTTCCAGCATCGAGGCCGACACCATCGAAGAGGAACGCCGCCTGGCCTACGTGGGCATCACCCGCGCCCGCCAGACCCTGGCCTTCACCTTCGCCGCCAAGCGCAAGCAGTACGGCGAGATCGTCGACTGCGCCCCGAGCCGCTTCCTCGACGAGCTGCCGCCGGACGACCTGGCCTGGGAAGGCAACGATGACACCCCGACCGAAGTCAAGGCCGTGCGGGGCAACAACGCATTGGCTGATATACGCGCGATGCTAAAGCGTTAGAATCGACCACTTTTTTACTAGACCTTCGGCGCACACGGCGCCAGTAGAGGAACGCTTCATGGAAGCACTGCACAAGAAAATCCGCGAAGAAGGCATCGTGCTTTCCGACCAGGTCCTGAAAGTCGACGCCTTTCTGAACCATCAGATCGACCCGGCCCTGATGAAGCTGATCGGCGACGAATTCGCCGCGCTGTTCAAGGATTCGGGCATCACCAAGATCGTCACCATCGAAGCCTCGGGCATCGCCCCGGCGATCATGACCGGCCTGAACCTGGGCGTACCGGTGATCTTCGCCCGCAAGCACCAGTCCCTGACCCTGACCGAGAACCTGCTGTCGGCGACCGTGTACTCGTTCACCAAGCAGACCGAAAGCACCGTGGCCATCTCCCCCCGTCACCTGACCAGCAGCGACCGCGTGCTGATCATCGACGACTTCCTGGCCAACGGCAAAGCGTCCCAGGCGCTGATCTCGATCATCAAGCAGGCCGGCGCCACCGTGGCGGGCCTGGGCATCGTCATCGAAAAGTCGTTCCAGGGCGGCCGCGCCGAGCTGGACTCCCAGGGCTACCGCGTCGAATCGCTGGCCCGGGTCAAATCGCTGAAGGACGGCGTCGTCACCTTCATCGAGTAACCCGCACAGCAGTGCCCTTGCGGGAGCCAGCCTGCTGGCTCCCGCAGTTGTTTTGGCTGCTGATCTCATTGCGCGGTGGCCTTCAGGCCGGTGAGCAGCAGGCGCTGGAACAGGTCTTCCTTGAGGCCCTCCGGGGCTGTCAGTCGCATCCGCTCAAGGTGCGCGGGGAACGCCGACGCCTGCGGCGCATCCAGCGCCGCTTTCCCCAACTCAAGGACTTCGCTCAGCTTGAACTTGCTCTTGAGCCAGTTCAGCGCCCGCAGCAGATCCCGTTCGGTCTCGGTGAAATCGCACCCCAGCGGATACTCCGGAAACAGGTTCGGATGCCGC
Organism: Pseudomonas sp. B7(2017); assembly: GCF_002112745.1. Classification (NCBI taxonomy): domain Bacteria; kingdom Pseudomonadati; phylum Pseudomonadota; class Gammaproteobacteria; order Pseudomonadales; family Pseudomonadaceae; genus Pseudomonas; species Pseudomonas sp. B7(2017). Next base: position 325,006 of record NZ_NEIP01000001.1, on the reverse strand, counting down.
GCGGCCATCCCCTGCAAACGCTGCGGGGTGTTGTCGGCGAAACGCGGATCGAGGCGAAAATCCTTCGGCAGTTTGCCGGCCTTCTGCGCCCGCTCGGTCAGCTCCGGCTGAAAGCGCGAGTCGCTGATGTTCAGCAAGGCCTCGATCACCGCCGCGTCGGACTTGCCGCGCAGGTCGGCGATGCCGTACTCGGTCACCACGATATCGCGCAGGTGCCGCGGAATCGTGCAGTGGCCGTACTCCCAGACGATGTTCGAACTGACCTCGCCGCCGGCCTCGCGCCAGCTGCGCAGCAGCAGGATCGACCGCGCCCCCTCCAGCGCGTGGCCTTGGGCAACGAAGTTGTACTGCCCGCCGACGCCGCTGAGCACCCGCCCGTCCTCCAACTGGTCGGCCACACCGGCACCGAGCAGGGTCATGGTGAACACCGTGTTGATGAACCGCGCATCGAGGCGCTGCAGGCGCTTGAGCGCTTCCTGACCGTACAGCTCGTTGATGTAACTGATGCGGGTCATGTCGAATTCGAGGCGCTTACCGTGCGACAGCTCGTGCAAGCGCTCGTAGAAACTGCGCGGCCCGAGAAAGAAGCCGCCGTGCACCGAAACGCCGTCGGATTGCGCGGCCTCATCGAGGGTGCCGGCGTTGGCCTGTTCCTGGGTCGGCACATCCGGGTAGACCTTGCGCCGGATGATCCCCGCCTCCGCCAACACCAGCAGGCCGTTGACGAACATTTCGCTGCAACCGTACAGGCCCTTGGCGAACGGTTCGAGACCGCCCTCGCCCTCGATCAGCCGCGCCCACGGGCTGAGGTTCACCTCGGCCAACAGGCTGCGGTATCCGGCGTTGTCGGCCTGGCGCGCCAGCAGGGCGGCGGTCAGCGCATCGCCCATCGAGCCAATGCCGATCTGCAGCGTGCCGCCGTCGCGCACCAGCGCGCTGGCGTGCAGGCCGATGAAATGATCCTGAAACCCCACCGGCATGTTCGGCGTGGAAAACAGCGTGCTGCTGTCCTTCTCGTCGACCAGCAGGTCGAAGGTGTCGATGTCCACCTCGGCGTCGCCGGGCATGTACGGCAGCTCGGTGTGCACCTGGCCCACCAGCAGGATGGTTTCCCCGGCGGCCCGGCGCTTGGCGATCATCGGCAGCAGGTCGAGGGTGATGTCCGGGTTGCAGCTCAGGCTCAGGCGGTCGGGATGCTCACTGCTGCTGGCCAGCAACTGCGCCACCAGGTTCAGCCCGGCGGCGTTGATGTCGCGGGCCGCGTGGCTGTAGTTGCTGCTGACGTAGTCCTGCTGTGCCTGCGTGCTGTGCAGCAGGCTGCCGGGCTGCATGAAGAACTGCTCGATGCGGATGTTGGCCGGCAGGCTGTCGCGGCGCAGGTCGGCGAGGAACTCCAGTTCCGGGTAATCGCCGAAGACCCGCTCCACGAAGGGCTCCAGGAAGCGCTTCTGCAAACCGTCGCCCAGGGCTGGACGGCCTAGGCACAGGGCCGTATAGACCGTCAGCCGGCGCTGCGGCAGGCCCTTGATGCGCCGGTACAGCGCATTGACGAAGCGGTTAGGTTTGCCCAGCCCCAGCGGCAGGCCCATGTGGATATGCACCGGCAACCGCGCCAGCACATCGTCCACGGCCTGTTCGATCGAACACAGCTGCACCATCTGAAGCCTCCCGCCCGTTCCATGAATAGAGGTACGACCGAGCTTGCCGCCAGATTGCTGCAATGACCAGCCTCAGAGCCGGATCGCGGGCACAAAAAAACCGTCCGAAGACGGTTTTTTCGAGGATGCGGGGCCTTACTTCAGGCCGGACATCTTCTGGATCGCGCCCTTGAGCTCGGCGTCGGAGCAATCGGCGCAGGTGCCCTTCGGCGGCATCGAGTTGATGCCGGTGATGGCCTTGGCCAGGATGCCGTCGAGGCCGCCCTGGTGGTCGGCACGGTCTTTCCAGGCCGCCGTGTCGCCGATCTTCGGCGCGCCCAGCAGGCCGGAGCCATGGCAAGCGTTGCAGTGCTTGGCGATCACTTCGTCCGGCGTCTTCGCGCCGCCACCGCCGCCTGCGGCTGCGGCGACTTCCATCCCCTTGCACTCCTGACCCTGAACGCAGACCTGGCCGACCGGCTCGAGGCGTTTGGCGATATCGTCGTTGGTCGCAGCTTGAGCGCTGGCAGCCCAGAGGGCCAGTACGGTTGCTGGTGCGGCCAGCATTTTCATAATTAGGTTCACGCGTTCACCCTCAATGGTGGCTATTCACGCCTGCGGCCACGGTTCGCAGGCGGGCGCAAGTATAGCGGTAAGCCCGCCACACTGAAACAACCCCAAAGTTGAAGGGGTTTTGTCGCGCATCGGTCAAACGGTTCGCACGCCTTCGCCGCAACGGCCTGGCGCCTCTCGGTTCAGAAGTTCGCCGGCGTGGCTGCGCTGATTAGTCGCGCCGGGGCATCGAACGGATTGCGGAAGCGATGCGGCTTGGTACTTTCAAAGTAGTAGCTGTCGCCCGCTTCGAGGATAAAAGTTTCCAGGCCCACCACCAGTTCCAGGCGCCCTTCCACCAGGATCCCGGTTTCCTCGCCTTCATGGGTGAGCATCTCTTCGCCGGTGTCGGCGCCCGGCGGGTAGATCTCGTTGAGGAAGGCGATGGCCCGGCTCGGGTGGGCGCGGCCGACCAGCTTCATGGTCACGGCGCCGTCCGAAATGTCGATCAGTTCGTTGGCCTTGTAGACGATCTGGGTCGGGACTTCCTGCAGGATCTCTTCGGAGAAGAACTCGACCATGGACATGGGAATCCCGCCCAGCACTTTGCGCAGCGAACTGATCGAAGGGCTGACGCTGTTCTTTTCGATCATCGAAATGGTGCTGTTGGTGACGCCCGCACGCTTGGCGAGTTCACGCTGGGAAAGCCCTTTGAGCTTGCGGATCGATTGCAGCCGTTCGCCGACGTCCAAGGCACGCGCCTCCTGAGGTTGTAGAGATAGTGAGCGTTATCATGGCGACAGCGTTCAGTATTTACAACACTTGGGCCCGGGCCCCGGAGGGGCATGCGGTCGGCGGCGACGGCTTCGGGGCGTCAATCCCCGGAATAGAGCCTCGGCACCCGGCGCAGGTTGCAGAAGATCTGGTACGGGATGGTGTCGGCCCACTTGGCCACGTCGCTGGCGAGGATGTTTTTGCCCCACAGCTCCACGGTGGAACCGAGGCCGGCCTGCGGCACGTCGGTCAGGTCGATGCACAGCATGTCCATCGACACGCGGCCCAGGATGCGGCTGCGCTGGCCGGCCACCAGCACCGGGGTGCCGGTCGGCGCCTGGCGCGGATAGCCGTCGGCGTAGCCCATGGCGACCACGCCGATGCGCATCGGCTTGTCGGTGATGAACCGGGCGCCGTAGCCGACCGGCTCGCCGGCCGGCAATTCGCGCACGCTGATGACCTTCGATTCGAGGGTCATCACCGGTTGCAGGCGCTCGGCCACGGCGTTGGCTTCTTCGAACGGCGTGGCGCCGTACAGCATGATGCCCGGGCGCACCCAATCGCTGGGGATCTGCGGCCAGCCCAGCACCGCCGGCGAGTTGCGCAGGCTGATTTCCGCCGCCAGGCCCTTGCGGGCGGCCTCGAACACCGCGACCTGATCGGCGCTGCTCTGCTCGTGCAGCTCATCGGCGCGGGCGAAGTGGCTCATGAGCACGATCTTGGCCACCTTGCCGCTGGCCAGCAGCCGCTGGTAGGCCGACTGATAATCCTTGGGATGCAGGCCCACGCGGTGCATGCCCGAGTCGAGCTTGAGCCATACGGTGACCGGTTTGCTCAACGCCGCCTGCTCGATCGCTTCGAGCTGCCACAGCGAATGCACCACGCACCAGAAGTCGTGCTCGACGATCAGCGCCAGCTCGTCGGCCTCGAAAAAGCCTTCGAGCAGCAGCACCGGCGCGCGGATCCCGGCGGCGCGCAGTTCCAGGGCCTCTTCGATGCAGGCCACGGCGAAGCCGTCCGCTTCGGCCTCCAGGGCTTGGGCGCAGCGCACCGCGCCATGGCCGTAGGCGTCGGCCTTGATCACCGCCAGCGCCTTGGCTCCGGTGGTCTCGCGGGCGATACGGTAGTTGTGACGCAGGGCTTGAAGGTCGATCAGGGCACGGGCAGGACGCATGGCGGCAGACTTCTGGGCGGTCATGGGAAGAAAAACCGGCGTCGGCTGGCGTTGACCGCCAACAGCGCCGGGAGAGGGATTTTTCAGCGTCGGATCAAGGCTGTGCGGCGATCACCGAGATCTCGACCAGCACATCGGGGCGGGCCATCTTCGCTTCGACGGTGGCGCGGGCCGGGGCGACGCCCTTGGGCAGCCACTGGTCCCAGACCGCGTTCATGGCGGCGAAGTGCGCACCGATGTCGTTCAGGTAGATCGTCGCCGACAGCAGGTGGTGCTTGTCGGTGCCGGCCAGGTCCAACAGCCGCTCGATGTTGGCCAGCACGTCACGGGTCTGCTGTTCGACCCCGGCGCTGAAGTCGTCGCCGACCTGTCCGGCCAGGTACACGGTGCCGTTGTGGGTGACGATCTGACTCATGCGCTCATTGGTGAGCTGGCGCTGGATTGCCATGCTTGGCGGACTCCTGGGTGGTGTTGCCGTAACGGGAAATGTCGAGGCCTTCGGCGCTGATCTGCGGCTTTTTCTTGGCCATAAGGTCAGCCAGCAGACGGCCGGAGCCGCACGCCATGGTCCAGCCGAGGGTGCCGTGGCCGGTGTTCAGGAAGAGGTTCTTGAACGGGGTGGCGCCGACGATCGGGGTGCCGTCCGGGGTGGTCGGACGCAGGCCGGTCCAGAAGCTCGCCTCGGCCAGGTTGCCGCCCTGAGGATAAAGGTCGTTGACGATCATCTCCAGGGTTTCGCGCCGGCGCGGATTGAGCGACAGGTCGAAACCGGCGATCTCGGCCATGCCGCCGACGCGGATGCGGTTGTCGAAACGGGTGATCGCGACCTTGTAGGTCTCGTCGAGGATGGTCGACGTCGGGGCCATCGCCGGGTTGGTGATCGGCACGGTCAGCGAGTAGCCCTTGAGCGGGTACACCGGGGCCTTGATGCCCAGCGGCTTGAGCAGTTGCGGCGAGTAGCTGCCCAGGGCCAGCACGTAGCGGTCGGCGGTCTCCAGCTTGCCGTCGATCCACACGCCGTTGATGCGGTCGCCGGCGAAGTCCAGGCGCTGGATGTCCTGGCCGAAGCGGAACTCGACGCCGAGCTTGGCGGCCATTTCCGCCAGGCGGGTGGTGAACATCTGGCAGTCGCCGGTCTGGTCGTTCGGCAGGCGCAGGGCGCCGGCCAGGATGTCGGTGACGTTGGCCAGGGCCGGCTCGACCCGGGCGATGCCGGCGCGGTCGAGGACTTCGAACGGCACGCCGGACTCCTTCAGCACGGCGATGTCCTTGGCGGCGCCGTCCAACTGGGCCTGGGTGCGGAACAGCTGAGTGGTGCCCAGGCTGCGGCCTTCATAGGCGATGCCGGTCTCGGCGCGCAGTTCGTCGAGGCAGTCGCGGCTGTACTCGGACAGCCGCACCATGCGCTCCTTGTTCACCGCGTAGCGGCTGGCGGTGCAGTTGCGCAGCATCTGCGCCATCCACAGGTACTGGTCGATGTCGGCAGTGGCCTTGATGGCCAGCGGCGCGTGACGCTGCAGCAGCCACTTGATGGCCTTGAGCGGCACGCCCGGCGCAGCCCACGGCGAGGCATAGCCCGGCGACACTTGGCCGGCGTTGGCGAAGCTGGTCTCCATGGCGGCCGCCGGCTGGCGGTCGACCACCACGACTTCAAACCCGGCGCGGGCCAGATAATAGGCACTGGTGGTGCCGATGACGCCGCTACCCAAGACCATGACGCGCATTTTTTGTATCCCTCGCCGCGGCCAGACCGCGAACCTGTTGTCAGAGCAATGATGCGCGCAGTGTAAGAAAGAATCGCCAGTGCTTTTCACTGTATAAGCGCCTATATTTGGCGACAATTCTCGGCAAAAACCCTTTTCACGGAGGCGCATCCCCTATGCGTACCAACACTCAGACCAAACGCGAGCTGGACAAGATCGACCGCAACATCCTGCGGATCCTTCAGGCGGATGGGCGGATCTCCTTCACGGAGCTTGGGGAAAAGGTCGGCCTGTCGACCACGCCGTGCACGGAGCGGGTGCGGCGGCTGGAGCGCGAGGGGATCATCATGGGCTACAACGCCCGGCTCAACCCTCAGCATTTGAAGGGTAGCCTGCTGGTGTTCGTCGAGATCAGCCTCGACTACAAATCCGGCGACACCTTCGAAGAGTTCCGACGCGCGGTGCTGAAACTGCCCCATGTGCTGGAGTGCCACCTGGTGTCAGGGGATTTCGACTATCTGGTGAAGGCGCGGATTTCCGAGATGGCCTCGTACCGCAAACTGCTGGGCGACATCCTGCTCAAGCTGCCCCATGTGCGCGAGTCCAAGAGCTACATCGTGATGGAAGAGGTGAAGGAGAGCCTGAGCCTGCCGATTCCCGACTGACATTTGCGGTGCCTGATCCGGCCCCATCGCTGGCAAGCCAGCTCCCACAGGGTCAAAAGGTGTTCGCAGAATCTACGCTCACCTCTGGACTTGTGGGAAGAGAGCCTGAGCCGGCCGGCCTTATCACTGGCAAGTCACTCCCACAGGGTCAATAGGTGTTCGCAGAATCTACGCTCACCGCTAGACTTGTGGGAGCTGGCTTGCCAGCGATGGGGTCGCCGCGGATTTAGCGCGAACGCTTCAAACCAGCACCTGCCGGTTCTCGGCCATGTACTCGAACACCTGCCGCTCCACCCGCGGATGGATCAGTTCCACAGGCCTGCGCCCGTTCGGGCAAGGCAAGGTCTGTGTCGTACCGAACAGCCGGCAGATCAGCGGCCGTTCGTCATACACCGTGCAGCCTTCGGGTCCCAGGTGCACACAGTTGTAGGCTTCCATGGCCGCGTCCTGTTCGGCGCGGGTCTTGCGCGGCAGGCGCGCCATCTCCTCCGGGGAGGTGGTCACCGGGCCGCAGCAGTCGTGGCAGCCCGGCACGCAGTCGAACGTGGGGATCTGCTGGCGCAGGGAGCGGATTTTCTGGCTGTTGCAGCTCATGGACGCGATGACCGACGTGGAACAGGCGGCGATTGTGCCGCAAAAGCCGTGATCCAGACAGCGATGGCCGACCGGTGTTGCCCGGCTTCCGGCGTCCGGCTTATCCTCCGTCAAATTTTCTCGACACCCGCTCAGGATGACGCCCATGAATGCCCGCGCCCACGCCACCGCGAGCCAGCCCCACGTTGCCTCCTACTACGCCGCCAGCAGCCTGCCGCAGCCCGACCATCCGGTGCTGCAGGGTGAGGTGGCTGCGGACGTGTGCGTGGTCGGCGGCGGCTTCACGGGCCTCAACACCGCGCTGGAGCTGACCGAACGCGGCCTCAGCGTGGTGTTGCTGGAGGCGAACCGGATCGGCTGGGGCGCCAGCGGCCGCAACGGCGGGCAACTGATCCGCGGGGTCGGCCATGGCCTGGATCAGTTCGCCAACGTCATCGGCGCCGAAGGCGTGCGCCAGATGAAACTCATGGGCCTGGAGGCGGTGGAGATCGTCCGCCGGCGCGTGGAACGCTTCCAGATTCCCTGCGACCTGACCTGGGGCTATTGCGACCTGGCCAACAAGCCCCGCGACCTCGACGGTTTCGCCGAAGACGCTGAAGAACTGCGCAGCCTCGGCTACCGCCACGAGACCCGCCTGCTGCCGGCCGACCAGATGCACACCGTGGTCGGTTCCAAACGCTACGTCGGCGGCCTGATCGACATGGGCTCCGGGCATCTGCACCCGCTGAACCTGGCCCTGGGCGAAGCCGCGGCGGCGCAGCAGTCGGGGGTCAAGCTGTTCGAGCGCTCGGCGGTCACCCGCATCGACCACGGCCCCGAAGTGCGGGTGCACACGGCCCAGGGCACGGTGCGCGCCAAGACCCTGGTGCTGGGCTGCAACGCCTACCTCAACGGCCTCGACCCGCAACTGGGCGGCAAGGTGCTGCCCGCCGGCAGCTACATCATCGCCACCGAACCGCTGAGCGAAGCCCAGGCCCATGAGCTGCTGCCGCAGAACATGGCGGTCTGCGACCAGCGCGTGGCGCTCGACTATTACCGGCTCTCGGCGGACCGGCGCCTGCTGTTCGGCGGTGCCTGCCATTATTCAGGGCGCGACCCCAAGGACATCGCCGCCTACATGCGGCCGAAGATGCTGGAGGTGTTCCCGCAGCTGGCGGGCGCGAAGATCGATTTCCAGTGGGGCGGGATGATCGGCATCGGCGCCAACCGCTTGCCGCAGATAGGCCGGCTGGCGGGGCGGCCGAACGTGTATTACGCCCAGGCCTACTCCGGCCACGGGGTGAACGCCACGCACCTGGCGGGCAAGCTGCTGGCCGAAGCCATCAGCGGACAGCACGGCGGCGGGTTCGACCTGTTCGCCCAGGTGCCGCACATCACCTTCCCCGGCGGCAAGCATTTGCGCTCGCCGCTGCTGGCGCTGGGGATGCTGTGGCACCGGCTCAAGGAACTGGTCTGAAGGCCTTGCCCTGATCGCAAGCAGGCTCGCTCCCACCTTTCGCCGCGGGAGCGAGCCTGTTTGCGATGGGGCCGCAAGAGGCTCAGATCCGCCAGAACGGCTTGAGCCCCTCCTCCAGCGCCTGCTCCCGGGTCAGCCCGATGTCCTTGAGCTGCTGCGGCGTCAGCCCCAGCAACGCCCTGCGCGTGTGCAGACGGTGCCAGAACAGGCCCCAGCGGCCCAGGCCGGACGGGGCGTTGCGCAGGGCCTCATTGCGCGCGCTGTCCTGTTGCCCTGCCGCCAGTTCCTGACTGTGTAACGTCAGCCGCACATCGCTCAAGCCGTTCATTTTCTTTGCTCCTGTTTACTTGGGTAGCGAGAGATTCCATGATGCGCGGGCGAGCAAAAGCATTACAGATTCAACGCATCTGTATTAACTCCATACAGATTCGCCGTCCTGAGCTCTGAATTGTCGATTTTCGCCCCATCTGTACCGGTCTACCGGATCACCTGTACGAGGCAGTGCCATGACCCTGTATGTGAACCTCGCCGAGCTGCTCGGCACGCGCATCGAACAAGGCTTCTACCGGCCGGGCGACCGTTTGCCGTCGGTGCGCGCCCTGAGCGTCGAGCACGGGGTCAGCCTGAGCACCGTGCAGCAGGCCTACCGGATGCTGGAGGACAACGGCCTGGCCACGCCCAAGCCCAAGTCCGGCTATTTCGTGCCGGTCAGCCGCGAGCTGCCGGATCTGCCCGTGGTGGGCCGGCCGGTGCAGCGCCCGGTGGAGATCTCGCAGTGGGACCAGGTGCTGGAGCTGATCCGCGCCGTGCCGCGCAAGGACGTGGTGCAGCTGGGGCGCGGCATGCCCGACGTATCCTCGCCGACCATGAAACCGCTGCTGCGCGGCCTCGCCCGGATCAGCCGGCGCCAGGACATGCCCGGCCTGTATTACGACAACATCCACGGCACCCTCGAACTGCGCGAACAGATCGCCCGGCTGATGCTCGATTCCGGCTGCCAATTGAGCGCCGGCGACCTGGTGGTGACCACCGGCTGCCATGAAGCGCTGTCCACCAGCATCCATGCGATCTGCGAGCCGGGCGACATCGTCGCCGTGGACTCGCCGAGCTTCCACGGCGCCATGCAAACCCTCAAGGGCCTGGGCATGAAGGCGCTGGAGATTCCCACCGACCCCCTCACCGGCATCAGCCTCGAAGCCCTGGAACTGGCGCTGGAGCAGTGGCCGATCAAGGTCATCCAGCTCACCCCCAACTGCAACAACCCGCTGGGCTACATCATGCCGGAGTCACGCAAGCGCGCCCTGCTGCACCTGGCGCAGCGCTTCGACGTGGCGATCATCGAGGACGACGTGTACGGGGAACTGGCCTACACCTACCCTCGCCCGCGCACCATCAAGTCCTTCGACGAAGACGGCCGCGTGCTGCTGTGCAGTTCGTTCTCCAAGACCCTGGCGCCGGGCCTGCGCATCGGTTGGGTGGCGCCGGGCCGTTACCTGGAGCGGGTGCTGCACATGAAGTACATCAGCACCGGCTCCACCGCGCCGCAGCCGCAGATCGCCATCGCCGAATTCCTCAAGGCCGGCCACTTCGAGCCGCACCTGCGGCGGATGCGCACCCAGTACCAGCGCAACCGCGACGCGATGATCGACTGGGTGACCCGCTACTTCCCCGCCGGCACCCGCGCCAGCCGCCCGCAAGGCAGCTTCATGCTGTGGGTCGAGTTGCCGGAAGGCTTCGACACCCTGAAGCTCAACCGCGCCCTGCACGACCAAGGCGTGCAGATCGCCGTGGGCAGTATCTTTTCCGCCTCCGGCAAGTACCGCAATTGCCTGCGGATGAACTACGCTGCCAAACCGACGCCGCAGATCGAAGACGCGGTGCGCAAGGTCGGCGCAGCGGCCATCCGCCTGCTGGCCGAGACCGACTGACTTTTCGCGGCCCTTCAGCGTCCATATGCCCATCACCTCCGCCATCCGGAACGATCCCACGTGAGCTTCAGACAGCCCCTGTCCGTTCTGCTGTTGCTGACCGCGCTGCTGGGCGGCTGCGCAACCCTCGACGCTCCCCGCGAGCCGAGCCAGGCGCTGCCGGCGTCGGCGTCCGCCTTCGGCCGCTCGATCCAGGCCCAGGCCGCGCCGCACAACGGCCAGTCGGGCTTCCGGCTGCTGTCCAACAGCACCGAAGCCTTCACCGCACGCGCCGAGCTGATCCGCAACGCGCAGAGCAGCCTCGACCTGCAGTACTACATCGTCCACGACGGCGTCAGCACGCGGATGCTGGTGGACGAACTGCTCAAGGCCGCCGACCGGGGCGTGCGGGTGCGGATCCTGCTGGACGACACCACCAGCGACGGCCTCGACCTGGTCATCGCCACGCTCGCGGCCCATCCGCAGATCCAGATCCGCCTCTTCAACCCGTTGCACCTGGGCCGCAGCACCGGCGTCACCCGGGCGGCGGGGCGCCTGTTCAACCTGTCGCTGCAGCACCGACGCATGCACAACAAGCTGTGGCTGGCGGACAACGCCGCCGCCATCGTCGGCGGGCGCAACCTGGGGGACGAGTATTTCGATGCCGAGCCCAACCTGAACTTCACCGACATCGACATGCTCAGCGTGGGCCCGGTGGCGCAGCAGTTGGGGCACAGCTTCGACCAGTACTGGAACAGCGCCCTGAGCCGACCGGTCGACGAGTTCCTCTCCAGCCGGCCGACGGCCAAGGACCTGCAGAACACCCGCACCCGCCTGGAAGAATCCCTGGAAGACACCCGCCAGCAGAACCACGCGCTGTACCGGCAACTGAAGACTTACAGCACCGATCCGCGCATGGACATCTGGCGCCGCGAGCTGATCTGGGCCTGGAACCAGGCGCTGTGGGATGCGCCGAGCAAGGTGCTGGCCAAGGACAAGCCCGATCCGCAGTTGCTGCTGACCACCCAACTGGCGCCGGAACTGAAGGGCGTCAGCCAGGAACTGATGATGATTTCCGCCTACTTCGTGCCGGGCCAGCCGGGGCTGGTGTACCTGACCGGACGCGCCGATGCCGGCGTCTCGGTGAGCCTGCTGACCAACGCGCTGGAGGCCACCGACGTGCCGGCGGTGCACGGCGGCTATGCGCCGTACCGCAAGGCGCTGCTGGAGCACGGCGTCAGGCTCTTCGAACTGCGCCGCCAGCCCGGCGCCACCGGCGGCAGCGGGCCGCGCCTGTTCTACGGGCCGTCCTCCCGGGGTTCGGACTCGAGCCTGCACAGCAAGGCGATGATCTTCGACGGCAAGAAAGCGTTCATCGGATCGTTCAACTTCGACCCGCGCTCGGTGCTGTGGAACACCGAGGTCGGCGTGCTGGTGGACAGCCCGGCCCTGGCCGCCCATGTGCGGGAACTGGCGCTGCAGGGCATGGCGCCGGCGCTGAGCTACGAAGCGAAGCTGGAGGACGGCAAGGTGGTGTGGGTGACCGAGGACGACGGCAAGCTGCACACCCTGACCCAGGAACCGGGGAGCTGGTGGAGACGGTTCAATGCCTGGTTCAGCACCACCGTGGGCCTTGAGCGGATGCTTTAGGCCCGCCCCTGTGGCGGCCTCGCCACAGGGGTCGATCAGTCAGGCCGGCTCGGCCAACTTGCCGAACGCCCCCTGGCGCATCAGCAGGATCACCAGGCCGAACGCCCCGACCGCCATCAGCAGCGGCAGCGCGTGCCCGCTGATCCACTGGCTGCCCGCGCCTGCCGCCAGCGGCCCCACCAGGCAGCCGATGCCCCACAGCTGCGCGATGTGCGCGTTGGCCCGCACCAGCGCATCGTCACGGTAACGCTCGCCGACCAAGATCAGCGACAGCGTGAACAGACCGCCCGCGCTGGCCCCGAACAGCACCCACAGCGGCCAGATCAGCAAGGTGTCGATCAGCAGCGGAATCGCCAGGCTCGACAGCAGCAGCACCATGGCGCAGCCGGTGAACAGCGTGCGCCGGGACAGCCGGTCCGCCAGCGCGCCAATCGGCAGTTGCAGCAACGCGTCGCCGACCACCACGGTGCTGACCATCGCCAGCGCGATTTCCGCCGTGAAGCCCTGGCGCAGGCAATACACCGGCAGCAGCGTCAGGATCATCGCCTCGAACGCGGCGAACAGCGACACGGCCCAGGCGATCGCCGGCAGTTCCCGGCCAAATCCCAACAAATCGCCGAAGGTCACGCTGCTGGCCTCGCTGCTCGGCGCCCCGCTGCGGCCGAGCAACAGCAGGGGCGCAGCGGTCAGCAAGCCCACGCCGACCCAAAAGCCATAATCGTGCTCGGTGCCCAGCGCCCCCAACAGCAGCGGCCCGGACAGTTGGCTCAGCGCGTAGCTGCTGCCGTACAGCGCCACCAGTCGCCCGCGCCAATGCTCGACCACCAATTGGTTGATCCAGCTCTCGCCGAGGATGAACACGATGGTCAGGATCACGCCGATCATCAGCCGCAGCGCCAGCCACACCGGGTAGCTGGGCAGCAGCGCCAGCAGGCCGATGGACAGCGCCCCGCCCCACAGGCACAGGCGCATCAGGTTCGCCGTGCCCAGGCGCGCCGCCAGATGGCTGGACACCTTCGCCCCCAGCAGCACGCCGATGGCCGGCATCGCCGCCATCACGCCGATGGCGAAGGAGCCGTAGCCCCAGCCCTCCAGCCGCAACGACACCAGCGGCATGCTGACACCCAGGGCCAGGCCGACACTCAAGACAGACGCCAACACGGCGAAATACGTCGCCCAACGCATGTTCCACGCTCCTGTGGATATTGTTATGTGCACCGCAAAACCAATGTGGGAGCGGGCTTGCCCGCGATGGCGGTGGGTCAGACACAAAAATGCCGACTGACACACCGCCATCGCGGGCAAGCCCGCTCCCACAAGGGATCTCTGCTGTTTCGGGGGCCTGACGGGCAGGCCCCCTCAACGGTTCACAGCTTGATCCAGGTCGCCTTGAGCTCGGTGTATTTGTCGAACGCATGCAGCGACTTGTCGCGGCCGTTGCCCGACTGCTTGAAGCCGCCGAACGGCGCGGTCATGTCGCCGCCATCGTATTGGTTGACCCACACGCTGCCGGCCCGCAGGGCCTTGGCGGTCAGGTGCGCCTTGGAAATGTCCTGGGTCCACACCGCCGCCGCCAGGCCGTACGGCGTGTCGTTGGCGATGCGCACCGCCTCCTCGGCGGTGTCGAAGGTGATGACCGACAGCACCGGCCCGAAGATCTCTTCCTGGGCGATCTTCATCGCGTTGCTCACGCCGTCGAAGATCGTCGGCTCGACGTAGGTGCCGCCGGTCTCCTGCAGGGTGCGCTTGCCGCCGACCACCAGCTTGGCGCCGTCGGCGTGGCCGGCTTCGATGTAGGACAGCACAGTGTTCATCTGCTGGGTATCCACCAGCGCACCGACGTTGGTGGCCGGATCCAGCGGGTTGCCCGGCTTCCAGGCCTTCAGGGCCTCGATCACCATCGGCAGGAATTTGTCCTTGATCGAACGCTCGACCAGCAGCCGCGAACCGGCGGTGCACACTTCGCCCTGGTTGAAGGCGATGGCGCTGGCGGCGGACTCGGCGGCGGCCTGCAGGTCCGGCGCGTCGGCGAACACGATGTTCGGGCTCTTGCCGCCGGCCTCCAGCCACACGCGCTTCATGTTCGATTCGCCGGCGTAGATCATCAGTTGCTTGGCGATCTTGGTCGAACCGGTGAACACCAGGGTGTCGACGTCGTTGTGCAGGGCCAGGGCCTTGCCGACGGTGTGGCCATAGCCCGGCAGCACGTTGAGCACGCCTTTCGGGATGCCGGCCTCGACCGCCAGGGCGGCGATGCGGAGGGCGGTCAGCGGGGATTTCTCCGACGGCTTGAGGATCACCGAGTTGCCGGTCGACAGGGCCGGGCCCAGTTTCCAGCAAGCCATCAGCAGCGGGAAGTTCCACGGCACGATGGCGCCGACCACGCCCACCGGCTCACGGGTCACCAGGCCCAACTGATCGTGCGGGGTGGCGGCGACTTCGTCGTAGAGCTTGTCGATGGCCTCGCCGCTCCAGCTCAGCGCCTGCGCCGCGCCGGGAACGTCGATGTACAGCGAGTCGCTGATCGGCTTGCCCATGTCGAGGGTCTCGAGCAGGGCCAGTTCTTCGGCGTGCTGCTTGAGCAGGCCGGCGAAACGGATCATGGCGGCCTTGCGCTTGGTCGGCGCCAGGCGCGACCAGACACCGGAATCGAAGGTGGCGCGAGCGTTCTCCACGGCGCGCTGGGCGTCGGCGGCGTCACAGCTGGCGATCTTGCCCAGCAGACGGCCATCGACCGGGCTGATGCACTCGAAGGTCTCGCCCGAGGCGGCGTCGGTGTACTCGCCATTGAGGTAGGCGCGGCCTTCGATCTTCAGGTCGCGGGCGCGTTGTTCCCAGTCGGCACGAGTCAGGGTGGTCATTCGAGTGTCCTCCTCTTGTTGGATGCGGGCGCCGCGCTCTTCGCGGCCGTCCTCAGGAATTCTGCCCGGCCAGCCTGCATTTCGGCCAAGGGCACCCGCCACCCTAAACCAGTGGCCGGGTTTGTTTCAATATATTTGACATAAGGCCGCGATACGACCTTGCGGTGTTCAATTTAATAAACATAGACTTTGGCCCTTTCCAATCCATCGCGTCGCCACCACAGGAGACAACAACAATGAACATCCAGAACGTCGTCGACATCAGCCAGACCGCCAGCGAAGCCGAACGCTACCGGCCGGATCCGGCCAAGGTGCTCAAGGGCGACCCCGAGCAGGCGGTGTTCAACCAGTACGACAGCCCTTGCGGGCAAATGAACGTCGGCGTGTGGGAAGGCGCGGTCGGGCAATGGACGGTGAACTACACCGAGCACGAGTACTGCGAGATCCTGCAAGGGGTGTCGGTGCTGCGCGACAGCGACGGCAACGCCAAAACCCTGCGCGTCGGCGACCGCTTTGTGATTCCGGCCGGTTTCCGGGGCACCTGGGAAGTGCTGGAGGCGTGCCGCAAGATCTATGTGATCTTCGAGCAGAAGGCCTGAGGATCTGCGCCCCTTTAGCTGACGCCAGCAGGCTGGCTTCCACAGGGAACACCACACAGATCCACGGTGTGGGCTTGCCCGCGAAGGGGCCCGGACCGGCAACCCAAAACCGGGGCAACAAAAAAGGCCCGTATCGTGAGATACGGGCCTTTTTCGTCGGTCGGAAAAATCAATTACTTGATTTTGCCTTCCTTGTAGATCACGTGCTTGCGAACAACCGGATCATATTTCTTGATCTCGATTTTGTCCGGGGTAGTACGCTTGTTCTTGTCGGTAGTGTAGAAGTGACCAGTACCGGCGCTCGAGATCAAACGAATCAATTCACGCATGATTAGCTCCCTTAAATCTTGCCGTCGCGGCGAAGTTCGGCCAGCACGACATCAATGCCGCGCTTGTCGATGATACGCATGCCTTTGGCAGATACGCGCAGACGCACGAAACGTTTCTCGGACTCAACCCAGAAGCGGTGATGCTGCAGGTTTGGCAGGAAACGACGACGGGTTTTGTTGTTTGCGTGGGAAATGTTATTCCCGGTTACCGGACCCTTACCGGTAACTTGACATACTCTAGACATGCCTCAGCCCTCTAAAACCACATGCCCAACCCGGCATGGGTTGGCCGCTTAATCTCTAGTCATTGTGGCGCCAGGCGCCGCGATTCTTTAGAGGTCTTACCGGCTACACCTACAAGCGAAGGAACCGGGCCCCTAGAAAAGAGCGCTGCTTTATACCAGAAAGACCCGAGAGCAACAACAATCGGTGTGCAATCAATTGGCAAAAAGCCGGAATTTGCCCCTGCGGACGCTTTGGATTAAGGCTGTCGAGGATTTCGACCGCTCGTCGCACAAAAGCGGCGATGCCGGCGATCCGCTCCCCCGGCCCCGCCCTCCACCGCCAAAACCCCGCAAACCCGGCCCTGAAATTGCAAAAAGGGATAGTCATTTGCAACCGTGCCCACTAGGGTAGGCCTTTTCCAGACTGCACTTGCAGATGGGCCTCCGATCTGTAAAGGAATCTGACCATGCGCCTCGCTGCCCTCCCCCTTTTGCTCGCTCCGCTGCTGCTGAGCCCCCTCGCCCAGGCCGCCGCCCTGAGCGTCTGCACCGAGGCCAGCCCCGAAGGGTTCGACGTGGTGCAGTACAACTCGCTGACCACCACCAACGCCTCCGCCGACGTGCTGATGAACCGTCTGGTGGACTTCGACACCGCCAGCGGCAAGGTCGTCCCGAGCCTCGCCGAAAGCTGGGACGTCAGCACCGACGGGCTGACCTATGTGTTCAAGCTGCGTGCGCAGGTGAAGTTCCACAGCACCGACTACTTCAAGCCGACCCGCGACCTGAGCGCCGAAGACGTCAAGTTCAGCTTCGACCGCATGCTCGACCCGGCCAACCCGTGGCACCAGGTGGCCCAGAGCGGCTTCCCCCATGCCCAGTCGATGCAGCTGCCGGCGCTGATCAAGAAGATCGACGCCCTGGATCCTTTGACCGTGCGCTTCACCCTCGACCATCCGGACTCGACCTTCCTGGCGACCCTGAGCATGGGCTTCGCCTCGATCTACTCCGCCGAGTACGCCGACCGGCTGCTCAAGGCCGGCGCGACGGACAAGCTCAACAGCCAGCCGGTGGGCACCGGCCCGTTCGTGTTCACCCGCTTCCAGAAGGACGCCTCGGTTCGCTACAAGGCCAACCCGGACTACTTCGGCGGCAAGCCGGCGGTGGATCCGCTGATCTTCGCCATCACCCCGGACGCCAACGTGCGCCTGCAGAAGCTGCGGCGCAACGAATGCCAGATCGCCCTGTCGCCCAAACCGCTGGACGTACAGGCGGCGAAACAGGAGCCGACACTCAAAGTTGAAAAGACCGACGCGTTCATGACCGCTTTCGTCGGCATCAACAGCCAGCATCCGCCGCTGGACAAGCCGGAAGTGCGCCAGGCGATCAACCTCGCCTTCGACAAGGCCAACTACCTCAAGGCCGTGTTCGAAGACACCGCCGAGGCCGCCAACGGCCCCTACCCGCCCAACACCTGGAGCTACGCGAAGAACCTGCCCGGCTACGCCCACGACGTGGACAAGGCCAAGGCGCTGATGGCCAAGGCCGGCCTGAAGGACGGTTTCCAGACCACCATCTGGACGCGCCCGTCCGGCAGCCTGCTCAACCCCAACCCGAGCCTCGGCGCGCAGTTGCTGCAGTCGGACCTGGCGGAGATCGGCATCCAGGCGGAAATCCGCGTGATCGAATGGGGCGAGCTGATCCGTCGGGCCAAGGCCGGCGAACACGACCTGCTGTTCATGGGCTGGGCGGGCGACAACGGCGACCCGGACAACTTCCTCACGCCGCAGTTTTCCTGCGCGGCGGTCAAGTCCGGCACCAACTTCGCCCGGTACTGCAACGCCGACCTGGACCGCTTGATCAGCGCCGGCAAGACCACCAGCGAGCAAGGTGTGCGCAGCAAGCTCTACGAACAGGCGCAGGCCCTGATCCAGCAACAGGCCCTGTGGCTGCCGCTGGCGCACCCGACCGCCTTCGCGCTCACACGCAAGGATGTGCAGGGTTACTCGGTGAGCCCGTTCGGGCGGCAGGACTACGCCAAGGTCACCCTGAAATAGCAGACACAACCCCGCCCCTGTAGGAGCAAGCCTGCTCGCGATGGCGCCGTGTCAGTCAACATCGATGTTGATCGATCTGCCATCGCGAGCAGGCTCGCTCCCACAGTGGACTGCGCTGATTCCGTGCGCAGCTACATCCAGCCGCACTCCGCCATCGACAGCGGCTCGCCCTCGCCGACGATGAAGTGATCGAGCACCCGCACATCGATCAGCTCCAGTGCCTTCTGCAGCCGCTTGGTCAGCACGCGATCCGCCTCGCTGGGGTCGGTGTTTCCCGACGGGTGGTTGTGGCACAGGATCACCGCCGCCGCGTTATTGGCCAGAGAGCGCTTCACTATCTCCCGAGGATGCACGGCCGTGTTGTCGATGGAGCCGCGAAACAGCGTCTCGAAGGTCAGCACCTGGTGCTTGGAGTCCAGGAACAGGCAGCCGAACACCTCGTGCGGCTCGTGGCGCAACATGGCCTTGAGGTAATCGCGCACGACCTGCGGGCTCTCCAGCGCCGGCTTGCGCCGCATGCGTTCCGCCAAGTGCCGACGCCCCATCTCCAGCACGGCCTGCAACTGGGCGAACTTCGCCGGCCCCAGCCCCAGTTGTCCGCTGAAGGCGTTCAGGTCAGCCTCCAGCAAGAAACGCAGGCTGCCGAATTGATTCAACAGGTGTCGCGCCAGATCCACCGCGCTTTTTCCGGACACGCCGGTGCGCAGAAAGATCGCCAGCAGTTCGGCGTCCGAAAGGCTCGCGGAGCCCTGCTCAAGTAGCTTTTCCCGCGGCCTTTCCGCCGCCGGCCAATCGCGAATACTCATACACATTCCTTGTCTGTGGGCGCCGCTGTTCCATAGCGGACGCTGTGATATCGTAGCCCATCTTTTTTGGCGGTCGGCCCGCCCCTGGGGAGGGGGGTGCCGCACCGCTACCATCCATGAAATGAAAGGCAGACCTATGCAGCGGCTGTATCGGAAACGCATCGTTCTGGGCGTCGGCGGCGGCATCGCGGCCTATAAAAGCGCCGATCTGGTTCGCCGCCTGATCGACCAGGGCGCCGAAGTGCGCGTGGTCATGACCCGCGGCGGCAGCGAATTCATCACCCCGCTGACCATGCAGGCCCTGTCCGGGCACCCGGTGCACCTAGACCTGCTCGACCCTGCCGCCGAAGCCGCGATGGGCCACATCGAACTGGCCAAATGGGCCGACCTGGTGCTGATCGCCCCGGCCACCGCCGACCTGCTGGCCCGCCTGGCCCAAGGCATCGCCAATGACCTGCTGACCACCCTGGTGCTGGCCACCGACGCCATCGTCGCCGTGGCTCCGGCCATGAACCAGGCCATGTGGCGCGACCCGGCCACCCAGGCCAACCTGCAGCTCCTGGAAAGCCGCGGCCTGAAGACCTTCGGCCCGGCGTCCGGCAGCCAGGCCTGCGGCGACGTCGGCATGGGCCGGATGATGGAAGCCACCGACCTGGCCCAATGCGCGGCGGACTGTTTCCAGCGTCAGGCGCTGACCGGCAAGCACGTGGTCATCACCGCCGGCCCGACCCAGGAAAACATCGACCCGGTGCGCTACATCACCAACCACAGCTCCGGGAAAATGGGCTTCGCCCTGGCCGAAGCGGCGGTGGAGGCCGGCGCCCGCGTGACCCTGATCAGCGGCCCGGTGCACCTGCCGACCCCGGACCGCGTCACCCGCATCGACGTGGTCAGCGCCCGGGACATGCTCGCGGCGTGCGAAGCCGCGATGCCTTGCGACATCTTCATCGCCTCGGCAGCGGTCGCGGACTACCGCCCGGAAGTCGTGGCCCCACAAAAACTCAAGAAAGACCCTACGAGCGGCGACGGTTTCGTCCTGCAAATGGTACGTAACCCGGACATCCTGGCCACCATCGCCACCCGTTCCGACCGTCCGTTCAGTGTCGGCTTCGCCGCCGAGACCGAACACCTGCTCGACTACGCTGCACGCAAACTCAAGGACAAGAATCTCGACCTGATCGTCGCCAACGACGTCGCCAACCCGAGCATCGGCTTCAACAGCGAAGAGAACGCCTGCAGCGTCATCGACCGTGGGCTGCACGCCACGGTCTTCGCCCAGACCAGCAAGGGCAAGATCGCCCGCCAACTGGTCACATTCATCGCCGAACGGCTGAACCAGGTTTAATTTACATGCACGCTTTGCAAGCCAAGATCCTCGACCCACGCATCGGCACCGAATTCCCGCTGCCGCAATACGCCACGCCCGGCTCCGCCGGCCTCGACCTGCGCGCCATGCTGGAACAGGACACCGTGATCAAGCCGGGCGAGACCGTGCTGATCCCCACCGGCCTGTCGGTGTACATCGGCGACCCGAACCTCGCCGCGCTGATCCTGCCGCGCTCCGGCATGGGCCATAAGCACGGCATCGTGCTGGGCAACCTGGTCGGCCTGATCGACTCCGACTACCAGGGCCCGCTGATGGTCTCCTGCTGGAACCGCGGCCAGACCGACTTCACCATGACCGTCGGCGAACGCCTGGCGCAACTGGTGCTGGTGCCGGTGGTGCAGGCGCATTTCGAGATGGTCGAGGAGTTCGTCGAGACCGAACGCGGCACCGGTGGTTTCGGCCATACCGGCACCAAGTGACCGTTCGTGGCGAGGGAGCCGGCCCCCTCGCCACAGCAAGCGGCCACGCCGGGCGGGGCGTCATGGCCCTTTCATACCACGAACTCTCTGCGGAAAACGCCGTCATACCCTTCAGTTTGAGCCTGCCGCCGAGTGAGTCGCCGGCGCGTCCAGCCACTTTCGAGATGGAGCATTTCCGCCGATGAGCACCCCCGCCCAAGTAGCACCGAAGCTTCCCGACAGCATTTTCCGCGCGTATGACATCCGCGGCACCGTGCCGGAATTCCTCAACGCCGAAACGGCCTACTGGATCGGCCGCGCCGTCGGCTCGCAGAGCCTGGCCCAAGGCGAGCCGAACGTGTCCGTCGGCCGCGACGGGCGCCTGTCCGGCCCGGAACTGGTCGCCCAACTGATCAAAGGCATCGCCGACAGCGGCTGCCACGTCAGCGACGTCGGCCTGGTGCCGACCCCGGCGCTGTACTACGCCGCCAACGTGCTGGCCGGCAAGTCCGCGGTGATGCTCACCGGCAGCCACAATCCGTCGAACTACAACGGCTTCAAGATCATGATCGCCGGCGACACCCTCGCCAACGAGCAGATCCAGGCCCTGCACGAGCGCCTCAAGACCGGCGACCTGAGCAGCGGCCAGGGCAGCGTGACCCAGGTCGAGATCCTCGACCGCTACACCACCGAAATCGTCCGGGACATCAAGCTGGCCCGACGCATGAAAGTCGTGGTCGACTGCGGCAACGGCGCGGCCGGCGTGATCGCCCCGCAACTGATCGAAGCGCTGAACTGCGAAGTGATCCCGCTGTTCTGCGAAGTGGACGGCCACTTCCCCAACCACCACCCGGATCCGGGCAAGCCTGAGAACCTCGTCGACCTGATCGCCAAGGTCAAGGAAACCGGCGCCGACCTGGGCCTGGCCTTCGACGGCGACGGAGACCGCGTCGGCGTGGTGACCGACGCCGGCAGCATCGTGTTCCCGGATCGCCTGCTGATGCTGTTCGCCCGCGACGTGCTGGCGCGCAACCCGGACGCAGAGATCATTTTCGACGTCAAATGCACCCGCCGCCTCATCCCGCTGATCAAGGAATACGGCGGCCGGTCGCTAATGTGGAAGACCGGTCACTCGTTGATCAAAAAGAAGATGAAACAATCCGGCGCCCTGTTGGCCGGCGAAATGAGCGGGCATATCTTCTTCAAGGAGCGCTGGTTCGGCTTCGACGACGGCATCTATAGCGCCGCGCGGCTGCTGGAGATCCTCAGCCAGGAGAAATCCACCGCCGAAGCGCTGTTCGCGACCTTCCCGAACGATGTTTCGACGCCGGAAATCAATATCCATGTGACCGAAGAGAGCAAATTCAGCATCATTGATGCACTGCACGACGCACAGTGGGGCCCAGGCGCGGACCTGACCACCATCGACGGCGTGCGGGTCGACTACGCCAAAGGCTGGGGCCTGGTACGCGCATCCAACACCACACCGGTGCTGGTGCTGCGTTTCGAGGCCGATGACGAGGCAGAACTTGCACGCATCAAGGCTGTGTTCCATGCCCAGCTGAAACGCGTTGCACCTGATCTCCAACTACCGTTCTGATTCACCCGGAGCCCTGAATGACCCTCGAACGCGATGCCGCCGCCCAAACCGCCAAGGTCCTGTCCGAAGCGCTGCCTTACATCCGACGTTATGTCGGCAAGACCCTGGTGATCAAATACGGCGGCAACGCGATGGAAAGCGAGGAGCTGAAGACCGGCTTCGCCCGCGACATCGTGCTGATGAAGGCCGTGGGCATCAACCCGGTGGTCGTGCACGGCGGCGGCCCGCAGATCGGCGATCTGCTCAAGCGCCTGTCCATCGAAAGCCACTTCGTCGACGGCATGCGCGTCACTGACGCCGCCACCATGGACGTGGTGGAAATGGTGCTCGGCGGCCAGGTCAACAAGAGCATCGTCAACCTGATCAACCGGCATGGCGGCAGCGCCATCGGCCTGACCGGCAAGGACGCCGAGCTGATCCGCGCGAAAAAGCTCAACGTCACCCGCCAGACCCCGGAGATGACCACCCCGGAAATCATCGACATCGGCCATGTGGGCGAAGTGGTCGGGATCAACACCGACCTGCTGAACCTGCTGGTCAAGGGCGATTTCATCCCGGTGATCGCGCCGATCGGCGTCGGTGAGAACGGCGAGTCGTACAACATCAACGCCGACCTGGTGGCCGGCAAGGTCGCCGAAGCGCTGAAGGCCGAGAAACTGATGCTGCTGACCAACATCGCCGGCCTGATGGACAAGGAAGGCAAGGTACTGACCGGCCTGAGCACCCAGCAAGTCGACGCGCTGATCGCCGACGGCACCATCTACGGCGGCATGTTGCCGAAGATCCGCTGCGCGCTGGAAGCGGTGCAGGGCGGCGTGGGCAGCTCGCTGATCATCGACGGCCGCGTGCCGAATGCGATCCTGCTGGAAATCTTCACCGACACCGGTGTGGGCACCCTGATCAGCAACCGCAAGCGTTCTTAAGCGCTCACGCAAACGAAAAGACCCCGCTCAGCCTGGCTGAGCGGGGTCTTTTTTTGCCTCAGATCCCTGCAGGAGCGAGCCTGCCCGCGCCTGCAAGGAACCCGTTCAAACGCCGAACTGGGCGCGGTAGGCCTCGACAGCCGGCAGGTGCTGCTTGAGCTGCGGGTCGTCGGCCAGGAATTCCAGCACCTGGTTCAGCGACACGATGCTGATCACCGGGATGCCGAAGTCACGCTCGACTTCCTGGATCGCCGACAGCTCGCCGTTGCCGCGCTCCTGGCGGTTCAGAGCGATCAGCACGCCGGCCGCCTTGGCGCCTTCCTGGGACGCGATGATCTGCATCACTTCGCGGATCGCGGTGCCGGCGGTGATCACGTCGTCGATGATCAGCACGTCGCCGGTCAGCGGCGCGCCGACCAGGCTGCCGCCCTCGCCGTGGGCCTTGGCTTCCTTGCGGTTGAAGCACCATGGCAGGTCGCGGCCGTGGTGTTCGGCCAGCGCGACGGCGGTGGTGGCCGCCAGCGGGATGCCTTTGTAGGCCGGGCCGAAGAGGACGTCGAAGGAAATGCCGCTGTCGGCGATGGCCGCCGCGTAGAAACGGCCCAGCTGGGCCAGCGCGGAACCTGAGTTGAACAGGCCGGCGTTGAAGAAGTAAGGACTGGTGCGCCCGGACTTCAGGGTGAACTCACCGAAGCGCAAAACGCCGCGATCGATGGCAAAACGAATGAAATCGCGCTGATACGCTTGCATGAAAAAAACCCCAAATACCACGGATTTAGCTAATTAGCTTGACGCCGTGTATCATACACGCACGCGATTTTTGGGGCCATTTATGCGGATCATCAGTGTGAACGTCAATGGTATTCAGGCTGCAGTCGAGCGAGGTTTGCTCAGTTGGCTGCAGGCTCAGAATGCCGACGTCATCTGCCTGCAGGACACCCGTGCCTCCGCCTTTGAACTGGACGACCCAGCCTTCCAACTGGACGGCTACTTCCTTTATGCCTGCGACGCCGAAGTTCCCGCCCAAGGCGGTGTGGCTTTGTACTCGCGGTTGCAACCGAAGGCTGTCATCAGCGGTCTCGGTTTCGAGACGGCCGACCGCTACGGGCGCTACCTGCAAGCAGATTTCGACAAAGTCAGTATTGCCACCTTGCTGCTTCCTTCGGGGATGAACGGCGATGAGGACTTGAACCAGAAGTTCAAGCTCATGGACGACTTCGGCAAGTACCTGGACAAACAGCGGCGCAAACGTCGCGAGTACATCTATTGTGGCTCGCTGTACGTGGCGCAGCAGAAGCTCGACATCAAGAACTGGCGCGACAGCCAGCAATCCCCGGGCTTCCTGGCGCCGGAACGCGCCTGGATGGACGAGATCGTCGGCAACATGGGTTATGTCGACGCCTTGCGCGAAGTCAGCCGTGAAGGCGACCAGTACAGCTGGTGGCCGGACAACGAACAGGCCGAGATGCTCAACCTCGGCTGGCGCTTCGACTACCAGATCCTGACCCCGGGCTTGCGTCGCTTCGTGCGCAGCGCACGCCTGCCGCGTCAGCCACGGTTCTCGCAGCACGCACCGCTGATCGTGGACTACGACTGGACGCTGACCATCTGAGCGCCTTTTCGCAGCCGCAAAAAAACCGACATCGCTGTCGGTTTTTTTGTGCCTGAAGGCTTTGCCCGGTAGGAACCGTCGGTCGTTACTTGATCAGGCGCCAGGTGAACGGATACCGGTAGGCGATCCCTTCGTTGGCCTTCACCCCGCCGATGATCGTCAGCACCAGCGCGCCGATGGCCAGCAGGCCGAACAGCACGAAGCCGATGATCAGCACCATCAGCAGGAAGCAGACCATCGAGGCGATCGCCACGGTGATCTGGAAGTTCAGCGCTTCCTTGCCCTGGGCATCGATGAACGGATCAGTCTCGCGCTTCATCTGCCAGAGGATCAGCGGCCCGATCAGCGTGCCGAAGGGCACCCAGATCCCCAGCAGGGCGGACAAGTGACAAAACATGGCCCACTGGCGCACCTCGTGGCTCGGCCTGGGCTGCAGCTCTTGTTCGTCACTCATCGCATCCTCCTTGGGGTCGCCCGGCGGCTCAGTCAGCCAGCGCCGCCTTCTGCAGTTCGAAGATCTCGGTCATGCCCTTCTTGGCCAGCTCCAGCATGGCGGTCAGTTCCTCAGGCTGGAACGGCGCGCCTTCGGCGGTGCCCTGCACTTCGATGAAGCCGCCGGTGCCGGTCATCACCACGTTCAGGTCGGTCTCGGCGGCGGAGTCCTCAAGATAGTCCAGATCCAGCACCGGCTCGCCCTGGTACATGCCCACAGAAACGGCGCCGACCATCTGCTTGAGCGGGTCGCCGCCCTTCAGGCCGCCGCGCTTCTTGATCACCTTCAGCGCATCGACCAGCGCGACCATGGCGCCGGTGATCGACGCGGTGCGGGTGCCGCCGTCGGCCTGGATCACGTCGCAGTCGACGTACAGGGTGACATCGCCCAGCTTGGACATGTCCAGGGCCGCGCGCAGGGAACGGCCGATCAGGCGCTGGATCTCCAGGGTGCGCCCGCCCTGCTTGCCGCGGCTGGCCTCGCGCTGGTTACGCTCGCCGGTGGAGCGCGGCAGCATGCCGTACTCGGCGGTCAGCCAGCCCTGGCCCTGGCCCTTGAGGAATCGCGGCACGCCGTTTTCGACGCTGACGGTGCAGATGACCTTGGTATCACCGAATTCGACCAGTACCGATCCCTCGGCATGCTTGGTGTAGTTGCGGGTAATGCGGATCGAGCGGAGCTGATCGGCAGCGCGACCACTTGGACGTTTCATAGGAGATACCTGTACTGGGGACGGAAAACTGCGGAGCATTATAGGGCCGTGCACCGCGCCTGGGCAGTCGTCAAAAATGCCCGCCGACGACCGAGGGCCCTGCAACGCCTGTCCCCGACGGCCTGCAGCCCTTTGTCACAGCGTGTGTTTGGGCGCATCCGCCGCACTGCGCTACAATCCTGCGCCTTTGCTGCCAGTCGGCTTACATTCATTGAGAGCGATGAGGCGGAACGCAGGTTCCGCACCGTTCTGCATTGCGAGGTACCACCATGGTGCACAGCATGACCGCCTTCGCCCGCGTCGAGAAAGCCGGCGTCCAGGGCACCCTGAGCTGGGAACTGCGCTCGGTCAACAGCCGCTACCTGGAACCGCACCTGCGCCTGCCGGAGTCCTTCCGCGACCTCGAAGGCGCCGTGCGCGAAGCGCTGCGCCAGGGCCTGTCGCGGGGCAAGCTGGAATGCACCCTGCGCTTCACCGAAGAAAGCACCGGCAAACCGCTGCAGGTGGACCGCGAGCGCGCTGCGCAACTGGTCGCCGCCGCCGAGACCGTCGCCGGCCTGATCAAGAACCCCGCCGCCCTGAACCCGCTGGAAGTGCTGGCCTGGCCGGGCGTGCTGGTCGCCGACGCCAGCGATCCGCAGGCGCTCAACGCCGAGGCGCTGGCCCTGTTCAACCAGGGCCTGAAGGAGCTCAAGGCCGGCCGCGAGCGCGAAGGCGCGGAGCTGGCCCGGTTGATCGACGACCGCCTGACCTCCATCGAAGAAGACGTATCGACCCTGCGCGAACTGGTTCCGCAGATGCTCGCCACCCAGCGCCAGAAGGTCCTGGACCGCTTCGCCGACATGAAGGCCGAGCTGGATCCGCAGCGCCTGGAGCAGGAAATGGTCATGCTCGCGCAAAAGAGCGACGTGGCCGAAGAACTGGATCGCCTGAGCACCCACATCATCGAAGTCCGCCGCGTGCTCAAGTCCGGCGGCGCGGCCGGGCGGCGCCTGGACTTCCTGATGCAGGAGCTCAACCGCGAAGCCAACACACTGGGCTCCAAGGCCTTCGACCCGCGCAGCACCCAGGCGGCGGTCAACCTCAAGGTGTTGATCGAGCAGATGCGCGAACAAGTGCAGAACATTGAGTAAGGCTATTCCCATGACCCACAGCACCGGCACCCTTTACATCATTTCCGCCCCCTCGGGCGCGGGCAAGAGCAGCCTGGTCAAGGCGCTGACCGACGCCAACCCGGAAATCCGCGTATCGATCTCCCACACCACCCGCGCCATGCGTCCGGGCGAGGTGGACGGCGTGAACTACCACTTCGTGACCCGCGAAGCGTTCGTGAAGATGGGCGAACACGGCGATTTCCTCGAACGTGCCGAAGTGTTCGGCAACTTCTACGGCACCTCGCAAAGCCGCCTGCAGCAGACCCTGGACGAAGGTCATGACCTGATCCTGGAAATCGACTGGCAAGGCGCCGAACAAGTGCGCAAGCTGATGCCCCAGGCCCGCTCGATCTTCATCCTGCCGCCTTCGCTGCAAGCCCTGCACCAGCGCCTGACCAACCGCGGCCAGGACAGCGACGAGATCATCGACGGACGCATGCGCGAGGCGGTCAGCGAGATGAGCCACTACGTCGAATACGACTACGTGATCATCAATGACGATTTCGCCCATGCGCTGGACGACCTGAAAGCGATTTTCCGTTCCAACCAGCTGCTGCAGAAACGCCAGCAAGTGCGTTTCGGCAAACTGCTGGCCGAACTGCTCGGTTGACCGGCTCTTCCCAAACGCGCCGCAAGGGCTTTACATTGGCACTTGCAGCGCGTTGAAGGGTCTGGTCAAAAAATCAGCGCTTCCCTAATCGCTGGTGTTTTTTTAAACTGCCGAGTCCGCTCGCCCATCCGGGCACCGCGCATATCGCATTTGCTACGAGGAAGACCATGGCCCGCGTAACCGTTGAAGACTGCCTAGAACACGTGGATAACCGCTTTGAGCTGGTCATGCTCTCGACCAAGCGTGCCCGTCAACTGGCAACCGGCGGCAAAGAGCCGAAGGTCGCATGGGAAAACGACAAGCCTACCGTCGTCGCCCTGCGTGAAATCGCCGAAGGCATCGTGACCCCTGAATTCATCGCCGCCGAAGAAATCGTCACCGAAGACCCGGTCTTCGCTGCATTTACCGAGGACGAGTCCAACGAGGCCGTCTAAGCCTATGCCTGGTCGACGTAGCACGGCGCGGGAACACAGCTTGCGGCAGGAGTCATCATGCCGAGCATAGACGCCCTCGCCGATCGCTTATCGGCCTACCTCGGCCAGGACCAGGTCAACCTGGTCCGCCGGGCCTACTTCTACGCCGAACAGGCCCACGACGGCCAGCGCCGCCGCAGCGGCGAGGCGTACGTCACGCACCCGCTCGCGGTCGCGAGCATCCTTGCCGACATGCACATGGACCATCAGAGCCTGATGGCCGCGATGCTGCATGACGTGATCGAAGACACCGGCATCGCCAAAGAGGCGCTGCAGGCGCAGTTCGGCGAAACCGTGGCCGAACTGGTCGACGGGGTCAGCAAACTGACCCAGATGAACTTCGAGACCAAGGCCGAAGCCCAGGCCGAGAACTTCCAGAAGATGGCCATGGCCATGGCGCGCGACATCCGCGTGATCCTGGTCAAGCTGGCCGACCGCCTGCACAACATGCGCACCCTGGAAGTGCTCTCCGGCGAGAAGCGCCGGCGGATCGCCAAGGAAACCCTGGAGATCTACGCCCCCATCGCCAACCGGCTGGGCATGCACTCGGTCCGCGTGGAGTTCGAAGACCTCGGCTTCAAGGCCATGCACCCGATGCGTTCCGCGCGGATCTACCAGGCGGTCAAGCGCGCCCGGGGCAACCGCAAGGAAATCGTCAACAAGATCGAAGAGTCCCTGAGCCACTGCCTGGCCATCGACGGCATCCAGGGCGAGGTCAGCGGCCGCCAGAAGCACCTCTACGGCATCTACAAGAAAATGCGCGGCAAGCGCCGGGCCTTCAACGAGATCATGGACGTGTACGCGTTCCGGATCATCGTCGACAAGGTCGACACCTGCTACCGCGTGCTGGGTGCCGTGCACAACCTGTACAAGCCGCTGCCGGGGCGCTTCAAGGACTACATCGCGATCCCCAAGGCCAACGGCTACCAGTCGCTGCACACCACGCTGTTCGGCATGCACGGCGTGCCCATCGAGATCCAGATCCGCACCCGCGAGATGGAAGAGATGGCCAACAACGGCATCGCCGCGCACTGGCTGTACAAGTCCAGCAGCGACGAACAGCCCAAAGGCACCCACGCCCGCGCCCGCCAATGGGTCAAAGGCGTGCTGGAAATGCAGCAACGCGCCGGCAACTCGCTGGAATTCATCGAAAGCGTGAAGATCGACCTGTTCCCGGACGAGGTCTACGTGTTCACGCCCAAAGGCCGGATCATGGAGCTGCCCAAAGGCTCCACCGCCGTCGACTTCGCCTACGCGGTGCACACCGACGTCGGCAACAGCTGCATCGCCTGCCGGATCAACCGCCGCCTCGCCCCGCTGTCCGAACCGCTGCAGAGCGGCTCCACGGTCGAGATCGTCAGCGCCCCCGGCGCTCGGCCGAACCCGGCGTGGCTCAACTTCGTGGTCACCGGCAAGGCCCGCACCCACATCCGCCATGCGCTCAAGCTGCAGCGCCGCTCCGAATCCATCAGCCTGGGCGAGCGCTTGCTGAACAAGGTGCTGAACGGTTTCGACAGCTCGCTGGAGAACATCTCCGCCGAGCGGATCCAGGCCATGCTCGCCGAGTACCGCCTGGAGCTGATCGAAGACCTGCTCGAAGACATCGGCCTGGGCAACCGCATGGCCTATGTGGTGGCCCGCCGCCTGCTCGGCGAGGACGAACAGCTGCCGGCGCCGGAAGGCCCGCTGGCGATCCGCGGCACCGAGGGCCTGGTGCTCAGCTACGCCAAATGCTGCACGCCGATCCCCGGCGACCCGATCGTCGGTCACCTGTCGGCGGGCAAAGGCATGGTCGTGCACCTGGACAACTGCCGCAACATCAGCGAAATCCGCCACAACCCGGAAAAATGCATCCAGCTCTCGTGGGCCAAGGATGTCAGCGGCGAATTCAACGTCGAGCTGCGGGTCGAGCTGGAGCACCAGCGCGGCCTGATCGCGCTGCTGGCCAGCAGCGTCAACGCCGCCGACGGCAACATCGAGAAAATCAGCATGGACGAACGCGACGGCCGCATCAGCGTCGTCCAGCTGGTGGTCAGCGTCCACGACCGCGTGCACCTGGCCCGCGTGATCAAGAAACTGCGCGCCCTGGCCGGGGTGATACGCATCACCCGCATGCGCGCCTAAGCCCGCCATCACAAGGAGTCATACATGACCAAGACCGTTATCAGCAGCGACAAGGCCCCGGCCGCCATCGGCACCTACTCCCAGGCGATCAAGGCCGGCAACACCGTGTACATGTCGGGTCAGATCCCGCTGGACCCGAAAACCATGGAACTGGTCGAAGGCTTCGAAGCCCAGACCGTCCAGGTGTTCGAGAACCTGAAAGCCGTGGCCGAAGCGGCCGGCGGTTCGTTCAAGGACATCGTCAAGCTGAACATCTTCCTCACCGACCTGAGCCACTTCGCCAAGGTCAACGAGATCATGGGCAAGTATTTCGAACAGCCGTACCCGGCCCGCGCCGCCATCGGCGTCGCCGCCCTGCCTAAGGGTTCGCAGGTCGAAATGGATGCCATCCTGGTCATCGAGTAATGCGCACGGCGCAGCGTGCGAACGCTGCGCCGACTGCTTTGCCGTCAAGAAAAGGTTTCGAAAGGATTTCTCCATGCGCAAAGCGCTTGCTCTCTCGCTAGTCGCCGTTTTCCTCGGCGGCTGCGCCAGCGACCCTGCCGACCGCGACATCAGCGGCACCTGGATCAACCAGACCGCCATCGACGCGGCCGCAAAAGGCGGCCCCCTGCGCGAAGCGCTGCAGGCCTACGGCCCGAACCTGGAATGGGACGTCAACACCCGCGCCGGCCAGGCCCGCTACACCAACGGTTTCGAGAATGTCGAAGGACGCTTGCAGGGCGAGCAGTCCGGCGCGTGGAAAATCGACTTCTACGGCGGTTCCGGCAGCGAGCTGAAGCGCGACGGCAGCCAGATGAAACAGGCCGCCACCGAAAACGAACCGGAACAGCTGTTCGACCGCGCCCAGATCCCGGTGCCGGACGGCGCGCCCATCGGCGCCAGCTTCGAACGCGCCCTGTACTCGGCCTACCTGGGCGGCAACTGGACCATCGCCAGCGGCCAGGGCGAAGGCAGCACCGTGCAGTTCCAGGCCGACGGCCAGGTCTCCGGCCTGCCCGGCGCCGACCGCTACGCCCTGTGCCTGGCAGGCGACTGCGCGTCGATGAACAGCGACCACGACAGCATGTGGCTGCAGCTCAACGGCCAAGGCAACAACTGGATCTTTGCGCGCAAGGGCAAGGAACTGGAGATCTTCCAGGCGGTGAACACCGCGCTGGCGGACGAACAGCCGCAGTTCACCCCGGGTGAGCGCAAGTGGCTGCTCGAGAAGCAGTGACCCGCTTCTGAACCCCGGCGGCGCCCTCACTGCCGCCATCGCCAGCAGGCTGGCTCCTACAGGAATTTCGGTCGATCGCAGCATCTGCGGCCGCCGCTGAGCCCAGTGGGCGCCAGCCTGCCGGCGTTGGGGTCAACAGCGTCCTTCCAGAATCGCCGCGTAGCCTTCGCGATAGCTCGGATAGCTCGGTGCCCAACCCAAGGCCCTGGCCCGGGCGTTGCTGCACCGCTTGCTGCCGGTACGCCGCACGCTCGCATCCTCAGCCCATTCGGTGACACCCAGGTACTCGCGCAGCCAGGCCACGACCTCGGCCAACGGCGCCGGCGCGTCATCGACGCCGATGTACACCTCATCCAGCGCCGCCCCGCCACGATCCGCCTCCAGCAGGAACGCCAGCAGTCCGGCCGCGTCGTCCGCATGGATGCGGTTGCCGTACAGGGGCGGCTCGACCGCCACCCGATAGCCGCGACGCACCTGGGTCAGCAGCCATTCCCGGCCGGGGCCGTAGATCCCGGTCAGGCGCACGGTGCTGGCCGGGATGCCGCTGCCGAGCGCCACCTGCTCGGCCTCCAGCATCACCCGCCCCGAATAGCCGGCTGCGACCGTCTCGGCGCCTTCATCGACCCACTCCCCGTCCTGCTGCCCGTACACGCTGCTGCTGGAGACGAACAGAATCCGCTTGGGCCGCTGGCCGTGCTGCTTCAGCCAACCCAGCACATGCCGCAGGCCCTCGACGTAGGCGGCGCGGTAGCCGGCCTCATCATGCTCGGTGGCGGCCGCGCTGAACACCAGATAGTCCAGCGAACCGGTCGGCCAATCGGCCGGACAGGCCTCGCCGAGCAGGTCGCCCGCCACCCCGAGCACCCCCGCCGGCAAACGGGAAACCGTGCGGCGCAGGCCGTAGACCTGCCATCCGCCGCCGAGCAATTGCGTGGCCAGACGACCGCCGACATCACCGCAACCGGCGATCAAAACAGAAGGCGCAGACATCGAAAAACTCCTATCGGAAAGAACCAGACTAGCCTCGGCGACTGACGAGTGGCTAGCAATGCAGGAAAAAAAGCAACTCTATTACTTCTGTTAACAAGAATTACTTGCAATAATGCACGCCACTTTGTTCTCGGCCTTTCGAGGCCTGGAAGAGCATCACCGTTTTTCTACTTCAGGTCCGGCCAGCATGACACGCATTCAAACCTCCGCTTCGCCAACCAACCGACCTCGCGCCTGGCGCGCCGCGGCAGCCCTGCTGCTCAGCCTGATGCTGGCGCCGGTCGCCGCGTTCGCCGACACCCAGGCCACCCCTGCCACCCCTGCCACCCCTGCCGCCACCGAGCAGGCCGCGCCAGCCGCCCCTGCCGCAGCGCCAGCCGCCACCGACGCGATCCAGGCCGTTGATGCCGGCGCCGCCGACCAACCGGAAGTCCTCGAAGCGGACAACACCCTGGGCATGGCCCACGACCTGTCGCCCTGGGGCATGTACCAGAACGCCGACGCGGTCGTTAAGTCCGTGATGATCGGCCTGGCCCTCGCCTCGATCCTCACCTGGACCATCTGGATCGCCAAGGGCTTCGAGCTGATGGGCGCCAAGCGCCGTCTGCGCGGCGAGATCGCCAGCCTGAAGAAAGCCGCCTCCCTCAAGGAAGCCAGCGTATCCGCCGCGAAGGAAGGCACCCTGGCCAACCTGCTGGTGCACGATGCCCTTGAAGAGATGCGCCTCTCGACCAACGCCCGCGAGAAGGAAGGCATCAAGGAACGCGTCAGCTTCCGCCTTGAGCGTCTGGTGGCCGCCTGCGGCCGCAACATGAGCAACGGCACCGGCGTGCTCGCCACCATCGGTTCCACCGCGCCGTTCGTCGGCCTGTTCGGCACCGTGTGGGGCATCATGAACAGCTTCATCGGCATCGCCAAGACCCAGACCACCAACCTTGCCGTCGTCGCGCCGGGCATCGCCGAAGCGCTGCTGGCCACCGCAATGGGCCTGGTGGCAGCGATCCCGGCGGTCGTCATCTACAACGTGTTCGCCCGCTCCATCGCCGGCTACAAGGCCCAGGTGTCCGACGCGTCGGCCCAGGTGCTGCTGCTGGTCAGCCGC
Source organism: Pseudomonas sp. B7(2017) (assembly GCF_002112745.1). Classification (NCBI taxonomy): domain Bacteria; kingdom Pseudomonadati; phylum Pseudomonadota; class Gammaproteobacteria; order Pseudomonadales; family Pseudomonadaceae; genus Pseudomonas; species Pseudomonas sp. B7(2017). The sequence goes on along the minus strand of NZ_NEIP01000001.1, from coordinate 291,224 downwards.
GACCTCGACCACCAGCCTGAGCGCAGCTCGCAACCGCACATGGTGAAAGTGGGGTAACCGGCCATGGGCCTGCATTTGAAAGAAGGCGCAGACGACGATCTGGCCGAGAACCACGAAATCAACGTCACGCCGTTCATCGACGTGATGCTGGTGCTGTTGATCATCTTCATGGTGGCCGCGCCGCTGGCCACCGTGGACATCAAGGTCGACCTGCCCGCCTCCACCGCCAAGCCCGCGCCGCGCCCGGAAAAACCGGTGTTCCTCAGCGTCAAGGCCGACCAGCGCCTGTACCTGGGCGACGACGAAGTGAAGCCTGAAACCCTCGGCGCCGCCCTCGACGCCAAGACCCAGGGCAAGAAGGACACGACGATCTTCTTCCAGGCCGACAAAGGCGTGGACTACGGCGACCTGATGAGCGTGATGGACAAGCTGCGCGGCGCCGGCTACCTGAAGGTCGGCCTGGTGGGCCTTGAGACGGCAGCCAAGAAATGATCGAGCCGCGCCATAAGCTGACGCGTTACGGCGGTAGCCTGGCCGTGGTGCTGGGCGTCCACGCGCTGGCCATCGCGCTGGCAGTGAACTGGACCGCCCGGCCGCCCATCGAACTGCCGCCGCAGGCCATGATGGTCGAGCTGGCCCCGGTGCCCGCACCGCCGCCGCCCGCACCGCCGAAAGTGGTCACGCCGCCGCAGCCGCCGGCCCCGGTCGAGGAACTGCCGATCCCGAAACTGGCGGAAGCGCCGAAGGCCGAGATCGCCGTGCCCAAGCCTAAACCCAAGCCGAAGCCGAAGCCCAAGCCTCAGCCGCCCAAACCGGTCGAGAAACCAGAGCCGCCGAAGGAAAAGCCTTCCGAGGAAAAACCGGCCGACACGCAACCGACCCAGGCGCCCACGGAGAAATCCGCGCAACCGGCACCGGGCCCGTCGCCGGCGCAACTGGCGGCCAAGGCCAGCTGGCAAGGTACGCTGCTCGCGCATTTGCAGAAGTACAAAAGGTATCCGGACAGCGCCAGGATGCGGAACAAGACTGGCACCAACCGTCTGCGTTTCGTGGTCGATGGCGAAGGCAACGTGCTGTCGTTCGAGTTGGTGGATCGCTCCGGCAATGCCGATCTGGATCGGGCCACTCTGGAAATGATCCGCAAGGCCCAACCGCTGCCCAAACCGCCGACGGACATGCTGAGCAACGGCTCGATCGAAATCACTGCGCCGTTTGTGTACACGATCGACAAACGACGCTGATCTCGTCTGACAGCAGCTCCGCTTCCAATGGGTTCTGCGCCACAAAAGGCACCGCGAGGTGCCTTTTGTGTATCCATTCCTGCCAAACCGGCATTGCCCGGTGTCGCATGCCGCACTCAGTCTGATAACGTGCGTCTATCGATTGCAGCCGGTATGCTTGGCCCGCAAACCCACGGACGCTTGCCATGACTCTCACAGAATTACGCTACATCGTCACCCTCGCCCAAGAGCAGCATTTCGGCCATGCGGCCGAGCGTTGCCACGTCAGCCAGCCGACCCTTTCGGTGGGCGTGAAAAAACTTGAAGACGAACTCGGTGTGCTGATTTTCGAGCGCAGCAAAAGCGCCGTGCGCCTGACCCCGGTCGGCGAAGGCATCGTCGCCCAGGCGCAGAAGGTGCTGGAGCAGGCCCAGGGCATCCGCGAACTGGCCCAGGCCGGCAAGAACCAGCTCACCGCCCCGCTGAAGGTCGGCGCGATCTACACCGTCGGGCCGTACCTGTTCCCGCACCTGATCCCGCAGTTGCACCGGGTCGCCCCGCAGATGCCGCTGTACATCGAAGAAAACTTCACCCACGTGCTGCGCGACAAGCTGCGCAACGGCGAGCTGGACGCGATCATCATCGCCCTGCCGTTCAACGAAGCCGACGTGCTGACCCTGCCGCTCTACGACGAGCCGTTCTACGTGCTGATGCCGGCCCAGCACCCGTGGACGCAAAAAGAGTCCATCGACACCGCCCTGCTCAACGACAAGAGCCTGCTGCTGCTCGGCGAAGGTCACTGCTTCCGCGACCAGGTGCTGGAAGCCTGCCCGACCCTGACCAAGGGCAACGACGGCGCCAAGCACACTACGGTGGAGTCCAGTTCGCTGGAAACCATCCGCCACATGGTCGCCTCGGGCCTGGGCGTGTCGATCCTGCCGTTGTCGGCGGTCGACAGCCACCACTACGCCCCCGGCGTGATCGAAGTGCGGCCGCTGTCGGCGCCGGTGCCGTTCCGCACCGTGGCCATCGCCTGGCGCGCCAGCTTCCCGCGCCCGAAGGCCATCGAGATCCTCGCCGACTCCATCCGCCTGTGCTCCGTGGCCAAACCCGCCGCCGCGGTCACGGCCGGTTAAGCCAGCGTCATGGGCGAGCTGTCGCAAGTGTCGGTGACGGCACTCAAGGGTGTCGGCGAAGCCATGGCCGAGAAACTGGCCAAGGTCGGCCTGGAGAACCTCCAGGACGTGCTGTTCCACCTGCCGCTGCGCTACCAGGACCGCACCCGCGTGGTGCCCATCGGGGCGTTGCGCCCGGGGCAGGACGCGGTGGTCGAAGGCACCGTCAGCGGCGCCGACGTGGTCATGGGCCGGCGCCGCAGCCTGGTGGTGCGCCTGCAGGACGGCACCGGCGGCCTGAGCCTGCGCTTCTACCACTTCAGCAATGCGCAGAAGGAAGGCCTCAAGCGCGGCACGCGGATCCGCTGCTACGGCGAAGTCCGGCCCGGCGCGTCGGGGCTGGAGATCTACCACCCGGAATACCGCGCCATCACCGGCGACGAACCGCCGCCGGTGGATGAGACCCTGACCCCGGTCTACCCGCTCACCGAAGGCCTGACCCAACAGCGCCTGCGCCAGCTCTGCCTGCAGACCCTGACCCTGCTCAAGCCGTCCAGCCTGCCCGACTGGCTGCCGACCGAACTGGCCCGCGACTACCAACTGGCGCCGCTGGCCGACGCGATCCGCTACCTGCACAACCCGCCCGCCGACGCCGACGTCGAAGAGCTCGCCCTCGGCCATCACTGGGCCCAGCACCGGCTGGCGTTCGAGGAGCTGCTGACCCACCAGCTATCCCAGCAGCGCCTGCGCGAGAGCCTGCGCTCCCTGCGCGCCCCGGCCATGCCCAAGGCCACGCGGCTGCCGGCGCAGTACCTGGCCAACCTCGGCTTCAGCCCCACCGGCGCCCAACAGCGGGTCGGCAACGAGATCGCCTACGACCTCAGCCAGCAAGAACCGATGCTGCGCCTGATCCAGGGCGACGTCGGCGCGGGCAAGACCGTGGTCGCCGCCCTCGCCGCCCTGCAAGCGCTGGAGGCCGGCTATCAGGTCGCCCTGATGGCGCCCACCGAGATCCTCGCCGAACAGCACTACCTCACCTTCAAGCGCTGGCTCGAACCGCTGGGCATCGAAGTGGCTTGGTTGGCCGGCAAGCTCAAAGGCAAGAACCGCGCCGCCGCGCTGGAGCAGATCGCCGGCGGCACGCCAATGGTGGTGGGCACCCACGCGCTGTTCCAGGACGAAGTGCAGTTCCGGAACCTCGCCCTGGTGATCATCGATGAACAGCACCGCTTCGGCGTCCAGCAGCGCCTGGCGCTACGGCAGAAAGGCGTCGGCGGGCGGATGTGCCCGCACCAACTGATCATGACCGCCACACCGATCCCGCGCACCCTGGCCATGAGCGCCTACGCCGACCTCGACACCTCGATCCTCGACGAACTGCCGCCGGGCCGCACGCCGGTCAACACCGTGCTGGTCACCGACACCCGCCGCGTCGAAGTCATCGAGCGGGTGCGCAGCGCCTGCGCCGAGGGCCGCCAGGCCTATTGGGTGTGCACGCTGATCGAAGAGTCCGAAGAGCTGACCTGCCAGGCCGCCGAAACCACCTTCGAAGACCTCACCGCCGCCCTCGGCGAGCTGAAGGTCGGGCTGATCCACGGGCGCATGAAGCCCGCCGAAAAAGCCGCCGTGATGGCCGAATTCAAGGCCGGCCACCTGCAATTGCTGGTGGCCACCACCGTGATCGAGGTCGGCGTGGACGTGCCCAACGCCAGCCTGATGATCATCGAGAACCCCGAGCGCCTGGGCCTGGCCCAGCTGCACCAGCTGCGCGGCCGCGTGGGCCGGGGCAGCGCGGTCAGCCATTGCGTGCTGCTCTACCACCCGCCACTGTCACAGATCGGTCGTCAGCGCCTGGGCATCATGCGCGAGACCAACGACGGCTTCGTCATCGCCGAAAAGGACCTCGAACTGCGCGGCCCCGGCGAAATGCTCGGCACCCGCCAGACCGGCCTGCTGCAATTCAAGGTCGCTGACCTGATGCGCGACGCCGACCTGCTGCCCGCCGTGCGCGACGCCGCGCAAGCGCTGCTGGAGCGCTGGCCCACCCACGTCAGCCCGCTGCTCGACCGCTGGCTGCGGCACGGGCAGCAATACGGCCAAGTGTGAGCACCGTCGCAGTTTCTCAAAGCCCGCGACGACCAAGCTGGTTATACTCCTGCCATTGTTTCAAAAACGGATACAGACCATGACCGAAGCTGCTCTCGCCCCCGACACCCCGCACGCTCCGTCTGTCATTCGGCTGCTGCTCAACAAACTCGGCATCGCCTACGAAGAAGTGATCGACCACCACGGCCTCAACGCCTCGCGCAAAGTGCAGGCCGTGTTGCTGGACGACGCCGTCGGCGCGCTGATGGTGCTGTTCCCACAGAGCCAGTTGCTGGATCTCAACCGCCTCGCCGAATTGACCGGCCGTCGCCTGACCGCCGTGTCCACCGAGCGCCTGGACAAGATGCTCGGCAAGCACAGCCTGAGCCTGCTGCCGGGCCTGCCGGCGCTGACCAGCTCGCCGTGCCTCTACGAAGAAAGCCTGCTGCGCGAGCCCAAGCTGCTGATCCACTCCGGCGAGCCGGGCGTTCTGCTGGAGATCACCAGCGAAGCCTTCAAGACCATGCTGACCAAGGCCAGCGCCGCCAACTTCGGCGAAGCCCTGAGCAGCATCCGGCCCAACCTCGACCGCCCGGACGACGACCGCGAGGAAATCACCCAGGCCGTGCAGGCGTTCACCGCACGGCGCATCCAGCAGCGCCTGGAAGCGACCATCGAGATCCCGCCGCTGGCCGAGACCGCGCAAAAGATCATCAAACTGCGGGTCGACCCCAACGCCACCATCGACGACATCACCGGCGTGGTCGAGACCGACCCGGCGCTGGCCGCGCAAGTGGTGAGCTGGGCGGCGTCGCCGTACTACGCCTCGCCGGGCAAGATCCGCTCGGTGGAAGACGCCATCGTCCGCGTGCTGGGCTTCGACCTGGTGATCAACCTGGCCCTGGGCCTGGCCCTCGGCAAGACCCTGAGCTTGCCCAAGGATCACCCGCAACACACCACGCCGTACTGGCAGCAGTCGATCTACACCGCCGCCGTCATCGAAGGCCTGACCCGCGCCATGCCGCGCGCCCAGCGCCCTGAAGCCGGCCTGACCTACCTTGCCGGCCTGCTGCACAACTTCGGCTACCTGCTGCTGGCCCACGTGTTCCCGCCGCACTTCTCGCTGATCTGCCGGCACCTGGAGGTCAACCCGCACCTGTGCCACAGCTTCGTGGAACAGCACCTGCTGGGCATCAGCCGCGAACAGATCGGCTCCTGGCTGATGCGCTACTGGGACATGCCCGACGAACTGGCCACCGCCCTGCGCTTCCAGCACGACCCGAACTACGACGGCGCCTACGCCGAGTACCCCAACCTCGTGTGCCTGGCCGTGCGCCTGCTGCGCGCCCGCGGCATCGGCTCCGGCCCCGACGAAGACATCCCGGACGCGCTGCTGGAACGCGTCGGCCTGACCCGCGACAAGGCCAACGACGTCGTCAGCAAAGTCCTCGAAGCCGAAGTCCTGCTGCGCGAACTGGCTTCGCAGTTCAGCCAGGCCTAAACGCCAACAGGCCCGCTCCCTCAGGGTTTACACAACCCCTGTGGGAGCGAGCCTGCTCGCGATGAATCCAACCCGGTCTACCTGACCGCATCAAGCCTTAGGCTTGGCCTTCTTAGGCTTCAAATACTTGGTCAACCCCTGGAACCACATCACCAGCGCCGGGTTGCCCTTGAGCTGAATCGACTTGTCCTGAATCCCCTGCATGAACGCCAGCTGCTTGTTCTTGGCCTGCATCGTGGCAAACCCGTATGCCGCGTCCTTGAACGCAATCGCAAACGCCGGCTCCGCCACCGCCCCGGCCTTGCTGGTGATGCGCTGCCCCTTCACCACGAAATGCCGCGCCACCTTGCCGTCCAGGGTCTGCAGCTGAAACACCAGATCCTTGTCACCCAACTGCTGCTGGAACGCCGGATTGGTCCGACTGGCCTTGCCCATCAACAGCCCCAGCATCCACAGAAGAAAACGAAATTTCATGCGCACAGCCTCAAAAGGAAAATGAACGGCTGGGGGAGTGTAAGGGATTCATGGGATAACGCCACTATCGAGTGACGTTGCAAGACGATGGCGAGCTTTTCTCGCATGATGACTGCCAAGTCACGATTTCCAACCCCGCGTCCTACACGTGTTGAAACACATCCCTGTAGGAGCTGCCGAAGCTGCGATCTTTTGATCTTGCGCCTCGCAAACCTATAGGAAATTTCCCTCAAAACGCCGGGATGCCCATGAACTAGGCGGGCTAGCGGTTCGTCGATAGCCTCTGTGTGTCGCCGCAAAATCGGTGACTCGGACGTGCAAGTCCGTACTCGTCATTCATCCGGTTATGGCTATTCACCAAGCATTTTCCTATGCTCGCGAATCGTTATGGCGGCTGTGTGTGGGAGACCTTCGGGTCTGCCGGTTACCGAGTCCGGTCTTGCACACCTATGCACAGCTGCCACCCTTTCGAAGCAAGCGAAGTGATGGCGGCTCCATAACTCGGTGAAATCACGATGTTCAAACCAACACCCAATCCCCCCGCAACACCAGAAACCTCCCCCTACGAATCCCTTGATTCAAGGAAACTCCACGAAGCCGCCGAACGCGCCCTCGACCACCACTTGAAACCCGCCACCGCGCGTCCCAAACGCCTCGGCGGCCTGTTCATCCTCTGCCCCAACGCCGACGCCGAAGCCCTCATGGCCAACGCCTCCGAAGACCTCCTGTGCATCAGCGCCATCGCCGCCAACCTGGCCGACGAACTCGACGGCCCCCGCCGCTCGATGGCACTGGGCCTGAGCAGAATGGCGGATGGCGTGCGCTTGATGGTGGAAGGCACAATCGATCACATTGAGTTCAGGGAGTATCAGGTCAGGCCGTAGCTGGATCGTGGGCGGAAAAAAGGGGACGTTGAGTCCCCTTTTCTGATGGTTCCGGGATCACCACTGGCAACCCGTCTCAGGTGAAAAATCTATACCGAAATCTTCCTCGAATGAGTACTTCTTCCCAGACTTGTAGTTCGTGTAGACCATGCTGTAGACACGGGCACCCTGACTGACCATCTCATATTCACCTGTTAGAGCACCTTCGGAGACCTCCACCCAAGTCGTCGTGAACTCATACGGTCGATCCTCTGCCAGGATTATTTGCTCGGTGTTCCGATGCACAAGCGTAATAAATCGCTTGGACTGCCTATACCGGACACCCACCCCGCCCCATATGGACACGGAGTCGTGATACGTCCTGAACTCAAAATTGATGTTCTTGCCTTCCGACGAACGAAAACAGCGAACCTCGGATGTGAGTTCCCCATAGGCAGCCAAAGGACAGAGCAATAGCGCAACCAAAGGCAGCACAGACAAATACTTCAAACCGATCATTCCTTAAGCGGTACGGATAGCCACAAATCTACGTGGCGGTTCAGATGAATGCCAAAGCGCTAAAGCGAAAAGTCCGAAACCTCTTCAAGCACCCAGCACGCCCCTCGAACAAACCGGTACTCGAACACATAGTCCGTATCCGGCTTCTGCAGAATTGCCGTGGCACTGTTGCCCTGCACTTCCTTGACGGTCAACGTCAGGCCCTCGGCATCGCGCTTTTCGCGACCGGGGATGAGCGGAAACTTAATCTGATCACCGCTCACACTGCGTTTTTCCAATCCCGGCTCGGGATCGCCCGGTACGGTGGTGACCAGTTGCAACGGCTGTTGGGCAAATGCTTTTTGCACTTCTGCGCGTTCGGAAAAGGCTGTAAGAAACGCTGAAAACTCGCTGTAGGGACAGGCAGTATTAGCCGTGCCCCCTGCAGCATCAGGAGTTTCACGACTCAGCCCATCCTGCTGTTTTTGATCCTGACTTGCGCCCCCATCAAGTTCCGCAAGACGCTTTTTCACGCTCGCGGCATCCTTGTAAGCACACACCACCTTCTGGCCCGTCTCCGGATCGGTGCCGTCGTGGCAGTTTTGCAGTTCAGGATCAGGCGGGTCACCACGGAAAAAATGCAAAGACAATTCGTCGCCGCTTTTCCGGAGCGGCAGCTCTATCACTGAATAGTCATATCCCTCGAAACCGCCGTACGACCTTTTGCTTTTCGTCAGCACGTACATGGACTTCCCTGCCAACTCCGGCTGCTTTCGGACGTAGAAAAATACTGATACGACTTCCTCGCCCTCAAGCTTCCATACGTAATTCAGCGTGGGTGTCTTTGCATTCACGGGTGAGTAGAAAATTTCGGCGCCCGGCACGTGAACCCCAGTCACATGGCCCTTCAAATTGTTCTTCAAAAAAAACACTGTGATCTTTTGATCACCCAACGAAGCCACCACCGGCGGATGCAATTGGCCAATGGTTTGCGGGTCACTTGCCGATACCGGCTGGATCAACAAGCCGGCCATGACGCCGAGCAAACAGATACGACTCAATATCCAGTTCAAGTCCAGTCACTTCCCTATTGATCAATCTACGAATGCAATCACGATTCGGGGGCTTCCACGCTGCGCTCCGACACTCTGGGAGGAATCCTCGAAGCCTTTCCCGCTTCCGACATTCGCGATGCGTATTGCTTGTACGCGACTGACGCACGCTGCTTATCGTCCACACCCCAATAGCCATCGGCGAGATTCAGGTAAGCCACTGTCCGCTCCGGGTTGTGCGCAATCACCGCATTCAGCAGTTGAATAGACTCCGCGTAGTAACCCGCCTCGCCCAGCAGAAACCCGAGGTCATTGGACCAACCTGGATGCTGCGGGTAGTAGTACTTTTTGACGATGTAGCTTTCCGGAGAACACGCACCATGAGCGTCATCTCCCATCACCGTATAACTCATCATTTCCTTGAAGGAGTCGCTATCACCCTTTCGATACGCTGCCAGCGCTCTGTCCAGCAGGTCAGCGGAATCGACCGTCATCAGTTTTTTGTAGCCGCCCGCAGGTTGACTGACGTTAGCAGCCCGTAACTTTTGAAGAGCCTCGAGACCGTTGAAGGAAGCCAAGGTAATTGGGCCCAATGTCCCTAACGGCAATTCCGATACGCTCACCAGCGAGCGATCACAGGAATCGTTGCTGACCAACTGCAGCACTTCTTTAAGTTCAAATTGCCTTGAGCCCTTGTTGTAGGCGAACAACAGATTGAAGTTGAAAACCGTGTTGCCTTCTTCGTTGGTCACCAGCGCAATGTAGTCCCCAGCCTCAACGAATCGCTGCTTGACCAGAACCTCCTCCTCTTGCGGATCCACAACCGTCATGGCTGCAGACCGCCCTTTGAGAACCCGTACGCTGAAACTGTCCAGAAGCTCAGACGAATACTGACTCTTGGTCAGAGGCAACGCCTTGGACGTATCGAGCAAAATGTCCTCATTGCGCGCTTGCACAGGTGCGATCAATAACCGGTTGGAAGCCCCATCTGCATCACCCGCAAGAACGAAAACGTTCTGCCGTGATGCATCGCCAAGCAGGCTTGCCGGGATTTCCTTGAGGACGTGCGGCGCAGCGAGCGCGTATGAAGTGGGAATAAACCCAAGGCTCAATGCGATAAAACGAACAATCCTGTTCAATTTCTCATTTCCTGATCTGCAATTCGCTCAACGACACGTTTTGGAATTTTCTGCGCTTTGCGATCCGCACTCATCGCGTCACGGTACTGGCTGTAATAGCGCTGCGCTTCGTCTTTGCGATCAAGGCGCCAGAGGGAATCGGCGATATTCAACATCAGCACCGTGCGTTTTCCGACCGCCTCAACGCCGCGATAAAACTTCAGCGCCAGCTCATCTTTACCGCCCTCGGCCAAGTAGTAGGCCAGGTCGTTGAAAGCTTGAACATTGCGCGCCGGTGGGTGGCAAGCCATATAGGCGTCTGGGCTTATTGTGCGAAGACTGAATGTGAGTTCTTCCACGCGGGATTGCGGCACCTCAATACTTGAGACTTGCTTCAGCAACTCCTTTGGAGAAGGTGTCGTCAAGGCAAGGTCAAGAACTTCCCCCTCACCGGAGGCCCATCGATTGCCCTCCCACTTGCCGTAGCAAAACCTGGCTGCATGCTGACTCAGTACGCAACCGGTCTCCATCGAAACGACACCGCAGCCAGTCTCCTCAGTCGGGATTTCTTCACCCTCTTGACCAACGACAACGCCATACAGCGTCTGAAGGATCAGCATTGTTTTCTTGTCAGGACTTAGCCCACTGTCGTGTGCTTCGGTACCAACGTCGGCAACATAGAGGGGGAAAGTCTTGCCATTCGCGGTAAACGAGGCGACTGCTGTCTCCGCTGCCGGCCTGCCCCATTTCTTGTCCTTCAGCGTCAATACATGCCCGCCCACCCCGACAATCTGGGTGTCCTCGGCCAAAGCATTGGCTGAGGCAAACAGGCTCACGACAATCATCACCCACTTAAGGCTGGCCATAGACGATCCTTTTCACCGAGGGACTTTCCGACTGCTCAATGGTCAGGGCTGCTGAAAACGCTCACACATAACACCAGCAGTCGTTTCACTTCTCATCCTTCGAATTCATCAGTTCCAGCTCACCATCCCGATACACCACCTCACACCCCACCCAAGCCAAATCCACCTGCGGCATCACCGCCGACGGCTTGCGCAGTTCCCGCAACAACGTCGAACCATGCGACAACCGCCCACCCATCCGCGCAATCACCGCCCGCGCGGCCTGATAGTGCGCGTGACGCCCCGGATCGAGGGTGTCTTCCAGCAAAATGTCTTCGCCAAGAATGCCCCGCACCTGCCCCGGGTAAATCATGAATCCGGTAGCCTGTTCGGCACCTTCGCGGCCGTCCTGCCAGAAGCTGCCGTCGCGCGTGCGGATGTCCGGGTGCGGCGCAAACCAGTGTTCGCGATCCGCCAGAGGCATAGCGTGATGCAGGCGGAAGAAGATGCGCATCAGGTTGTCGCGATACCACTCGCGCACTTGCAGGTAGTAACCACGCAGGCCCGGCAGGCCGGTCGAATGGGCGAGGCGGATCAGCCCTGACCATTGCGGGAACGCCTGCAGCGGCAGTTCGTTCGACGCAGGCCGAGGTGTGGCCGGGTCGGTCTCCCACGGCAGTCGGTGAGGGCTGTTGTCCAAGTTGTCGTAAGCGGTGGGCGGTCGGCCCAGCCAGTCCCCGCCGCTGCTGGCCAGCGCCGTGGCGATGCACAGATTGCCCTGCACCACGAACACATAAAACCGGGTGAACCAGTCGGCCAGTCGCTGACCGTCAGCCCCTTGGGTGACGAGGTCGGTCAGCTCCCGGTCGAAGCGCTGCAAGCCGTGCTCAAGGCTCAGCAAATGCCCGCGGGCGATACGCTGCATGCGCAGGAACAACGGTAGCGAACGCAACATCCGCAGCGGTCGCCACGGCAGATGCGGGGTCGCGCCGCCGACTTCACCGGCGTAACTGCTTGCGCTGATGCCCCAGTCGGCCAACCGTGCGAGAAACAGGTCATTGTTGATGTAGGACGCGCCGCCAAACACAGCCGTGAACGGCTCGTTGTCCTGCAGCACCCGCGCATCCCAACGAGCCATGATCGCCGGAATGCTCGCAGCGGCCCGGCGCTGGGCGTACTCCACCAGCACGCTGGGTTGCGGCGGCAGGATCTCGGCGATGTTGGCGGCCGTCAGGTGCCGGCGCCAGCCGTAGTCGCTGATCGGCCGGTATTGCAGCAGCCACAGTTGCGCGCCGTCCCAGGCCCATTCGACATCGCCGGGCATGTAGTGGAACACCCGCAAGACATCCTGGAGAAAGCGCCACAGCGCGTCTTCGGTCAACCCATGAGTGGACGTGAATGTGCCGCTGCGCCAGGCGTCGCCGAGCCGCGAAAGCGTCGCCCGCTCCGGGCTGACCTGGCCATCGGCCAACGATTCCAGATGACCTTCAACCCATTCGAGCTCCACCGACAGATGACGCACAAACGCGATGCCCGACACCTGCGGCGTGATGAAGCGCTGCACCACCACTTCCTCGACACCTTCGGCAGTCAGCTCGGCAATGCGCGCCGGCACGTTGGCGGCCGGCTCGCGCAGGTAAGTCGTGCTCAAACCGGCATTCGCCGAGTCGGCCTGATCTTCGCCATAACTGGAGGAACGCACCGCCCAGGTCGCCTGCGGTTCCCTGGCGAGGAAGGCCGGCAGACGCGAATCGTTGCAATCGTTAAGGCTCAGCGCCGCCGGCACCGGTTGCCGGGCCAGTTCCGCCAGGCGCAAGCGCCCGCCCTTGGTGTGCGCGACGAACCCGCGCTCGCCCGACTCCAGCCACTGCGCAAACGGCGCGGGCGCGTCGATCCACGGGTAATGGCCCCAACCGGGTTTGAGGCTGATGGTCAGGTCCGCGCGCGCAAGAATCGCCGACCATGCCGCCGCTTGTTCGATGCCGAGCACCTGATCCTGATCGCCCCAGACCAGTTCCACCGGGTCGGTGATCCACTCCAGCAAGGGCAGCGCGGTGTCGGCACGGATCAGATCCCAGTGCGGCACAAACGCACGGCAGCGCGCATAACCGGCGCCCATGCGCTGATATTGCGCAGGCGTCCAGGTCTGGTTGGAGAACTTGCGCGCGAACAGCGTGGGTTTGTTCGACAGCAACCAGTGAATGCTCTTGCGGATCGGCAGCGGTGACATCAGCGCCGGCAATCGGCGCTGCCACAAAAAGGCGCCCACCGGCGCCAGCAACACACTGCGGGAAAAGTGCCCGGGCCGACGTTGCAGCGCATGCAGCACCAGCAACGCGTTGACCCCGACGGCCATGATCGCGCTGCCCTTTTGCGTCATCGCCAACAAGGTCTTGGCGTAATCCGCCAGGTCCTCGCAGGGGGGCTGCGGGTTGGCGCCGAAGCCCGGCAACTCCAGCGGCACCACGTCGTACCGCTGAAAATGCGGCAGCGCGTCATCCCACCAATCGGCGGCACTGCCGTTGCCGGCCAGCAGGTACATCACAGGCTTGCTCATGGGCGATCCTCAGGCCAGATCGCGCAGCGCGGCGTCGAGGGTCGGATAGCGGAACGTGTAGCCCGCCTCGCTCAAACGTTGCGGCACCACACGCTGACCGTCGAAGAACAACTGAGCCATTTCCCCGGCCAACGCACGCACTGGCGCTGCGGGAATGTGAAACCACACCGGACGCTTGAGAACCTTGCCGACGTTCTCGGCGAACGCTGCCTGGCTGACGGCTTCGGGCGCGACCATGTTGTAGGTGCCACGCAGATTTTCATCGTGGAAGGATCGGGCGATCACCTGGATCACATCATCGCGGTGCACCCAGCTCATGATCTGCCGGCCATCGCCCATGCGACCGCCGAAGCCCAAGCGGAACGGAATCAGCAACGGAAGCAACGCACCGCCCGGCCCGAACACCACGCCGAGGCGCAGCACCACCTGACGCACGCCAAACTGCGTGGCGGGCTGTGCCGAAGCCTCCCAGCGCGCACAGAGCTCGGCCATGAATCCGTCGCCCTTGCTGGCGTGTTCATCGAGGCTTTCACTGGCATCGCGTACACCGTAGAAACCGATGGCCGAGGCTTGAATCCATAGCGCGGGTTTATGGCGGACGTTCTTCAGCCAGTTCATCAGCGCTTCGGTTGTGTTGACCCGACTGGCCAGCAGTTGGGCCTGCCGCTTGGAACTCCAGCGCGGGCCGGCGACCGGTGCGCCAGCAAGATTGATCACCACGTCGAAGGTTTCGTCATAGCCGAGTTTGCTCAGCGAGCGCACACAGCGTGCTCGGCCGTCGAACAGGTAAGCGGCTTTCAACGGATCACGGGCCAGCACGCTGACGGTGTGGCCGGCGTCGAGTAACTGATTGACCAGGATTTCACCAATGAACCCGGTGCCACCGGTGACCAGCACACGTTTGTAGGCACCGCCGGCAAACGGGTTGGAGGGTTTTCCCTCGCGCTGCATGCGTAACGCCGCCAGGCCATCGCGAATACCCGACGCAGTCACGCCCAGCGCAAACAGCGTCAGCACCCAGCCTTTCCAGCCGAAATCGGCGGCGCTCAAGCCGCTTGGCAGACTCGCCCATTGCACCAGTTGCACGCCGTACAGCGCAAAGAACGCCCCGCCGTTGACCGCCAGCACCGTGTGCATGATGCGCTCGATGGCCGGTAGCTTGCGGCTTCGATCCTCGACCACGAAATCCCACAGCGTAAGACCGATCTCCAGCGCGAACAGCAGCGCAACGACCACCGCCCACGCGCCATGGAACTCAAGATGCGCCATGCCGAGAAACAGGATCCCGTAGAAACACGAACGCAGCGCATGGATCGACAACTCCAGCCGCGCGCTGTGGCGGTACGGTAACGCTACCGTCAGTTCGTGGTGATATAGAGTGTCGAGCGCTCCCAGGCATGCCTGGGCAATCAGCAAGGCGAGCGCCCAATCCAGTAACGAAAAATCAGGCATGGTTTTGCTCACTCAAGGAAGTTTGGGAAGAGGAAATTCGGCGGTCGTGGCGATAGAGCCAGAGCAACGGCGGCAGCAGCACGAGCAGCGCAGCGCAGTCGAACCAAAGGTGCGACCACACCTGTTTTTGCGCGGAGAACAACATGTCCTGCGGCGCCCACAAAACAATACCGGCCATCAACCCGCCCCAGGCCAGCGGGGTTTTCAGGCGATTGCCAATGTGCACCAAGGTAAGCATGAACAGCGAGTAGCTTTGCAGCGTCGCCCCGAACAACGCGAGCCACCAGACCTGTTGCTCACGAGCGGCAACAGGCACTGCATCGGCGCCCCAGAAAACCTGTTCAAGGGTTTGCAAATAAACCTCAAGCAAACCGGAATGACCGGCCCAACTCAGGGTGAGACCGGCGAGCAAATGCACCAGCGCAGCGGCGTACAGCCACAGCACCCATGCGCGGCGAAGGGAGAAAGAGGGGACTGGCATTCCGTGTCCTGAGCGTGTTCCTTGAGGGCGGGGAGTTTAAAGGAAAACCGTACGGCTTCGGTGGCTGTCAGAAGCAATAACTGGGTTTGATCTCAGTGGTGTAGTTCTTCTGCAGATGCTCCAGACCGAAGTTCGCCCCTTCGTAGCCTTGGGCGAGAGCCAGTTGATAGCAGGCCATGGCTCGGGAGGCGTCTTGGGTGCCCCACTCGCCGCTCGCAAAGGTTGATCCCAACTTGCTGATCGCGATGGCACTGCCCATTTTCACGGCGCCCATCAGTGCTTGCTCTGCGAGCGCGGGATTTTTGCAGGGCCCGTCGGAGGTGAGCTCGTTGCCGTCACAGTAAAACTCAGAAAGCCCCATCGCACCGCTGGGCAACGTAGTGGCTGCTGCTTTGAATAAAGACTCCAGCGTGTCTGTCGGCACCTGCGGCGCCATACCCGAGAGACTCAGAATGGCCGCTTTGTAACTGGCGAGTGGGTCTCCAGAGCGTGCTGCGCACAACAGATTTTCCAAGGTGGCTTCAAACAACTCGACCGTGAGCGGTTGATCTTCCGGAGCCCCCAACGCTTCGAACGCCTCGGCACGTTGGTAACAGAAATTCTCTTCCTTGCTCAGCTTGGGCTTGCTCGCAACGACCAGATCTTTATCACTGATCGACCAGTCTTCAACGCCCTCAAGCACCCAACAGGCCTGCCGCGAAAAATTGAAGACTTTAACGTGGCTCCAACCTGCGCGCTTATCCACAACGATGGAGTGGCTATCGTCGAGCTCTTGTATCTTGACTCCCGGAATCTCGCGGGAGGGGATGGGTGCCATTAACGGATAACCCAACTCGGCACCCTTCATACCCATAACGATCGGTTCGAAACGACCGGGTTCGACTGTCGGTTTCAACGCGAGCGATTTGACCGTCATCGCCGTGAACCTGCGCTGAGATTGGCTATCGGCAGAAAATGCCGCAAGGAACGGCATGAAGTCGTCAGCTGGGCACGCAGCGCTTTTATCGGTTGACTGCTCAGGTTGTCCAGGCGCGATCTTGTCCAGATAAACCGAGCGCTCGCGGCTCATTCTGGCGATGCACGAGTTAACCGCAAACACATGCGCCGGCACCCCCGCCTCGATCTCGAATGCTTCCAAGGGGCAGTTCGCATCACGCAATTTCAGCCACGCACGTTGCGACTCTTTAACCTTCGCCGCGTACTCCGCGCCCAATGCCGGATCGGCTCGATAATCAGACTCAAGCCGCGCCATCAATTGTTTGTAGCTGACATTCAACTGCGTATCGGCAGCCTTTTTTGCCGCCTCCGAGCAGGGCACCATTTCCAGGCTAGAGGTGACATGACTGCAGTCATCCTGCGCGTACACCGCTGAAACAGGCAGCAGCACGGCCAGCAGGGCAAAAACAAAACGTTTCACAGCGTTCTTCCTTGGGTCATTCAGGCTTTGCGTTTGGCGAACCGGGTGATGCATTGCTTGGGTATGTTCATGTCCCAATAGGTGCTGAGCAACGCTTTACGCTTTTTGTCGACGCGCAAATTAACAAAGCCATCGCCGCAGTCCGGCTGCAACTCTTCGAAGGTGCCGCTTTTGGCGTGGTAAATGAACACCCGAGAGTAGCCGTAAGTGCCCATGCCGTCATCAAGCTGCCAGACCGCGAAATCCTGGGCGCCGTCGAAATTGAAATCATCGACCTGCACATGGAGTTCGTTTTCGGCTTCAAAATCGATTGTCCGCGACTCATTACGCGCTTCGCCTTTAACCGTGACGTTCAGTGTGGAGCCTCCGAGAACCAGCGTCGCCTCGACGCCTTTGGCTGGGCTGAACGTAGTGGTTTCGGCTAGCACCGGCATCGCCCACAGCAAGCCGAGCAGTGATGCTGCTAGAGTTTTTGATCGCATGTGTTCGCTCTATTCATAACTCCGCGACATCAACATCCATCAGCATCACCACACAAGATCCATCCGCGAATTTCTTTACCTTTCGGTGTTTTGAACATGACCGAGAGCCATCCAGCCTCAACAGCCTCCTGCTGAACCTTGTCCCCGGCAATCAAATACATACGCGTGACATCGTCAAAAACAGGAGAACTATAAATTTTGGCCTTTTTGTTTATCGTCAGTTGAACGGGGACGCCTTCATTCCATTTAGAAAATGCCGGAGTAGCAAGTTTATTAATAACAGACAATTGATCCTTGTAGGGAAACGCGTACAACAACCCCTGGTAATCATCATTCAATATATCTCCACCCTCACCAAAATACTTGGAAATACGCTCATCTCTTGAGTAACCATCTTCGCTTTTTTTGTACACATGCACACTATAGTACTCGCCAGAGTATTTAACTCCGGTATCAGAGTGTATCCCCACACTATGAATTACAAAAAGTTCACTTTCAGAGCTACCTTCTATATCAACAAAAAAAGCCGCGCGCACTTGCCCTGTATCTGCCAAATACGGCAATTGTCCGACCAGCCTCTTAGCCTTACTCACACAATCAATGTAGCTAACATCAATCCCCTTTTGACTACTTGATCCGTCACCACTCGCCTCACTCTCTATTGGGACTAGATCAAATACAATCGTACCGCCTTTTGTTGAGATCGAGTGGTAAGCTTTACTCTCGGGGACATCACAAGCAAACGAAGCTATCGAATATAGAAAAAATGAAATTAGCAATCCAGATTTAAACAAAGCTCTCATCAATAAACACCTCCCTTTTGCCATCCTTGCACTTTGTTTGACTAATTTTTGCTAGGCTTCATAGCCTCAAATGACTCTTTAATACCAACCAAGTTGGGATCACTTTTTAGATTTGACCTAGGTACGCATGCAGAAAAATTTACTGTCACACCTTTTATACCTTTCAACCCATAAAAGCAGTCGAACAACAGACCATTCTGTGCCAAAGAGAATTTTCTCTCAGCAGCGGCAACTTCATCATCAGAATTCCAGAGCATGAAAGGAGATATTAGTACCTTGACTTCGGCAGAACCCGATACTGAAAAATTAGCAAAATCTACTGTTCCTGTTTCCAGTCTCTGCTAAAACGAATCATCCGCGGCGTAGTTGTAAATATATTTACCATTTCCATCGAACCGGCCGGATGCTGCCAAGCTCCTTTCAAACTCGACAGGCTCAATCAGGAAAATATTTTCTTCTGTCAAAACATCTGGATTTAAATTGACACTCGAAATAAGTTCGCCATAGCACACACCACCCTCGACTCTCACGCTCAACTTAAAACCGGGAATCTCGGGGATTAAAACACCACATCTATCCAAAGATTCTGATTGAGCATTTGGCAAAAAGAACGCAATAAAATAAAAACCACTGACCAGCATAAACAAAACTTTCATCACAACACCCTTTTAGCCAAATAAATCTGCCCCCCTTTCAATCTCTATTCCCACTTGCATCCGGACTCCGGAGAGGAGTCGATGCTGGTATTGATTCCGAAGCTGTATACCTTGCCGTTGGACTGCTTTGTGTAAGACATCGACACGATCTGTGAGCCTTGCGTCATCAACTCATAAGTCCCCGTGACCTTGCCTTTGGCGACTTCAAACCAAGTTCTGGTGTACTGCCAAGGCGCGTCCGGGTCGAGGATTTCGCTCTTGGAATCAGCCAACACAATGGAAATGGGTTCGCTGGATTTGGCGTACTTCACAAAACCACCAGACCATTTGCTGGCGTCGTCATAGTAGGTTCGGAGTTCGAATTTTACCGGGCTCGATTGGGTAAGTTCGAAGCAAAGTGATTCGGTGGTGACTGCGCTTTGAGCACCTAAAGGGAATAGCGCAAAAGAGAGAAAGAAAAGTTTGTTCATACTCATCCATGAAGCAACAAATGAACCTGTCCCAATTTCCTCACAACTTCCTCACTCCATAAACCTACTGGTCAAACGCTTTAGTTCACTGTTTGCTCTTGTCCGGAGCCATAGCCAATTGACGGGCTCGCTCTATCGTCGCGCGGATCAAGCAGGAGCTCGACCATTCCCCGAAAACCGATTTATACGATTTCGACTCAGGCAAACACTCCGCGTCTCGAAATTTCATCCAGGCCCTTTGGGTTTCCCTCAGGCCTTTCTGTGCATTTTCGTCCAACCGTTCCATGCGCTCCCGGTAAACGAGGTTGAGCAGTGCATCCGTATCCGTCACAACCAGATCAAGCGTCCCACTCGGCGCAATTGGCCACACGACATCCGCCAACGCCTGTTTGGTTTCGTTGTTCCAATTGTAGAAACCGTTCTCTTCAACTTTCAGCCAGGCAGAGCGCCCGTAATGATTGGTCGGATCGCTTGCACTGACTTCAGATTGGTAGACGATTTCCAGATAGATCGGGTCGGTTGAGCGCTGAGGATCATTCAGCAGCGTTTGCCGAACAATGGCCCGTTGCTTTTTGCTCTCGGTGATTTCAATCGAAAAGCATGGGTCCGGGCCGGGACGGTCAGACGATTTCACCCTCGCCAGACACTCTTTACGAAGGGCCATGGACGGAGCATCCGGCCCCCATCCCATGTCTACAACCCTCACGAGCAGCCGTACTTCCGGATCCTTGGAAAAATCGGCCTGAAGCACGGTTGCAACCATAGTTCCTTCTGCTTTCACAACCGAAGACAGCAAAGAAAAAGCCAAAACAAGACTAAATCTAAAATTCATAATCCCTTGACATCCGCAAAAATCCAACAGCAAACTAGAACCTGCTTGATTCTAAATACACGGAACAGATCTATTTAAACGCCGCACCAAAATCAAAGCCGCTGAGCGCAGCACCACAAATAAATTTGTCACCTTTTCCAACAGTCACCTTTTCTAAACAAGCAATGGCATAACCACTAATTCAAACGCCCAACAACTCTCTCAGGAACCTTATCTCCCAAACCTTTTTTTATCATTGCGTCACGATACTTGGCATAATAACTCTTTGCATCTTCATGCCTACCTAGAGCCCAAAGGGAGTCGGCAGCATTTAACTTCAATGGAATTCTATCTTCAGCAATCGGCAACAAATAATTATAAATCTGCATCGCTAAAAGATGCTCACCACCTTGAGCAAGATAGAATGCAATATCATTATACTCAGATATGTTTTTTCCAGGAGGATAGCACGTAAAATAAGAAGATACCCCCATAAATAAAGAGTCCTTAAGCGAATTCGCCCGCGAGTCTTTTTCAGTCAAGCCAACCGCTTCAGAAAGTAGCTTTCTCGGAGGGACACCCCCTTTTGAAAACTCAAAAAACTCTCCCCGAGTACTCTTCCATTTATTATCTATCCACTGACCATCGCACTGTTGTACCGAGCCAATATTTTCTATACATCCGGTTTCTAGCGAAATCATATCGCAATATGCCTGCGAAGAGACGATTTTATTTCCGTCCCCATCAACCATTTCCGCTGCATTAGTTCGCTGAACCACCACGTACTTTTTATCAGCTGATAAACGGTTTATATCTGAATTTGCTACAACCCCCTCCTCGAAACCTTCTAGCTTTTTCGGTAGCGAATACATACTAAATCCATATTTCTCGCTCCGATATTGAACGTCACCCCACCCTCCAAAATCTTCATTATATTTATCAAAGACTAAAGCACTTTCATTATAGCCGACAATTTTTAACGACTGTGTATCGGCATAGCTTACTCCAGCAAGCGAAGCCGAAAATAAAATCACGAGAGAATATCTATTAAACATTTACTGCCGCCTTTAGCTTCGCATATCTAACATTAGGAGTTGTCATTCCAGTACGACCCGGGCCGTAAATATCAGTAATTTTCCGCTCATAACTAGCATGATTACTTCCCCATGTACTTACATTCTTACTGATAGTGGGATTTTCTGAGAAAAATCTATCTAAAGCGTTCTTAAGATTTTCCGCTACGTTACCAGGACGGTTAACGTGCTCATCCAGAACTGTAGCCTGTCCGAGGGTCGATAAAAATAATTGCCCAACTGTAAAGTCGTAAGAGCTTGGTTTTTTTGACTGCAGCTCTTTCAAGCGCTTTATAAAATCTGAAATTTGAAGCTCCACAAAAGAAGGAGACCCCACTGCACAAGCCAAAACAGAGACTGGCTTACATTGAATAACATTTCCAAATGTTGACTCTCCGCACCCGACTCTCAATTTGCTTTTTAATTCAGCTCGCTCAAGCTTTTCGCCATTGGCGAATTCAGGATCTTTGTAATACATCTTAGGTTTATCAGCGCTTAAATCCAAATACCATCCTTGGTTCTCAAAAAGCTCAGCAAACTCATCAGGGTACTGCTCCTTAAATGATTTCACTTGAATTGGAAATTCACCTTCACCCTGAGGGTTCACGGTTTTCTGCATCGCGCCCGCAGAAATTAGCTCACTATCATAGGACTGAACTGTATTGATCTTCCCCTCATTTTCACACATAACGGCAATAACTTTCTTTTCAAAAGCCGTCACTTTACCAGCTGCTTCAAAATCAGCCCACTGAGGTACATCCCCAAGTTTTACCTCTCCCCACACTACAGGTCCGTAATGAGAGCCCCAGCGGGTAACTTTAACAACAACGTTACAATCACATTGTTTTTTGGTGTTAAAATTCCCTATCACCCCAACAGGATGCATATGCCAAACCTTACCATCTGGGCTCAATGTCTCCTTCGTAGCCACCTCTTCCCACCACGACATTTCCTTGATTCGTTTTTTTTGCGCAACCCAGTTTAAATTGGGTACGTTTTCTGAATGCCCCATTAATCCATCCAACGCATCCCATTTGGCCGCTTCATAGAACCACTCACTTTCACACTTAGTAATAAGCTGCGATATAGATTGCGCAAACCAAGGCTTTGCAAGTGCCGCCTGTATTTCCGTAGCTGTCAGCTTATCGTTCTTGTCAGCATCAATAATGTCATACAAGCCTTCCTTTACCGGCCCTTTAGTCGACTTACTGGCCATCGGGACAAAAGTAGCCTTTTCTTCTTCGGTAAGAAGATCACGATCATGTAGAAATGAGGATAGATGCTCAGCGTTACTACTGTTCTCTTCGATGAATTGGAATCCTTCCCACTCCCATGGATTATGGCGGGTGGTAATCAGATCTTTCTCGCCTAGCCATCCATTAATCGAGTTACCATGTGCGTCACCCAGAACCCCCTCAAGATGCCACCAACGAATAGTGCTTGACGTAGCTGGGCTTGAACCCACCCCAGGAGTTGTTACCGACTGCCTAATTTTTTTTGAAGCCGGCAATGCCTCCAGCACGCCAAGTGGCATGATCAAATCATATCCAATTACTAAACCGGCATCGCTCACTTGTGGTGGGTTAGTCGCGTTGATATCTGGTCGATGGGTAATTAACTTTGTACCTTTATAAATTTTTATAAGTCTTTTTTGATCCGTAGGCAAGGTAGCGGATTTGTTTCGACTAAGAGAAACAAAGCTCTCAATCTCTTCGCATGTAAAAACCTCTACATGAACCAAGTTACGAGCCGTTCCCTCATCGTGTTCCTGATAATGACCGGCAAATCCCACTAACGCTCCAGCCTTAATAGCTACTGGATTATCGAGCAGAACAACCTTTCCCAGATCTTTGGGTTCGGTCTTGGTCTCAAGTGAAGGTAACCATACATAACCGCCAACATTTCCGTTCTCATCAGTGGCAAGTGCGGGGATCGGTGCTCCACTTACGACCTTTACGAGTTTCCGATAGTTTCCAACCGCTCCCTCTTGGCTAATCTCAACTTGAGTGCCAGCAGGCAGTATCGACATAACCTCACCGGTAGTCGAACCAGTCCTACGCACTCTCAAACCCTTAGCTTGATTAGAAGGGATATTTTTCGCTAGTTCGCCAATCAGGTATTCATTTACGCCTTTACTGTTCATTTGGTTTTTGAATACCCACCCGCCTATAGCTGCGGATTGGTCAGCTTCTGGCGCCACACTGACAACTTTTAGCCATTTTCCATCTGTACTTGCGACTCCCGTTGTAACAGTAGTGCCACGGGGCAATGTAGTCAGAATATCGGTGTAGCCCGCTGTCCCTGGGAGGTCGGCGCGTACGTTCAAACCCTCGACGGGATCACTTACACTCGCTTTTACCTGATAGCCACCATTAACCCAGTATGAGGGCCGTTCCAACATGGGTGTTTTCGTCCTGTAGCCTTCCATGTCCAACAGATGCATATAGAGACTATAAAACGTCAATATTGGGCCCGCAGCCTGAGCGGCGCCCGAGTCGGCAGAAGGTGTAGGGGGGGCGGGCATCTCCAAGAGATGCTTTACCAGCACGAAGCCTGTCGAAGCAAAAGCGGTGCGATCCGTATATACCGTGGCTGGATAGGTGTCATCGATACGATAGGCAACTACTTGCCCATCAGCGATACAGCGTACCTCGCTCTGTGCAGAGACTAATCCGGAAGCCTCATCAAAATGCACGCCGCCATGCCACAAGCCATTGCTACCAAGTGGGTAATAACCATCCTGCGCCTTCGCTAAGGCCGCGTAATACCGCTGTGGATCTGTGCCACCCGCACCACCAATCTTTATCGGGTAAGACCACTTTTTAACTTTCACTGGCTCTGTCATTTGTACTTTTACCTAATCCTTTTTTTCCGTTGGCGGTCAACCAGAGAACCTGATCATTCGCATTGGTCGAGGGTCAGCTTTCTGAGGCACCGCATTCAACAACGCCTGATCCATCAAACTCCCCGCCTTATCCTTATCCGCCGCCCCCGGCAGCACCGGCGGCTTGATCCCGATCCCGGTGCCCGAGCCAGCCGACCCGCCGGCATTGATCTTCACCACCGGCCCCACCACGGTCACGCCGCCACCGTCGAGCTTGATGAAGCTGCCGCCGCCCTGGATGGTCAGTTCGGTGCCGGCTTCGATGACGATCTTGTCGCCGGCCTTGAGGTGGATCTCTTTGCCTGCGCTGGTCAGTTGCGCGGTGCCCAGTTTCACGTGCTGGTTCTGGCCGACGGTCAGGTGGTCGTCCATTCGCGCTTCGATCTTGCGGTCCGCGATGGTCGTGCGGTGTTCTTCGGCCTTGAGTTCGGTGTAGCTGTTCTTCACCACGGTGTCGTGGCGTTCATTGCCGACGCGGATCTTCTGGTCGTGTTCGATGTTTTCGTCCCAGTCGCGCTGGGCGTGGATGTAGATCTGTTCTGCGCCTTTCTTGTCTTCGATGCGCAGTTCGTTGTACCCGCCGCCGCCCGGGGAGCTGAGGGACTTGAAGACGCTGCGGGTCTTGTTCGCCGGCAGGGCGTAGGGCACCGGGTTTTCCTTGTGGTACAGGC
The DNA here is from genome assembly GCF_002112745.1 of Pseudomonas sp. B7(2017). NCBI lineage: Bacteria > Pseudomonadati > Pseudomonadota > Gammaproteobacteria > Pseudomonadales > Pseudomonadaceae > Pseudomonas > Pseudomonas sp. B7(2017). The sequence goes on along the minus strand of NZ_NEIP01000001.1, from coordinate 266,696 downwards.
AGCCGGTGACGAGGGGTTGGTCGGGGTCGCCTTCAAGGAAGGTGACGAGGACTTCCATGCCGATGCGCGGGATGGAGATGGCGCCGTAGCGGTCGCCGGCCCAGGCGCTGGAGACGCGCAGCCAGCAGCTGGTCTTGTCGTCGGCCAGGCCTTCGCGGTCCCAGTGGAACTGGACTTTGACGCGGCCGTACTGGTCGCAGTGGATCTCTTCGCCCTTGGGGCCGGTGACGGTGGCGGTCTGGCTGCCGAGCACGCGGGGTTTGGTGTGTTCCAGGGCCGGGCGGTAGAAGACGTCCCACGGGGTGGCGAGGAAGCGGTTGCGGTAGCCCTGGTGGAAGTCGTCCTTGTTGTCGGTGGTGTCGCTGGTCACCGACTCTTCGAGCACTTGCGGCTGCTTGCCTTCGTGGACGATCTCGGTGAGCAGCCACAGGTCGTTCCACTCGCTGCGCGGGTGGTCGGACAGGGCCATGAAATGGCCGCTGACCAGTTTGGTCTGGTCGCCCCGGCCCTCGGCCTGGCGGTAGTCGGCGCGGTGGCGTTCGAGGGCGCGCTGGCTGAGGAACTTGCCGCGCGCACGGTCGAGGAAGCGGCCCGGGTAGTCGTAGTCTTCCAGATCCGGCTCTGTGCTTTCTCCGTCCGGCTTGTAGGCCGCCTCCAGTTGCAGGCGCGGCTTCTCGAAGTCGTAGTCGCGGCGGGTGACGCGGCCGGTGCGGGTTTCCAGGCGCAGCTTGAAGCCCTTGATCACCGGCTCTTCGGCGACCATGCCGCTGCCCTGCACATACGCGGTCGGCTGGCCGAGGTCGGGGAACACGGTCTGGTCGTCGCCGAACACCAACAGGTGGCCCTTCTTGCTGTGCTGGAAGTGGTAGTGGATGCCCTCCTCCTCGCACAGGCGCTGGATGAAGTGCAGGTCGGTCTCGTCGTACTGGACGCAGTAGTCGCGGTCCGGGCACTTCTGGCTGAGCTGGAAGCTGTAGGCGTTGGCCTTGATGCCGTGCTCGTCGAGGATCAGCGCGATGATCTTCGGCACCGACATCTGCTGGTAGATGCGCTGGTTGGTGCGGTGATGCAGGTACTGCATCTGCGGCACCAGCGACACCTTGTAGCGGGTCAGGCGCTTGCCGGCGTCGCCCTGGGCGACGCGGTAGATCTGGCCGTGGATGCCCGAGCCCTGCGGGTCGAAGGCGAGGAAGGCCTGCTTGTGCAGGAGCTGCTCCAGGTCCAGGTCGGGGTTTTCGCTGACCAGTTCCAGGTCGAAGCGGAACGGCTGGCTGATGCCTTCGGTGCCGGTGAACGACAGCACTTGCAGGTCGCCCACGTAGTCTTCGACGGTGAGGCTGAAGTGGGTTTCGTTAGCGGGGTTGAACATAAAGGGCTCCCTGTTCGAATGTCATCCGTGGCGCCGCAGCGCCAGACGCTGCAGCCAGGACGGATCGGCGCTCAGTGCTTCATGCAGTTGGCGGGCAGTGACGGTGCGCTGCGCCGCGTCGAAGGCCAGCGCGGTGCGCAGCGCGGGCCAGCAGTGTTTCGGTAGGTTGTCCGGGGCCTCCAGGCCGCGGTCCAGGCCTTCGTCCCGGGCCTGGGTCGAAGGCAGGCGACGGAACGGGTGTTTGCCGCCCGCCAGCTCGTAGATCACGCAGGCGGCGCCGTACACGTCCGCGCTGGCCGACAGCGGCCGGCCCTCCAGCAGTTCGGGGGCGGCGTAGCCCGGTGTCCAGGCATTGAAGCGTTCGCGGCTCAGGTGCGGCAGGCCGGGCAGCACGCCCTCTTCGGCTTGACCTAAGCCGAAGTCGAACAGGCGCAGGCCGTCTTCGCTGAGCATCACGTTGCTCGGTTTCATATCGCCGTGCAGCACGCCGCGGCGGTGGGCGCAGGCCAGCGTGTCGAGCAGCGGCAGCGCAATGTCGCGCAGTTCTTTCCACGGCAGGCCCAGGGGCCGCTCGCAGAGCAATTTGTCCAGGGTCAGGCCACGCATGAGTTCCATGGTGATGAAGGCCCGCTGGCAGTCGGTGTCCACTTCGAACGTGTGCACGCGCACCACGTTGTCGTGGCGCAGGCGCCGGGTCAGGGCGAACTCGCTGTAGAGCAAGGCGCTGGCGTCCGGCGATTCGGCGAACTCTTCGCCGAGGATCTTCAGCGCGATGTAAGGGTCGGGATCGCCGAACTGCTCATGCAAAAGGTCCCGCGCCCGGTAGACGGCGCCCATGCCGCCGGCCCCGAGCAGGCGCTCGAGGTGGTAGCGGCCCGCCAGGATCTGGGGCAGCTCGCCGATGCTGGCCTTGGTCGGCGCCAGCGCGGGCTCTGCCTTGTGGGACTTGGCGAAGGCGAAGTAGGTCAGGTTGTTGGCCTGCTCTTCGCTCATGAGCAGGTCGTCGACCGAGGATTCGAGCCCGTTCATTGGCGCACCACCACGGCGGTCAGGTTGTCCCGCGCGGCGCCGCGCAGGGCGCCGTCGAACAGGCGCTCCAGCGCCACATGCGGCGCGCTCAGGCTCAGGGCGTTGCCCATCGCGTCGCTGCTCAGGCCCTGGTAGAGGCCGTCGCTGCACAGCAGGAACACGTCGCCCGGATACACCTCAAGCTCCAGCACATCCAGGGTCAGTTGTTCGGCGGCGCCGACCGCCCGGGTCAGCGCCTGGGCCGCCGGGTGCGCGGCGGCCTGTTCGGCGCTCATCTGCTGCTCGTCGATCAGTTGCTGCTGCAGCGAATGATCCTTCGACAGTTGATACAGACGCTGCCCGCGCCACAGGTAGCAACGGCTGTCGCCGGCCCAGATGCACGCCGCGCGGTTGCCTTCCACCAGCAGCGCCACGACGGTGCTGCCCATGATGCTGTCGTGGCGGCCGGCGGTGACGGTCAGCTCCTGCCCCAAACGCCGGTTGAGCCAGTGCAGGCACTGGCGGATGGCCTTGAGGCGTTCGTCGAAGTCGTCCTGCTGAGGCAGCTCCGCGAGGCTGGCGACGATCAGCTGGCTGGCGACGTCGCCGCCCTGGTGACCGCCCATGCCGTCGGCGACCGCCCACAGCCCCTGCTGCGGACAGTCGAGGAAGGCGTCCTCGTTGCGCGAACGCACCTTGCCCGCGTCGGTGCGGGCCGCGCTGCGCCAAGGGCTGGCCACCAGCATCAGAGCTGCACCGGCATGCGGAAGGTGCGCAGCACGCTGAGGTCGAACGGGTTCGGCGTGCGCTGGCTGGTCAGCAGGTAGTTGGCGCGCAAGCCACCCACGTCCGCCTTCAGCACCAGCACGTCGCGGCCGGTCAGGTATTCCGTCTGCATCAGGTCGAACAGGCGGAACAGCGACCAGGGGCCGGTGTTCTTCTCGATGCCGATCGGGCGGCCCGCCATCTTGTCCATCACCAGGCTGGTGCGGCCGTCTTCAGCATCGGTCGGCCACTTGAAGGACATCGGCAGGATCGGGCCGTGGCGGTATTCCATGACCTTGTCGCCAAACTTGAACTCGGAGCGGCTGACCGCCGGATCCAGGGTGTACGGCTCCAGCTTGAACTGCACCTGCGGCTCGGCCGGGTTGATCGAGAAGAAGCTCTGGCGGATCACCAGCGCCGCGGCCATCTGGTCGAGGTAGACCTTGGACACCGGCAGGCTGTGGCCATCGACGCTGCGCATCCGGTAGTTGCCCGGATCGCCGCTGACGAACGGACGCATGTAGGTGTCGAAGAAGCGGTCGACGATGCCCTGGGCCTTGAAGAAGTCGCGGAAATCGCTGATCGCCACGTCGCTGGTGCTGGTGGCGCTGAACGGATAGCGCTTGCTGATGGTCTTGCCGTACACGCTGTACAGCTCGTTCTGGTAACGGCCGTTGAGGTACTGGTAGGCGTCGTTGAGCACCAGGCGCCAGGAGTCCTCGGCCAGCACGTTGAACCACACGCTGAGCGGACGCGGCAGGCGGCCGGAGGCGTTGCGCAGGTTGGTCAGCGCATCGCGCTGGCCGCTCATGCGGGTCTTGGCCATTTCGAACGAAGCTTGTTCCGGCGAGCTGGAACGGGCCAGGCTGGCCAGTTGCAGTTGCAGGTCGTTGAGCGCGTTGAGGGCCGGGGTCAGGTCGGCGGCCGGGCCGTTGTTGTCGTCCAGCAGACGGTGCAGCGGCTCGAAGCGGCGTTGCAGAGACTTCTTGGCGGTGTCCGGCAGGTTCTTCGCCACCTTCATGGCCGACGCCTTGTCGGCCACGGCGGAAGCGATCTTGCCGACCTTGCCCAGCTTGCCCTTCTGCCCGGCTAGCGCATCGGCGGCGTCGCCGGCTTCGTCCACCGGCTCGGCGACCACCGGGAAGCGGGTGTTCTCGCGCACTTCCGACAGCAGCGCCAGCACCGGCGAGTTGGCCGAGGTCAGGCCCGCCAGTTGCTCGGCGCCTTCGCCGGCGTCGTTGATCGGCGGCAGGGCCACCTGGCCGACAGCCTCGCTCCAGTAGTTGGCGTAGTCGCGGAAGTACAGCTGCTCCAGCTCGACCATCAGGCGACGCAGGTCCATGTCGCTGATGCCCGCGCCTTCGCCCAGCACCCAGTTGTCACGCAGGATGTCGGTGACCAGCGCCGAGCCCTGCACCGAGAAGTACTGCTGATAGCCCTGCAGGGTGTAGAACCCCGGGATCACGTACTCGGTGCCGATGAACAGCGAGCCCTGCGGGCCCAGGTGCTGGCTGAAGCGGTAGTCCGGCAGGTTGCGCGCCTGCTCGCGGAGCATGCGGTACACCACGGCGGCCAGGGATTCGCTGCGCAGCACCTGACGGGCCTGGGTCACCAGTTGCTCGTTGAGCGGGTAGATGAACGGCTGTTGCAGCAGACGCTCCAGGTGAGTGGTCAGGCCGTTCTGCACCGCGGTGTTGCCGGAGTAGCGCATCGACCAGTCGTTGGCGACCCAGTCCTTGAGCCACGCGGCGTCGCGGCGGTCCTTCATGTTCAGCATCAGGTACGCGCGCAGGCTGTTGATCAGCTTTTCGCGGTCCTTCATGTTGGCGCGGATCTGCCCTTCGAGCTGGGTCGCGACCCGTGGCAGCAGTTGCTTCTCAAGCTCGCGCTCGTAGGCTTCCTTGACCACCGGGTTGACGTCGGAGCCCTGGTACAGGCCGAAGCGCTCGTGGTACGACACGTCGCCCTTCTTCGGGAACACCTGGGTGGCGGCGTAGCTGGTGTCGAGGGTCTTGAGCACGCCCATCGCGTCGTCGCGCGGGCTCAGCGCGGTGCGCTGCTGCGTCCAGTTCTGCGCCAGCGCACGGAGGTTCTCCAGGCGCTCGTAGTTGGCCGAGAAACCACCGGCCCAGAGCATGCCGAACAGTGCCAACGCCCCCAGCGCGCCCACGTACAGGGCACGCTGGCCCCAGTGGATGCGGCTGCGCTCGCGCTTGTCCAGGCCGGCCAGGTCGGCCTCGGGGAAGATCACCCGACTGAGCAGGTGATGGATGAACCGCGAACGGCCGCTGCGCAGGGTCGGCAGCACGCCGGCGCTCATGCCCAGGCTGGCGCCGATGCCGGCGGTGGCGGAGTCCATTTCCTGGGTCAGGTGCGGAGCGCTGATCAGGTAGAAGCCGCGCAGTTGGCTGGCCCGCTGGTAGCGGTTGCCGGTGAACGCCATGTCGACGAACAGGCACATGCGCTCGCCGATCTGGCCGAGCTGGTGCGGGAAGTCGAGGATGCGGCCGCGGCGCTGGGTGTCGCGCTCGGAGTGCATGCGCATGATCACCTGGCTGTTGAGGCGACGCAGCAGCTCTTCGAATTCACCGCGCAGCACGGTCACGTCGGTGCCGACCTGATCCTTGCGGAAGCTGGTGCCGAGCACCTGGTCGCTTTCCTCGCGGGTCAGCTGGTCGAAGAATTCGTCGAAGCCCAGCAGCTTGTCGGCCTTGCTCAGCACCAGATACACCGGCACATCCACGTGCAGCTTCTGGTACACGTCCTGCAGACGGCCGCGCACCTGGCGGGCCAGGGTCTCGATGTCCTGCTCGCTGCCGCCGGTGAGGGTCTCTACCGGGATGGTCACCAGCACGCCGTTCAGCGGACGGCCGCGGCGGCGCTTGCGCAGCAGCTCCAGCAGGGTCGTCCAGGCGCTGCCGTCGACTTCCGCGTCCGGCTGGCTCATGTAGCGCCCGGCGGTGTCGATCAGCACGCCGTGGTCGGCGAAGTACCAGTCGCAGTGACGGGTGCCGAGGGTGTCGCGGGTCAGCTTGCGGTCGATCTTGTTGATCGGGAATTCCAGCCCGGAGAAGTCCAGCAGGCTGGTCTTGCCGCTGCCCTGGGGGCCGATCAGCAGGTACCACGGCAAGTCGTTGCGCCAGCGCTCGCTGCGGCCACGGTACAGGCTCGAGGTCTTGAGGGTCTTCAGCGCATCACGAAAGCGCGCCTTCAGTTCCTTCTGCTCTTCGTCGATCAGCTCTTCGCGGCGGATGCGGTCCTGGCCGTCTTCGGTCTCTTCCACGGCCTTCTTGCGGATCCCGGCGCGCCAGCTGACGAAGACCATGGTCAGGCCCCAGATCAGGAACAGCACGCTGATGGTCAGCAGGCGGGAGGTCGAGCCTTCCCAGAACTTGTAGTCGGCCACCGCCAGCAACGGCCCGACGAACCACACCAGCAACGCCACGAACAGCACCAGCAGCAGGGTCCAGACCCAGGTCTGGCGCAGGAAGGCGCCGACTTTCTTGAAAAACTTTTTCATCACACGTCCCTGTTTACGGCTGCGACTGCGGCGCCGCCGCGGCCGGATCAAACGGCTGATAAGGTTGCAGAACGGTGTCGCGCTGCTCGCCCAGCACCCAGGCGAACCCCGAGAACATCATCACCAGACAGACGAAGGTGAACAGCACCACCATCCACGCCGGCACGATGCGCACCAGGTTGCGGCGCTGGTCGTTCAGGCCTTCCCACTGCGGCGACAGCTCGCGCGGCACGTCGCCGCGCAGCTGGCGGATCTGCCGGTAGAGGGCGTCGCGGATGCCTTCGAGCTCCAGCATGCCGCGGGCCTGCACCCGGTACTTGCCTTCGAAGCCGAGGGACAGGCACAGGTACATCAGCTCCAGCATCGGCAGGTGCTTGACCGGGTTCTTCGACAGCCGGTCGAGCAGCTGGAAGAACTTCTCGCCGCCGAAGGTCTCGTTGTGGAAGCTGCTGAGCAGGCTCATCTGCGACCACTCGCTTTCGTTGCCCCACGGCGTGGTGACGACGGCTTCGTCGACCACGGTGCAGAGCACGTAACGGGCGGCCATCACCTGGCTGCTCTCGGCACCGTTGTGCAGGGCCCGCACCTCGAACAGCTTGAGCCCGGCGGTCAGGCGCTCGTTGAGCGCGTACAGGTCTTCGCGGGTTTCGCTGTGCTTGAGCCGCACCACTTCCGACAGCAGTTCGGAGGACGCCGCCACCAGCGAATTGAGGCTGATGTTGAAGGCTTCCGCCGGGCGCAGACGCGCGGCGTAGATCATCCGTTCTTCCAGTTGCTCGAAGCGCGGCGGCGCAGCGAAGTCGGTCAGCGGACCCGACGCCGGGCCATGGCCCTGACGGTCGAGCAGGACGGTCTTGTCGTCCTGGTTGTGTTCCATGTCCTTGATCATGTCGGTCAGTTCCTGATGGCCCAGAATTTCAGTTCAAGCTCGGCGAATTCGCCGGACACGTGGAACGCGAAGCCACCGGAGCGCTCGAGCTGCGCCAGGTCTTCGGAACTGAGTTCGAGGATGAAATAGGTTTTGTTCGAGTGGAACGCGATCTGCCGCGGGGCCACCGGCAACGGTTTGACCTTGATCCCCGGCAGGTGCAGGTTGACCAGTTGGCGGATGCGCTCCACCGGGCCGACCTTGAGGTGCGCCGGCAGGCGGTGGCGCAATTCTTCGGAGTCGCAGTTGGCGCTGGCCGCCAGCACGAACGAGGCCGAGCCGAGCAGTTTGTGGTCGTGCAACGGCGACACGATGATCCCGTACTGGCGCGCCTGCAGGATCAGCTCGATGGCGTGCTGTTCCAGCACCATCGACAGCACCTGGCGGATCGATTCCATCAGCTTGCGGAAGCTCGCGCCCTGGTCGGCGTGGGAGTAGCGGCTGTCCAGGCGCGGGCGCTTGTTTTCGCTGGAGAACGTCGCCAAGTCGCCGAGCATGGTCAGCAGCGTGCGGTACAGCTCTTCCGGGTGCACCTGCTCCAGGCCCAGGTAGTGGCGCAGCAGCAGTTCGGTGCGGTTGATCAGCTGCAGCATCATGAAGTCGCCGACTTCCGCGCCGCCCACCTTGCCGTTGGAGCGGATGCGCTCGGCGATGGTGTCGCCCCGGTGGTTGAGCATGCTGATGACTTCTTTCAGGCACGACAGCAGGTAGCTGGAGGCGTGGGCCTGGATGTAGGTCGGCACGAAATCCGGGTCGAGGCTGATCACCCCGTCCGGCGTGGTGTCGAGCACGTCGCAGATCTTCAGCTTCACGTAGGCCTGGTCGCTCTGTTGCTCGCCGAGCAGCAGCTTGAAGTCCGGGCGGCCGCACTTGACCTGGCTCGACGAATCGTCGCCGGCGTTGGAGTCGGCCACTTCGGTCTCGTAGGCGGTGTAGCGCGCCAGCACGTCGGACTGCTCCGGACGGCGGGCCTCGATGTGGTTGCCGGTGACCAGCGGCAGCGCCAGGTAGATCGGCGTGTTGCCGGTGTTCGGCGGCACGTCCAGGGCCAGCGGCTCGGTGTTGCCGCCGAGCTCGAACAGGCTGCCGTCCGGCAGGATCCCCGAGGCTTCGCTGATCACGAGCTTGCCCATGTTGAGGAACTGCAGGTCGATCTCAAGGTTCAGGAAGCCCCAGGTGTAGCCGCCCAGCAACTGGGTGCGGGTCTTCATCTGGTGGTCGTAGTAGCGGTCGTTGTGCTGGAAGTGCTGCGGACGCAGCAGCATGCCTTCCTGCCAGATGACTTTATGGGTATTCATGGTCAGTCACCCGCCTTGGCCAGCACGGCATGGGTATTGCGGATGCCGGCCTGATCGAGGGTCAGGTCGACGTCGTTGATTTCCACCGGGGTGATCTGCACCGTGTGGCGCCATTGGGCGTCCGACAGGTCGCGGTAGGCGGCGAGGATGCCGACGTAGCGGCTGCCCTCCTCCACGCTGAGCTTGAGCTCGACGGTTTCGCCCGGGCGCAGCTCCAGTTCTTCGCTGGCCACCAGGTCCGGGTTGAGGGATTCCTTGGCGCGTTCGTAGAGGCTGAAGAAGTCGGCGTTCTCGAAGGTCACCGGATGCTTGAGCTCGAACAGGCGCACCACGATCGGCGAAGGCCGGCCGTTGAGGTCCAGGTTCAGCTGGTCGCTGCCGGTCAGCTTCAGGTTGACCTTGGTCATCGTCGAATACGGCGTCAGCGACGAGCAGCCGGCCAGCAGCACCAGCGCGGCGAAGGCTGTCAGCGTCTTGAGAAAAGCGGTCGAGCGGCGAGGCATGCGCATCATCCTTGAAGATCGGTGTGTAGGGTGGAGATCAGGCGGATCTGTTCTTCGTAGGCCTGGGCGAAGTCGCGGGCCAGCAGGCGCTCGCTCCAGTCGTCGTCCTGGCGCAGCGCCTGGTGGTAGCGGCCGAAGGCTCTCCAGCGGCCGCCGGAGGTGGCGATCAGCGGCTTGTTGTCGCGCTCGAAACGCAGGGTCAGCTGCTCCGGCGAGAAGTGCTCCAGGGTGCCGCGCACCGCCGCACGGCTGGCGGTCAGCAGGGCCACCTGATGCGCCTGCAAGTCGCGGAACGCACGGGACACCGCCTGCGCCGCCGGCAGGTGCCCCGGCTTGTGCGGCTGCAGCAGCATGCCCAGCGCTTCGCCGGCATCCACCGCGAACTTCAGCGGGTTCTTGTTGGTGCCCTGGGCGGTGGTCTGGGCCAGGCGCAGTTCGTTCTTGAGCTCCGAACGGGTGCGCAGGCTCTGCTGCAGGCCGCCGATGCTCTGCTTGAGCAGGCGCGCCGCGTTCAGCGCCAATTCTTCGCGCTCGTCGTGGCTCAGGCCTTTGAGGTCCACGCCCAGCGCCGCGCCGAAGTGTTCCCAGAACCCTTCGCTCTGGCGCTCGACGGCTTTCGGCACCGGGGCCGGCTCAGGCTTGGCCGGCTCGCTGATCAGCTCCGGCACCATCAGGCTTTCCATGTCGATGCGGGCGTAGTCGGCGCGCTGACGGGAGTCCTCAGGCTTGGTGTTGGGCGCCAGCAGCTCTTCGATCTCCGAGTACACGCGCTCCTGCTGCTCCAGCGCGTTGAGCGGGTCGAGGTCGAGGAAGGCGTCGTCCGGGATGATGCTGCCGGCGGCACGGGGGCGCCCGGCTTCGCCGTCGAAGGTCGCCGGGTCGCGCACCAGCCGCGCGCGGATCTCGAAATCGCCCAGCACGTAGGTGCTGCCGTGCTCGATGCGCACCGGCTCGCCCTTGTGCAGGCGGGCGCCGCTCTCACCGTCCTGCACGCCGTTGCTGCTGGTGTCGGTGAGGAAAAACGTGCCCTCGCGGTAGCTGACGATCGCGTGGTGGTTGGACAGGTGCCGCTTGCGGTCCGGGATGATCCAGTCGCAGTCCTCGCCCCGTCCGATCACGCCGCCGGCCTGCTTGAAGGTCTTCTGGCACAGTTCGGTGGGCACGAACTGCTTGGTGTTCAGCATTTCGAAAACCAGTTCCATGTTTGATGCTCCTTGCGGTCACTTGCCGCGATTGGCCGCCTGCGGATCACCCAACGGGCGATAGTCCTTGTCGTTGTATTTGTAGTTGCCGCTGCAGCCGCCGAGGCCGCATAGAACGACGAGGGTCAGCAGGACGGCTTGCCAGTGACGTACAGGCATCAGAGGGTCTCCAGGTGTAGACAAAGCACAAAGCGCCGACCCTTGCGGGCGGCGCTGAAAGAGGTGTTCGGGGTGTTGGCGAAGGCTCTGCATCGGGGCCTTCGCGCCATCCTCGGTGAGGATGCAAGCCATTGCAGGTCAGCCATCGAAGTCCCCCAGATTGATGTTCAGGCGGCCGAGCCGGTACAGCAACGTGCGCCGGGGCAGGCCCAGTTCGCGGGCGGCCAGGGTCTGGTTGCCGTCGTTCTTGCGCAGGCAGTCGAGCAGCAGCGTGCGCTCGACCCGCTCCAGTCGTTCGCGCAGGTTCAGGCCGCTGTTGTCTTCCGGCGGCGGTTCCAGGCGCAGGGAAAAATGCTCGGCCAAAAGCTCGCCGCCTTCGCACAGCAGCACCGCCCGCTCGACCAGCCCTTTGAGCTCGCGCACGTTGCCGGGGAAGCTGTAGCCGCACAGGTGCTCCAGCGCCGCCTCGGACCAGCGCACCGGGTCGCGCTGCAGGAACGCGCAGGCCTTGTCGGCGAAGTGCCGGGCCAGGTCGAGGATGTCGCCTTCGCGGTGACGCAGGGCCGGCAGTTCGATCGGGAACTGCGCGAGGCGGTAGTACAGGTCTTCGCGGAACTTGCCTTCGCTGACCAGCACCGACAGGTCGCGGTGGGTCGCGGCGATGATGCGCACGTCGATCTTGTGGGTGTCGTTGGAGCCCAGCGGCCGGATCTCGCTTTCCTGCAACACGCGCAGCAGCTTGGCCTGCAGCGACAGCGGCATGTCGCCGATCTCGTCCAGCAGCAGGGTGCCGCCGTTGGCCGCGTCGAACAGCCCGGCGCGGTCGCGGTCGGCGCCGGTGAAGGCGCCCTTGCGGTAGCCGAACAGCTCGCTTTCCAGCAGGTTTTCCGGGAACGCCGCGCAGTTCTGCACGATGAACGCCTGGGAGCGGCGCGGGCCGCAGTCGTGGATCGCCCGCGCCACCACTTCCTTGCCGGTGCCGGTCTCGCCGCGCAGCAGCACGGTGTAGGGGCTGTGCAGCACCTTGCCGATCAGCGAGTAGGTCTGGCGCATCGCCGGGCTCTTGCCGATCAGGCCGTAGCCGCTGATGCTCGGCACACTGCGCAGGGCCGGTTCGGCGGCGCACGCCGGTTGCCGCAGGCGTTGCAGCAGGTGCAGTTGGCCGAGCACGAACGAGCCGAGCTGGCCCAGGGAGTCGGCGAAGCCTTGCAGGTCGGCATGGCGGCGGCTGGCGCACAGCAGCAGCCCTTCGACCGCCTTCTGCGGGTTGACCAGCGGCACGCACAGCAGCGACTGCCACGGCGCGGAGGTCGCCGGCAGGAAGCTGGTCTCGTGCAGGCTGCCGCTCAGTTCGCTCAGGCACACCACGCGGTTCTGGCACAGGGCGAACTGCAGCAGCTGTTCGCCGTTGTAGTCCGCCGGAAGGCTCGCCGCCTCGCGCGGCTGCAGCACGCCGTCGAGGCATTCGGCGTTCATCCCAAGGGACGTGTGCGTGGCGTCGAGCAGGTACAGCTGCGTCAGCTCGCAACCGCTCAGTTCCGCCAGGCCGCGCACGAAGTCACCCAGCAGCGCAGCGCCGTCCGCCGCCCGCGACAGGCTGGCGAACTGCGCCAGCAAGGCTTCGGCATAGGCCAGCGGCTGCGGCACTTGAGTGAACATCACACCCACCTCAGGCGAACTCGCAGGTCACGCCGGCATCGCCGTCGAGGGTGGCGTGCACCCGCTGCAGGCTTTCGCCGGTGGCCATGGCGTCGAGCAGGCGGTCGGCCACCAGCGGCAGCACGTGCTGGTCGAGCAGATGGTCGATCAGGCGCGCACCGCTTTCGCTCTGGGTGCAGCGCTCGGACAGGTGATCGACGAGGTTCTGGCACCAGGTGAAGTCCAGCTGACGGCGGTTCAGGCGCTCGCCCAGACGGCCCAGCTTGATCTCGATCAGCTCGCGCAGCACCGGGCCGCCCACCGGGTAGTACGGCACCACTTTCATGCGCGCCAGCAGCGCCGGCTTGAAGTGCTTGCTCAGCACCGGGCGGATGGTCTCTTCCAGCACTTCGGCGGTCGGCCGCTGGCCGTTCTCGCACAGGTCGCTGATGCGGTCGCTGCCCAGGTTCGAGGTCATCAGGATCAGCGTGTTGCGGAAGTCGATCTCACGCCCTTCGCCGTCGTTGGCCACGCCTTTGTCGAAGATCTGGTAGAACAGGTTGAGCACGTCCGGATCCGCCTTCTCGACTTCGTCGAGCAGCACCACCGAGTACGGCTTCTGGCGCACGGCTTCGGTGAGCATGCCGCCCTCGCCGTAGCCGACGTAGCCCGGCGGTGCGCCGATCAGGCGGGAAACGGTGTGTTTCTCCTGGAACTCGGACATGTTGATGGTGGTGATGAAGCGGTCGCCGCCGTACAGCAGGTCGGCCAGCGCCAGCGCGGTTTCGGTCTTGCCGACGCCGCTCGGGCCCACCAGCAGGAACACGCCCACCGGCGCGTCCGGCTTGTTCAGGCCGGCGGCGGTGGCGCGCATCGAACGGTCGAGGGCGTGCACGGCCTGTTCCTGGCCACGGATGCGGGTGCGCAGATCGGTGGCGAAGCTCGCGACCTTGGCGTTGTGTTCGCGGGCCAGCTGCGCCAGCGGCACGCCGGTCCAGGCGCTGATCACCTCGGCCACCAGGCGCGGGCAGACTTCGAAGCTGACCAGACGCTCCTTGGCCTGGGCGGCGGTCAGGGCGCTGTGGGTCTCATGCAGCTCGGCCTCCAGCGCCTCGACGCTTTGGGCCTCATCGCTCTCGGCCACGAGGGTCTCGATCACGGTGCCTTCGGCGTCTTCCTCGATGCTCACCACCGGCTCGACCGCCGCCGCTTCGCGGGCCTTGGCCAGTTGCTGGCGCAGATCCAGCAGGCGCTCGGCCAGTTGCTTCTGTTCGGTCCACAGGGTTTCCAGCGCGGCCATTTCGTCTTCGGCCTCGTCCAGACGCGCTTCCAGCGCCTCCAGCGCTTCGTGGTCGACCGGCAGGCCGGCCTCGGCGTCGCGGCGCAGGGCCTGACGCTGACGGCCACCTTCGGCCAGCTCGCCGCGCAGGCGCTCCAGGCTTTCCGGGGCGGCGGCCAGGCTGATGCGCACGCGGGCGCAGGCGGTGTCGAGCACATCGACGGCCTTGTCCGGCAGTTGGCGGCCGGCCAGGTAACGGGCGGACAGTTCCGCCGCCGACACCACGGCGTCATCGCGCAGGTAGATGCCGTGGCTCTTCTCGTAGACCTGGGCCAGGCCACGCAGGATGGTCACGGCTTCGTTGACGGTCGGCTCGTGCAGCTGGACCGGCTGGAAGCGGCGGGCCAGCGCCGGATCCTTCTCGAAGTATTTCTTGTACTCGGCCCAAGTGGTGGCGGCGATGGTGCGCAGTTCGCCGCGGGCCAGCGCCGGTTTGAGCAGGTTGGCCGCGTCGGAACCGCCGGCATTGCCGCCGGCGCCGATCAGGGTGTGGGCTTCGTCGATGAACAGGATGATCGGCTTCGGCGAGGCTTTGACCTCGTCGATCACGCCCTTGAGGCGGCGCTCGAACTCACCCTTCACGCTGGCGCCGGCCTGCAGCAGGCCCATGTCCAGGGCCAGCAGCTCGACGCCCTTGAGCACCTGCGGCACTTCGCCGGCGGCGATGCGCGAGGCCAGGCCTTCGACGATGGCGGTCTTGCCGACGCCGGCCTCGCCCACCACGATCGGGTTGTTCTTGCGGCGCCGGGCGAGGATGTCGACCATCTGGCGAATCGCGCCGTCGCGGCACAGCACCGGGTCGAGCTTGCCGTCGCGGGCCTGCTGGGTCAGGTTGTGGGTGAAGCGCTGCAGCAACGATTCGCCCTGGACGGCGGGTTTGCCGCCGGCCGCCGGTTGCTCCTGCTGCGACAGGGCGAATTCCTTCAGGCGGTCGATGTTGAGCTTGGCGAGCAGCGGCTGGTAGCGGCTGCCGGCGTAGCGCATCGGGTTGCGCAGCAGCGCGAGGATCAGCGCGGCCTGCTCGACCTGGGTCTGGCCCAGCTCAAGGTTGGCCACCAGCAACGCGTCCTGCAGCCACTGCACCAGCTCCGGGGCGAACACCGGGTTGCGCGAGGCGCTGTGCTCGACACGGGTCTGCAAGGCGGCGCTCAGCTCGCCGGCGTCCACGTCGGCGTCTTGCAGGGCGCGGCCGAGCAGGCCGTTCGGGCGCTCCAGCAGGCCCAGCAGCAGGTCTTCGACCAGGATCTTGCTGCCGCCGCGGGCGACGCAACGCTCGGCCGAACGCTCCAGGTCACGGCGGGTTTCGGCGTCCAGCGCCTGGATGAGTTGTTGCAGGTCTACGTTGATCATGGCTCACGTCCTTAATGAATTTTGCTGCCCAGGGTCACCACGCCGTCCGCTTTCTCGCAGCCCAGCCAACTGGTCCAACCCAGGCGACAGTCGTTCTTCTCGCCGATGCGCAGTTCGCGGATCTCTTCCGGACGCAGCACCAGGCGGATGTCGTAATCGAGCGGGTCACGCAGGGTGAACCGCACCAGCGCGCACAGCGGCTGGTAACCGAAACCGATGGGCAGGAATTCGTGGAACCGCTCCCAGTCGAGTTCGGTGATGTGGATGCGGAACTTGCCGCTGCGGTCGCGCACGTGCTCGCCCAGCACCAGGTCTTCGCCGAGCACGCTGTTGTTGCGGCCCAGACGGTTGCGCTGCTCATCGAGAATCTCCACGCGACGCTCGATGCATTGCTCGATCACCAGGTCCTCGTGCTTGAAGTAGTACCGCAGCACCGCTTCGATCAGCGCCGCCGAGTGGGCCCGCAGGCTCAGGAGGCCGAGGTACGGCAGCAGGCGCTTCCAGTTCAGTTCCTTGGCCTTGCGGATCTCGTCGCCGCCCAGGCCGATCAGGGCGAACAGCTGCGACGAGAACGGGTCGATGGCGCCGCTCTGGAAACTGGCGCGGTAGCGGTACTTGCGCCAGATCGGCAGCAGCAGCCGCTGCAGGCGATGGTGGAACAGGTCGAGGAAGTTGCGCGTCGGGTTGCCTTCTTCGCTGTCGCCCAGGGCCTGTTCGCCGTAGAACGCCGGCAGCGGCGAACCGGAGCCGACCAAGCCGATCAGGTTGAAGCGCATGCGCGCGCGCATCTGCCCGTGCTCTTCGAAGAACTCCACGCGGTCGACGTCGCAGCCGGGGAACCCGAGGCTCGGGTTGGCCTGGAATTCCAGCTGGTCGTACAGGTCGTCTTCGCTCAGGTACGGGTGCGCATCGCGCAGCCGGTCGATCACCAGCAGCACGGCCTGGAACAGCGAGTACTCGCGTATTGCCCGGGTCAGCCCGCTTAGAGCAGGGGCTGCAGACCCATACGTGGTGTCCATTGGTACACCTCTCCCTGTGTGCTCTTGACCCGCAGTTCGTGGAACGAATTGAGACTGGCGTAAAGCGCGAAAAACTCGTTGAGGACCGAGGCGAAGACGAACAGGTCGCCTTCACCGATGTAGCCTTCCGGGTCGATGGTCAGTTCGGTGCGCAGGCCGCGCACCGGCAGCCCACGGTGCAGGCGGTCCACGTGATGGTGCTTGATGTGCTTGAGGCCGCCGAGCAGGCGTTTGCTGACCTTCTCCGCGTGCTGGTCGTAGTAGCGCGGCAGGTCGTAGGTCTCCAGGATCACCTTCAGCGCGTTGACGTCGGCCAGCGACAGGTAGTTGAGCGACATGTTGCTGATCAGCTTCCACAGGAAGTCACGGTTCAGCGGCGGCGCGAAGCTCGACGTGGCCGGGGTGATGTTGCGGAAACTCAGGAACTCCGGCGTCTCTTCGCAGGCCATGCAGATATCGCCGAGCTTGAGCTTGCGCGGCAGGTTCTGGTTTGTGCACGTCAGCTCGATCGACAGGGTCTCGTGGGCCTCGGTGTGGCGGATGCCGAAGCTCAGGTAGGTGTCGAGGCCGTCGTGCAGCAAGGACGAGCGCTGGCGGATGCTGTAGTGCGGACGGCTGTTGGGCACGTCGAAGCTCGGGTCGTGCTCAAACGATTCGAACGGCACGTACTCCTGATAGCCGAGGCCGCCGGGCTTCCAGCCGGTGACGGTCTCCACCGAGAACACGCCGCAGTTCTCCAGGTCGAATTCCGCCGGCAGCAGCAGGTATTCGTCCTGCTTGCCGTCGAGGCGGATCGGCAGCGCGTCGTGCTTGAACAGGTTGACGATCGGCGTGCAGAACAGCTTCACGTTGTCCAGGGTCGGGCGCATGCGCATGATCCCGCTCTTGCGGATGTCGAAGCGCAGCTCCAGGCCGCGCATCTGCTTAAGCGTGTCTTCCGGCAGCGCCTTGAGGATGTCGAGGCCGTTGACGTCGACGAACAGGAACTTGTCCTGGAAGGCGAAGTATTCCTGCAGGTAGCGGTAGCCGCGGAAGGTGTTGAGCGGGTACGGGATCAGCGCCTCTTCTTCGGCGAAGCCCACCGGCTTGACGCGGTCGCCCGGGATCTTGAACGCCATCGGCTTGCCGCTGACCCCGTCGATGGGCTTGCCGGCGCCGTCCAGCGGGATCAGCTCGATACCTTCGAGGTTGCGCAAGAGGCTCAGGTAAAGCATCTGGCTGATGTAGCGCTCGCCGGCGAAGTGCAGGCGCAGCTTGCTCAGTTCCAGCTCGCCGAGGTGGCCGTCGGCGCTCATCTCCAGGCGCAGGCTGAGCAACGAGCCGTCGCCCTTCACCGAGTAGTTCAGCGCGGCCAGGTCCAGCGGCAGCACTTCGGTCGGGTAGCAGGTGCGGAAGCGGCAGCGCACGTCTTCGATCGGCACGCTCTCGATCGGTGTGTCCCGCTCGACCTTCAGCGCCGGCCCCGAACGCTTGAGCGGGTCGAACTGCAGAATGCTGAACGCCGGCAGCGGCCGCATGTAGTTCGGCCACAGCAGTTGCATCAGCGAGTGGCTGAGCTCCGGCAACTCGTCATCGAGCTTCTGGCGCAGACGCCCGGTCAGGAACGCAAAGCCTTCCAGCAACCGCTCCACATCCGGATCCCGCCCGGCCTGCCCCAAGAACGGCGCCAACGCCGGACTACGCTCGGCGAAACGACGGCCCAGTTGGCGCAGTGCGGTGAGTTCGCTTTGGTAGTAGTGGTTAAAGGACACGGGAAAGTACCTGCCTGGTAATGGAGCTCACGTAAGTGGTGCCCTGTGTTTTGCGTCCTGCGACTGCACTGTTCATGCGAGACCGCCTTCTGGCCGGTTCTGCACACGACCGGCAATGCTTCGGGCCGCCCAACGCAACTCGATGACCTGAGTAGCGAGAATTGACAGCAACGTGGCGCAGCCCTGAGCCACGCCATAAAACAACGCCCTCAAGGGCTGATCCGGCAGCATCCAAAGCAAGATGAAACCCACCATCAGACACAGCAGCAGTAGCTTGGCGAACAGGTTCGGCACCAACGCGACAATCAGATTGATGGCCAAAAAGATGTAGAAAAGCGCGTAGCTGGCCATGCCGACGGCAACGCCCCTGGAGGTGAAGCCGCCGTTCAACCCTTTGTAGGCAAGCACAACGGCGTCATTCAGAAATGCATAGGCCACGCATCCGAGGGCATGGACAAACAGGCACATGGCAAGTCGACTGGAATGGCTCATGCTGGCCTCAGGTTCAGGTACCAGGTACCGGTGCCATGGATCGCGACGACCATCATCAGGACGAACAGCGTCAGAACCCGGTGCACACGCGAAGCTCGGGCAGCACGATGCAAGGCAGTCACCAGCAGGACAAAGCTCAGCAAGGCCAGACAGCCGAACAGATCGCTGTCGGCGACACCGGCCAGGTAACCCTGAAATTCGTTCGTCCGATCCATATCGTTCAATTTTCCAGATGCGTGTATGAGGTATTGCTGATGAACATGTTCATCCAACTTTCTTCCCATTCCGGCATGGCAATTTCAAAGGACTTCTTGTTGCGATCAAAATATATCCAGACGATCCCGACAGTGGATTCGGTCTCGTTTGTGTTCATGTCCAGGGACTGAGTGTCATACAAGGGCGTGCGATAGACGACTTGAGGGTTTTCTCTGTCGATGACCCTGAGGTAAGCCATGCCGCCGAATGGAAAAATTTTTCCCACTCGTACGTTTTCCAGAATGTATCGACCGGAGGGACTGATCTGGGTAATGCCTGCGGGAAAGCCGATCATTGCATTGACGCAATACCAGGTCCAGAAGGACAAAACCACCAGGACTGCGCCAGCAAGCAAAAGATATTTACTCTTCATAAATTGAAAATACTGGGAGACCCCAACTTTTCCAGCATTAGTAAATGTCATTGAACACCCAATAATTAAAGCCATACAGAGCGACAGCGCCAATGACGGCCGCCGCCAACGACAAAGAACCCTTTCGAAGTTCTTTTTTCCGCACAAACATCAGCAACGACTTCACAAAAAAAACAAAAGCAGCAACCATCAAAGGAATGTAAACAATGATGCAAAAAATAAAGAAGTAACCATACAGTTCCACTCCGCCCACTAGCCATTTGCTCTTTGGGTCGGTGAACGGCATCAACAGCATCACCGTTGATATCAACAGATAGAGCAGACGGAACATTTAACGAAGCCCCTTGGAGAAAAGCAGCTTTGCAAGCTCACGACGTCTGACCCTGCCTTCAGGCGTATCACCGGAATAGTAGAAGTGCCCCTCTGCGGTCGGCATCTGCTTTCCTAGCTTGAGCGCAGAGTCCACCAACTCCTTGTCGGTCATGCCTGCGTAGATGGGGTCGCCCTTATCCTGCAAATTGATGACTATTGCTTTACCAATATTGGGATGATTACTAACAGCATCTTTCAGGCTTTTATTTATCGGAGATCCGATGAGCACAACATTGCTGACCTTGACCCCGGAACGCGCATAGTACATGGCCGTACGAGCCGCGATGACAGATCCCCAGGAGTACCCAACAATATTAAACTGCCCGACCTTCGGCAGCGGCTTGGTGATTTCCATCGAGCTAAGAGGAAACTCCGTCGCTTTGATTTTGGAAACGTCTCGACCGATTTTGATCGCTAGGATGTCGCTGGTTGGCGTGCACTCCACTACACTGTTACTCTTGATAGTGATCAATCCATAGAGATACTTTTTCTCTATGTATTCTCCACCATAAGTACACTTCTGAAGTTCGCCATATTCGAAAATAACAGGATCACTTTCATCCTGATTATATAAAACCACAGAGGCGGCATCGCTAAGCATGTCGACCATATCCGGGACATGCTTATCCAATCCAGCCGTCAATGATGAGTAGTTCCCATATACCGCGTTAGGGATACCGGCTTCCTTGAGAGCCGCTACCATGTCCGCGTTATAGGCTCCAATCATCCCTGCTCCCCCAAGGAAGACCGTCAGGCCATGTTCGACAGCAATTGGCTTGGGAGTGAGATCTTTAGTCGGCGTGCTTTGCATGGTCGCGACTTTTGCAAAGGCACCACTCGAAGTTTTGATAGTGTCGGCGCCCACTTATCAGTCCTCCTGTGCAACGTAGATTTCGATCTTCTCCGCACTGTCGTGGCGAGCAAGCCGATGAGTGAAGCCTTTTGCGTTGGTCACTCCTTCCTCGTGCGAGCCATCCTGGCGAACAATCAGGTATCGCCGGTCTGCCATCGGCGCACCGGACACATCGGTGAGCGCAAACTGCTCATCAAACCCAGGAAGAATGAGCGGCAACGGCGGCACAAACGGCGCCGGCGAATGCGAATTGCCGATGATCACCGTCCCGGAACCCGCCGTGACCTTGTTGCCATGAGCCCCGACCGAACCCACGGTCGCAGCCGGTTTGCCGTTGATCAGCACCGTGGTGGCGAGGTCGCCGACCAGGGCGCCGCCGCAGGCCGAGGCATCGCCCTGGCGGGCGGCCGGGAGGCCGTCGAAGAAGACGTCGCCGGAACCGGCGGCGATCGGGTTGGTGCCGTGGCCTGGGAGCGGGCAAGCGGTGGGGTCGGAGACGCGGGCTGCGGGTTTGCCGGACATCGGGGATTTCCTTAGTTGACCTTCACTTGGCCGCTGCCGTCCAGGCGCGCGGAGAAACTGACCTGACGCTTGAAACCGTCCACCTCCAGCAGGCCTTCGATGCTGAAGGACAGGCGGAGCTGGTCGTGGTCACGCGGCAGGGAAATGACACGCACGTTGCTCAGGCGCGGCTCGTAGGCTTCGATGAAGCTTTCGATGGCCAGGCGGGCCTGGCTCAGGGAGTCGTGCAGGCTCAGGCGCATGTCATTGAGATCGGGCAACCCGTAGTCGGACAGCGTCTGCACGCTGCCCGCCCGGGTGCTGAGCATTTTGGCCAGATGGGCAGCCACCGACGCCATGGCCGAAGCCTCGCGGCTCCAGCCGGCGCGCAGGTCCGCGTCGCCGTTCAGGCGTTCGAAAAGGCTGCCGTATCCGTCCATGAGTCGCTCTTACTCTTTGTCCAGCTTGCCGACCAGCGACAGGGTGAAATCGGCACCCATGTACTTGAAGTGCGGACGCACGTTCAGGCTGACGCGGTACCAGCCCGGCTCGCCTTCGACGTCGCTGACGATCACCTGCGCAGCGCGCAGAGGACGGCGGCCACGGACTTCGGCGCTCGGGTTTTCCTGGTCGGCCACGTACTGGCGGATCCACTTGTTCAGTTCCAGCTCGAGGTCGGTGCGCTCTTTCCACGAACCGAGTTGCTCGCGCTGCAGGACCTTCAGGTAGTGGGCCAGACGGTTGACGATCATCATGTACGGCAGTTGGGTGCCGAGCTTGTAGTTCAGCTCAGCCGCCTTGCCTTCTGCGCTGATGCCGAAGAACTTCGGCTTCTGCACCGAGCTTGCGGAGAAGAACGCCGCGTTGTCGGAGCCTTTGCGCATGGTCAGGGAGATGAAGCCTTCCTCGGCCAGTTCGTACTCGCGGCGGTCGGACACCAGGACCTCGGTCGGGATCTTGGTCTCGATCTCGCCCATGCTCTCGAAGTGGTGCAGAGGCAGGTCTTCAACGGCGCCGCCGCTCTGCGGGCCGATGATGTTCGGGCACCAGCGGAACTTGGCGAAGCTGTCGGTCAGCTTGGTGCCGAACGCGTAGGCGGTGTTGCCCCACAGGTAGTGTTCGTGGCTGTTGGCGACGTTTTCCTTGTACACGAACGATTTGACCGGGTTCTCTTCCGGGTCGTACGGGTTGCGCAGCAGGAAACGCGGCACGGTCAGGCCGACGTAGCGGGCGTCTTCGGAGGTACGGAAGCTCTGCCACTTGGTGAATTGCGGGCCTTCGAAGTGGTCTTTCAGGTCCTTCAGGTCCGGCAGGCCGGTGAAGCTTTCCAGGCCGAAGAATTTCGGGCCGGCGGCGGCGATGAACGGCGCGTGGGACATGCAGGCGACGCTGGACACGTACTGCATCAGCTTCACGTCCGGCGAGCTTGGGGACAGGTAGTAGTTGGCGATGATCGCGCCTACCGGCTGTCCACCGAACTGGCCGTATTCAGCGGTGTAGATGTGCTTGTACAGGCCCGACTGCATCACTTCCGGCGAGTCTTCGAAGTCGTCCAGCAGGTCGTCCTTGGAGACGTTGAGGATTTCGATCTTGATGTTTTCGCGGAAGTTGGTGCGGTCCACCAGCAGTTGCAGGCCGCGCCACGACGATTCCAGGGCCTGGAAGTCCGGGTGGTGCAGGATTTCGTCCATCTGACGGCTGAGCTTGGCATCGATCTCGGCGATCATGCGGTCGACCATGGCCTTCTTGACCGGCTCACCGTTGTTCTGCGGCTTGAGCAGCTCTTCGATGAACGCCGACACACCGCGCTTGGCGATGTCATAGGCTTCGTCGTCCGGCGTCAGGCGGGTCTCGGCGATGATGCTGTCGAGGATGCTGTATTCGCCGTTCTCGGCGGCGTTCTGTTGTGCTGCGCTAGTGCTCATTGTGTTGGCTTCCTTGGCTGCTGGAGTCTCAGGCGTCCGGGGCTGCGGCGTTCAGGCCCAGCTCACCGAGTACGCGACCGCGGGATTCGTCGTCGGCGAGCACGCCTTCGATGGCTTTACGGAACGCAGGGGCGTTGCCCAGCGGGCCTTTCAGGGCCACGAGCGCATCGCGCAGTTCCATCAGCTTTTTCAGTTCAGGCACTTGCTCGACCAGGCTGGCCGGGTTGAAGTCCTTCATGGAGTTGACGCGCAGCTGCACGGCCAGCTCGTCGGCTTCGCCGTCTTCCTGCAGACGGTTCGGCACGCTCAGGGTCAGGCTCAGCTCCTGCTTGGCCAGCACCTCGTCGAAGGTCATCTTGTCGATGCTGATCGGCTTGCGATCCTCGATCTTGCGCTCGTCCTTGCGGTGGGTGTAGTCACCGATCGCCAGCAGTTTCAGCGGCAGTTCAATCTCTTCCTGAGCACCGCCGGTGGCGGGTTTGAAGGTGACGTTGATGCGTTCCTTGGGGGCTACCGAGCCTTCTTTGGCCATGGCTTTTCTCCTTGCGGTTGTGGCCCTGGGGCCTATTCGAGTACCACTTCGAGGTCGAGGTGGCACAGCCTGCGATAAATCTCATCCTTGCGTTCACGTACGGCATGGTTCTGCGGCATCAGCTCGCAGCAACTGTGCAGCAGGTGCAGCACTTCCAGCGCAAGATCGGGCTCCCAGGCGTGCAGGCCTGAGTCCTGTAGTGTCTGATCGAGGGTTTCGAGCTGGTTCTTGGCCAGTTCGTACTTCTTGGCCATGAAGCACAGGCGCGCCAGGGCGAACTGCCAGAAGAAGCGCACCCGCCCGCCGTGGGCGGCCTGCAGGCCTTGCTTGAGGATCTGCACGGCGGCCTTCAGGCCTTCCTTGCGCAGGATCGGCATCACCTCTTCGAGGGCCTTTTCCCAGGCCGGCTGGGTCTCGACCTCGGCCTCGACCTTGCGCGGCGCGCTGGCGCTCTGCAGGTGCGGCATGACGTTGGCGGCGATCCAGGCGCGGGTGGCCGGATCGGCGAACGGCACGCCGTCGTGAAAACGCAGCTCGACGATGCCGGGCAGGCGCTGAACCAAAAGCGCGAAGTGGATCTCCACTTCGCGCATGGCCATTTCGGCGTTGAGGTTCTGCAGGCATTCCCAGACCATCCGCTGGCCGTCGAACCAGAACGGCGCCTTCGCCAGGCTCGCCTCCAGCTCCACCAGCAGGTCGGCGTACTTGCCCTGGTCGAAACGATCCTGATAGGCCTTGAGCTTGTCCGTCGGCAGGTTGCGCAGCACGGTGATCTGCTCGGCGTTGCGCTCGGGCACCGCGTCGATCGGCAGCCACAGCAGCGTGCGGTTCAGGCGCAGGGCGCGCAGGTCGGTGGCCTTCTGCTTGAGCCACCAGGCGCACAGCGGACGGGCGCTCTCCTGCTGGGCGCGCAGGGCCTTGTAGGCCTCTTTCTCGTTGTCGATCGGTGCGCCGGGGGTGAACAGCTGGGTGGCGGCCTGCTTGACCTGGGCCACCGCCGCGCCGACCACGCCGGGCTCCGGCTGGTTGTCGGCGGCGCGCTGGATCATGGTCTTCAGCCGGCGGCTGACCGGCAGCAGCAGCGGCGCGTCGTCGCCCAAGTGCTGGCTGCAGGCGGCGTCGAGGCCGTCCAGATGCTCGGACAGGCGCCGGAACATCGGCAGCTGTTCCTTGATCGCGACGTTTTCGGTGATGACCTGCTCCAGCCGCGGCACCAGCCAGCCGATGGCGGCGGCCCGGGTGCGGGGCTTGAG
Source organism: Pseudomonas sp. B7(2017) (assembly GCF_002112745.1). Classification (NCBI taxonomy): domain Bacteria; kingdom Pseudomonadati; phylum Pseudomonadota; class Gammaproteobacteria; order Pseudomonadales; family Pseudomonadaceae; genus Pseudomonas; species Pseudomonas sp. B7(2017). The sequence goes on along the minus strand of NZ_NEIP01000001.1, from coordinate 242,291 downwards.
CGGGTGGATGTCGGCCCAGTTGTTTTCCGACAGATGGTGCAGCAGGCCGAGGCCGGCGAGCAGGCCGGGGAAGGATTCGCGCTGGTACAGCGACCACGTCAACCAGGCGCCGACCCGCAGATCCTTGGACTGCGTGCGCAGGAGGGTTTCGCTGTTTTCGCGGATTTTGAGCCAGTCGATCTGGCCGCTTTCGTGCATCGACGAAGCCTTGGCCAGCTCGCTTTCCAGCGCCTCGAATTCGCTCGAGAAGCGAACGTCTTCGCCCGCAAAATTCTCTTTGGAAACAGAGACTTTAGCGAGTTCGAGGTAATGGGCGGAAAGTTTGCTCGAGTAGGACATCCATGGCCTTTAGTTTGGATTACGGTCGTGCGCCCATTGGAATGGCAGCGGCGCGGGACAGTAGCGAAGAGCGGTGAAGCGACTCATCCAATTGAGTTTCTGCTCTTTCAAGTGCGCGCATCGTAATCACTATGATGGCCACTAGCAAGCATCCGATTAAACAACAAGACGAAGTGTTCATTGGGCTCTGTAAGAGATTGCCCTATATGCCGCAAGGGTTTCCCTGATGCCTGTTTATATTCCACGTTTACCTCCCTCAAGGCCGAAACCTCCGACCTAGAGCGGCCCGCGAAACCGCCACCGGACAGCTGCACGCTCGTCCCACAAGTAAGGGCGACAAGCATGACAAATCCGGAAAAAAAATGAAGTAGGACGGTTCTGAAAATGGGACGGTATCTATGAACAAAGGGTGAAAAACCACCGGGAACAATAAAAGTGCCATCACAATGATGGCATCCTATATATCCACTAGTTCCAAAGGCCTTGCACAAAAGGGGGTTCATGCATCGAATGCTTTATCCCGACATCACTCTTCCTACAGCCCTTTCCTCAAACAGAACCCGCACTTTGAAACACGGATCGGTCTGACTCAAGCGCCGGACACTTCTTACATAAACATGTTTCACGCCTTGTTAGCGTGCAGCCAAACATCGGCGTGCGCTGGCCAGGGACGGTTTCGACACCACGCCGGTTTTCCCCGCGATCCAGGGACACGCGCATGTCTGAAACTGTCAATTCCGCCTCCGTCACGCTGCACATTCCCGGCGTCCGCCATGACTTCCAGGTGCTGGCGTTCAACGGCACCGAAAGGGTCAGCGGCCTTTATGCCCTGCGCATCGAGCTGGTCAGCGAACACCCTGATTTCGACATGGAAAGCCTGCTCGGCCAGCCGGCCTTCCTCCGGTTCGGCCACCACGGCGAGGGGATCCACGGCCATATCGAAGAGGCGTCGGCCGGTGACTCGGGAAAGCGTCTGACGCACTACGGCCTGTCGCTGGTGCCCTTCCTGCACTACTTGCAGTTCAGCCACGACCAGCGGATTTTCCAGGGGCTGACGGTCGCGCAGATCATCGCGCAAGTCCTCAAACGTCACGGCATCCAGCCCGACGCCTTTGCCTTTCATGTCCAACCGTTGCCGCCGCGCGACTATTGCACCCAATACGGCGAGAGCGATTTCGCGTTCATTCAGCGCCTGTGCGCCGAAGAAGGCATCGCCTGGCATCACCGCCATTCGGCCGATCGCCATCTGTTGGTGTTCACCGATGACCCGGTGTACCTGATCACACTGCCCGCCACGCCCTACCGACCGGACAGCGGCATGGTCGCCGGGCACCCGGTGGTCAGACGGTTTTCCTTGAGCGCCAGAACCCGCACCAGCGCCGTCACGCGCCGCGACTACGACTTGAATCGTCCAAGCCTGACGCTCGAAAGCCGCTTCCGCGCCGAGTTCGAGCCACCCCTTGAGGACTACCGCTATCCGTTGCTTCTGGAGGGCGAGAAGCGCGGCAAACGGCTCGCCCGCCAGGCGCTGGAGCGGTATCGGGCCGACTACGAACTGGCCGAGGCCGCAAGCGACCAGCCGACCCTGCGCAGCGGCCACCTGTTCGAGCTGAACGAACATCCCCGGAAAAGATGCAACGCCCTGTGGCTGCTGCTCAGCGTGACGCACGAGGGCCGGCAACCCCAGGTGCTGGAGGAAACGGCGCCCCACGGCATTCAACCCGGCGAAGACTTTGCCCGAGGCTACCGCAACACCTTCACCGCGGCCCCTGCCGACGTGGTGTACCGCCCGCCCCTGCCGGCGCGCCGGCCGCCGCTCGTCAGCCAGACCGCAAGGGTCACAGGCCCCAAAGACGAAGACATCTACTGCGACGAAAACGGACGGGTGAAGGTCGAGTTCCCTTGGGATCGGGCGCACTTCAACAGCGAGCGCAGCAGTTGCTGGGTGCGCGTGTCGTCGGCATGGGCCGGAGACGGTTTCGGGGCGGTGACTGTTCCGCGCGTCGGCATGGAAGTGGTGGTGACCTTCCTGGAGGGCGATCCGGACAAGCCGCTGATCACCGGCTGCGTGGTCAACAAGGTCACGCCCACGCCCTACCGGCTGCCCGCCCACAAGACCCGGACAACCCTGCGCAGCCGCAGCTCGCCCCGCACGGGCGGCTACCACGAACTGACCCTTGAAGACCGGGCCGGGCAGGAACTGATCTACCTACGCGCCCAGCGCGACATGGAGCGGCAGATCCTCAACGACTGCCGCCTGGAGGTCGGACGCGACCGGCGCGAATCGATCAAGGGCCGCAGCCAGACCGACGTGGGCAGCGTCCTCAGCTTGGAGGCCGGCCAACAAGTGCATCTGCGGGCGGGCGCCAGCGTGGTGCTGGATGCGGGGGCCAGCATCACCTTGAAGGCTGGCGGGCATCACATCGTGATCGACGGGGGCGGGATCTTCAGCAGCACGGAGATCGAGACCGGGGGCAAGACGCTTGAAGGAGAAGGCGCTGATTGGCGGCTACCCGGCATGGACGGTGCGCTGGCTGCTGCGCCCGCGTCCGGGGCGAAGGCAGCGGTTGAAAATGAACTTGAAGAGGAGGAGGAAGAGGTTGAGCTGGAGGATGAGGCACCTGCCGGGATTACGCTGCGGATCGGGGTGTTTTTTGACGGGACGGGGAATAACCGGCTGAACAGCGAAAGCGTTGCCGGGTGCCATGCGCGGGACGTGGGGCTGGAGGCGAAAGCAGAAGACCTTCAGAAGTTTTGCGAAACTCAGGGATACGACGGGCAGGGAGGGGCGCCGGACAACAGCTACGGGAATGATTTGAGCAATGTGGCGAGGCTTCATGGTCTCTACCGAGACGATACCAAGAGCCGTTTGGCAGAGGACGAACGCATGGCGTACATCCCCGTTTACCTGGAAGGAATCGGCACTGCCAGCGGTGCCGAAGACTCGTTGTACTCGCAGGCGACAGGGATGGGTGTCCAGGGAGTATTGGCGAGAGTCGAACAGAGCCCTTCCGCGATTCTGGAACAGATTGAGCTTTTTCAGCAGGCCAATCCGGATCGAAAAGTTGCTCAAGTAGAATTCGATATTTTCGGCTTCAGTCGCGGAGCTGCAGCCGCAAGACATTTCGCCAATGACGTCTTCAACGACCAAAAAAGTCTTGTAGCAACAGCACTCAGCGAAAACTCCATGTTCGTTGAGGGTTTCAGCTGGAGCACCCGTTCAGATGTCACCATCAACTTCATTGGCATATTCGATACCGCTGCCGCCATCGCAAAACTCTCATCGGGCGACTTCAGCGTCCACGATGCAGTCAACCCGGGGCTCAATCTGTACCTCGCGCCGGACATTGCCAAAAAAGTCGTACACCTCGTGGCCAGAGATGAGCGTCGTCACAACTTCTCGCTCAACAAGGCCGATGCTGCGGATATCGTGTTGCCGGGGGTGCATTCCGATCTGGGCGGTGGCTACCTGCCGCGATCCATCGAGCGGGTGTTGCTCAGCAAACTGCACTCAAGCGATGAAGACGTTCGCTTGCCCTTGCATGAATCCAAAGCGTTTGTGGCTGCGCAATATGAACTCAGACGTCTGCAGGATCAGTTGAATCTTCATGATTTGCCGCTGGAAATACGCACATGGGAGAAGCGCGTCGTACAGAACGTCAAAGGCGACAGAACCCGTTGGAAGCGGGTCTTCGCTGTCGTCAGCTGTCAGCGGGAAATGCGCAATGAACTGTCATTGATCTATCTGCGGATCATGCGTGCGTTGGCGGTGAAGCATGATGTGCCGTTTCTTTCCGTCGAACCGGATGGCCGCTTCGCATTACCGGAAGAACTGGTGCCTATCGCGACAAAATTGATGCGTTTTGCGCTGGGGGAAACTCGCCGCATCGACCTCACTCCCGAAGAAGAGACGCTACTCGTCACCCGCTACATTCATTTGTCCGCGAACTGGAACGCCGCCAGAAACTTCGGCAGCAGTGATCTGGACATTGTGTTCATCAATCGACCGGCAGAAAAATTCACTCGCGTGGTGCATCCCAATGCTTGAACGAAGCAGCTCCCCCCTGAAGATCTGCGTCTTGCTCCTCTCTATCCTGCTGACAGGTTGTTCGTCCGTGAAGGCCCGGAAACTGCCCTATGACGCCTGGAGCCTTAACTTTTACTCTCCGGACTACATGGATGTCTGGATAGAGACAGCCGCAGTTCTGGATATTGACGGGAAGGTCTTCGGGAACGCAGGCAGTGGCATACCCGCTCAAGGATATCCACGCCCCTTAAGCAAGGGTGTTCCTGCAGAGTTCAGAGGAAAGCCCGCAGGCTGGCCCGAAATCCCGGGAGGCAAAGGTCGACGTGTCGTTGGCGCAAACCTGCCTGAGTTGCTCTATGTTCGCTGGCAATCAATCGCCGAGCCTCAGACCTACAACGCCCTCATCAGAATCCCGGAATCCACCCGCGAGCTGATGCGCAATAGCGAGGACGTGTTTTGTCGAGCCTATCAAAAAGTGGCCACAAGACATCGCAAATGGCTAGTGGTCGGACTCGCCCCCGGCGGCATCGTCAAAGTCTGGATCACCGGCCCCTGCCTTCAGGCAATTGAGGTCACCCGCGAACAGGCCAGCGTTGTCCCCCTCGGCCCGCACTTGGGTAAGGCACTGGGCGAGTATTACTTTTTCCAGGAAGAGTCCAAAGCCTACGTAGAAAAATTCGGCATCCCCTACGGTTCCTGGTAACTAAAATCAGTCGAACACCGTCAACGCCCCGTAACCGTTTTTTTGCAACGCAGCACCGACAAGGACATTGGCAAATGGATGAAAACAGAAGGCCCATCAAGACACGGTCTGCCGGTTGGGCGAGGCGGGTCACTGACGGTCTGGTGAAGCGGGACATTTCGCCCAATCAGATTTCCGTCGTCAGCATGGTCTTCGCGCTCTTCGGCGCGCTGACGTTGTGGATCGACAACGGCGTGGCCGGGTCGGTCTTCTGCATCATCGGCATTCAACTGCGCTTGTTGTGCAACCTGTTCGACGGAATGGTGGCCATCGAGGGCGGCAAGCAGTCGGCGATCGGCAGCCTGTACAACGAGTTTCCCGACCGGGTGGCGGACAGCCTGTTGATCGTCGGGTTGGGTTACGCCATCGGCCAAGCGGACCTTGGCTGGTTCGCGGCACTGGCGGCGGCGCTGACCGCTTATGTGCGGGTATTCGGCGGCGCCATCGGGCTCAAGCAGAGCTTCATGGGGCCGATGGCCAAGCAGCACCGCATGGCGGTGATGACCGTGGCGCTGCTGTTGAACGTGTTCGAAACCAGCGTTTACGGCACCCATCATGTTCTGTTGATCGCATTGCTGATCATCGCCGTCGGTTCGGTCGCCACCTGCGTCACGCGGACGCTGGCCATCTCCGAGCAACTGAAGGGGAATGCCCATGTGGATCAGTAATGCGCTGATTTCGCTGCTGCGATTCCTGATCGGCGTGACGGCCCGCTGGGAAAGCCCGCCGGATCTCACCCGCCAGCGGATCTACTTCGCCAATCACACCAGTCACATGGACACCCTGGCGATCATCGCTGCGCTGCCGGCGCAGGCCCGGCGCGATGTGAAGCCTGTGGCGGCCGCCGACTACTGGGGCAAGAACCGCTTTCTGTCCTACATTTCCCAAACCGTCCTGAACGCCGTGCTGATCGAGCGCAACCCTGCGCCGGGCACCAATGTGCTGGAGCCGATTTTCGACGTGGTGCGGGCCGGGCACTCGATCATCATTTTCCCCGAGGGCACCCGTTCCACCCAGCCGCTGCCAGGCCCCTTCAAGTCCGGCATCTTCCGGTTGGCCGAGACCTTCCCCGAGGTCGACCTGGTGCCGATCTATCTGGAAAACCTGCACCGCTCGATGCCGAAGGGCAAACACGTGCCGCTGCCGATCATCTGCACCATCCGCATAGGCGATCCGTTGCCACGCCTTGCCGGCGAAGAAAAGCAGGCGTTCCTCGAACGCGCACGCGATGCCATCGTGAGGTTGTCGAAATGAGTCTGGAAACCAAATTCCTCTGGTTCTTCGCAGCCATTGCCTGCCTGCTGGCCGTGGCTTCGCTCACCGGTAGCGTCCTGGCCCGGCGGGCCACCTCCGAAAGCTCGGTGGCGACCATCGAAAACCTCAACCAGCGGGTGAACGCCTGGTGGGGGATGGTCATCGTTTTCTTCGTGTCCTGGTTGCTCGGCCCCAACGCCACGGTCGTGCTGTTCGGCTTCATTTCCCTGTTCGCGCTGCGCGAGTTCATCACGCTGACGCCCACTGCGCGTGGCGACCACAACGCGCTGTTCTCGGCGTTTTTCATTCTGATCCCCCTGCAATACCTGCTGATCGGCACGCACTGGTACTCGATGTTCACGTTGCTGGTGCCGGTGTATGCGTTCCTGCTGCTGCCGGCGATCGCCGTCCTGAGCCAGGACACCGAAGGTTTTCTGGAGCGCACGGCGAAGATCCAATGGGGGGTGATGATCTGCATCTACTGCATCAGCCACGCGCCGGCGCTGTTGCTGCTGGATCTGCAAGGCTTTCAGGGTCAGAACGCCCTGCTGCTGTTCTACCTGGTCTTCGTGGTGCAGATGAGCGATGTCCTGCAGTACGTGTTCGGCAAACTGTTCGGCAAACGCAAGGTCGCGCCGCTGGTGAGCCCGTCGAAGACCGTGGAGGGTCTGATCGGGGGAGGCCTGTCGGCCACGCTGATCGGCGGCTGCATGTTCTGGATGACGCCGTTCAGCTTCTGGGCGGCGCTGCTGATGTCGCTGGTCATCGTGACCATGGGCTTTCTCGGTGGCCTGGTCATGTCCGCGATCAAGCGCAGCCTGAGCGCCAAGGACTGGGGCACGATGATCAAGGGCCACGGCGGCATGCTCGACCGGATGGACTCGATCTGCTTCGCGGCGCCGATCTTCTTCCACCTGACCCGCTATTTCTATTCGGCCTGATCCGCACCTTCCCTTGCGCCAGGCACAAAAAAGGGCATCCGACCTGGTCGTGATGCCCTTTCTTCACTGCGGCCCCCCCGCTCTTCCCGAGGGCGCACTTCAATTACGGATTGACGCTGTCCTTCAACGACTTGCCTGGCTTGAACGCCACGGTGTTGCTGGCCTTGATCTTCACCGGCTCGCCGGTTTGCGGGTTCTTGCCGGTGCGGGCACCGCGGTGGCGTTGCAGGAAGGTGCCGAAGCCCACGAGGGTGACGCTGTCCTTGCGGTGCAGGGCGCCGGTGATTTCTTCGAGAACGGCATTGAGGACGCGGTTGGCCTGCTCTTTGGTCAGATCCGCTTTTTCTGCGATGGCGGCGGCGAGTTCTGGTTTACGCATTAGTGAAGCCCCTTTGACGGTTTTTTGTTGTTATGTCCGTGCTGTCCTCGTTGGAACAGCGCCCAAGGCGCCGCAGGCTCTACGCTGCGGCAGACGGGAGTGAGGATGGCACGCGGTTCGGGGCGGCGCCAGTCTCCGCGCGACCTTTGTGGGGGCAAAAGCGGGGTGATTCCGACAGAACGACCGGTATTTACGCCAGCAGGGCCGGAAGTTGTTTGTTCAGGGCGAGTTTTTCGGTCACGGCCGCGCCGGTCAGGGCGTAGCCCAGCAGCTGGCCTTCGCCGTCATGGCACAGCGCTTTGACGTCGGCGCCCTGCCCCTCGACCGTCCACACGCCCTCGCGGCCCCGTGGCGGCGGGGACACCACCAGCGGGCAGACGGGGGTCTTCACGGTAATCGGCATCGGCCCGTAGCTGACCGCCGTCGGGTTGCCGCTGAGGGTCTGCGCCAGCGCTCTCGCACAGCTCATGAGGGGCATTACGTACAGAAGATTCAGCCCGTCGACCTCGGCGCAGTCGCCCAAGGCGTAAATGTTGGCGTGGGACGTCCTGAGCTGACGGTCGACCGTCACACCGCGGTTGACCTGCAGCCCGGCGGCGGCCGCCAGGTCGATCCGCGGACGCAGGCCAATGGCCGACACCACCGCGTCGCAGGCGATCACCTGGCCGTCGGACAGGTGCGCCTCCAGGCCGTCCGCGACCTTCTGCAGGCGGGCCAGCACCGGACCTAAGTGAAAACGCGCACCGAGGCCTTCGAGCCCCGCCTGCACGGCCGCAGCGGCGGCCGGGTGCAGGAGGGTCGGCATGACTTGTTCGCACGGCGCAACCACTTGCACCTCGTAGCCGCCCAGGATCAGGTCGTTGGCGAACTCGCAGCCGATCAGCCCGGCCCCGAGCAGCAGCACCCGGCGCTTGCCGTCCACGGCGGCGCGGAAACGCGCGTAGTCTTCGAGGTCGTTGATCGGGAACACCCGGTCCGCCGCATCGCCGGCGATCGGCACGCGCACGGTCTCGGCGCCCCAGGCGAGGATCAGGTCGCGGTACTCGACCGCCTCCTCGCCGATCCACAGGCGCTTGTGGCCCGGGTCGATGCCGCTGATGCGGGTGTGGGTGCGCACTTCGGCCTTGAGCAGATCGGCCATGTCGCCCGGCTCGGCCATGCTCAGGCCGTCGGCGTCCTTGTTCTTGCCGAAGCCGGTGGAGAGCATCGGCTTGGAGTAGGAACGGCCGTCATCGGCGGTGATCAGCAGCAGCGGGGTGTCGCCGTCGAGCTTGCGAAACTCTCGGGCCAGGTTGTAGCCGGCCAGCCCGGTGCCGATGATCACTACAGGTGCGTTCATGCCCTACTCCTTGTGTTTTCTCAGTTGATTTCGATCATTTCAAAGTCCGTCTTACCGACGCCGCAGTCCGGGCAGAGCCAGTCCTCAGGCACGTCTTCCCAGCGGGTGCCTGCCGCGATACCGTCATCCGGCCAGCCTTCGGCTTCGTTGTAGATCAGGCCGCAGACGATACATTGCCACTTCTTCATTCCGGTGTTTCCTCAGAGGTTCAGGCGGGTGTCGGCGCAGAGGGTCGATGGTATCGCGCTGCCCTCCGGCTCAGGGCGTTTTGTACTGGGGGTGCCGGGCAGATGCAAGCCTGTTCGGCGCAATGGCGACCCGGATCAATCAATATCGCCGCCTGCCATGGTAAGCTCGCCGCCTCATTTGCGGCCAAAAACGACTCATTGTGCAACCCACAGAATCCCGCCCGGCCCCGCTCTGGCTGGCGCAAACGCAGTTGATGCCCCTCCCCGCCCCGAAGGTTTCGGACTGGCTGTTCGACGAAGGCTCCCTGACCCGCCGCCTGACCGGCCTGTCCGACGGCGGCTTCAGCATCACCCCGCTGTTCGAAGGCTGGCAGCCCCTGCGCGCCGACGAATGCGCGGCGCTGGACCTGGCCGAGGGCAGCGAAGGCTGGGTGCGCGAGGTTTACTTGCGCGGCCACGGCGAGGCTTGGGTGTTCGCCCGCAGCGTGGCCTCGCGCAGCGCCTTGCAGGGCGACGGCCTGCACATGGACGAACTGGGCAGCCGCTCCCTGGGCGAGCTGCTGTTCTGCGACCACGCCTTCAGCCGGCGCGCCATCGAAGTCTGCCGCTATCCTGAGCAATGGCTGCCCGCCGAGTGCCGCGCGCCTGGGCTGTGGGGCCGCCGCTCACGCTTCGACCGCGGCGCGCTGAGCGTGCTGGTGGCGGAGGTCTTCCTGCCGAGCCTGTGGGCCGCCACCGCCGCCGAACCGGAGAACCGCTGATGTACCAGAGCCTGCTCAAGTCCCTGAACCGCCTGAACCCGCGGGCCTGGGACTTCATCCAGCTGACCCGCATGGACAAGCCGATCGGCATCTACCTGCTGCTGTGGCCGACGCTGTGGGCGCTGTGGATCGCCGGCAAGGGGTCGCCGTCGCTGGCCAACATCGTTATTTTCGTCCTCGGCGTGGTGCTGACCCGCGCCGGTGGCTGCGTGATCAACGACTGGGCCGACCGCAAGGTCGACGGCCACGTCAAACGCACCGCGGAGCGCCCGCTGGCCGCCGGCCGGATCAGCTCCAAGGAGGCGCTGGCGTTCTTCGCCCTGCTGATGGGCGTGAGTTTTCTGCTGGTGCTGTGCACCAACGCCGCAACGGTTTGGCTGTCGCTGGGCGGCCTGGCGCTGGCGTTCACCTATCCGTTCATGAAGCGCTACACCTATTACCCGCAGGTGGTGCTGGGCGCGGCGTTTTCCTGGGGGATGCCGATGGCGTTCACCGCCGAGACCGGCGAGCTGCCCGCGACCGCGTGGCTGCTGTGGATCGCCAACCTGCTGTGGACCGTGGGCTACGACACCTATTACGCGATGACGGATCGCGACGATGACCTGAAGATCGGCGTGAAGTCCACGGCGATCCTGTTCGGCGATGCCGACCGGGTGATCATCCTGACCTTGCAGGGGCTGGCGCTGGGCTGCCTGCTGCTGGCCGGGTCGAAGTTCGGGCTGGGCGTGTGGTTCCACCTCGGCCTGCTGGCGGCCGCCGGCTGCTTCGCGTGGGAATTCTGGTTTACCCGTGACCGCGACCGGATGAAGTGCTTCAAGGCGTTCCTGCACAACCATTGGGCGGGGATGACGATCTTCATCGGGATCGTGCTGGATTACGCGCTGCGCTGAGCCGCCGCGCAGAACCGTTGTGGGAGCGAGCCTGCTCGCGATGGCGGCGCATCAGTCAACGGATCTGCCGACTGACCTGACGCCTTCGCGGGCAAGTCCGCTCCCACAGGGTTCCACAGAGGGAAAAGATCAAGCGGTCACTTGTGCTCGTGCACGACGTGCCACACGTCCTTCATGCCGTCGCCCTTCATTTCCCCGGGCTTTTCATCCTTCACGAAGGTGTACAGCGGCTTGCCGTCGTAGGCGTACTGCATCATGCCGTCGTCACGCTTGATGACCGTCCACTTGCCTTCGGCCTTGGCCCCCGCCGGCGCCATCATCGGCGGCCAGTTCTTGGCGCAGTCGCCGTTGCACATCGACTTGCCGCCGGCGTCCTTGTCGAACGTGTAGACGGTCATGCCTTTGTGGTCGACCATCATGCCGTCCTTCATCATGGCCGGCTCGGCCGCCATGGCCAGGCCCGGCAGTGCGAGTGCGGCGGCCATCAGCAGGGCCTTGAGAGAAACAGTCGTCTGAGTCATGGAAACCTTCTTTTGTGGTTGTCAGGATTCGAACTCAGAGCTTAGTCCAGGATTTGCACAATCGCCGGGCGCCGAATACTGTCACACGACTGCAATAATTCCGTTATCTAATGCGGCGCACGACAGTTAAATGACAAGAGGATTAAGGCATGGTTGGCAGGAACATTCTGATCGTCGACGACGAAGCGCCCATCCGCGAGATGATCGCCGTGGCGTTGGAAATGGCCGGCTACGACTGCCTTGAGGCCGAGAACTCGCAGCAGGCCCACGCCATCATCGTCGACCGCAAGCCGGATCTGATCCTGCTCGACTGGATGCTGCCCGGCACCTCCGGCATCGAACTGGCGCGGCGACTCAAGCGCGACGAGCTGACCGGGGACATCCCGATCATCATGCTCACCGCCAAGGGCGAAGAGGACAACAAGATCCAGGGCCTGGAAGTCGGCGCCGACGACTACATCACCAAGCCGTTCTCCCCCCGCGAGCTGGTGGCGCGCCTGAAGGCCGTGCTGCGCCGCGCAGGCCCCACCGACGGCGAAGCGCCGATCGAGGTCGGCGGCCTGCTGCTCGACCCGATCAGCCACCGCGTGACCATCGACGGCCGCCCGGCCGAAATGGGCCCCACCGAATACCGCCTGCTGCAGTTCTTCATGACCCACCAGGAACGCGCCTACACCCGCGGGCAATTGCTGGACCAGGTCTGGGGCGGCAACGTCTATGTCGAGGAGCGCACCGTCGACGTGCACATCCGGCGCCTGCGCAAGGCCCTCGGCGACGCCTATGAAAATCTGGTGCAAACCGTGCGCGGCACCGGCTACCGGTTTTCCACCAAAGCCTGAGCCCGGCGCCAGCCAAGCAGACAAGGACCGCATTTCCCGTGAACCAAAACTGGCATGGCACCCTGATTCGCCACATGCTGTTGCTGGTCACCGCCTGCCTGGTGATCGGCCTGATCACCGGTCACTACGGCTGGAGCCTCGCCGCGGGCCTGGGGCTGTACCTGGCCTGGACGCTCAAGCAGTTGCTGCGCCTGCACGAATGGCTGCGCCTGCACCAACCCGACGAAGCGCCGCCCGACGGTTACGGCCTGTGGGGCGAGGTGTTCGACAGCATCTACCACCTGCAACGCCGCGACCAACGGGTGCGCGGACGCCTGCAAGCGGTGATCGACCGCGTCCAGGAATCCACCGCCGCCCTGAAGGACGCGGTGGTCATGCTCGACAGCGAAGGCAACCTTGAGTGGTGGAACCGCGCCGCCGAGACCCTGCTCGGCCTCAAGACCCCGCAGGACAGCGGCCAACCGGTGACCAACCTGGTGCGCCATCCGCGCTTCAAGGAATACTTCGAGCAGGACAGCTATGCCGAACCGCTGGAAATCCCCTCGCCGACCAACGACCGCCTGCGCATCCAGCTGTACATCACCCGCTACGGCAACAACGAGCACCTGATGCTGGTGCGCGACGTCACCCGCATCCACCAGCTGGAACAGATGCGCAAGGACTTCATCGCCAACGTTTCCCACGAACTGCGCACGCCGCTGACGGTGATCTGCGGCTACCTGGAGACCCTGCTCGACAACGTCGAGGAAGTGAACCCGCGCTGGGGCCGTGCCCTGCAGCAGATGCAGCAACAGGGCGGACGCATGCAGACCCTGCTCAACGATCTGTTGCTGCTGGCCAAGCTGGAAGCCACGGACTACCCGTCCGACAATCACCCGGTGCTGATCGATGCATTGCTTCAATCGATCAAGAGCGATGCGCAGCAGTTGTCCGGCAGCAAGAACCAGCGCATCAGCCTGGAGGCCGACGGCGGGATCCTGCTCAAGGGCAGCGAGGCGGAACTGCGCAGCGCCTTCTCCAACCTGGTGTTCAACGCCGTGAAGTACACCCCGGCCGAAGGCAGCATCCGCATCCGCTGGTGGGGCGACGAGCAAGGCGCCCACCTGAGCGTGCAGGATTCCGGGATCGGCATCGACAACAAGCACCTGCCGCGCCTGACCGAACGCTTCTACCGCGTCGACTCCAGCCGCAACTCCAACACCGGCGGCACCGGCCTGGGCCTGGCCATCGTCAAGCACGTGCTGCTGCGCCACCGCGCCCGCATGGAGATCAGCAGCGTGCCCGGCCACGGCAGCACGTTCACCTGCCATTTCGCCCCGGCCCAGATGGTGCGTTCGCGCGCCGTCAGCGCCGCCGAGTAAGCCCGCACTAGGCAATCGCCCGGTCAGCCGCTACATTGGCTGACTTGCGCCTGCCCTTTCAGGTGCGCTCCTTCTCATTTTTCGAATCACACGGAACCCGCAAAACTCCATCATGGACCCTTCCCCTGGCTTGTCCCTCGCAACCATTTTCGCCGACTTCGGCATGATTCTCTTCGCTCTGATCCTGGTCCTGCTCAACGGCTTCTTCGTTGCGGCGGAGTTCGCCATGGTCAAGCTGCGCTCGACCCGGGTCGAGGCCATCGCCGAGCAGCACGGCTGGCGCGGCCACATCCTGCGCACCGTGCACAGTCAGCTCGACGCCTACCTCTCGGCCTGCCAGCTGGGCATCACCCTCGCCTCCCTGGGCCTGGGCTGGGTCGGCGAGCCGGCGTTCGCGCACCTGCTGGAGCCGGTGCTCAGCGCCGTCGGCGTGCAGTCGGCCGAGGTCGTCAAGGCGATCTCGTTCTTCACCGCGTTCTTCATCATTTCCTACCTGCACATCGTGGTCGGCGAACTGGCGCCCAAGTCCTGGGCGATCCGCAAGCCCGAGCTGCTGTCGCTGTGGACGGCGGTGCCGCTGTACCTGTTCTACTGGGCCATGTACCCGGCGATCTACCTGCTCAACGCCAGCGCCAACGCCATCCTGCGCATCGCCGGCCAGGGCGAGCCCGGCCCGCACCATGAGCATCACTACAGCCGCGAAGAACTGAAGCTGATCCTGCACTCCAGCCGTGGCCAGGATCCGAGCGACCAGGGCATGCGCGTGCTGGCGTCGGCGGTGGAGATGGGCGAGCTGGAAGTGGTCGACTGGGCCAACTCCCGCGAAGACCTGATCACCCTGGAGTTCAACGCCCCGCTCAAGGAAATCCTCGCGTTGTTCCGCCGCCACAAGTTCAGCCGCTACCCGGTGTACGACAGCGAGCGCCAGGAGTTCGTCGGCCTGCTGCACATCAAGGACCTGCTGCTGGAGCTGGCGGCCCTGGACCACATTCCGGAGTCGTTCAACCTCGCCGAGCTGACCCGTCCGCTGGAGCGGGTGTCGCGGCACATGCCGCTGTCCCAGCTGCTGGAGCAGTTCCGCAAGGGCGGCTCGCACTTCGCCGTGGTCGAGGAGGCCGACGGCAACATCATCGGCTACCTGACCATGGAAGACGTGCTGGAAGTGCTGGTGGGCGACATCCAGGACGAACACCGCAAGGCCGAGCGCGGCATCCTCGCCTACCAGCCGGGCAAGCTGCTGGTGCGCGGCGACACGCCGCTGTTCAAGGTCGAGCGCCTGCTGGGCATCGACCTTGACCACATCGAGGCGGAAACCCTGGCCGGCCTGATCTACGAAACCCTCAAGCGGGTGCCGGAAGAGGAAGAGGTGCTGGAGGTGGAAGGCCTGCGGATCATCATCAAGAAGATGAAGGGGCCGAAGATCATCCTGGCCAAGGTGCTGATGCTCGATTGACGGGCTGGCCGGGGGGCGAGCCGATCCCACTCCTGCAGGTTCAGTGCAGGAGTGCTGCTTTCACTGCTTGCCCAGCGCAAAGTTGGGCAGCGCCCCCAGCGGCTGCTTGAATTGATAGGGAATCGACACCAACCCCTCGCCCGTATTGCGCTGCACCACGAAGTGCAGGTGCGGGCCGCTGCTGTTGCCGGTATTGCCCGAGAGTCCCAGAGGGCTGCCCACCGTCACGCGCTGCCCTTCCTTCACGCTCACGGAATTTTGCTTGAGGTGCAGGTACACGCCCATGGTGCCGTCATCGTGCAGGATCCGCACAAAGTTGCCGGACGGGTCGGTGCCGCGCCCGTTCTGGGAATTCTCGGTCTTCACCACCACACCCGCCCGCGCCGCGATGATCGGCGTCCCCACCGGCATGGCGATGTCCATGGCGTATCTGTTCTTCGGCCCGAAGTGGCTGTAGTCGCCATTGGCACCTTGGCTTAAGCGGAACGGCCCGCCGCGCCAGGGAAACGGATACCGATAGCTCTGCGCTGCGCCAGCGGGGTCGCCCAGGGAATAGTGGAACATCGGCGTGTACACCAGCGGCTTGCCGCCGGACACCGCCGTCAGCAACGCCAACCGGGTATTGCTGCGCGCCGGCAGCACCCGGCGGATCGTTTGCGCCGGGGCGCCACGCACGTTGCTCATCCCGGTGAACGCCAGTGCCACTTCCACCGGCGCATACAGGTCGTTGCGCACGAACACCACGTCCACGCCCTTCTGCTTCTTGATGTCCAGGTACACCTGGCGCTCCAGGCGCTCGACCATCCGGTCCTGGAAGACGAACACCTGGGAGCCTTTGCTCGGACGGTCGCTGTACGAAACCACTCCGTTGGCATCGGTGGACTTGTAGATCGTCATGGCCACGGTCGAGGTGGAGGCCATGAACAGACCACAGAAAAACAGCAGGCGCAGGGGCATGGGCGAACGTTCTGTCGAGGAAGGCCTGGAAGTGAGCCTAGCAGCTGAGACAGACCAGGCTAGCCGACAGATGTTTCAAATGTGGCACAGGGGGGAGATGGGCGGCGCTTTCGTTGACGCCATCGCGAGCAGGCTGGCTCCCACAGGGGTTCTGTGGTGCAGCTCCCCTGTGGGAGCTAGCCTGCTGGCGATGGCGCCAGCCACTGCCTGGCGGTCAGGCGCCCGGCACGAAGTGCTTCTGCGCCGTGCCGCGGGCGATCAGGCGGGAGAGGTAGTCGAGCTTCTGCGCGTCCTGGTCGACGAAGCGGAAGGTCAGTTGCAGCCAGTCGCTGTCAGGCTTCGGCTCGTGGGCGACGACGGCGTGCAGGTAACCGTTGAGGCGCGCGGTTTCGGCGTTCTCGCCCTGCTCCAGGTCGAGCACGGCGCTGTCGAGGATCTGCGGCAGGTTGTCGGTGCGTTTGACCACCAACAGCGCTTCCTTGATGCTCAGGGCCTTGATCACGCACTGCTGGGTGCCGCTCGGCAGGCGCAGTTGGCCCTGGCCGCGGCCGCTGGCCGGTGCCGGCGCAGCGGCCGGTGCCTTGGGCGCAGGAGCGTTGTTGAGCAGGCCACGGGACGGCGCAGCGGCGGCCGGTGCCGGCGCAGCGGCAGGCTTGGCGAACGGGTTGACCGCAGGCGCCGCGGCCGGGGCGCCGCCGACCACGGCCGGCTTGCCGCCGGTCAAAGCGCTCAGGGAGTCGTTGCCGAACGCCGAGTTCATCTTGGTCGGCGCGCTGTTCATCAGGGTGTCGAGCTTGCCGACCTTGTTCAGCGCCTGCTTGACCTTGGTCAGCAGCTGCTCGTTGGTGAACGGCTTGCTGACGTAGCCGGTGACGCCGGCCTGGATCGCCTGCACCACGTTCTCTTTGTCGCCGCGGCTGGTGACCATGATGAACGGCATGGTCTTGAGGTTGTCCTGCTCACGGCACCAAGTCAGCAGCTCAAGGCCCGACATCTCCGGCATTTCCCAGTCGCACAGCACCAGGTCGAAAGCTTCCTTGGCCAGCATGGCCTGGGCCTTGCGCCCGTTGATGGCGTCCTCGGTGCGAATCCCCGGGAAGTAATTGCGCAGGCACTTTTTCACCAGGTCACGAATGAACGATGCATCGTCCACGACCAACACACTGATCTTGCTCATCCAACACCCCTAAAAAAAATCCCGGCAAGCATAACGCTTGAATGATGGCACTTTGCCAAAACTTTTCAGTCACGCCGGGACTTTTCGTTCGCGGGTGCTGCTTTTTCGATTCGCGCCCCAAACGAAAACGCCCGGCCAAAGGACCGGGCGTGCTTCTTGGGCAATCTTACTTATCGTCAGCTTCGTCCGGAACATTAGCGGTTTCGCCGCTTGTGCCTTCAACTTCTTCCTTCATGCGCTTGAGGCCCATGTGGCGCACATCGGTGCCGCGCACCAGGTAGATCACCAGCTCCGAGATGTTGCGCGCGTGGTCGCCGATCCGCTCCAACGAACGCAGCACCCAGATGATGCTCAGAACCCGCGAGATAGAGCGCGGGTCTTCCATCATGTAGGTCGCCAGCTCGCGCAGGGCGGTCTTGTACTCGCGGTCGATGATCTTGTCGTACTGCGCCACGGACAGCGCCAGGTCGGCGTCGAACCGGGCGAACGCGTCCAGCGCGTCGCGCACCATGTTGCGCACCTGATCGCCGATGTGGCGCACTTCGACGTAACCGCGCGGCGCCTCGCCTTCTTCGCACAGCTGGATCGCGCGGCGGGCGATCTTGGTCGCTTCGTCGCCGATGCGCTCAAGGTCGATCACCGACTTGGAGATGCTGATGATCAAGCGCAGGTCAGAAGCCGCCGGCTGGCGGCGGGCCAGGATGCGCAGGCATTCCTCGTCGATGTTGCGTTCCATCTGGTTGATCTGGTCGTCGATCTCGCGCACCTGCTGGGCCAGGCCCGAGTCGGCCTCGATCAGCGCGGTGACCGCGTCGTTGACCTGCTTCTCGACCAGCCCGCCCATGGCCAGCAGGTGGCTGCGCACTTCTTCCAGTTCGGCGTTGAACTGCGCGGAAATGTGATGGGTTAAACCTTCCTTCGAAATCATGGTTTTGCTCCGCAAAAGCTGTGAGCCGCAAGCTACAAGCCGCAAGCTGTTTCGTTTTTTACTCGGTCCGCCCTTACTTGCCGCTTGAAACGTGCGGCTCGCAGCTGCGAACTAGCCGTACCGGCCGGTGATGTAGTCTTCGGTCTGCTTCTTCGCCGGATTGGTGAACAGGGTGTCGGTGTCGCCGAACTCCACCAGTTTGCCCATGTACATGAACGCCGTGTAGTCGGACACCCGCGCGGCCTGCTGCATGTTGTGGGTCACGATGACGATGGTGAACTTGGACTTCAGTTCATAGATCAGCTCTTCGACCTTCAGGGTCGAGATCGGGTCGAGGGCCGAGCACGGTTCGTCGAGCAGCAGCACTTCAGGCTCCACGGCGATGGTGCGGGCGATCACCAGACGCTGCTGCTGGCCGCCGGACAGGCCGAGCGCCGAGTCATGCAGACGGTCCTTCACTTCGTCCCACAGGGCCGCACCCTTCAACGCCCACTCGACGGCTTCGTCGAGCACACGCTTCTTGTTGATGCCCTGGATGCGCAGGCCGTAGACCACGTTCTCGTAGATGGTCTTGGGGAACGGGTTGGGCTTCTGGAACACCATGCCGACCCGGCGGCGCAGCTCGGCCACGTCTTCGCCCTTGCGGTAGATGTTGTTGCCGTACAGGTTGATCGCGCCTTCGACGCGGCAGCCGTCCACCAGGTCGTTCATGCGGTTGAAAGTGCGCAGCAGCGTGGACTTGCCGCAGCCGGACGGGCCGATGAAGGCGGTCACGCGCTGTTTCGGGATGTTCATGCTGACGTCGTACAGCGCTTGTTTCTCGCCGTAGAACAGGCTCAGGCCCGGCACTTCGATGGCGACGGTTTCCTGTTCCAGGTTCAGGCTCTGCTTGTCGCGGCCCAGGGCGGACATGTTGATGCCGTGGGTATGTGTTTCGTGCTGCATGGGAGGTCCCCTGTGCTAACAAATTCGGTTCTGTATGCCACTGGCCTGGCCAATGGGTTTCGCAAAATCTGTGGCGGGCGCCGATCCTTGTGGGAGCTGGCTTGCCAGCGATGCAGACGACTCGGTCTGACGCTGGCACCGCCGCGATGCCATCGCTGGCGAGCCAGCTCCCACAGGATTTGTGCCGGCCTTAGCTGTCCAGTGCTTTGTATTTTTCGCGCAGGTGGTTACGGATCCACACCGCCGACAGGTTGAGCACCGCGATCACCAGCACCAGCAGCAGCGCCGTGGCGTACACCAGCGGCCGCGCGGCCTCGACGTTCGGGCTCTGGAAGCCGACGTCGTAGATGTGGAAGCCCAGGTGCATGATTTTCTGATCCAGGTGCAGGTACGGGTAGTTGCCGTCCACCGGCAGCGACGGCGCCAGTTTCACCACGCCCACCAGCATCAGCGGCGCCACTTCGCCGGCGGCCCGGGCCACAGCGAGGATCATGCCGGTCATCATCGCCGGGCTGGCCATCGGCAGGACAATCTTCCACAGGGTCTCGGCCTTGGTCGCGCCCAGGGCCAGCGAGCCCTCGCGCACGGTGCGCGGGATCCGCGCCAGGCCTTCTTCGGTGGCCACGATCACCACCGGCACCGCCAGCAGCGCCAGGGTCAGGGAGGCCCAGAGCAGGCCCGGCGTGCCGAAGGTCGGCGCCGGCAGCGCCTCGGGGAAGAACAACCGGTCGAGGGAGCCGCCCAGCACGTAGACGAAGAAGCCCAGGCCGAACACGCCGTAGACGATCGCCGGAACGCCCGCCAGGTTGTTCACCGCGATGCGGATGACCCGGGTCAGGGTGTTCTGCTTGGCGTATTCGCGCAGGTACACCGCCGCCAGCACGCCGAACGGGGTCACGATCATCGCCATGATCAGGGTCATCATCACGGTGCCGAAGATGGCCGGGAAAATCCCGCCTTCGGTGTTCGCTTCACGGGGGTCGTCCGACAGGAATTCCCAGACCTTGCTGAAGTAGAAGCCGACCTTGGTGAAGGTGCCCATGGCGTTCGGCTGGTAGGCATGAACCACCTTGCCCAGGCCGATCTCGACTTCCTTGCCGTTGGCGTCGCGGGCGGTCAGGGCGTCGCGGTTGAACTGCGCGTGCAGGTCGGACAGCCGCGCCTCGACCTCCTGATAACGGGCGTTCAGCTCGGCGCGCTCGGCGTCCATGTCCGCTTGCGCGGCCGGGTCGAGCTTGCCTTCGAGCTCCAGCTTGCGGCCGTGCAGGCGGATGCGTTCGAGGCCGGCGTTGATCGCGCCGATGTCGACCTTCTCCAGGGTCTTGAGCTGGGCGGCAAGCTTGTTCACCCGGTCGATCCGCGCCTGCAGTTCGGGCCAGGCGGCTTCGCCTTCGGCGATGACCTTGCCGTCCTGCTTGACGTTGACCAGGTAGCCGTAGAAGTTGCCCCACTCGCGGCGCTCGACGGCCATCAGCTCCACCGGCGTGGTCTGGTCGTTCAGCCACTCGCCGACGGTCCAGGTGAAGTCGTTGCCGTTCAGGTCACGGTTGCCGACCTTGATCAGCTCACGGGTCATGAACTCCGGGCCTTCGTCCGGCACCGGCAGGCCGGCGCTCTTGAGGCGGGCGCGGGGTACTTCTTCCTTCTGCACCACTTCGCCGATGACCAGGTGCTTGCCCTGGCCCGGCACGTCGTAGCTGGCGTGGAGCAGGTCCGCCGGCCAGAAGTGACCCAGGCCGCGCACGGCGATCACCGCCAGCAGGCCAATGGTCATGATGACCGCGATGGACACCGCGCCACCGCTGATCCAGACGCCCGGGGCGCCGCTCTTGAACCATCCTTTCAGGGAGTTCTGTTTCACAGACTTCTACCTTTCTTAAAGCGACGAGTATTTCTTGCGCAGACGCTGACGAATCAGTTCCGCGAGGGTGTTCATGACGAAGGTGAACAGCAGCAGCACCAGCGCCGAGAGGAACAGCACGCGGTAGTGGCTGCCGCCGACTTCCGACTCGGGCATTTCCACCGCGACGTTGGCCGCCAGGGTGCGCAGGCCTTCGAACAGGTTCATTTCCATGACCGGGGTGTTGCCGGTGGCCATCAGCACGATCATGGTCTCGCCCACCGCACGGCCCATGCCGATCATCAGCGCCGAGAAGATGCCCGGGCTGGCGGTGAGGATCACCACGCGGGTCATGGTCTGCCACGGCGTGGCGCCCAGGGCCAGCGAGCCCAGGGTCAGGCCGCGCGGCACGCTGAACACGGCGTCTTCGGCGATGGAGTAGATGTTCGGGATCACCGCGAAGCCCATGGCCAGGCCGACCACCAAGGCGTTGCGCTGGTCGTAGGTGATGCCCAGGTCGTGGGAGATCCACAGGCGCATGTCGCCGCCGAAGAACCAGTTCTCCATGTACGGGCTCATGTACAGCGACAGCCAGCCCACGAACAGGATCACCGGGATCAGCAGCGCGCTTTCCCAGCCGTCCGGGATCTTCAGGCGGACCGATTCGGGCAGGCGGCTGAAGGTGAAGCCGGCGATCAGGATGCCGATCGGCAGCAGCATCAGCAGGCTGAAGATGCCCGGCAGGTGCCCTTCCACATACGGCGCCAGGAACAGGCCGGCGAAGAAGCCGAGGATCACCGTCGGCATCGCTTCCATCAGTTCGATCACCGGCTTGACCTTGCGGCGCATGCCCGGGGCCATGAAGTAGGCGGTGTAGATCGCGGCGGCGATGGCCAGCGGCGCGGCCAGCAGCATGGCGTAGAAGGCGGCCTTCAGGGTGCCGAAGGTCAGCGGCGACAGGCTCAGCTTCGGTTCGAAGTCGGTGTTGGCGGCGGTCGACTGCCAGACGTACTTGGGCTCGTCGTAGTTCTCGTACCAGACCTTGCTCCACAGCGCGCTCCACGACACTTCCGGGTGCGGGTTGTCGAGCAGCAGCGGCTGCAGCTTGCCGCCGGCCTCGACGATCACGCGGTTGGCCCGCGGCGACAGGCCGAACAGGCCTTGGCCCTCGACCACCTGATCGACCAGCAGGGTGCGGTGCGCGGTGCTGTGGAACACGCCGAGCTTGCCGCTGGCGTCGAGGGCGGCGAAGCCCTTGCGGCGCTCTTCGGCACCGATTTCCACGATCGGCGCCTTGCCCATCTGGAAGGTGCGGATCTGCTTCAGGCGCTGCTCGCCGTCGGTGTCGCGGGCCATGAACCACTGGGCCAGGCCGCCCTTGGAGTCACCGACGATCAGCGAGATGCCGCCCACCAGCTGGGTGGCGGCGGTGACCTGCGCTTCGCCGTCCTCCAGCAGCTTGTAGCGGCCGTTGAGGCTCTTGTCGCGCAGGCTGAACACGTCAGCCTGAGCCCGGCCGTTGACCACGTACAGCCACTGCTGGCGCGGGTCGACGAAGATGTTCTTCACAGGCTCAGTCATCTGCGGCAGATCGATGCGCTTCTGCTCGTTGGTGACTTCGCCAGTCATCATGTTTTCTTCGCTGGTCAGCGCCAGCACGTGCAGCTGCGCACCGGTGGAACCGGCCAGCAGCAGGGTCGAATCGTTGGCGTTGAGGCTGACGTGCTCCAGCGCGCCGCCGCTCTCGTTCAGCGCGATCGGCGCTTCGCCGTACGGGTACTCGATCGCCGGGGTGATGGTTTTCTTGCCTTCCGGGTAGCTGACCTTATAGGTGTGACGGAACACCAGCGCCTGGCCGTTGGACAGGCCCACGGCCACCAGCGGATGGCCCGGCTGGTCTTCGCCGATGGAGGTCACGGAAGTGCCGGCGGGCAACGGCAGATCGACGCGCTTGAGCTCGGCGCCACTGTCGATGTCGAAGAACAGGGCCTGGCCCTTGTCGGAAACGCGCATGGCCACCTGGTTCTGCTCTTCCAGCGAGATCATCAGCGGCTTGCCGGCGTCCTGCATCCAGGCCGGGGCCAAGGTGTCGTTCGCGGTCAGGCTGGCGCCCTGGAACAGGGGCGCGACCACATAGGCGAGGAAGAAGAAGATCAGGGTGATCGCCGCCAGCACCGCCAGGCCGCCGACGAGGACGTACCAACGGGTGAAGCGATCCTTGAGCGCACGAATGCGGCGCTTGCGTTGCAACTCAGGCGTATTGAAGTCAATGCGCTTGGGAGGGTTCGTAGTCATTTTGGAATTGGCCAGATCATTCATGCGCACACCCTAGCGATCCTGTATGACAGAAAGATGACAATGCAGTGACGCACCAAATCCGCCGCCAGCAGGGCACTGGCGGTGGATAGAAGAATTCGGGGAGTGTGGGGCCGGGCCGCTTGCGGGCCGGGCCCCACACGGGAGTCAGGCGGGGTTCACCCCCTGACTCAGTTTGTTACTTTTTTGCGACTTCGGCGCCGCCTTCCTGCAGGCCCAGGTCAGCCAGCGCTTTGGCGGCGACTTTGGCCGGCAGCGGGATGTAGCCGTCCTTCACCACGACTTCCTGACCCTGCTTGGACAGGACCAGCTTCACGAACTCGGCTTCCAGCGGGGCCAGAGGCTTGTTCGGGGCCTTGTTGACGTAGACGTACAGGAAGCGGGACAGCGGGTACTTGCCGTTCAGGGCGTTTTCTTCGCTGTCTTCGATGTAGTCGGTGCTGCCTTTCTTCGACAGGGCGACGGTCTTCACGCTGGCGGTCTTGTAGCCGATGCCCGAGTAGCCGATGCCGTTCAGCGAGGAGCTGATCGACTGCACGACCGAAGCCGAACCAGGCTGTTCGTTGACGTTAGGCTTGTAGTCGCCTTTGCACAGGGCCTCTTCCTTGAAGTAGCCGTAGGTGCCGGACACCGAGTTGCGGCCGAACAGCTGCACCGGCTTGTTGGCCAGGTCGCCGGTCACGCCCAGGTCGCCCCAGGTCTTCACGTCGGTCTTGGCGCCGCACAGGCGGGTGGACGAGAAGATCGCATCGACCTGTTCCATGGTCAGGTGCTGGATCGGGTTGTCCTTGTGCACGAACACGGCCAGGGCATCCACGGCGACCGGGATGGCGGTCGGCTTGTAGCCGTACTTCTGCTCGAAGGCAGCCAGTTCGGTGTCCTTCATCTTGCGGCTCATCGGGCCCAGGTTGGAGGTGCCTTCGGTCAGCGCGGGCGGCGCGGTGGCGGAACCGGCGACCTGAATCTGGATGTTTACGTTCGGGTATTCTTTCTTGTAGTTCTCGGCCCAGAGGGTCATGAGGTTGGCCAGGGTATCGGAACCGACGCTGGACAGGTTGCCCGACACACCGGTGGTCTTGGTGTAGCTCGGGATAGCAGGGTCAACAGCGGCAACCGCGTTGGCGGTCGCAACGCCAGCGGCGACAAAGGTCATGGCCGCCATCAAACGCTTCAGTTTCATGCCTTACTCCTAGCAGATAGGGTGTGTTAAGTCGGGGCCAAGTATCGGCAGGCCGTATGAACACTCTATGGCCGAAATATGACAATTGGATGAAAGGCCAGCATCCAGGTCTTACTTAATGCTTCAGGCCGGCTCCCACACCGAAACGCCTTTCGATGGGGAGCGGACAAAACATCAGCGGCCCTTGCTCCAGAGCCACGCCCCCACCACGATCCCCATGCCGCACAGCACCGCCACGTAATAGGCCGGGCCCATTGCGCTCTCCTTGAGCAGCAGGCTGACCACCATCGGCGTCAGGCCGCCGAAGATTGCGTAGGCGACGTTATAGGAGAAGGACAGGCCACTGAACCGCACCACCGGCGGAAACGCCTTGACCATCACATAAGGCACCGCGCCGATGGTGCCGACCAGAAGGCCGGTCAGCGCATAGAACGGGAACAGCCAGTCCGGATGGTCCGCCAGGCTGTGGTAGAAGGTCCACGAACTGGCCAGGAGGCCCAGGCAACCGAACACGAACACGCGCCCGGCACCGAAGCGGTCGGCCAGCGCGCCGGCCAGGATGCAGCCCACGCTCAGGAACACGATCGCCAGGCTGTTGGCCTGCAGCGAAACGGTCGGCGTGAAGTGGTAGACGGTCTGCAGCACGGTCGGGGTCATCAGGATCAGCACGACGATGGCGGCGGACAGCAGCCAGGTCAGCAGCATCGACACCAGGATCGCCCCGCGGTGGTCGCGCAGCACCGCCCGCAGCGGCACTTCCTCGGCCAGGGCCTTGCGCAGCTGCAGTTCGGCGAACACCGGCGTCTCGTGCAGCCAGCGGCGCAGGTAGACCGAGAACAGGCCGAACACGCCGCCGAGCAGGAACGGGATCCGCCAGGCGTAATCCGCCACTTGCTCCGGCGTATAGAGGCTGTTGATCGCCGTGGCGACCAGCGAGCCCAGCAGGATGCCGGCGGTCAGGCCGCTGGTCAGCGTGCCGCAGGCGTAGCCGATGTGCCGGTCGGGCACGTGTTCGGAAACGAAGACCCATGCCCCCGGCACCTCGCCGCCGATGGCTGCGCCCTGGATCACCCGCATCAGCAGCAGGAGGATCGGCGCCCACAGGCCGATCTGCGCGTAGGTCGGCAGCAGGCCCATGATCAGGGTCGGCACGGCCATCATGAAGATGCTCAGGGTGAACATCTTCTTGCGCCCAAGCAGGTCGCCGAAGTGCGCCATGACGATCCCGCCCAGCGGCCGCGCCAGGTAGCCGGCGGCGAAGATGCCGAAGGTCTGCATCAGGCGCAGCCACTCGGGCATGTCCGCCGGGAAGAACAGCTTGCCGACCACGGTGGCGAAGAAGACGAAGATGATGAAGTCGTAGAACTCCAGCGCACCGCCCAGGGCGGACAGCGACAGCGTCTTGTAGTCGTTGCGGGTCAGGGGTCGTGCGGGCTGGTCGGACTGCGCGAGGCTCGAGGGCGCTGTGGTCATGGCAAGGTCTTCTCTTATAGTCGGATCTGCCGCCGCAGCAACGCTGGCTGCGGCTCGGGCAGGTTCGGCACCATAGCAAATTGTTCGAAAAAGCACATAGGGGCGCATTTGGCGGGCGAAATGAGAACCTGACGGTCGTCGCGGAGTCTACCGACCGATATACTCGCAACCTCGCCCCGGCTTGTAGGGGGTTGCTGTGCGAAAACGCCGTTGGCCGCATTTCCGTGCCGGGCCAGCCGGTTTCGCAGAGTTTCCCTAAAGGCGCCTTATGGAAAACGTGACGAACGTAGTATGTTCGGTGCTGAATCGTTTTTCCTGAAGACGGCCGTCACCCGCATCACCAACGAAGAGTCACGGGTCAGAGGCACCCTCGGCATGATAGAGCTCGAACAAGAAGATCCGATCCCGCAAGGCGACCTGGCCCTGCAAATCACCGCGCTTCCCCGCGAAACCAACGGCTTCGGCGATATTTTCGGCGGCTGGCTGGTGGCGCAGATGGACCTGGCCGGCACGGCGATGGCCAGCCGTGTCGCCGGCGGCCGGGTGGCCACCGTGGCCATCGACCGCATGGCGTTCCTGGTGCCGGTGGCCGTGGGCGCGCAACTGTCCTTCTATACCCAGACCCTGGAGATCGGCCGCAGCTCGATCCAGATGATGGTCGAGGTGTGGAGCGACGATCCGTTGTCCAGCGAGTGGCGTAAAGTGACCGAAGCGGTGTTCGTGTTCGTCGCCATCGACGGCAGCGGCCGTACCCGTTCGGTTCCGCCCCGCGCCCGCTAAACCTTGCGGCCGCCGGCGGGTCAATAACCGTCCCGAATCGCTGATCGAGAGCAGTCCCATGAACACGCCCAACGTCGAAGCCGTAAAACTGGATGAACTGAACTGCTGGCGCATCCGCCACGGCCGTGCCGAAGTGCTGGTGGCCCAGCAAGGCGCGCACATCCTCAGTTACCAGGTCGACGGCCAGCCGCCGCTGATCTGGCTCAACGACAAGGCCGCGTTCAAGGCCGGCAAGAGCATCCGCGCCGGCGTGCCGGTGTGCTGGCCGTGGTTCGGCGTATTTGCGCGCAACCCGCAGAGCGTGCAGGCCATGCGCACCGGCGCCGAACCGGCCGCCGCCCACGGGTTTGTCCGGGCGACGGACTGGGAACTGGGCGGAATCGAGGCCGAAGGCGAAAGCCTGAAGGTCGAATTCACCCTGCCCTGCCCCGAAGGCGGTTTCGCCGAGTGGCCACACCCGGTGGACCTGACCCTGACCCTGCGCCTGGACGACCGCCTGCACATCGGCCTGACCAGCCGCAACCGCGGCGCCGACACCGTCAGCCTGAGCCAGGCGCTGCACACGTACTTCGCGGTCAGCGACGTGCGCGACGTGCAGGTCGAAGGCGTGGACAGCCTCAGCTACATCGAGACCCTGGACGACTGGAAGACCGTCACCCAGAAAGGCAACCTGCAGTTCGCCGGGGAAACCGACCGCATCTACCTCAATGTTCCGCCACGGCTGAGCATCAACGACCCGGCCTGGGAACGGCGCATCGTGCTGAACGCCACCGGTTCGCGCACCGCCGTGATCTGGAACCCGTGGATCGACCGCGCCGCCGCATTCGCCGACATGGCCGACGACGGCTGGCAGCGCATGCTGTGCATCGAGACCGCGAACGTGATGGACGACATCGTGAACCTGGCGCCCGGCGCCAGCCACACCATGGCCGTGAGCATCGGCAGCGAACCTCTCTGATTCACCCCGCTTGCGGGAGCCAGCCTGCCGGCGAAAGCGGTCCGTCAGTTAACGATGAATCGACTGACACGACGCAATCGCCAGCAGGTCGGCTCCTACAGCGATTTTGGCGGGCTGATCAGAGGTCCGATTCCTGCACCACCTTCACCTTGTCCGCGTCCAGCGCATACGCCGCGTCGGCCAGGTCATTGCTGACCTGCTCGACCTTCAGCGTGCCGGTCACCCACAGCGGTGTGTAGATGTCATCCAGCTTGAGCCCCTTGGGATAGCGCACCAGCACCAGTTGATTGGGCGGCGGTGGCGGCACGTGGATGCAGGCGCCCGGGTACGGCACGAGGAAGAACAGGGTGCTGCGGCCCTTGGCGTCCGACTCCAGCGGCACCGGATAACCGCCGATGCGGATGCGCTTGTCGTTCATCGACGCCACGGTCTTGGTCGAGTACATCACCGCCGGCAGGCCCTTGGCCTGCTTCATCCCGCCCTTCTGGGTGAAGGTGCCGTTGGCCTCCGGGGAGTTGTGGTCGATTTCCGGCATGGCTTCGAGGGCTTTCTGATCCGACTTGGGCATCAGTTCCAGCCAGTCGGTTTCCGGCAGTTCGCCGGCGTGGGCCAGACCGCTGCCCAGCAAAAGGAGAGTCAACAGGAGACGACGCATGAAGGGGCTCGTTGAGAATGCTCGTGAAAGGAAGTCGCGGATCGCCGAGCATTGCGGCCCTTCCCCCAATATCTGCGGGAAGGGCCTTGTCGCTTTGGATCAGCTCTTTTTGATCAGGCCGTAGATCACCAGCAGGATGATCGCGCCGACCAGCGCGCCGAAGAAGCCGGCGGCCTGGCCTGCGTGGTAAATGCCCAGGGCCTGGCCGCCGTAGGTGGCCGCCAGCGAACCGCCGATACCGAGCAGGATGGTCATGATCCAGCCCATGCTGTCGTCGCCCGGTTTGAGGAACCGCGCCAGCAGGCCGACGATCAGGCCGATGAAGATGGTACCGATAATTCCCATGGCATTTCCCTCTGATTGATTGGCTATAGCCTAGCCAGACTTTGGCATCCTGCCATCAGAGAACGGCGGCCCCCGAAGGTTCCGCCGCCGCCAGATGAAACTCTCGTCACTCGGCGATCAGCGCCTCGACCTTGAGGATCTGCTGCGCCAGGGTCGCCTTGTCGGCGCAGCGCAGGTTGGCGTGGCCGACCTTGCGCCCGGCCTTGAACGCCTTGCCGTAGTGGTGCAGGTGGCAATCGGCGATGGCCAGCACCTTCTCGGTCTCCGGCACCTTGCCGATGAAGTTCAGCATCGCGCTCTCGCCGACCTTGGCGGTCGAACCCAGCGGCAGGCCGGCCACCGCCCGCAGGTGGTTCTCGAACTGACTGCACTCGGCGCCTTCGGTGGTCCAGTGCCCGGAGTTGTGCACCCGCGGAGCGATTTCGTTGGCCTTCAGGCCGCCGTCGACCTCGAAGAACTCGAACGCCATCACGCCGACGTAGTTCAGCTTCGTCAGCACACGGCTGGAGTAGTCTTCGGCCAGGGCCTGCAACGGGTGATCGGTGCTGGCCACCGACAGCTTGAGGATGCCGCTGTCGTGGGTGTTGTGCACCAGCGGATAGAACCGGGTTTCCCCGTCGCGGGCGCGCACGGCGATCAGCGAGACTTCGCCGGTGAACGGCACGAAGCCTTCCAGCAGGCAAGCCACGCTGCCCAGCTCGGCGAACGTGCCGACCACATCCTCAGGCTTGCGCAGGACCTTCTGGCCCTTGCCGTCGTAGCCCAGGGTGCGGGTCTTGAGCACGGCCGGCAGGCCGATGGCCGCCACGGCGGCGTCCAGGTCGGCCTGCGACTGGATGTCGGCGAACGCCGGGGTCGGAATCCCCAGCTCCTTGAACATGCTCTTCTCGAACCAGCGGTCGCGGGCGATGCGCAAGGCTTCGGCGCTCGGGTACACCGGCACGAACTGAGAAAGGAAGGCCACGGTCTCGGCCGGGACGCTTTCGAACTCGAAGGTCACCAGGTCCACTTCATCGGCCAGTTGGCGCAGGTGGTCCTGATCGCCGTAGTCGGCCCGCAGGTGTTCGCCCAGCGCGGCGGCACAGGCGTCCGGCGCAGGATCCAGGAAAGCGAAGTTCATGCCCAGCGGGGTGCCCGCCAGGGCCAGCATGCGGCCCAACTGGCCGCCACCGATCACACCGATCTTCATCTCAACAACCTCAGGCAATGCGTGGGTCTGGATTGTCCAGGACGCTGTCAGTCTGCTCGGCGCGGAAGGTCTTCAGCACCGCGTGGAACTGCGGGTGCTTGGCGCCCAGGATACTGGCCGACAGCAGCGCGGCGTTGATCGCGCCGGCCTTGCCGATGGCCAGGGTGGCGACCGGAACGCCGGCCGGCATCTGCACGATCGACAGCAGCGAATCGACGCCCGAGAGCATGGCCGACTGCACCGGCACGCCCAGCACCGGCAAGTGGGTCTTGGCCGCGCACATGCCCGGCAGGTGGGCCGCGCCGCCGGCACCGGCGATGATCACCTCGATGCCGCGGCCTTCGGCCTCCTCGGCGTACTGGAACAGCAGGTCCGGGGTGCGGTGGGCGGAAACCACTTTCACCTCGTAGGGGATGCCGAGCTTTTCCAGCATATCGGCGGTGTGGCTAAGGGTGGACCAATCGGACTTGGAGCCCATGATCACGCCAACCAGTGCACTCATCGTCGCGCCTCTTCTTCTCTGGGCGCCCGCAGGCGCGTCAAAAACAACAAGCCACGCAAGTTGCGTGGCTTGATTGTACGGAAAATGGCCGGACAAACCGGCCGAAGGCCGCGCAGTATACCGCAAAGAAGCCAATAAACAGCCCCCGTCTCGACCATCTGTCATCTGCCGCAAAGCCCCGGTTTTATTGACCCGAAGGTCAGTGCCTGCGCACCGCAAATTGCCCTGCGGGAGCAGGCTTGCTCCCGGATTGGATTGTGGCGGTCGCCGCTCTGCATTGCGCCGCCCCCTTGTGGGAGCCAGCCTGCTGGCGATGGCGTCAGTCCAGGCAGCGCAAGCGTCAGATCAGTTGCATCCCCATTGAATCTTGTCAGGCGCTCTGCGCAGCCCCGCCTTCGAGCTTGCGCCACAGCAGCCGCACGTTGGCCTTGCGCACCAGCGCGCAGCGGTACAGGCGGATCTCCAGCGGCACATGCCACTGCGGGCCGCCGCAGATCACCAGCTCGCCGCGGGCCAGTTCGGCGCGCACGCTCAACTGCGGCACCCAGGCGATGCCCAGGCCTTCGAGCGCCATGCTCTTGAGGCTGTCGGCCATGGCGGTCTCGTAAACGGTGGTGAAGCGCAATTGGCGCTGGCGCAGCAGGCCGTTCACCGAACGCCCCAGGAACGCCCCGGCGCTGTAGGCCAGCAGCGGCACGCTCGCCTCGCCTTCCAGGTCGAACAGCGGCTTGCCGTTGGCGTCCGCCGCGCACACCGGGAGCATTTCGGTGTGGCCCAAGTGCAGCGACGGGAAGATGTCCGCGTCCATCTGCATCGCCGCATCCGGGTCATAGAAGGCCAGCATCAGGTCGCAGCCGCCTTCGCGCAGGGCATGCACGGCGTCGCCGACGTTGGTCGCCACCAGCCGCGTGGCGATGTTCAGGCCTTCGTTGCGCAGTTGCGCGATCCAGCGCGGAAAGAAGCCCAGCGCCAGAGAGTGCGCCGCCGCCACCTGGATCACCTCGCCCTGCCCGCCCTCCAGATGGTGCAGGTGGCGCAGCACTTCGCCGAGTTGCTCGACCACCGTGCGCGCCGTCACCAGGAACAGTTGGCCCGCCGCCGTCAGCTCGATGGGCGTGCGCGAGCGGTTGACCAGGGTCAGCCCCAGCGCGGCCTCCAGGCTGCGGATCCGCCGGCTGAACGCCGGCTGGGTCACGAAGCGCCGTTCGGCCGCCTGCGAGAAGCTGCGGGTGGCGGCCAGGGCACTGAAGTCCTCAAGCCATTTGCTTTCCAGATTCATCACACCCTCCGGGGCGCACCAAAATAGGTCACACGTCTGCCGCGCGAGCGGCGTCACACGGGCATTATGCCGAATGTGCATAGGGCAGTGTTTAACAGCATTGGCCCAAAAATTCCCACAAGCCTAGCATTCGCAGCGTTCCGGCACAGACCGGGTCCCTATCGAGATGATTTCTATCATGTCCTCCGCTGCATCTTTCCGCACAGAAAACGACCTGCTTGGCTCCCTCGAAGTACCGGCTCAAGCGTACTACGGCATCCAGACCCTGCGAGCGGTGAACAACTTCCGTCTCTCCGGCGTTCCGATCTCGCATTACCCGAAGCTGGTGGTCGGTCTGGCCATGGTCAAACAGGCCGCCGCTGACGCCAACCGTGAGCTGGGCCATCTGAGCGAAGCCAAGCACGCTGCCATCAGCGAAGCCTGTGCCCGACTGATCCGCGGTGATTTCCACGAAGAGTTCGTGGTCGACATGATTCAAGGTGGCGCCGGTACGTCCACCAACATGAACGCCAACGAAGTGATCGCCAACATCGCGCTGGAAGCGATGGGTCACCAGAAAGGCGAATACCAGTACCTGCACCCGAACGACGACGTGAACATGGCACAGTCGACCAACGACGCCTACCCGACCGCGATCCGCCTGGGTCTGCTGCTGGGTCACGATGCGCTGCTGGCCAGCCTCGACAGCCTGATCCAGGCGTTCGCGGCCAAGGGTGAAGAATTCAACCACGTCCTGAAGATGGGCCGCACCCAGCTGCAGGACGCCGTGCCGATGACCCTGGGCCAAGAGTTCCGCGCCTTCGCCACCACCATGGGCGAAGACCTGGCCCGCCTGAAGACGCTGGCCCCGGAAGTGCTGACCGAAGTGAACCTGGGCGGCACCGCCATCGGCACCGGCATCAACGCCGACCCGCGCTACCAGGCCCTGGCCGTGCAGCGTCTGGCCCTGATCAGCGGTCAGCCGCTGGTGCCGGCCGCCGACCTGATCGAAGCCACCTCCGACATGGGCGCCTTCGTGCTGTTCTCCGGCATGCTCAAGCGCACCGCGGTCAAGCTGTCGAAGATCTGCAACGACCTGCGCCTGCTGTCCAGCGGCCCGCGCACCGGCATCAACGAGATCAACCTGCCGGCGCGCCAGCCAGGCAGCTCGATCATGCCAGGCAAGGTCAACCCGGTGATCCCGGAAGCCGTGAACCAGGTGGCCTTCCAGGTCATCGGCAACGACCTGGCGCTGACCATGGCGGCCGAAGGCGGCCAGCTGCAGCTGAACGTGATGGAGCCGCTGATCGCCTTCAAGATCCTTGACTCGATCCGCCTGCTGCAACGCGCCATGGACATGCTGCGCGAGCACTGCATCGTCGGCATCACCGCCAACGAAGCCCGCTGCCGTGAACTGGTCGAGCACTCGATCGGCCTGGTCACCGCGCTGAACCCGTACATCGGCTACAAGAACGCCACCCGCATCGCCCGCGTCGCCCTCGAGACCGGCCGCGGCGTGCTGGAACTGGTGCGCGAAGAAGGCCTGCTCGACGACGCCATGCTCGCCGACATCCTGCGCCCGGAAAACATGATCGCCCCACGTCTGGTTCCGCTCAAAGCCTGAACCGACGCGAAATTCGCTGTACCGCTCACCAGGTCGAGGGACTAGACACCTCTCACCTTTTGAGGGCTTGGGGATTGCTCCCCAAGCCCTTTTTTTTAACTTTCCGATCCTGAGACCCGTATGTCTGGGGATTGCTCGCACAAAAAAAAGAGCAGTCTCCACACAAGCCCGGCGCCGGTAACGCCGGGTGTTTCAAAGCCTACGTTCCGTCGCTTGCACCACAACCGTGCAGACGGGCGCCGCACTGATAGGTATAGTGCCGCCCCTCTTCGCGTGAGCGGTCGTCGGTAACGAGGCCCAAACCCATGCGAAACCCGAACTAATAACAAACCCGCGATATGGAACCGGGACGAAACCATCGCCTCGCCCGTTGTGCCGCCCGCACACCGGTGTAACGCGATGTTTCCGACCTTCCAGCATTTGCTTACACAAAAAACAGCGAGGAAAAATCCATGCTAGAAGTCATCAACGACTTCCTCTCAGGCAAAGTACTGATCCTGCTCATTGTCGGGCTCGGCAGCTACTTCACGATTCGCTCGCGTTTCGTTCAACTGCGCCACTTCACCCACATGTTCGCGGTGTTCCGCGACAGCCTCAAAGGCAACGCCGGGCAGCTCAGCTCGTTCCAGGCCCTGATGCTCAGCCTCGCCGGCCGTGTCGGCGCGGGCAACATCGCCGGCGTCGGCATCGCCGTGACCCTGGGCGGCCCGGGCGCGGTGTTCTGGATGTGGGTGACCGCACTGGTCGGAATGTCCAGCAGCTTCTTCGAATGCACCCTGGCCCAGGTCTACAAGCGCGCCGACGGCGACGGCCTGTACCGCGGCGGCCCGGCCTACTACATCCAGCACGGCCTGAAGCTCAAAGGCATGGCGGTGGTGTTCTCCATCCTGCTGCTGGTCACCTACGGCTTCGCCTTCATCGGCCTGCAGTCGTACACCGTGACCCACTCGCTGCAGAACGCCTTCGACTTCGATCCGCGCCACACCGGCATCGTCCTGGCGGTGCTGCTGGCCATCACCTTCATCGGCGGCATCAAGCGCATCGCCGCGGTGTCCGACCTGCTGGTGCCGGTCAAGACCCTGGCCTACATCGCTGTGACCCTGTACGTGATCGGCACCCAGATCGAACACGTGCCGGCCATGCTGGAAACCATCTTCAAGAGCGCCTTCGGCCTCGACCCGGCCTTCGGCGGCCTGCTCGGCAGCGCCATCGTCATGGGCGTGAAGCGTGGCGTGTTCGCCAACGAAGCGGGCCTGGGCAGTGCGCCGAACGTGGCTGCCGTGGCCGCCGTGAAGCACCCGGGCGCCCAGGGCGTGGTCCAGGCCTTCAGCGTGTTCCTCGACACCTTCGTGATCTGCACCTGCACCGCGCTGCTGATCCTGCTGTCGGGCTTCTACACCCCGGGCTTCGAAGGCGACGGCATCGTCCTGACCCAGAACTCGCTGGCCGCCGTGGTCGGTGACTGGGGCCGCCTGTTCGTGAGCGTCGCGCTGTCGCTGTTCGTGTTCACCTGCATCCTCTACAACTACTACCTGGGCGAGAACAGCCTGCAATTCCTCAGCCGCAACCGCGTGGTGCTGATGGTGTTCCGCGGCCTGGTGCTGGCGCTGGTGGTCTGGGGTTCGATGCAGGATCTGTCGACCGTGTTCGCCTTCGCCGACATCACCATGACCTGCCTGGCCTTCGTCAACCTGATGGCCCTGGCCATGCTGTTCAAGGTCGGCCTGCGCGTGATGCGCGACTACGACGAGCAGCGCCGTGCCGGCGTCGACCAGCCTGTGTTCGACTCGCGCAAGTTCGCCGACCTGGACCTGGACCTGCAGGCCTGGCCTGCCGAAACTTCGCCGGCCGCCAAGGCCGAGCCGCAAGGCGTGCCCGCAGCGCAACGCTGACGGGTGAACGGCGGGCGCATCCTCTGCGCCCGTCGGTTACAGTGCGTTAAATGTCGGAGCGGGCGTGCCCGCTCCCACAGCACCTCACCGTTTCGGAGAATCCCATGAACCCTTCGACCTACCCTGCCGCCCAGCACGTCATGGTGCTGTACACCGGCGGCACCATCGGCATGCAGGCCAGCGCCAACGGCCTGGCCCCGGCCTCCGGTTTCGAGGCGCGGATGCGCGAGTACCTGCACGGCCAGCCTGAGCTGGTGGTGCCGCAGTGGCGCTTCCGTGAGATGGCGCCGCTGATCGACAGCGCCAACATGACCCCGGCCTACTGGCAGCAACTGCGCGAAGCGGTGGTCGACGCCGTCGATGTGCAGGGCTGCGACAGCGTGCTGATCCTGCACGGCACCGACACCCTGGCCTACAGCGCCGCGGCGATGAGCTTCCAGCTGCTGGGCCTGCACGCCCGCGTGTGCTTCACCGGCTCGATGCTGCCGGCCGGCGTCACCGACAGCGACGCATGGGAAAACCTCAGCGGTGCGCTGACCGCCCTCGGCCAGGGCCTGGCGCCGGGCGTGCACCTGTACTTCCACGGCGAGCTGCTGGCGCCGACCCGCTGCGCGAAGGTGCGCAGCTTCGGGCGTCACCCGTTCAAGCGGCTGGAGCGCCAGGGCGGCGGCACGCACGCCGCTTCGCTGCCTGCCCAACTGACCTACGGCGCGCCGAAGCAGTTGGCGAACGTCGCGGTGCTGCCGCTGTTCCCCGGCATTTCGGCACAGGTCATCGACGGCCTGACCGCCAGCGGCATCCAGGGCCTGGTGCTGGAGTGCTACGGCAGCGGCACCGGCCCGAGCGACAACCCCGAATTCCTCGCCAGCCTCGGCCGGGCGCGGGACAAGGGCGTGGTGGTCGTCGCCGTGACGCAATGCCATGAGGGCGGGGTCGAGCTGGACATCTACGAGGCCGGCAGCCGTTTGCGCGGCGTGGGCGTCCTGTCCGGCGGCGGCATGACCCGCGAGGCGGCGTTCGGCAAGCTGAACGCGCTGCTGGGCGCGGGGCTGGACGACGCCGATGTGCGGCGCCTGGTCGAACTGGACCTGTGCGGCGAACTCGCCTGACACCGACCGAACCTTGCGGCGAGTGAGCCCGCTCGCTCGCCGCAACGGTTCACCCTTGCCGTTCCCGTCCGGCATGCAACTTGCTGCGTTCCAGCCATCCCCAGGCTGGAAGATCCCATGCTCCACTCCCACCTCACCACCCTCAACGCGGTCTCGCTGATCCTCAACACCTTCAAGGACCAAGGATTGTCGGACGATGCGCTGCTGGCCGGCAGCGGCATCAGCACCGCAGACCTGAGCCGCGCCGACACCCGCATCACCACCAACCAGGAGATGCAGGTGTGCGCCAACGCCGTGGCGCTCAAGCACGACATCGGGCTGGAGCTGGGCCGGCGCATGCATGTTTCCTGCTACGGGATACTCGGTTACGCCCTGCTCACCTGTGCCACCTTCGGTGACGCCCTGCGCCTGGCGGTCCGTTATCCGGCGCTGCTGGGCACCCTGTTCGAACTGAGCCTGGAAGACGACGGCGAACAGGTCTGGTTCGTCGCCGCCGACTACCGCGAAAGCCCGGCGATGGCGGTGTTCAACGCCGAGTTCTGCCTGGTCTCGCTGAAAGTCATCTGCGACGACCTGCTCGGCCACCCGCTGCCGCTGCGCGCCGCCCGTTTCGAACACGCCGCCCCGGACTACCGCGACAGCTACGCCCAACCGTTCGACTGTCCGCTGCACTTTCGCGCCAAGGACAATGCCTTCGCGTTCGAGCGGCGTTGGCTCGACCAACCGCTGCCGCTGGCCGACACCATCACCCACCAGGCCATGGCCGAGCGCTGCCGCAAGCAGAACACCGAGTTCACCGGGCGCCAGGCCTGGCTGGGACGGATCCGCCAGTTGCTCGGCGCGCAGCTCAATTGCGCACCGGGGCTGGAGGGCCTCGCGCAGCAGATGAACTGCTCGCCGCGCACCCTGCGCCGGCACCTCAAGGACATGGGCTGCAGCTATCAGGAACTGCTTGATGAGCTGCGCTTCGAGCGGGCCAAGCAACTGCTGTGCGAAGACCAGATGCCGATCTACCGCATCGCCGAGACCTTGGGCTTCAGCGAGACCGCGAGCTTCCGCCATGCGTTCGTGCGCTGGAGCGGCGTGGCCCCGAGCCAGTTCCGCCCCCACGGCTGAGCCCCGCCTCAGCAGGCGCGAGGGGCGAATTGAGGTCAGCACTTTTGGCCGCATCGATCCCCTTTTGGCCGCTCCCGCCGTTCTCCGATCCGCCTCGGGCCGCAACACTGTGTTCAACCGAATCAGCCCTGCGGAGAACAACAAATGCTGACGATCTACTCGGACGACCACCACCTGCACCACGGCCGCTGCGAACTCATCGACGGCCAGCTCAAGCCGTGCTTCGAGATGCCGTCCCGCGCCGACCACGTGCTGCAACGGGTCAGGCACCAGAACCTGGGCCCGGTGCAGGCGCCGAAGGATTTCGGCCTCGAGCCGATCGCCCGCATCCACAGCCGCGACTACCTCGATTTCTTCAAGGGCGCCTGGACGCGCTGGACCGAATTCAACACCGACGGCGACCTGCTGCCCTACACCTGGCCGGCGCGCACCTTGCGCCAGGTGAAGCCGACCAGCCTGCACGGCCAGCTCGGCTACTACAGCTTCGACGGCGGCGCACCGATCACCGCCGGCACCTGGCAGGCGGCCTACAGCGCCGCGCAGGTGGCGCTGACCGCCCAGGCGCAAATCCAGCGCGGCGCCCACAGCGCCTTCGCCCTGTGCCGTCCGCCGGGACACCACGCCGCCAGCGACCTGATGGGCGGCTACTGCTACCTCAACAACGCCGCCATCGCCGCCCAGGCGTTCCTCGATCAGGGCCACAAGAAAGTCGCGATCCTCGATGTGGACTACCACCACGGCAACGGCACCCAATCGATCTTCTACGAACGCAGCGACGTGCTGTTCACCTCGATCCATGGCCACCCGGAGGCGGAGTTCCCGTTCTTCCTCGGCTATGAAGACGAGCGCGGCGAAGGCGCCGGCGAAGGCTTCAACTTCAACTACCCGCTGCCGGCCGGCGCAGGCTGGGACGTCTGGAGCGCCGCGCTGGAGCAGGCCTGCCAAGAGATCGAGCGCTACGGCGCCGACATCGTCGTCGTGTCCCTGGGCGTGGACACCTTCAAGGACGACCCGATCTCGCAGTTCAAGCTCGACAGCCCGGACTACCTGGCCATGGGCAAGCGCATCGCCGCCCTGGGCAAGCCGACGCTGTTCGTCATGGAAGGCGGCTACGCCGTGGAGGAAATCGGCATCAACGCGGTGAACGTGCTCGAAGGCTTCGAACAATGAACAGCCTCAAGACCCTCATCGCTTGCGCGCTGTGCGCCGCGCTGCTCGGCGGCGCGGCCCACGCCGAAGAACGCACCCTGCGCGTCTACAACTGGTTCGACTACATCACCCCCAAGGCCCTGGAGGATTTCAAGGCACAGAACGCCCAGACCAAACTGGTCTACGACATCTTCGACACCAACGAAGCGCTGGAGGCCAAGCTGCTGACCGGCAACTCCGGCTATGACGTGGTGGTGCCGTCCAACGTGTTCCTGGCCAAGCAGATCGAGGCCGGGGTGTTCCAGCCGCTGGACCGCAGCCGTCTGCCGAACTGGAACCACCTCGACCCCAAACTGATGAAGCTGATCGAGGCCAACGATCCGGGCAACAAGTTCGCCGTGCCGTACATGTACGGCACCATCCTGATCGGCTTCAACCCGGCCAAGGTCAAGGCGGTGCTGGGCGACGACGCCCCGGTGGACAGCTGGGACCTGATCTTCAAGGAAGAGAACATCAGCAAACTCAAGCAGTGCGGCGTCGCCCTGCTCGACTCGCCGTCGGAGATCCTGCCGCTGGCCCTGCAGCACCTGGGGCTGGACCCCAACAGCAAGAACCCGCAGGACTACGCCAAGGCCGAAGCGCTGCTGCTGAAGATCCGTCCGTACGTCACCTACTTCCATTCCTCCAAGTACATGGCCGACATCGCCAACGGCGACATCTGCGTGGCGGTGGGCTACTCGGGCAGCTTCTCCCAGGCCGCCAACCGCGCCAAGGAAGCGAAGAACGGCGTGGTGGTGGACATGCGCCTGCCCAAGGAAGGCGCGCCGATCTGGTTCGACATGCTCGCCATCCCCAAGGGCGCGCAGAACCCGCAGGACGCCTATACCTTCATCAACTACTTGCTGCAGCCGCAGGTGATCGCGCCGGTCAGCGACTTCGTCGGCTACCCGAACCCCAACAAGGACGCCACGCAACAGGTCGACCCGGCGATCCGCAACAACCCCAACCTGTACCCGACCGACGCGGCCATGAACACGCTCTACACCCTGCAGCCGCTGCCCCGCGACGCCGAGCGCGCCCGCACCCGGGCCTGGACCCGGATCAAGTCCGGCACCTGATCCGGCTCCAACCGACAAGACCCGCCCCGTGCGGGTCTTTTTTTTGCCTGCGGTAACCGACTACCGCAGGCACCGTCCGAGGCACGGATACCGTGGCAGCGAACAAGATTCCCCACAGGCCTCCCAACGGTTGCGACCCATGAGCGAAACCCCGACAGAAACGCCCGTCCCGCTGCTGCAGAACAAAAGCCACGTGATCGAACAGATCAGCCGCGGCCCGACCCTGCATGCCGCCACGACACGACAATTGCGCGACGCACTGAAGCAGCGCTTTCCCGACCTCGACATCGATCCGGACGTGGCGGTGGTGATGGCCCCGGTCTGGCACGAGCGCAACGGCGCGCTGGTCAGCGGCAGCAGCCACTTCGAATCGCTGAGCCATGCACTGGTGCGCCTGGCCCTTGACCGGAACAGCGCCAACTACATCGAAGGCGAACATTTCCTGACCCTGACGCCCTATGCCCAGGAGCCGGTCCACTTGCCCGTCGGCATGGATGCACTGACGACGCTGCTCAACGAGCAGGCGCCGCAGATCTTCACGAACTTCCAGCAATCCCAGCTGGACTACTGGAACGAGGCCGTCGGTGCGCTGCCGCGCTGGCAACGGCTGTCCGACATGCTCAGGGCCGCGCTTGACGTGGGCGCGGTCAACGATTGGGATACGGATCAATGCGCCTTGAGCCGCCTGGTCTCAAGGTTCCCCGACAAGGCCTCGCGTCCGCTGGAGGACAGCGGTCTGTCGAATGTCCGCGCCCGCCTGCCGGACCTGGACTATGCCTTCGATTTCGCCGACTCCTTCGACACCCGGCACCTGATGTCACCCGGTGCGCTGGTGCTGACCGCCAACTGCGGCGACCGCGAACTGATCGTGATGTACACCGTCTCCGACGGTTACGAAGCCTTCGATTCGATGGAGCAGCTGGGTGCCGTGCTGCCCGAACGGATCGACGTCAATCTCGGCGGCTTCAGCCTGAAGTGGCGCCTCTACGAGCCGGAAGGAAACGTCTTCGACGCCATGGCCTGGGCGCTGGTGAACTGCCAGCTCGACTCCATCGACGCGCTCGACCCGGCCAGCCGCTCGGCCGAGGCCCGGTTCGCGCCGCGCCAGACCGAGATCCGCACCCTCAGCCCCCGCGACAACCAACGCATCGCCCAACTGGCCGACGCGATGCCGCCATGGTTGTCGACCGCCTCGCTGGAGGACATCCAGACCTACAGCGCATGCCTGAACACCTTGGGCCTGCTGCACGAGGAGGCCGAGGACGCCTTCGACCCCGCAGGCCTCCCGTCGATACAGACCTACGCCCAACGGCGAATGCGCGAAGCCATCGTTGCCGAACGAAAGGGCGACACGGCTGCGACGCTGCACCTGGATGACGTGCGGATCACCGTGACCCAAAGCTTCGAGGTCGGCGGCCTCTTCCTGCCTTCGCCGTTCGAGCGCAGCGTCCAGACCCTCGGCCAGTTCGCCCTGAGCAACACGCCCCCCTACATGGCGGCCGTCGCCTACGCCGACGGGTCGGCGACGCCGGACTGGATGACGCCAGCGTTTCTGACACGCATCGCCGAAAAGGTCGATGTCGGCGAAATCTACCCGCAGTTGGTCAAGCGCACCCTGATCGACGACCCGGAGCGGGCCCGGCGCCACAGGCGGCTCTACTGCCTTCAGTTGCCGACCCTGCTGCAACTGCGGGCTTTGGAGTGCAAGCTCAAGCACGAAGGCAGCGTGGATGAACGGGGATACCGGCAGATCTGCCGGCTGGCGGCGTCCATGGCCGGCAGCACCCCGCCCGCCGACTGGCCGGTGCAGATCCGGCCCTTGGCGTTCTTGCCGCGGTTCCGGCTGGGCAGCGGAACCGACACCGTCACCGGCATGTACGTCATCGGCCCGGACCAGGGCCGCAGCGAGCCGTGCCTGCTGTACCGGCCCCTGATGAAGCGCTCGCTGCTCCAGTTCGAGTCCGCGCAGAACATGCTGTACGCCTTCCACCAGCCCGGCGAACTGCGTGACTCGGTGCTCGCCTGGCTGGCCGACGAGGAGCGCAGCTTCGAGTACGCCCAGTACGTGTTTCCCAACGGCATCCCCTCGCCGCGCACCATCGTCGACCTGGCGTTCGAGCCGTTCATCCACCTCGGCCTGTCCCCCTCGATCGAGCTGGCCGGCGCGCCGTTTGCGGGCGATATCCCCACCGCGCTGTACAACGACCACAGCCGGGCACTGGTCAGCCTCGCCGACCGCCAGTCGACCTCGAACGCCGAACGGCGCCGGACACTGCTGGTGGAGAGCGGCTGGGCGATGTTCGGTGTGGCCGCCAGCTTCCTCAGCGGCCCGGCCAGCACCGCCGTCTGGGTCTGGCAAGGCATCAGCCAGATCCAGCAGGCCCTCGAAGCCCACGAACGCGGCGATACGGTGGTGCAATGGTCGTCCACCGGCGATGTGCTGCTGACGCTGAGCATCCTGCTGACCCACCGCATGGCGTGGAGCCGGCTCCGGCTTGCAGGCCCCACGGTTAAGGGCACCGAGGCCGAACCCTTGCCGGAGCCGGCCCTGATCGAAGCACCAGGCTCACCGGTGCAGGCGAGGGTCTTCCAGAATCCGCCCCTGCCGCAAGCCGCCCTGCCTGAGGCCCACCTTGGCGACCTGGCACCGATCAACGGAGTGCGCACCGCCTCCGGAACGCGGTTCGAGCAATTCATCGACCGGCTGCAGGCGGCACCGGAGCTGTCCGCAGCATCGACCCCGGACGCAGACCGTTTGTACGGGGCGGGAGGAAAACGCTACGCCCAGGTGGGCAAACGCTGGTTCCAGGTGCGCACCGACGGCGATGGGGCCACCTGGGTGACCGACCCCGAAGATGCCGGCCGACCAGGGTTGGCCATCCGCTTCGACGCGGCGGAAAACCGCTGGGTCTGGGACCTCAGGCTGAGGTTGCGCGGCGGCCAGCCGACGAGCAAGATCGCGGCGCTGCGGCAAAAGAAAGCCGCTGAGCGGGACAAGGCCTGGGCCGCGCTGCAGGCGTTCTGGGCACAGGAACCCACCCAGCAGGCGGCCTTGCAAAAGATCCTGGTGCCTTCCGAGGACCATGACCTGACATCGGAGATGTCGCCGCAGGCCATTGCCGCCTACCTGACGCAATCCGAAAGTCTCGCCAACGGCTACACCCAGGCTTTGACCGACCTGCTTGCCTGGCGCACCGCCGGAGGCACCGGCAAGTTCTATGAAGCGCAATTGATGCGCCTCACCGCCGAACAGCACCGATTCATCAACGGCTGGATGAGGATGAAATTGCGCGAGTACGCCCAACAGGTCGTACCGCTGATCCGCCAGACGGCGGAATCGCCGCCCTTGCCCCGTGCCGAGCAGATCGAAAACATACGGCGGTCCATCGCCATCAGCGACGAAATCGTCGCACAGCTCGATCAGCTGGACAGCTCGCTGGATCGGCTGATGAAAGAGTCCGGACAGACCCGCAAGACCGCATTGGGCCTGCGCGACCTGCGCCCGACACTGTCGCGCTATGACTTTCTCGGCAATGAGATCGGCATGTCTCCCGAACTGTGCCTGATCGACGGGCCGGGCAAGGACGCCGAGGCGTTGCGCCAGAGTGTCATGACCGTGTTCGACGAAGCGGGAATCGCGGGCCACGCACTGGCCGGGCGCAGCGCCGATCCCGAAACGGCGGTCACGCCCCTGCAAGAGATGGAGGAGGCCACCGCGCTGGTCGATCGCCTGGAGGCCTGTGACCGGCGTCTGCGGGAACTGCTCGCCGACTCGCCCGGACAGTTGGAGCCGATCCGCTTCCGCCGGGTTCAGGGGCTGGTCACCGAGTTCCTCGAACTGTCGCGCAAACGCCTGCTCGAACGGCTGCCCGAACCGGAGGAGATTCCGTTGGCCGCCATGGCCAGGCTGGATCCCGGGCCGTCGACCTCGCGGCCCCTCGGCAAAGTGAACAGGCTGCAGCCACGGGTTCTTGAGGCGGTGCGGGCAGGCCCTGCGCCCAAACCGACCCCGGTCGAGAAGGTGCCCGTCTTCAAGGCTCCCGTTCGCCGCACCGTGCAGCCCCTTCCGGCGGAGGACGGTCAGATCCTCGAACGGGGCCGTTCGCTGTACGACGACAACGATCTCTTCATCAAGCACACAAGCGCGGATTCCCGGCGGCCCCGGCGCATTCCCGCGGACATGAAGGATCTGTTCGACCAACAGGCCGTCCGCCTTCAGCAGGCGGCCAAGGACGTCGATGCGGCCTACGGGCGCATGAGCGCGTCGGGCAACACGCCTTACGCCTTCAGCAGGCTGAGCCAGGATCTACGTTCGGCGGCCGCCAAATGCAATCGGGAAGGCATCCGGATCTACGGCGACATGATCAAACGACGCAAACCCCGGGAAACCTACCTTCAATGGCTGCATGAACACGGCCAGGTCAACATCGTCAAAGACCCGCGCGGCCGCATCAGGACCCGGCAACGCAAGGACTGGTTCCAGGAGTACCGCGTGCTCGACAAGACACAGCAGAACAAGCCGCTGTGGGTCGCTCACTTCCACTACGCCAACGTGACCGACGCCGAAGGCGGGTTCACCGTCGCCCACCTCAAGCCCGCCGACGAGTACCTCAAATCCCTGCCGGAAGCGGCGCGCCAGGAACTGGGCACGTTCGACGAGGTGGACAACGCCCTGCGCCGGTTGATCAAGCCCGAGGCGATCGACCTGTTTCTGAAGGTCCGCTCGCCCGCCCCGCCCGGGTCTTGAGCCCCAGGGCACACGGCGTCAATCGCGCCACGCCGTGGCCAGGCGTGCCAGCGCAGCCTCTATGGCCG
The DNA here is from genome assembly GCF_002112745.1 of Pseudomonas sp. B7(2017). Taxonomy (NCBI): domain Bacteria; kingdom Pseudomonadati; phylum Pseudomonadota; class Gammaproteobacteria; order Pseudomonadales; family Pseudomonadaceae; genus Pseudomonas; species Pseudomonas sp. B7(2017). Next base: position 197,931 of record NZ_NEIP01000001.1, on the reverse strand, counting down.
GCTCGGGCACCGCCGCGAACCCCAGCACCAGGCCGGCGCACCGATCCGCCGGCGGTGACGGATCGGGCAGCCAGTAACCGCTCAGCCCGTTGACCTCGACGCCGGCGTTTCGGGCCTTTTCGACCAGTTCGAGCTCGCGCGCCATGCTGTCGACCGGCACCGTCAGGTGCAGGCCGGCCATCACGTCGGGCAACGGGCCGACGCCACGGATGCCGGCGGGCCAATGGGCCTGCAGACAGTTGAGCCGGCTCAGGGCGGCGCGGCGCATGCGCCGGATATGCCGCTGGAAGTGGCCGGCGGCCATGAACTCGGCCATGACCGCCTGGGTGCTCACCTCGGAGTGCCGCACGTCCACGGCGCGCCGCTGCGCGAACGCCTGCACCAGCCCCGCAGGCAGCACCAGATAGCCCAGGCGCAGCGCCGGGAACGCCACCTTGCCGAAAGTGCCGACGTACAGCACGCGGCCGTGACGGTCGAGCGCCGCCAACGGTGCCAGCGGCGCGCCGCGGTAGCGGTATTCGCCGTCGTAGTCGTCCTCGACGATCCAGCCTCGGGTGCGTTCGGCCCAGGCCAGCAGCTCCAGGCGCCGGGCCAGGCTCATGACCACACCGCTGGGGTACTGGTGCGAAGGCGTGACGTAGGCCAGCCGGCAATCGCCGAGCCGCTCCAGCCCGCCGCAGTCAATGCCTTCGCTGTCCACCGCCACCCCGTGCAGGTTCGCGCCGGCCAGCGCAAAAGCGTGGCCCGCCGCCCGGTAACCCGGATTCTCGATGGCCACACCGTCGCCCGGCTCCACCAGCAACTGTGCACAAAGGCTGATTCCCTGTTGCGCGCCACTGGTGATCACAATTTGTTCAGCGGTGCACTGCATGCCACGCGAACTGCGCAGGTAAGCCGCGATCATCCCGCGCAGCCGCGCATCGCCGGCCGGGTCGCCGTAGCACAGCTGATGCAGGTCGGGCTTGCGCCAGAACCCCGCGTTCAGCTTGGCCCAGACCTCGAACGGGAACAGGTCGAACGCCGGAATGCCGACGCGGAACGCCTTGGGCGGCCCGCTGGGCGGCATCGGCAAATGGTTCTCCGTGACCCGTGCCAAGGCAGCGCTGTGGATAACTTTGCTGGATAAATACCCAGGAAAATCTTCGCATTTTGTGGATAAGGTTGTGGGTAAGCTTGTTGAAAACCCTGTGGATACTTTTGTGGAAAACTTTTCCGCCGAGAGCGACGCCTGCGGCAAATGCGCCACGTACGTTCCATCGCCGACCCGCCCTTCGATGAACCCTTCGGCATACAACTGATCGTAGGCCCGCACCACGCTGTTGCGGGAGATTCCCAGCGCGGCGGCCAGGTCCCGGCTCGCAGGCAGGCGCATGCCGCTGGCCAGGCGCCCGTCCAGCACCCGCAGGCGCAACGCCTGGTACAGCTGACGGCTCAGGCCCTGGCGTCGGTCCAGTTCGATGCCCGCCGGGTTGAAGGACAAGGACAACGGCTCGGTGGCCATGGCAATGGCTCCATGAAATTGGTCGTGAGTGGCTCTTACAACAGACCAATAGCCTGCCTAGGATGCAGGCAACCGCCAAGGAAATTTTCTTCATGTACACGCCACGCGCCTTCGCCGTCGACGACCTCTCCCAGCTGCACGAACTGATCCTCGCCACCCGCCTCGCCATCCTCGTCACCCACGGGGCGCAAGGTCTGCAGGCCAGCCACGTACCGGTGCTGCTGCATCGTGAACAAGGCGAACACGGCACGCTGTACGGTCATCTGGCCAAGGCCAATCCGCAATGGAAAGACTTGCGCGACGGCGCCGAAGCGATGGTGATCTTCGCCGGCCCCGACGCCTACGTCAGCCCCGGGTTCTACCCGAGCAAGGCCGAGCACGGCAAAGTCGTGCCGACCTGGAACTACATCGCCGTGCACGCTTACGGCCACGCCGAGACCTTTAGCGACGGCGGACGTCTGCTCGACATCGTCAGCACCCTCACCGACCGCCATGAAGCGAACCGCCCCACACCGTGGAAAGTCGAGGACGCCCCCGCCGACTACATCGACGGCATGCTCAAGGCCATCGTCGGCTTCGCGATCCCCATCGACCGCCTCGAAGGCAAACGCAAGCTCAGCCAGAACCGCAGCGCCGAAGACATCGCCGGCGTGCGCGAAGGGCTGGCCGCCAGTCCCGACTTCACCGACCGCACCCTCGCCCACTTGATGCGCTAAGGACCCTCACCATGAGTCAAATCGACATCCGCCCGGTCACCGCCGACGACCACTCAGCCTGGCTGCCGCTGTGGCAGGCCTACCTGCGCTTCTACCAAACGGAGTTGCCGGACGCCGTGACACAGAGCACCTGGCAGCGTTTCCTCGACCCCGCCGAACCGACCCATGCGGCCCTCGCCTGGGCAGACGGCAAAGCCGTCGGCATGGTGCATTTCATCTACCACCGTTCGAACTGGAGCATCGAGAACTCCTGCTACCTGCAGGATCTGCTGGTGGCGCCCGAAACCCGCGGCACCGGCGTCGGGCGTCTGCTGATCGAACACGTCTACGCCACGGCCAAGGCCGACGGCTGCTGCAAGGTGCACTGGCTGACCCACGAAACCAACGCCACGGCGATCCGCCTCTATGAGCGCATCGCCGAGCGTCCGGGCTTCATCCAGTTTCGCAAAGCCATTTGAGGATCAACCTTCATGACCACCCCGCTCGCTGACTGGAAAGGCGTTCCGCCCCCCTCGACCACACTGATCGAAGGGCGCTTCATCCGCCTGGAAAAACTCGACCCGGCCCGCCATGGCGATGACCTGTTCAACGCCCTGCAAGGCCCCGGCGCCGATCCGAAACTGTGGGACTACCTGCCTTACGGCCCTTTCCCGCAACGCAGCGCGTTCAACGACTGGCTGAACCATCACGCCGCCGCCAGCGACCCGTATTTCTTCAGCGTGATCGACCGCGCCAGCGGCCAGGTCCAGGGCATCCTCAGCCTGATGTCCATCGTGCCGGCCCAGGGCCGCATCGAAATCGGCCACGTCACCTTCGGCGCCCCGATGCAGCGCTCGCCGAAAAGCACCGAAGCGGTGTACCTGTTGGCCAAGGAATCCTTCGCCCTGGGCTACCGCCGCCTGGAGTGGAAGTGCAACAACGCCAACGCCCGCTCCAAATACGCCGCCGAACGCCTGGGCTTCACCTTCGAAGGCGTGTTCCGCCAGCACATGGTGGTCAAGGGCCAGAACCGCGACACGGCGTGGTATTCGATCCTGGACTCGGAATGGCCGGCGGTGGCGGCAGGGTTCGAGCGTTGGCTGAGCGACGAAAACCAGACGGCGTCGGGGCAGGTGAAGGGCCTGGCCGAGTGCCGCGCATAAGGCTTACCCTGCATCGGGTGTGCTGCGGGGCCAGCGGTCATCGCTGCGGATCCTCAGCACGCCCATCTTCAGCCCGAACGGGCGGAACACAGCATTCAGCGACTTGAGCGTCTGATTGCCTTCCCCGTGCTCGATATGCACCAGCGTGCGCACCGATATCCTGCACATCTTCGCGAACTGGGTCTGGTGCAATCCGGTCACTTCCACGCGCAAACGGCGAACGGCTTCGCCGATCTCCAAGGTTCCTTGGGCCAGCGCTGCTGAATGCTTTCGATGAGCACTGTGCTCTCGACGACAGTCATGCTCATTTCAGATCCCACATATTCAAATACTGCCCCAGTTTTGTAGGTGAACTGTAATGCGTTCGTTGGGCGCCAAGCGCCCCCAGATCTGCAACAAAATGCAGATGTGGCTGTTTCTCGTCGTAAAAAACGCAAAACAATGCAGATGCATTCAGGGCATCACCATCGCACTCGGTAGATGGGCTTCTGACATTTCGCCAATCGAAGTTTCAGCACCGACCGTAGGCAATAGCGTCATGTCGCTGGGTGAAATGACGAACGTCGGCCGATCATCCTCCTCCCGGCTACGAAACCGGATTCCATCCCCTGCACGACACGCAGAATCGCCCGGCATCGGCGCACCGGCATCGACTTTTAGAGTTTGGCCTCCTTTCCAGCGAGGCAGAACCCGATGCTCAACCGACCTACGTTTCGCCCACACTGCGTGGCCTTGGCAGTCGCCGTCGCCCTCGGCCATGCCGGTTACGCGGCGGCTCAGGACCTTCCCGCCGCACTCATGCCGCTCGATGAGCACAAGGCGCGGATCGACAGCTATCTCAAGGATCCGGACACGCAAGCGACTTCGGTCATCCGGCCGGAATCCGGCTCCGACGGCATCGCGCGAAAACTGGGCGAGGCCAACGATCTGGTCAATGTCAGCCGCAAAGGCCGGTTCGACGGCATCGTCGACGGCGGCGAAGGCGTCAACGCCATGACGCTCGACACGGCCAACGTCGGCGAACTCGGGGAAAGCCGCAACTTCGATCATGTGCGAATCAAGCGCGGCCAATGGACATTGACCGGAACGGGCGACTTCCCCGGCGGCGCCTTCGTCGCGGACAACGCCACGCTGAACAACCGGGGAAGCATTTTTGGCCAGGTCTCGGTGGATCGGCGAGCGACCTTGCGCGGCAACGGCGAAGCCGGCCATCTGCTGGTTGCCGGCAAGCTGGAGGTCAACGCGCTTCACGGGGCGCCTCGGGTGCGGGGCGATCTCGAGTTGCAAAAGACGGCCGTATTGGCCTATGGAATCGACGCCGCCAACGTCGGCGAAACAATCAATGTCGGCGGCACCGCCCGCCTCGGCGACGCGACCCTGAACATCATCGCGGCGCCGGGCGACTATGCGCAGACGAGCCAACATACGATCATCCAGGCCAGCCTGGTCGAGGGCCAGTTCGGTCAGGTCACCAGCGATCTGGCCTTCATGACCCCAACCGTGAACTACACCGGTCAGACGGTCGGCCTGACCTATGCCCGCAACGATGTTCCGCTCGATGACGCAGCCGCCAGTGAAAACGGGCGCGAACTCGCCAAAAGCATCGAGGAGCCAGCACTCGATCCGGGCATGCCGCAAAACACTGTCCCTCAAGACCCGGTCGCCGAACAGCCTGCCGGGACCGACGGGCCACCGACGCCCCCCGAGGCGCCTGGTCCATCGGCGCCGGCCAGCCCGGGCATTGTCACCGCAGGAGCGACGGCCCCAGGCAACACCGCCGTCAAAGCCTTGCTGACCACGAACCGGATCACCGCATCCCATGCCCTCGAACAACTGTCCGCCGGCGGCAACGCCAACCTGGCGGGAGCGACGCTGGGCAGTGTCGCACCGGTCGGCGCCAGTCTGCTGTCCGCCATGCGCCAGACGGGCGATGGCCCCTCGGTGGAGCGCAACCCGCCGCTCCTGGCCAACGGCGGCGAAACCGGCAGCCGTGTCTGGCTGCAGGCTCTCAGCGACGGCGGCACGCTGGATCGCAGCGAAAGCGCCAGTACGCTGCGGCATGCGACCCAAGGTTTGCTGCTGGGGGTGGACTGGGCAGTGGATGAGCATTGGCGTCTGGGAGTGCTCGGAGGGCAGTCGCGAACCCGACTGGACGGGCGGCAATACGAGGGCCGGCTCGACAGTTGGCACCTGGGGGCCTACGCCTTGCGCCAGAGCGGGCCGATGGCCATTCGGTTAGGCGCTGCCTACGGCAACCATGCCGGCGCCAGTAACCGCAGCGTCACCTACAACGGATTCAGCGACCGACCCAAGGGCAAATATGAGGCGCACACCGGTCAGGCCTTTGCCGAGCTCGGCTACAACCTCGGCCAAGGCCGGTTGAGCGCCGAACCCTTTGCCAGCCTCGGCATTCAACGCTATCGGCGCGACAGCCATGCCGAAAAGGGTGGCGATGCCTCGCTGCAGGTCCATGGCCAGACGCAACAGAACGTCAGCAGCACCCTTGGGCTGCGCCTTGCCTACGTCAAGGCACTGGAGGACGGCCTGCAACTGACGCCGCGGTTCAGCGCCGGGTGGAAACACACCTACGGCGACGTCCAAAGCCACACCCGCCAGAAACTGGCGGCCGGCAGCAGGGACTTCACCGTGAAAGGCACAGCGTTGGACCGCAACAACCTGACGCTGGACGCGGGGCTGGACCTGGCCGTTTCGCCAAGACATTCGTTGGGCGTGGGCTACAGCGGCGATATCGGTCACCGCAGCCGCCGGCACGGCGTGTCAGGCCAATGGCGCATGGCCTTCTGACGGCGCCGGCCCGATCTGTTCTGCGGGAACGGCGGAGTGTGCCGTTCCCGCCGGAAACAGCGGACAAAAAAAGGGGGGCACATGCCCCCCCGAGGTATAAAGCGTTGCATCGGCGCTGTCGGTCAGCCCTCGATCTCGATCAGGATCTCGCCCGGATTCACCCGGTCACCCTTGGCGACATGAATGGCGGTGACCTTGCCGGCGATGGCCGCCTGGACTTCGGTCTCCATCTTCATGGCTTCGGTGATCAGCACAGCCTGGCCGGCCTTGACGGTATCGCCCTCTTTCACCAGCACATCGACGATGTTGCCCGGCATGGTGGTGCTGACGTGGCCCGGCGCCGAAGCCTGCTTGCGCTTGCTGCTGCCGCCGCCGACGAACTCGTTGAGCGGTTCGAACACCACCTCTTCCGGCATGCCGTCGATGGACAGGTAGAAGTGGCGCTTGCCTTCGGCCTTCACGCCGACACCGGTGATATCCACCCGGTAGGTTTCGCCGTGGACGTCGATGACAAACTCGGTCGGCACGCCTTCACCGCCCGCCGAAGCCACCTTGCCCGCTTCCGGGATCGGTAGCAGCACTTCAGGCGTCAGGGTGCCGGCGGCACGCTCTTCGAGGAACTTGCGGCCGATGTCCGGGAACATGGCGAAGGTCAGCACGTCCTCTTCGGACTGGGCCAGGGTGCCGATGTCGGCCCGCAGCTTGGTCATTTCAGGCTTGAGCAGGTCCGCCGGACGCACGTCGATCACCTCCTCGCTGCCGATGGCCTGGCGGCGCAGCTGCTCGTTCACCGTGCCCGGGGCCTTGCCGTAACCGCCTTGCAGGTAGAGCTTCACTTCGTTGGTGATGGTCTTGTAGCGCTCACCGGCCAGCACGTTGAAGAACGCCTGGGTGCCGACGATCTGCGACGTCGGGGTCACCAGCGGCGGGTAGCCCAGGTCTTCGCGCACCCGCGGGATTTCCGCCAGCACTTCGTTCATGCGGTTCAGGGCGCCCTGCTCTTTCAGCTGGTTGGCCAGGTTGGAAATCATGCCGCCCGGCACCTGGTTGACCTGCACACGGGTGTCGACCGCCGTGAACTCGCTTTCGAACTGGTGGTACTTCTTGCGCACGGCGTAGAAGTACAGGCCGATCTCTTGCAGCAGCTCCAGGTTCAGGCCGGTGTCGAACTCGCTGCCCTTGAGGGCGGCGACCATCGATTCGGTGCCCGGGTGGCTGGTGCCCCAGGCGAAGCTGGAGATGGCGGTGTCGATGTGGTCGGCACCGTTTTCGACGGCCTTGAGCTGGCACATCGCGGCCAGGCCGGCGGTGTCGTGGGAATGGATGAACACCGGCAGCGACTGCTCGGCCTTCAAGGCCTTGACCAGTTCGCCGGTGGCGAACGGGGTCAGCAGGCCGGCCATGTCCTTGATCGCCACCGAGTCGCAACCCATGGCTTCCATCTGCTTGGCCTGGTTCACGAAAGCCTCGATGGTGTGCACCGGGCTGGTGGTGTAGGCGATGGTGCCCTGGGCGTGCTTGCCGGCGGCCTTCACCGCTTCGATGGCCACCCGCAGGTTACGCACGTCGTTCATCGCGTCGAAGATGCGGAACACGTCGATGCCGTTGACTGCGGCCTTGGCGACGAACGCCTTGACCACGTCGTCGCTGTAATGGCGGTAGCCCAGCAGGTTCTGGCCGCGCAGGAGCATCTGCAGGCGGGTGTTCGGCAGCGCGGCGCGCAGTTGGCGCAGGCGCTCCCACGGGTCTTCCTTGAGAAAGCGCACGCAGGCGTCGAACGTCGCGCCGCCCCAGACTTCCAGCGACCAGTAGCCGACCTTGTCGAGCTTGTCGCAGATCGGCAGCATGTCTTCGGTGCGCATGCGGGTCGCGAGCAGCGATTGGTGGGCGTCGCGCAGGATGGTGTCGGTTACATGAATCTTCTTGCTCATTGTTCTTTTCCTCACAGGCCTGCGTGGGCGGCGATGGCGGCGGCGATGGCCAGGGCCAGCTCTTCGGGTTTGCGCTTGATCGAGTAGTTGGTCAGTTCCGGATGGCTTTCGACGAAGCTGGTGTTGAACTGGCCGCTGCGGAATTCCGGGTTGCGCAGGATTTCCTGATAGTACGCCGCAGTGGTCTTGACCCCTTGCAGGCGCATGTCGTCGAGGGCGCGCAGGCCGCGGTCCATGGCCTCTTCCCAGGTCAGCGCCCAGACCACCAGCTTCAGGCACATCGAGTCGTAGAACGGCGGAATGGTGTAGCCGGTGTAGATCGCCGTGTCGGTGCGCACACCCGGGCCGCCGGGGGCGTAGTAGCGGGTGATCTTGCCGAAGCTCGGCAGGAAATTGTTTTTCGGGTCTTCGGCGTTGATCCGGAACTGCAGCGCGAAACCGCGGTGCTGGATGTCTTCCTGTTTCACCGACAGCGGCAGGCCGGAGGCGATGCGGATCTGTTCGCGGACGATATCGATCCCGGTGATTTCCTCGGTGATGGTGTGTTCCACCTGCACCCGGGTGTTCATCTCCATGAAGTACACCTCGCCGTCGGCGAGCAGGAACTCCACGGTGCCGGCGTTCTCGTAGCCCACAGCCTTGGCGGCGCGCACCGACAGGTCGCCGATGTAGGCGCGCTGCTCCGGGGTCAGCTGGGGGCTTGGGGCGATCTCGATCAGCTTCTGGTTGCGGCGCTGGATCGAGCAGTCACGCTCGAACAGGTGCACCACGTTGCCGAAGCTGTCACCGAGGATCTGCGCCTCGATGTGCTTCGGGTTGACGATGCACTTTTCCAGGAACACTTCCGCCGAGCCGAACGCCTTGGTGGCCTCGGAGATCACGCGGGGGAAGTTCTGTTCAAGCTCTTCGCGGCTGTTGCAGCGGCGGATGCCCCGGCCGCCACCGCCGGAGGTGGCCTTGAGCATCACCGGGTAACCGATGCGGTCGCCTTCGCTCAGGGCCTCTTCGAGCCCCGACACGTTGCCTTCGGTGCCCGGCGTGACCGGCACGCCGGCCTTGATCATGCTGCGGCGCGCTTCGGTCTTGTCGCCCATGCGGCGGATCACTTCCGCCGACGGGCCGATGAATTTGATCCCGCGTTCGGCGCAGATCTCCGCCAGTTCGGCGTTTTCCGACAGGAAACCGTAACCGGGGTGCAGCGCATCGCAGCCGGTCTCCACCGCCAGGTTCACCAGCTTGCGCGGGTTGAGGTAACCGGCCAGCGGCTCGGCACCGATGCTGTGGGCCTCGTCCGCACGCTTCACATGCAAGGCATGCCGGTCGGCGTCGGAGAAAATCGCTACCGAGCGGATGCCCATCTCGGCGCAGGCACGCACGATTCGTACGGCGATCTCACCACGGTTGGCGATCAGGATCTTTGTTATCACTTGGAGGTTCCCTTGAGCCGGTGGTAACCACGACCTGCTAGACCCAGGTCGACGCGTGACCAAATGTTTCAATCTGGTCGCCGCTTCACACTAGCGCCGGCAAAGGATTAACAAAAATGAATAAAAATTGGGACATACATAAGTAAAGACTTATAGTCATTGCACCCAGTCGTCGCCAGAGCCGGTAGAAAATGCGTAAGTCCTTGATGCGTATGACATTGCGTCAATTGCAGATCTTCAACGAAGTGTGTGACTTGCGCTCCTACAGCCGCGCCGCCGACGAAATGTCCCTCACGCAACCGGCCGTCAGCCTACAGATCCGTCAGCTCGAAGAGCTGATCGGCCAGCCGCTGTTCGACTATGTAGGCAAGAAACTCTACATGACCGAGGCCGCCGAAGCGCTGCAACGGGCCAGCCGGGACATCTTCGGCCGCCTGGAAAACCTCGACATGCAGCTTTCGGACATGCAGGGATCGTTGCAGGGCCAGCTGAAACTGGCGGTAGAGTCCAGCGCCAAGTACTTCGTGCCGCACCTGTTCGCCGCCTTCAAGCGCCAGCACCCGGAAGTGAACCTGCAACTGACGGTGGTCAACAGGGGCCAGGTCATCCGCCGCCTTTCCGACAACCGCGACGACCTGGTGATCATGTCCATGGTGCCCCAGGACATGGGCCTGGAATTCCTGCCGTTCCTCAACAACCCGATCGTGGCGGTGGCGCCGCCGGACCATCCGCTGTCGCACATGGGGCCGCTGCGCCTGCAGGATCTTGAACCTTATACCCTGCTGATCCGCGAGCCCGGCTCCGGCACGCGGCTGGCCTGCGAGGAATACTTCAAGGAGAAGCGCGTGCACTTCACCCAGACCCAGGAAGTGGCCTCGGCCGAAGCCCAGCGCGAATGCGTGTTGGCCGGCCTGGGCCTGGCGCTGCTGACGCGCCACGCCCTGAACCTGGAACTGGCGACCGGCGGCCTGGTGGAGTTGCCGGTCGAAGAACTGCCGCTGCTGCGCAGTTGGTGCCTGGTGCAGGCCAAGGCCAAGCGCCTGTCACCGGTGGCTCACGCCTTCCTGGCGTTCATCCGCAGCGAACGTGCGCAGATCAGCGCGCTGGTTGAGCGCTTCGCCGGGAAGCCGACGGTGCCGCCTGCCAGTAGTTGAACTCGAAATCCGAGGGCACGTCGCTGATTTCGGCCTGAAGCTGGCGCAACTCGAAGCGGTCTTCGATGGCGCGGCGAAACTCCATGCGGCGCTGGTCTTCCTGTTGACGGCGGGTTTTCGCAGCGCTGTTGCGTTCTTCGTAGGGCTGAGCCATTTCGAGTCTCCCAAGGCGAGTACGGGAGTTTCACGATAGGCCCGGGGGATGACGGTTTGGCGGCGCGGAGGTTACAGGCGGATGAATGTGGCGAGGGCGCCGGCTCCCTCGCCCCAGGATCCTGCAGCGTCAGTCGTCCAGGGGTTTCACGGCCTTGGGCGACAGCCGCAGGCTGCGCAGGCTGCGCTTGACGCTCTTGAGGTGGTTGACCAGGCTCGGGCCGCGGGCCATTGCCACGCCCATCGCCAGCACGTCGATCACCACCAAGTGGGCGATGCGCGAAGTCAGCGGCGTGTAGATCTCGGTGTCTTCATGCACGTCGATCGCCAGGTTGACGGTGGACAGCTCGGCCAACGGCGTCTGGCTCGGGCACAGGGTAATCAGCGAAGCGCCGCTTTCACGCACGAGGTTGGCGGTGATCAGCAGATCCTTGGAGCGGCCGGACTGGGAAATGCAGATCGCCACGTCGGTCGGCTTCAGCGTCACGGCGGACATCGCCTGCATGTGAGGGTCGGAGTACGCCGCCGCCGTCAGCAGCAGCCGGAAGAACTTGTGCTGCGCATCCGCCGCCACCGCGCCGGATGCGCCGAAGCCATAGAACTCGACGCGTTGGGCCTGGGACATCAGGGTCACCGCCCGCTGCAGCTCCTGAGGGTCGAGCTTCTCGCGCACCTCCATCAGCGTGTGCAGGGTGGTGTCGAAGATCTTCAGGCTGTAGTCGGCGACCGAATCGTCTTCATGGATGGCGAATTGACCGAAGCTGGCGCCCGCCGCCAGGCTCTGCGCCAGCTTGAGCTTGAGGTCCTGGAAACCGGAACAGCCGATGGCCCGGCAGAAGCGCACGATGGTCGGTTCGCTGATGCCGACGCTGTGGGCCAGGTCGGCCATGGAACTGTGCATCACCGCCGCCGGGTCAAGCAGCACGTGGTCGGCGACCTTGAGCTCCGACTTGCGTAACAGGTGACGTGACTGGGCGATATGTTGCAGCAGATTCAAGGGCTGGACTCTTGTTGTGGTCAGGCGCTTGCCATGGGCAGTCGCAAGGCATGTAGCAAGCTTGTAGTTATACTACATGAATTGGCTTTTTGCCTGCTCAATGCATCACTCGATATCCCCGTATCAGGCGGCATCCGCCGCATGTAGCCCTTCAGCGCAGGTTTTCCTGCCCGCGCAGCAGGTCGGCCAGGGCGTCGGCCTCCACCGGACGACTGATCAGATAGCCCTGCACTTCGTCGCACCCCTCGGCCTTCAGGAAGGCCAGTTGCTCGGGCCGCTCGACGCCTTCGGCCACCACCTTCAGCGTCAGTCCGTGGGCCATGGCGATGATCGCCCGGGTGATCGCCGCGTCCTCGCTGCCCTCGCCCAGGCCACGGATGAACGCCTGGTCGATCTTCACGTAATCCACCGGGATCCGCTTGAGGTAGCTGAGGGAGGAATAGCCGGTGCCGAAGTCATCGATGGCCAGCTTCACCCCCAGGTCGCGCAGCTGCTGGAACGTGGCGATGATGTGCTCGACGCTGTCGAGCAACTGGCTTTCGGTCAGTTCCAGCTCCAGGTAGTGCGGGGCCAGGCCGGTTTCCTCCAGCACTTGGCGCACCAGGCTGGCCAGCTTGCCCTGGCGCAGCTGATGCACCGACAGGTTCACCGACACCCGGATCGGCTCCAGCCCCTGGCGCTGCCACTCGCAGGCTTGCTGGCAGGCGTGGCGCAGGACGAATTCGCCGATGGGGCCGATCAGCCCGGTCTCCTCGGCGAGCCCGATGAAGTCCCCCGGCGGCACCCGGCCCAGGGTCGGATGATCCCAGCGCACCAGTGCTTCGGCGGCGTTCAGGCGGCCGGTGGCCAGGCACAGCTTCGGTTGGTAGAACACGTGCAGTTGCTTGTCTTCGATCGCCTTGCGCAACTGGTTTTCCAGCTGCAGGCGCTCAAGGGTGCTGGCTTGCAGGTTGTCGGTGTAGAACTGGAAGTTGTTGCCGCCCAGGTGCTTGGCGTGCTGCATGGCCATGTTCGATTGGCTGACCAGCGCGGCGATCTCCCGGGCGCTGTCCGGCAGCAGGCTGATGCCCATGGAGGCGCTGACCACCAGTTCGTGCCCTTCCACGGTCAGCGGCAAGCGCAGCTTGGCCAGCAGGCGCGTGGCGACCCGCGCCAGGCTCGACAGGTTGCCGTAGGCATCGAACAGCACCGCGAACTCGTCGCCGGACAACCGCGCGATGGTGTCCGCCTCCGGCAGCGCGCTGACCAGCCGCCGGGCCATCCGTTGCAGCAACTGGTCGGCGACCTCATGGCCCAGGCTGTCGTTGAGCAGCTTGAACCGGTCCAGGTTGATGTGCAGCAGCGCCAGGCTGCGGCGCCCGCCCTGACGCACACGCTGATGGGCCTCGTGCAGGCGCTCGCGGAACAGCGAGCGGTTGGCCAGGCCGGTGAGTTCGTCGTAGTGGGTCAGGAAGCGCATGCGCTCCTCGGATTCGCGCCGGGCCGACAGATCGGCGAAGAAGCCCACGATATGACTGACGTTTCCCCGATCATCGCGCACAGCGTTCAGTTGCAGCCACTGCGGGTACAGCTCGCCGTTCTTGCGGGTTTCCACCAGTTCGCCCTGCCAGGTGCCGTGCTGCTCCAGCGCATGGCGGATGGCGACGTAGTGCCGGCGTGCATCGCGGCTGCACGGCAGTTCGACGACGTTGCGCCCGAGCATGTCTTCGATGTCGTAACCGGTGACCCGGCTGAACGCCTGGTTGATGGCGATCAGCGAGTAGTTCGGATCGAGGATCACGATGCCCTCGCTGGCCGCCTCGAACACCGTCGCCGCCAGTTGCCGTTGCGCTTCCTGGCTTTTGCTGACGCTGATGTCGCGCCGGGTGCCGACCATGCGGGTGACCTGCCCGCTGTCGCTGCGTTCCACGGCGCGGCCGCGGTCTTCGATCCAGACCCAGTGACCGTCGCCGTGGCGCACGCGGTACTCGATCTGATAGTCCTCGGTGCGGCCCTTGAGGTGCTCGATCAGCGCCCGCTTGAGCGGCGGCACGTCTTCGGGGTGCAGGCGCGGACGCAGATGCCTGAGCAGCCCGGTGACGTACTCAGGGTCGATGCCGAACAGTTCCTGGATTTGCGTGTGATGGACTTCGTCGGTCTGCAGGTTCCAGTCCCACAGGCCCAGCTCGCTGGCCTTGAGCGCCAGCGCCAGGCGCGCCTCGCTTTTGCTCAGGGCCTGGTTGGCGGCGTCCAGCTCACGGCTGCGCTGGGCGACCCGGTCTTCCAGCTCGACCTGGGCCTCGCGCAAACGTCCCTCGGCGCAGCGGCGCTGCTCGATTTCCTTCGCCAGCTCCTGGTTGAGCTGCTCGCTGCGCGCCTGCGCCCGCTGCAGGTGTTCGATCAGGTGCTGGTTCTGGAAACGCCGCAGCAGGCCGCGGTCGATCAGCCGGTTGATCTGCCAGGCCACCACGCTCAGCGAACCGAGCAGGATCAGCCCCAGCCAGCCCCAGCCGCGGGCCTGCTCGTCGCCGCCCCAGAACAGGTAACCGATGGCCGGCAGCAGGCAAGGCAAGGTAAAGGACAGGAACGCCGGAATGCTCACGGCGTAGGCGACGCTGGCCGACAGGGTCGCGGCGCCGATCAGGCCGAACACCCACGCCTGCTGCATGAAGTTGTCCGCCGGCACCAGGGCGATGCCCGCGCCGGCCAGAGTCAGTCCGGTCATGGTCGAGCCGAGCAGGAACATCCGGCGCCAGACGGGCTGGGCTTGTCGGTCGGGGATCGCCGAATCGAAGGCGGCGACCTGAATCACCCGCAAGGCGACCAGCGACAGCAGCCATACCAGCCAGACGCTGACCACGAAGTAGCGCTGCGGGCTCCAGAGCAGGCCGGCGCAGACCAGACCGTTGATCAGCATGAACAGCGTGGGCAACAGTGAGCCCTGATACAGCAGGCGCGTGCGCTCGACCGCCATCTGCATGGCGTAGTGCTTGCGGATAGCCCGGGGCTCCACGAGGGGGCCCGACAGGTCGGGGCTGAGGGTCATAGGCAACGTTCTTGTTCTTATAAGGTGAGCATGGGCCCGAAACGTGGACGGAGCATACACAAGCCGATTCACTTGCCAAACTGCTCCAGATCATAATTTCGCCGAAACTTCGCCCCGCCGGCTGCCCCGCGAAAGCCCCGGAACCAAGCGGGCCAACGCATGCGGCCGGTGACTGGCCGGTCGTCATCGGCAGCGCTTTCATCGGTTCATGCAACGCTTGGTTTGCCCGGGCCTGCGGCGCACCCTAGAATGCCCCGATGCGCGATGATCTCTCCCTTCTGCTGAACTCCCTCAACGATGCCCAACGCCAGGCCGTAGCGGCCCCCGTTGGCCGTCAATTGGTCCTGGCCGGTGCCGGCTCCGGCAAAACCCGAGTGCTGGTGCACCGTATCGCCTGGTTGATCCAGGTCGAAAACGCCTCGCCCCACTCCATCCTGTCGGTGACCTTCACCAACAAGGCCGCCGCCGAGATGCGCCACCGCATCGAACAGCTGCTGGGCATCAACCCGGCCGGCATGTGGGTCGGCACCTTCCACGGCCTGGCGCACCGCCTGCTGCGGGCGCACTGGCAGGAGGCCGGGCTGAGCCAGACCTTCCAGATCCTCGACAGCGACGACCAGCAGCGGCTGGTCAAGCGGGTGATCCGCGAGCTGGGGCTGGACGAGCAACGCTGGCCGGCCCGCCAGGCCCAATGGTTCATCAACGGGCAGAAAGACGAAGGCCTGCGCCCGCAGCACATCCAGGCCGGCGGCGACCTGTTCCTGGCCACCATGCGCGGCATCTATGAAGCCTACGAGGCCGCGTGCCTGCGCGCCGGGGTCATCGACTTCTCGGAACTGCTGCTGCGCGCCCTGGATCTGTGGCGCGACCATCCGGGCCTGCTGGCCCATTACCAGAAACGTTTCCGGCACATCCTGGTGGACGAGTTCCAGGACACCAACGCCGTGCAGTACGCCTGGTTGCGCCTGTTGGCCAAGGGCGGCGACAGCCTGATGGTGGTGGGCGACGACGACCAGTCGATCTACGGCTGGCGCGGGGCGAAGATCGAGAACATCCATCAGTATTCCGCCGACTTCCCGGACGCCGAAACCATCCGCCTGGAGCAGAACTACCGCTCCACCGCCGGCATCCTCAAGGCTGCCAACGCCCTGATCGCCAACAACACCGGGCGTCTGGGCAAAGAGCTGTGGACCGACGGCGGCGATGGCGAAGCGATCAGCCTGTACGCCGCGTTCAACGAACACGACGAAGCGCGCTACGTGGTCGAAACCATCGAAAGCGCCCTGAAGACCGGCCTGTCCCGCAGCGACATCGCGATTCTCTACCGCTCCAACGCCCAATCCCGCGTGCTGGAAGAGGCCCTGCTGCGCGAACGCATCCCGTACCGCATCTATGGCGGCCAGCGCTTCTTCGAACGGGCCGAAATCAAGAACGCCATGGCCTACCTGCGCCTGCTGGAAGGCCGCGGCAACGACGCGGCGCTGGAACGGGTGATCAACGTTCCGGCCCGGGGCATCGGCGAGAAGACCGTCGAGGCGATCCGCGAGCACGCGCGCCACAGCGATGTGTCGATGTGGGAAGCGATGCGCCAGCTGGTCGCCAACAAAGGCCTGACCGGCCGCGCGGCAAGCGCCCTGGGCGCGTTCATCGAACTGATCGAGAACCTCGCCGCCAAGTGCATCGACATGCCGCTACACCTGATGACCCAGACCGTCATCGAGCAGTCCGGCCTGATCGCCTACCACGAGGCGGAAAAAGGCGAGAAAGGCCAGGCCCGGGTGGAAAACCTTGAGGAACTGGTCAGCGCCGCGCGCAACTTCGAGAACACCGACGAGGACGAGGACCTGACGCCGCTGGCGGCGTTCCTCGGCCACGCGTCGCTGGAGGCCGGCGACACCCAGGCCGACGAGCACGAAGACAGCATTCAGCTGATGACCCTGCACAGCGCCAAGGGCCTGGAATTCCCTTACGTGTTCCTGGTGGGCATGGAAGAAGGCCTGTTCCCGCACAAAATGAGCCTGGAGGAACCGGGACGTCTCGAAGAGGAACGGCGTCTGGCCTATGTCGGCATCACCCGCGCCATGCAGAACCTGGTGATGACCTATGCCGAGACCCGACGCCTGTACGGCAGCGAGACCTACAACAAGGTGTCGCGTTTCGTGCGGGAAGTGCCCAAGGGCCTGATCCAGGAAGTGCGCCTGTCGAACAGCGTCAGCCGTCCGTTCGGCGGCAACCAGTCGATGAGCGGCAGCAATCTGTTCAGCGGCAGCGCGATCCCGGAGACCGGCCTGAGCCTCGGCCAGGCCGTGCGCCATTCGATCTTCGGCGACGGCGTGATCCTCAACTTCGAAGGCGCCGGCGCCCAGGCGCGGGTGCAGGTCAACTTCAGCGAAGGCAGCAAGTGGCTGATGCTGGGCTACGCGAAGCTGGAAGCGATCTGAAACTGAATCCGCCTTTGTGTGGGAGCGAGCCTGCTCGCGATGGCTTCAATGCGGTTCGTCAGTCGAACCGCGGCGTTTCAATCGCGAGCCGGCTCGCTCCCGCACCGGCGTGTGTGAACCTTGATCCGACAGGGAGCGATTCATGGGCTCAGGCTTCTTCTCCTCGTGGACCTTCTGGGCCCTGCTCTCGGCCTTGTTCGCCGCGCTGACCGCGATTTTCGCCAAGGTCGGCATCGAGAACGTCAATTCCGACTTCGCCACCCTGCTGCGCACCTTCGTGGTGCTGGTCAGCCTGGCCTTGATTTTGTACGCGACGGGCCAATATCAGTCGTTGGGATCGATCTCCGCCAAGAGCTACCTGTTCCTGCTGCTGTCCGGGTTGGGCACCGGCGCGTCGTGGCTGTGCTACTTCCGCGCCCTGAAGGTCGGCCCGGCCTCGCTGGTCGCCCCGGTGGACAAGCTCAGCGTGGTGCTGGTGGCGGTGCTCGGCGCGCTCCTGCTCGGCGAGAAGCTCGACCTGCGCCAATGGGGCGGGATCGGCCTGATCACCGCGGGCGTCGTCTTGTTGGCCTTGCGCCGCTGAATAGAAACCCGCTGAACCTTCCTATTTTTCCTACAGACAAATGTACATGGGCCTATTGCCTCGACCGAGCTGAACCTAGCCTGTCAGGCAAAAGCCCGAAACACTCTGCCGCTAGCCAGTGACACTTCAGCTGTGCAACATGGCGCGCGTGCTCTCCACAAACGGGAATACCCTTTATGAAACGTTTCCTCAGCATCGCCATGGCGTTGTGCATCGGCCTGACGATGAGCCTCGATGTCAACGCAGCCAAGCGCTTCGGTGGTGGCAAAAGCTCCGGCGCCGCGCCGACGCACCAGACCAGCCAGATGGCTCCTTCTTCCCCGGGCATGGGCGGCGCTGCGGCGACCGCCGGTGCTGCCGGTGCCGCAGGCGCGGCCGCCAAGGCCGGCGGTGCCTCGCGCTGGCTCGGCCCGCTGGCCGGCATCGCCGCCGGCGGCCTGCTCGCCTCCATGTTCATGGGCGACGGCTTCCAGGGCATGCAGTTCTTCGACATCCTGATCATGGCCCTCATCGCGTTCGTGATCTTCCGCTTCATCGCCGCCCGTCGCCGCAAGCAGCAGGACCAGTTCGCGCCGGCCGGCCATGCGCCGATGCAGCGTGAAGCGTTCGAGCAGAAGCCGGCCGCCATGGGCTCGATCTTCGGCGGGTCGGCAGCCCCTGCCGCCCGTCCGGTGATCAACGCACCGGCCTGGTTCAACGAACAGCGTTTCCTCGAAGCCGCCCGCAGCCACTTCCAGGCCCTGCAGCAGCATTGGGACGCCAACGAAATGGACAAGATCGCCGAGTTCGTGACCCCGCAGATGCTCGAGTTCCTCAAGCGCGAGCGCGCGGACCTGGGCGACGGCTTCCAGTCCACCTACATCGACAACCTCCAGGTGCAACTGGACGGCGTGGATGACCGTGCAGACAAGACCATCGCCACCCTGACCTTCAGCGGCGTGTCGAAGACCTCGCGTTTCGACCAGGGCGAAGTGTTCAGCGAAAGCTGGAACATGGAACGTCCGCAGGGCGAAAACCAGCCATGGCTGGTGGCCGGCATCCGCCAGAACGGCTGATCCCAGGCGCGTCAGGCCTGCAGTACCGAAAACCCCGGCCATGGCCGGGGTTTTCTATTTCGCGGTTGCATCCATAGCGAGCTACTGTATAAACCGCCCCATGCAAACCGCGCCATACAAGCAAGAGGATCCCGGACGTGGAAGAAATCATCGAACAACTGCGCGAAGCCAACGAGCCCGTGCCGGTTCCCCTGGAACTGCCTGACGAAGACCAACTGGTTGAGATCGAAGAACAGCTCTTCATCAACATCCCGTTCGTCTTCAAGGAGTTCCTGCTGACCGTCAGCGACGTGGTGTACGGCAGCCTGGAGCCGGTGACCGTCACCGACCCGCAGTCCCACACCTACCTGCCGGAAGTGGCCGCAAACGCCTGGGACACCGGCGTGCCGCGCGACCTGATCCCGATCTGTCAGGACGGCGATGATTACTACTGCGTCGAAGAGGACGGCACCGTGGTGCTGTGGTCGGGCGAAGAGGAACTGGTCACCGAAGAGTCCTGGGAGTCGGTCTGGCACTGGGCACGGGACGTCTGGCTGGAAAGCTGATCCGCCCCGTCGCCCAGGGCGGCCTTCAGTGCCCCGACGGCTCCTTGTGGTTGTCGAGGGTCTCCAGCAAGGCCACCTGCATCCGCGTGTGCACCCGGATGAACCAGCGCCACAGCAGCGCCGCCACGGCGGCCGCCACCACGGCGACCAGCACCAGCAACTTGTTGGTCGGCAAGATACTGGCCGACAAGGCTGCCAACAGCAGGAAAATCACCAGCAGCGAAAGAAGCGGAATCACTTCGGCGATCACCCGCCGCACCCGCTGCGTATGGCGTCCGGCCATTTCCGGCTTGACGCCCATCTCCGCCAACAGCATCGACAGCGCCTTGAGCTTGCGGTAAGCCGCGATCAGGAACGGCAACGACAGCAGCAGCGCCGCCCCCCAGATCAATGCCTTCTGCCAGCCCGGATCGGCGATCCAGTCCTGCAGCCAGACCGAAATGCGCCCGGCGAAAAAGGCGCCGGCCAGGAAAATCGCGATCACCAGCGCCAGATTCACCCCGACCTGCAGCAGGATCCGCCGGATCATCGACGCCAGCAAAGCCCCTTCGCCACGGGGCTGGATGCTGCGCAGCCATTCGCCGTAGAGGCCGAACACCCGCCCCAGGCGCTGCGGCATGGCGGCGGACAGCTTGATCGACAGCGGATCGGCGGCGCGGATCAGGTACGGCGTCAGCAACGTGGTGATGACCGAGACCGCCACGGCCACCGGATAGAGGAAATGGCTGGTGACCTGCAGCGTCATGCCCAGCGCCGCGATGATGAAGGAAAACTCGCCGATCTGCGAAAGCCCCATCCCGACCCGCAGCGAGGTGCGTCCGTCGTTGCCGGCGATAAAGGCACCGAGGCCGCAGGACAGCATCTTGCCCAACACCACCGCCACGGTGATGACCGCGATCGGCCAGGCGTACTGCAGCAGGATCATCGGGTCGAGCATCAGGCCGATGGCGACAAAGAAAATGGCGCTGAACAGGTCGCGGACCGGCTCGATCAGACGCTCGATCTTCAGCAGCTGCCGCGACTCGGCCATGATCGCGCCGATCAGGAAGGCCCCCAGCACCATGCTGTATTCCAGCTTGACCACCAGCAGGCAGAAGCCGAAGCACAGGCCCAGCACGGTGATCAGCAGCATCTCGTTGCTTTCGAATTTCGCCACGTAGGCCAGGAGGCGCGGCACCAGCAGGATGCCGATGACCAAGGCGACGATCATGAACAGCGACAGCTTGCCGACCGTGGAGAACACTTCGCCGGAACTCACCGTGCCGCTGACGGCGATGCTCGACAGCAAGGCGATGATGCCGATGCCCAGGATGTCCTCCACGATCAGCACACCGAAGATCAGTTGGGCGAAACGCTCGTTCTTCATCTTCAGGTCATTGAGTGCCTTGACGATGATGGTGGTCGAGGAAATGGCCAGGATCGCGCCGAGGAACAGCGAATCCATGGTGTTCCAGTCGAACCAGCGGCCGATTTCGTAGCCGATCCAGATCATCAGCACGATTTCGAGGAAGGCCGCGATGAACGCCGTGGCGCCGACCTTGAACAGCTTGCGCAGGCTGAACTCCAGGCCCAGGCAGAACATCAGGAAGATCACCCCCAGTTCGGCGAGGGTCTTGATGGTGTCTTCGTCGTGGATCAGGCCGAACGGCGGCGTGTGCGGGCCGATGATGAACCCGGCGACGATGTAGCCGAGCACCACCGGCTGCTTGAAGCGGTGGAACAGCACGGTCACCACGCCCGCGACCAACATGATCACTGCCAGGTCCTGAATGAAACTGATGGCATGCATGGCGTGGGCTCCTTGAATGGCAAGGCTCGCCGCTGGCCTGGGAAACAGGCTGGGCAAGCTGAATGAAAATCCGCTTTTGGTGTGGGAATCGCCCTTGGGAAGTGGCTTTGGCAGGGTAACACCGCGACTTCCGGCCGGAAGGCGGTGCAATATATGGAAACAGATCGATCGGGCGTGACGGCGGCCAGTTGCCCGGCGTCCCGATAACGGTGGTTTGAAAAACGACCAGGCGCCCGCAGAGGCGCTTCTTCCAGCAATCCTGCCTTGACCCGTGAGAACGTTATGGAACCCGGAAACGCCCAGCTGTCGATGACGGTACTGATGACACCCGACATGGCCAACTTCTCTGGCAATGTCCATGGCGGCACCCTGCTCAAATACCTCGACGAAGTGGCCTACGCCTGCGCCAGCCGTTACGCCGGCCGGTACGTGGTGACCTTGTCGGTGGACCAGGTGATTTTCCGCGAGCCGATCCACGTCGGCGAACTGGTGACCTTCCTGGCGTCGGTCAACTACACCGGCAACACCTCGATGGAAGTCGGCATCAAAGTCGTGACCGAGAACATCCGCGAGCGCTCGGTGCGCCACACCAACAGTTGCTTCTTCACCATGGTCGCGGTGGATGACCAGCGCAAGCCTGCGCCGGTGCCGCCGCTGCAGCCGCAGAACAGCGAGGAGAAGCGCCGTTTCATGCAGGCCCAGCAGCGCCGGCAGATTCGTCAGGAGCTGGAGAAGCGCTATCAGGAGATCAAGGGCGACGCGTGAGCCCTTCGGCCTGGAGCCGCTTCATCGACAGCCTTCGCGGGCACGTCGCACCGCCGCTGTCAGGCGGTGTCCCTGCTGACGCCATCGCCAGCAGGCTGGCTCCCACAGTTTGCGTGGGTCACAGGCTGATCGGGGTCGCCTCGAATTTCACCCGCGGATGGGCGATCCGGTCCTGGGCCCGCACCAGCTGCAATTCGTAGCTGGCGCAGGCCTGGGTCTCCAGCAGCACCTCATGCACCGCCGCCGCCGTGAACTCGAACGCCGCCAGCAGGCTGTCGCCCAGCAGCACCCGTGCCAGGAACAGCCCGGACGTCAGGTCGCCCACGCCCACCGGCTGCCGCGGGAACGCCAGCAGAGGACGGCGCAGATGCCAGCTGCCCTCGGCCGTCACCAGCAACATCTCGAACCCTTCGGCCGGCTTGCCCGGATAGTCCAGGTGCTTGACCAGCACAGCCTTGGGACCGCGGGCGAGCAACGCGCGGGCCATCGCCAGGCAGTCGAACAACGACTGCGGCTTGCGTCCGGCGAAGCTGTCCAGCTCCAGCTGGTTCGGGCACATGATGTCGGCCACCGCCGCCGCCTCTTCCAGCAGAAAGTCGCTGACCTCCGCCGGCACGCTGCAGCCCTTCTCCGGATGCCCCATCACCGGATCACACAGGTAAAGGGCCTTGGGATTGACCGACTTGATCCGCGCCACCCCTTCGAGAATCGCCCGGCCCTGGGCGGCGCTGCCCAGGTAGCCCGACAGCACCGCATCGCAGTTGCCCAGCTCGCCGATGGCGGCGATGCCTTCGACCAGCTCCGGAATCCGCTGCGGCTGCA
The DNA here is from genome assembly GCF_002112745.1 of Pseudomonas sp. B7(2017). NCBI lineage: Bacteria > Pseudomonadati > Pseudomonadota > Gammaproteobacteria > Pseudomonadales > Pseudomonadaceae > Pseudomonas > Pseudomonas sp. B7(2017). Next base: position 175,080 of record NZ_NEIP01000001.1, on the reverse strand, counting down.
GCACTTCGCCGGCCCACTGGCCATACTGGGTGTGGTTGGAAAACTGCACGGTGTTGAGCGGCCAGACATTCACCCCGACCCGCTGCATCGGAAAAACCGCAGCGCTGTTGCCGGCGTGGCCGAACACCACATGGGACTGGATGGCGAGCAGATGAGGCGTACGTTTCATTCGGGATTTTCCGTAAAACGATTGAAATTCAAGCCGCGCAGTATGCGACGAAACGCAGCCTGTACGACAGACCGGCGACGCAGTTAAGCTGATGCCCTCTTTTGGAGTTCCCCGTTGATGCTGACCCTGGAAAACATATTCGTGCTGATGCTGTTCGCCGCCGCCGGCGCATGGCTCTGGCACAACCACGGCTTGCGGGAGCGCGCGCTGGAACGGGTCAAGCAGCATTGCGTGAACGTCGGCGTCGAGCTGCTCGACGGCAATGTCGCGCTGAAGCGGATCGGCTTCATCAAGGACGCCAGCGGCCGCCTGCGGCTGGCCCGGGTCTACGGCTTCGAATTCACTGTGACGGGCGAGACCCGCCACAACGGCACCATCACTCAGTTCGGCGCGCACAGCGCACAGATCGAACTGGCACCCTACCCGGCGCCGTTCGACGAGGCGCCGCCGGTGGCGGACGTCGCCAAGCCCCGGGCCGAAGTGATCGAGCTGAGCCAGTGGCGGCAGGAACACACCAAGTGGAAGCCCTGAGCTAGGCGACCCCGATCCGGCAACCCGCCAGCCCTGCCTGCAATGTCGCGGCATCCTGCCGCTCGGCGAAGATCAGCTCGATCCGCGAGTCCTTGCGCCATTCGCTGGGCTGCCATGGCGCCGGCGCGTTATCCAGGGCATTCATCGATCGCCAGCCGTCCGCGCTGTGGATCACCAGTTTCGCCCGACGCCAGGCCAGGCTTTCCAGCCACTGCCGGACACGCGCGCTGTCGAAAACCTGCCCCGGGTGCCAGCGCCAGCCGATGCTCCAGCCATCGTCCTGGGCCTGGTGCAGGCAAATCGGCAGCGCCGGATCGCTCCAGACCGCCGGGATCTGCGCCAACCCCTTCGGCACATTCAACGGCTCCGCCCCCGCCACCGCCTGCGCCGTCAGGCCCGGCAGCTCGCTCAGCGGCATCCGGGCTTGCTCCGTCCAGATAAACCTGACCGCCGGCAATTGCGCGGCGATCGCTTGCCGCGCTGGCTCTGCGAGGTTTTCCGATTTGTTCAGCAACAGCAGGCCGGCGCCGGCCAAGGCCTGCCTTTGCGTGTCCGGCAGCGGCTTGCCGTCCGCCAGCGCCTGGGCATCCAGCACCAGCACGCAAGGCTGCACAGCCAGGACACCCAGCCAGGGCGCCTCACCCAACTGCTTGAGCAACTGCGCCGGATGCCCAAGCCCTGACGGTTCGATGAACAGGCGATCCGGCCTGGCCTTGCGCAGCAGCCGACCGAGCCCGACCTGGAACGGCGCGCCGTTGACGCAGCACAAACAGCCGCCGGCCACTTCGCCCAGTGCGATACCATCGGCGTCGCGGGTCAGCAGCGCGGCGTCGAGGCCGATCTGGCCGAATTCGTTGATCAGCACCGCCCAGCGCTCGTGCGCCGGGCGCTGGGCCATGAGCTGGCGGATCAGGCTGGTCTTGCCTGCACCCAGCGGCCCGGCGATGACGTGGGTGGGAATGTTCTGCAACATGGCTGAAGTATTCTGGAGGTCGAAGATGCGGTGGATGGGATGGTCGTTGCTGCTGGCGCTGGTGTCGAGCGAGGCGCTGGCCCAGGCCTGCGTGGTGCACAGCCAGGCGGAACGGCTGGACGTGAAGGTCTGCCAGCAGAACCGCAACATCCCGCAGAAACTGTTCAGCGACGGCTTCTGCCGACCCACCCTGGCCGGGCAGACCGTCGAGGTCCGGTACGTCGACCAATGCCCCGCCGGCGCCTTCGGCGTCTGCAGCGACGCGCAAGTCGCCAATATGCCCTATCGCCAGGATATCCACTATTACGGCGTGGCCTCCGACGCGGCGTACCTGCAACCGTACTGCGAGAACCAGAGCCACGGCCGCTGGCTCAAGCCTTGAGGCGCTAGCCGAGCCAGTCGAGGGTGAGCATCAGCCGGCGCTGGCCCGGCGCCGGTTGCGGCGAACGGTGGATCAGGCCGAACCCTTCGTTTCCATGCCATTTCTCGCCCTTGAGCAAGGCCACTTCACCAGCCTTCAGCCGCTGGATGCTCGACGGCTCTGCGGGCTCGGCGTCGGGGTTGCCCAGCAGACGGCGATCCATCGATCCTTCGCTGAGCCATTCGCTGCCGATGCCCGCATAGGTGGTGATCAGGCGCACCGGCACATGATCGACGTGAAACCGCGGGCACATGGCCTTGTCCAGCACCCGCAGGCGCAGGCCGATGCGCGTGGCGCCGAGCAGGCAGGCGAAGGCGCCGGTCAGCCATTTCAGGTCGGCGACAAACGCTTCGTGACCGGCCAGGTCGCGGAACTCGCCAGCGAGGCCGTCCAGGTCCGGCTCCGCCTCTTCGTCAGGCAGCTCCAGGCACAGCGCTTCGGCGTACGGCACCTCCAGCGACAGGAGCAGATCCGCAAAATCCGCGATGTGCAGCGGCAGTTGCCGTTGCCAGACCGCGAGGTTGATGTCGTCCTCAAGGATCCGCGCCAGATCCTGCGGCGTGGGCCCCTGATGCTGCACACGGGTGGCGCGATACGACGGGTTCAAGGCGAGCATCAGGCAGCCTCTTCGTGCCAAGGGCCGAACGGATCCGGCCACTGCCGCCAGCCCTGCGCGCCGACGGCCATTTCCGCGTCGCTCAGCAGGCAGTCATCGAGGTCCGCCGTGAGCTGCGCGAAATCGATGTCCTGACCGATGAACACCAGCTCCTGTCGGCAATCCCCCACACTGGCCGTCCAGTTTTCCATGATCGCGGCAGTGCTTTCCCGATCCTGCGGCCATTGCTCCTTCGGTACGAACCGCCACCAGCGCCCGGCGAACCCATGGCGCATCAGGCCGCCGGCCTGCGACCAACTGCCGGCGTCGGCGGGTTTGCTGGCCAGCCAGAAGAATCCCTTGGAGCGCAGCAGTTTTCCGTTCAGCCAGGGCCGGTTGAGGAAGTCGAAAAAACGCTGGGGGTGGAACGGCCGCCGGGCCCGATAGGCTGTGGAGGCGATGCCGTACTCTTGGGTTTCGGGAACATGCTCGCCGCGCAGCTCCTGCAGCCAGCCCGGGGCCTGGGCGGCCTTCTCGAAGTCGAAACGGCCGGTGTTGAGGATCTTCGCCAGCGGCACTTCACCCATCACCATCGGGATGATCTCGGCCTGAGCGTTCAGGCGCCTGAGGATGGCCATCAGCTCTTCCCGTTCACGGCTGCCGATCAGGTCGATTTTGCTGATCAGCAGCACGTCGGCGAACTCGATCTGTTCGATCAGCAGGTCGGTGATGGAGCGCTCGTCCTCCTCCCCGAGGACTTCACCCCGTGCGGCGAGGCTTTCGGCGGCTTGGTAGTCGGGCAGGAAATTCAGGCCGTCGACTACAGTGACCATGGTGTCGAGGCGAGCGATGTCAGCCAGGCTTTGGCCCTGCTCGTCGCGGAAGGTGAAGGTTTCGGCGACCGGCAACGGTTCGGAGATACCGGTGGACTCGATCAGCAGGTAATCGAAACGGCCTTCACGGGCCAACTGGCCGACTTCTTCGAGCAGGTCTTCGCGCAACGTACAGCAGATGCAGCCGTTGCTCATCTCCACGAGTTTCTCTTCGGAGCGATTCAGGCTGACATCACGTTGGACTTCGCTGCCATCGATGTTGATTTCGCTCATATCGTTGACGATGACGGCCACACGCAGGCCGCCCCGATTACGTAGTACGTAATTCAGAAGCGTACTTTTTCCGGCGCCGAGAAAGCCTGACAAAACGGTCACTGGCAACATGTATGACATGGGGTAATCCTCATCAAACGGTCGGTTTTTGCGATCTGGCGCTCTTGAAGCCTCCAGGAGGCCACCACAGAAGCAGGCGCTTGAAAATCAGGGGGGTAAAGGCGATTCAAATTAATGTTATAGTATAACAATATAAGTTGACCACTCTTCTCTTGCCCCAAGCGCCGTCGCGCAGGAAGCTGTACACCGTCTAACCCGTCGGAAATTGCCATGAAACAGGCGCTGAAACGCACGCTGCTGGGCCTTGGATTGCTGCTGGCCTCAACCGCCTGGGGACAACTCCCCGGCCTGGCCACGTGCACACGCAGCGCCAATCTGCTGGCCTGCGTCGATGCCGAGGGCAACGCCTACAGCGTCAACACCGCGGGCAGCACGATCTACCTGCGCGGCTTCGACAAGGCCGGCCAACGCTATTGGGCGCAGACCAACAGCCGCTACGGACAACTGACCTTCTTCACAGGCATCGCCACCGACGGCGAAGCCTGGGTCGGCTATAACCGCCGCGTGGGCTGGACCACGATCAACCGCTATTCCAGCTCCGGCGGCGGCAGCGCCAAATTCACCTGCAACCGCCTTACGGGCTGCTAGACCACGGGACTTTTCTGCGCCTGCTGCCAGGCGAGGTAGCTGTCGAGCGGCGGATTCTTCTGAAAGTAGCGCTGCAATCCCTCGAACAAACCATCGGCAATTGCCTGTTGGTGGCGGGGGTTCACCAGTCGTTGGCTGTCGCGGGCATTGGAGATGAAACCGGTCTCCACCAGGATCGACGGCACATCGGGTGACTTCAGCACGGCAAATCCGGCCTGTTCCACACGTTTCTGATGCAGCGTGGTGATGCCGGCGAGACTGCCGAGCACCGTACTGCCCAACTGCAGGCTGGCGGCGATGGTGGCATTCATCGACATATCGAGGATCACGCCAGCGAGCATTGGATCCTTGTCTTTGAGGTTGAGCAGACTGGTGGCGCCAAGCAGATCCGCACCGTTTTCACGCTGGGCCATGAAGCGTGCGGTGGCCGACGTCGCACCCCCTTCAGACAAGCAGTACACCGACGCCCCGGCTGCCGTCAGACGAGGGGCCGCATCGGCGTGCACGGAGATGAACATATCGGCCTTGTGCTGACGGGCGATGTCCACACGCTTGCGCAGTGGAACAAAGAAGTCGTCGTTGCGCACGAGCTTCACATCAAACCCTTTCTCCCGTTTCAAGCGCCGCGCGAGCAACTGCGAAATGGACAGCACGACGTCCTTTTCCCGCGCACCTTTGGCGCCCACGGCCCCCGGATCCTTGCCGCCGTGCCCCGGATCCACCACGACAATGATGTCGCGTTTGGCGTGCGCCCTGGAGGTCTGCGCGAGTGTTTCACGTGGAACCATCGGTGCTGGCGCTGCGCTGCTTACCAGATCCAGCACCAAGCGATGACCTTGGCTGTCCTGGGGTGCCAGCAAGAAGCTGTTCAACTGCGTTGGGTTCTTCAGATCCAGCACGATCCGTGTATCACCGCGCCCATAACGTCCGGAACGGATGGAGCGGATGACCGTGTCCTTCAACGGCAGTTGACTGAAATCACCGCTCGCCTCCGCTCCTGCCACATCGATGATCAGACGATCCGGCGAGCCCAAGGAGAACGTCTTGTAGCTCACCGGGCCGCTGAGATCGAACACCAACCGCAGCTTGTCGTCGGATCGCCACAGCCGCGCCTGACGGATCTGCGCGGCTTTCGCACCAAAGGGAAAGGCCAAGGCGACGCTGGCCAGCATCAGGTGAAGCAAGTGACGTCTGTGCATAGGAAAGCCCGCTCATGAAAAAGGCATCGCGATTGTAATTGTTATAATATAACATTAATTCAAATCACACGATGGACCCGCTCATGAATGCGTTGACGCTTCCGGATATCGCAGCGCAAGCCGCTCGCCAGCCCCTTGCGCTCGAATGGGTGGGCATGCGCGGCATCGCACTGCCCGTTTTGATCGAGGGACAACGCCTGTGCGCCAAAGCGGATGCTGGCGTCAGTCTGGACGATGGCGAGGCCCGGGGGATTCACATGTCCCGGCTTTACTTGGCGCTCGAAAGCCTTGAAGCACAGAACCTGAGTGCCAGCCTCATGCGCGAGGTTCTGCAAACTTTTCTCGACAGCCACACAGGACTGTCGAGCAGCGCTTACCTGAACATCCATACCGATCTGATGCTCAAGCGACCGGCATTGGTCAGTCCGTTGGCCGGCTGGAAGGCCTATCCCGTCACCCTCGCCGCGCACCTGAAAAACGGAATGTTCCACGTGGAACTCAAAATCGAGGTGCCGTATTCGTCGACCTGTCCGTGCTCGGCGGCGCTCGCGCGGCAGTTGATCCAGCAACAGTTCGTTGACGACTTTGCCAATAAGCCTCTTCAACACGCCGATGTGTTGGCCTGGCTGGGCTCGACCCGAGGCATTGTCGCCACGCCCCACAGCCAGCGCAGCACCGCGCAATTGCACCTGCACCTCGATGCTGCGACAGAACACCTCTCGCTGACCGACTTCATCAACCAGGCCGAAGCCGCCCTCGGCACTGCCGTCCAGACGGCCGTGAAACGCGCCGACGAACAAGCCTTCGCCCTCGCCAACGGGCAAAACCTGATGTTCTGTGAGGACGCTGCCCGTCGCTTGAATCTGGCCCTGCGCAGCTCGCCCGGAATCCGTGAGTTCCACCTGAGAGTGATCCACGCCGAAAGCCTCCACGCACATGACGCCGTCGCCGAAAGCCGCTGGCGGCGGGAGGCTCAATGATCCGTTGCCAGTCCCTGACGTGGGGAGCGCTCGGCCAACCGTTGACCCCCGCTCTCTCTCTTTCACTGGAGACCGGCAGCCTGACCGCCGTGGTCGGCGTGAACGGCAGCGGCAAGAGCAGCCTGCTCAAGGTCATCGCGAAACTGCAGAAGCCGTTATCGGGCAGAGTCGACTTGGGTGTTCCACGGCAAGGCGGGCTGTCCTTCTTGCCCCAGCAACAGCACTTCGACCGCCAGTTCCCCATTACCCTGCGGGAACTGGTGGCGGCGGGTTTCTGGGGACGCCGGTTGTCTTCACCCTTGCGAAAGCGGCGCCTCGCGAGCGCACTGGAGGACTGGCAACTGAGCGGCCTGGAACAGCGCCCGCTGATGGCCCTCTCCGGCGGCGAGCTGCAACGCGCCCTGCTCGCCCGCCTGAGCCTTGCCGATACGCCTTTGCTGTTGCTCGACGAGCCGCATGCCGCACTCGATGAACAGGGGCAGGCCCTGCTGTGGCAGCACCTGCATGCCTGGCACGCGCAAGGGCGAACCCTCGTGGTGGTTTGCCACGACCTCGCCGCCGTCCGTCAACACATCCCCCATACCCTGCTGATCAGGCACACCGGCTGCGTATACGGCAGCACCGCCGAACTGATCGAGCAGACACTCCCACCGCAGGTGGCCTGATGCACACCTTCGTCCACCTCTGGCAACCGTTCCACGAATTCATGTTCATGCGCCGGGCCCTGATCGGCGGGCTGCTGCTGGCCTGCAGCACAGCCCCCTTGGGCGTGTTCCTGATCCTGCGCCGCATGAGCCTGATCGGCGACGCCGTCGCCCACGGCATTCTCCCCGGCGCGGCGCTCGGCTTCTGGTTCGCCGGGCTGAGTCTGCCCGCCCTCACCGTCGGCGGACTCGGCGCAGGTTTAGGCATGGCCGGGCTCGCTGCCTGGATCACCCGCCGCACCGGCCTTCGCGAAGACGCCAGCCTCGCGGCGATCTATCCCATGTCGCTGGCGGCCGGCGTGCTGATTCTGGGCATCGCCGGCAAGCGTCTGGATTTGCTGCACCTGCTGTTCGGTTCGGCACTCGCGGTGGACGGGCCGACGCTCAACGGCATGCTGGGGGTATCCGCCCTGAGCCTGGTTGCCATGGCGCTGATCTATCGGCCTCTGATGCTCGACACCCTCGACCCGCTGTTCCTGCAGACCGTCAGCCGGCTCGGCCCGATCGCCCATGGTGTGTTTCTGACCCTGGTAGTGCTGAACCTAGTGATCGGCTTTCAGGCCATCGGCGCGCTCATGGTGGTCGGGCTGATGATGCTGCCCGCCGCCGCTGCGCGCTTTTGGAGCCGGCGCCTGCCGGTTCTGATCGCCATCGCGGCGCTGATCGGCTGCCTGTCGGTCTGGTTCGGTTTGCTGTTGTCGTTCCACTGCTCGCTGCCCAGCGGCCCCGCCATCGTCCTGATCGCGGGCGTCGGCTACCTGCTGTCCGTGGTGTTCGGACCGATCCACGGTCTGTTGCGCCGCCCGTCTTTGCTCACATCACCATGAGGTGTTTTCCGATGCGCGTTCTATTACTGCTGTTCAGCCTGACGCTGTCGATGTCGTTGTCGGCGGCGGAAAAGATGCCGGTGGTCACCAGCTTCAGCATTCTCGCCGACCTGATGCACCAGGTCGGCGGCGAGCATGTGCAGATCACCGACATGGTCGGGCCGGATGCCGATGCCCATACCTACGAGCCCACGCCGGACGACGCCAAGGCCCTGCTCAAGGCCCGGCTGATCGTGAAGAACGGCCTGGGGTTCGAACCCTGGCTGGATCGCCTGGTGAGCAGCACCGCCACCACCGCGACGGTGGTCACCGCCAGCCGCGGCGTGATTCCGCGCTCGCTTGACGAGGACGGCGAAACCGTCCCCGACCCGCACGCCTGGCACAACCTGGCGAACATCGAGCTGTACATCGCCAACATCACCAAAGCGCTGAGCGCCGCCGACCCGGCCAATAAATCCGACTACGAGCGCAACGGCCAGGCCTACCTGAAACAGATCCACGCCCTGCTGGCCGACGCCCGCGCCAAGCTCGGCTCGCTGCCGCCGGGCAACCGCAAGATCGTCACCAGCCACGACGCCTTCGGCTACCTGGGCCAGGCCTACGGCATCGACTTCATGGCGCCGCAAGGACTGTCCACCGAGCGTGAGCCGTCCGCCGCCGAAGTCGCTGCATTGATCACCCAGATCCGCCAGGCGAAGGTCAAAGCGGTGTTCATGGAAAACATCAAAGACGCACGCCTGCTCAAGCAGATCGCCGAAGAGACCGGCGCCCGCATCGGCGGCACCCTGTACTCCGACGCCCTCGCCGCCACCGGACCGGCCAGCACGTTCGCCGGCCTGTTCGAACACAACCTCAACACCCTCTACCAAGCCCTGGGCCAACCATGATCCGCAAGAACCCTTCCGGCGACCTGCCGCTGATTGCCGAATCCGCCTACGTCGACAAAACCGCGATCATCTGCGGCAAAGTGGTCATCGGCGAAAACGTGTTCGTCGGCCCCTACGCGGTGATCCGCGCCGACGAAGTGGACGCCTCCGGCGCCATGGAGCCGATCACCATCGGCGCCAACTCGAACATTCAGGACGGCGTGGTGATCCACTCCAAGTCCGGCGCGGCGGTGACCATCGGCGAGTACAGTTCCATTGCCCACCGTTCAATCTTGCATGGCCCGTGCAAGGTCGGCGATCGGGTGTTCATCGGTTTCAACAGCGTGCTGTTCAACTGCGCCGTCGGCAACGGTTGCGTGGTGCGGCACAACTCGGTGGTGGACGGACGCGACCTGCCGGATGCGTTCTATGTCCCCTCCACCACCCGCATCGGCCCGGGCACCGACCTTTCGCAGTTCCCGCCGGTGAGCGTCAGCGCTTCGGAGTTTTCCGAGGACGTGGCGCGCACCAACGTCGATCTGGTGCGCGGCTACAAAGCCCTGCAGAACGAGTTCTGAGCCATGGGCAACCTGCTGATCCGCCATGTTCGGCTGGTGAACGAAGGACGGGAATTCGAAGCGGACGTGCTGGTCAGCCATGGCCGCATCGTCAAAATCGCCTCAAGCATCTTCGGCGAGAACGCAGCGCAGGAAATCGACGCCGCCGGCCAGTGGCTGCTGCCGGGCATGATCGACGACCAGGTGCATTTCCGCGAACCGGGCTCGCCGGCCAAGGGCAGCATTCACTCTGAATCCCGCGCGGCCGTCGCCGGGGGCATCACCAGTTTCATGGACATGCCCAACACCTCCCCGGCCACCCTCACCCTCGACGCGCTGGCCGACAAGAAGCGCCGGGCCGCCATCGGTTCCGTGGCCAACTACGGCTTTCACTTCGGCGTCAGCCAGGACAACCTCGACACGGTGGCCGCGCTCAACCCGTGCGAAGTGGCCGGGGTGAAAGTGTTCATGGGCGCCTCCACCGGCAACCTGCTGGTGGACGATCCACGGATCCTGGAACGGCTGTTCGCCGAGGTGCCGACGATCTTGCTGGCCCACTGCGAACACACGCCCAGCATCGAGGCCAATGCCGCCAGGCTGCGCGAGCGCTACGGCGAGCACCTGCCGCCCGACGCCCATGCGCTGATCCGTGATGCCGAGACCTGCTACCGCTCCTCTTCGCTCGCCGTGGACTTGGCCAGACGCCACGGCACCCGCCTGCACGTCCTGCACCTCACCACCGCCCGCGAGCTGGAACTGTTCGAAGACAAACCGCTGACCCAAAAACGCATCACCGCCGAAGTCTGTCTGCACCATTTGCTGTTCGACGACCGCGACTACCCGACGCTGGGCAACCGGATCAAATGCAACCCGGCGATCAAATCCCGCACCGACCGCGACGCCTTGCGCCAGGCCTTGCTGAGCAACCGCCTGGATGTGATCGGCAGCGATCATGCGCCGCACACGTGGGCCGAAAAGCAGCGACCGTACGACCAGGCGCCGGCGGGCTTGCCGCTGGTGCAGCACGCCTTGCCGGCGCTGCTGGAGCTGGTGGCCGACGGCGTGTTGCCGATCACCACCCTGGTGGCGAAGACCAGCCACCGGGTGGCGGATCTGTTCGCTATCCCGGACCGGGGTTATTTGCGTGAGGGATATTGGGCGGATCTGGTGCTGATACGACCGGAGCCGCAAGGGGTCGCCGTGTCACGCCAACCGGTGCTGTCGCAATGCGGGTGGACGCCGTTCGCCGAACGGCGGTTCAGGCATCGGGTGAGCCTGACCGTCGTGTCGGGACAGATCGCCTGGGATGGCCAGCGGGTGAACGAAGGGTGTCGGGGGTTGCCCCTGAGGTTCATGCGTTGAATCGGTGACGCGTTCGCGGGCAAGCCTTCACGGCTTGCCCGCGAAGCCTTTCAGGCTCTTGGCTTGACGGTGCCGCAGTCCTGCCCCAACCACACCGCGCGGGTTTCCAGGCTGCCCTTCTGGTTGATGCCGATGGCATTGAAGGTGCCGTTGGCGACCGTGGTGAACTCCCGGTCGCTGAGGAACGTCGCCACGCCGGTGCCTTGGGCCCGCGGGCAACTGAAGCGGAATTTCCACTGGTTGCCGTTGCGCTCGGTGATCTGCTGCTTGCACCCCGACTGCGGATCCGCCAGGGGAATGTCGTTGGTCGCCACTTGCTGCGGCGTCAGGCAGGCGCGGATGCCCTTGCCGCCGATGTTGATGCCTTGCTTCTCCAGCGCCGCCCGTTGCTGCGGCGTGATTTGCCCTTGAATCTGGCCGAGGATCGATTGCACGTCCATGGCCTGGTCATCGACCTTGACGTTGCTCGACGTCATTTCCCACAAACCCGGCTGCAGCATTTGCGCTTGAGCAACCACCGGCAAAGCCAAACCCAGGCCCAGCGCCAAACCCAGCAGACGAACGTTCATTGCGAGACTCCTGATCAGTAGTGGCCGTTAGACGTCGGCCGGTCGCTTCGGTTCATGCTCCAATTAAATGGCGACAACCGCAACGGAACATGGTCTGTTAGGCATTGAAACTTCAGGAGCACGGCTGCCCCATGGATTACTTCGGACCGCACCTCTTCGGTTACCTGATCGCCCTGATCCACACCCTGGGCTCGATCGCCGCCCTTCACGCGGTGCTGACCGTGCGCACAGCGCAAGGCTCGATCGCCTGGGCGCTGTCGCTGATCTTCATTCCCTACCTGACGCTCATCCCGTACCTGGTCTTCGGCCGCAGCACCTTCGACGGCTACATCAAGGCGCGACGCCAGGCCAACGAACAGATGCGTCAGGCGATCTCCGAACTCAACTGGCGACCGTGGGTGGAAGAGGCCCTGACCGCCCGCGCCTCGAATGCCTACGCCTCGTTGCGCGCGATGCCCCGGCTGGGACGGATGCCGTGCCTGGCCAACAACGACGTGCAACTGCTGGTGAACGGCCCGGCCACGTTCAAGGCCTTGTTCAACGCCATCGGCCAGGCCAGGGAGGCGGTGCTGATCCAGTTCTTCATCATCCACGACGATCAGCTCGGCCAGCGCCTGCGCGACCTTTTGCTGAAGAAGGCCGCCGAAGGCGTGGCGGTGCATCTGCTCTACGACCGCATCGGCAGCCATGCCCTGCCCCACAGCTACGTGCAGGCCCTGCGCGACGGCGGCGTCGAGGTGCGGGCGTTCGCCACCCGCAGCGGCTGGCTCAACCGCTTTCAGGTGAATTTTCGCAACCACCGCAAGATCGTCGTGGTGGACGGCATGACCGGTTTCGTCGGCGGCCACAACGTCGGTGACGAGTACATGGGCGAGAAACCGCCGCTGGCACCGTGGCGCGATACCCACATTCAAGTGCGCGGCCCGGTGGTGGCCTGCATGCAGGAATCGTTCGCCGAGGACTGGTTCTGGGCCGCGCGCGCCCTGCCGCCGATGATCCTGCCGGAGGCCTATCCGGAGGACGGCGTGCTCTGCCAATTGCTCGCCAGCGGCCCGGCCGACCCCTACGAGACCTGCTCGCTGTTCTTCGTCGAAGCGATCCACGCCGCCACCGAACGGGTGTGGATCACCAGCCCCTATTTCATTCCGGACGAAGCGGTGTTCGCGGCATTGCGCCTGGCGGTGCTGCGCGGCGTCGATGTGCGGCTGCTGCTGCCGTCGCGCCCCGACCACCGCATCGTCTACGCCGCCTCCAGCCTCTATGCGTTCGAAGCCGTGCGCGCCGGGGTGCGGGTGTTCCGCTACAAGCCCGGGTTCCTGCACCAGAAGGTGGTGCTGATCGACAGCGAAATCAGCGCCATCGGCAGCGCCAACCTGGACAACCGCTCCTTCCGCCTCAATTTCGAAGTGATGCTGCTGACCGTGGACAGCGAATTCGCCACCCGCGTGGAGCAGATGCTCAACGATGACTTCGCCCAGGCCAACGAGATCGCCAAAGACGAAAGCCGGGAGATCCACCACCTGCAACAGGTCGGCATGCGGATCGCCCGGCTCATTTCGCCGATTCTCTGAGGCCTACGGATTGTAGATGTCGTCCCGGGTCCACGGCAGTTCATGGCTGCCGTCGGGGTGGGCCTTCACGGCGAGGATCTGGTGCAGGTTGATCCAGCCGTGGGCGAAGGCGTAGGCGCATCCGGCCAGATACAGGCGCCAGATGCGCAGCGCTTGCTCCGGCACCAGTTTGGCGGCGGTCTCCAGGTTGTCCTCCAGGCGCTCGCTCCAGTGGTCCAGGGTGCGCGCGTAATGCAGGCGCAGGCTTTCGACGTCGACGATCTCCAGACCCGCCTCGCTGATCTCGGCAGAGATCATCGCCAGGTGCGGCAGCTCGCCGTTGGGGAACACGTACTTCTCGATGAAATCCCCGGCGCCGCGTCCCACCGGACGACCGTCGGTGTGCTTGGCGGTGATGCCGTGGTTCATCACCAGGCCGCCCTCCTTCACCGCACCGAACAGGGTCTTGCAGTATTCGGCGAGGTTGGCGTGGCCCACATGCTCGAACATGCCGACACTGACCACTTTGTCGAAACGGCCGTCCTGGGGCAGGTCGCGGTAGTCGAGCAACTGCAGCTCGACCTGGTCTTCCAGCCCTTCGGCCTTGACCCGCTCGCGGGCCAGCGCCAGTTGTTCCTTGCTCAACGTGATGCCGAACACCTTCGCGCCGAACTCACGGGCGGCGTACCGCGCCAGCCCGCCCCAGCCGCAGCCGACATCCAGCAGGTAGTCGCCGGGCTGCAGGCGCAGCTTGCGGCACAGATGGCGGAACTTGGCCTGCTGGGCCTGTTCCAGGGTTTCGCTGCCGGTTTCGAAGTAGGCGCAGGAATACGCCATGTCGCTGTCCAGCCACAGCTGGTAGAACGCGTTGGACAAGTCGTAGTGATAGGAAATGGCCTTGGCGTCGGTTTCCTTGTCGTGGAGCGAGCGCACCGGCTGGCTGCCTTCGTCTTCGTCGAGCAGCGCATTGCTCAGCTCGTCGCAGACCCGGATGACTTCGCTGATCGAACCTTCCAGTTCAAGCTTGCCCTCGACGAACGCCGCCCCCAGCGCGTCCAGGCTTGGATGGGTGAACTGGGTGACCATCTGCGGGTCCTTGACCACGATGGTGACGCTGGGCGTCGGCCCGAGATTGAACTCATGGCCGTCCCAGAGCCGCAGGCGAAGCGGTAGCTGCAGTTTCTGTAAGGCCGGTGGAAGTTGCGCGAGCATGGAATATCCCCCTGGTTTCAGACGTCTGATCTGAGGGTAGACCATCCTTGAAAAATAGCAGGCTATCGATTTAATAGCCGTCCGCTATGAACCGGAACGCCTGCGCCTGCACGGTCATCCTTGTACGGTGCGCCTGTTCGGAAGACTTCGGGGCCGGCGCACCGTTCAAAAAATGATCAATCTTCCTTCAGTTTCAGCAACGGTTCCTGGAACCGCAGCAGGCGCCCGGCATTGCCCAGCACCAGCAAGGTGCTGAGGTTGTGCAGCAGCGCAGCGATCATGGCCCCGGCTGCACCGAGCCAACCGAACGCGGCGAACACGACGATGGCCAGCGTCCAGCCCAGGCCGATGACCACGTTCACCTGTAACGTGCGCCGGCACTGGCGACTCAGCCGCACGCAGGTGCCCAGGCGTCGCAGGTCGCTGCCGATCAGCACGATGTCGGCCGAGGCCAGCGCGATGTCGGCGCCTCCCGCCCCCATCGCCACACCGACCACCCCGGCCTTGAGCGCCAATGAGTCGTTGATGCCGTCGCCGACCACCATCGGCCGGAAGCCGCTGTCGATCTCCTTCAGCACCCGGTTGAGCTTGTCCTCCGGCAACGCTTGGGCCTCGACTTCGTGCAGGCCGACATCCCGGGCCAGCGCGTTCGCCACACTGTGGCGATCGCCGGTCAGCAGCAATTGCCGGCCCAGGCCCAGGTCGCGCAACTCACCCAAGGCCAGCCGCGCTTCCGGCTTGACGCTGTCGGCGAGCAGCAGCCAGGCGAGGAATTCGCCGTTCAGGGCCAGCCCGGCGATCGGGCCGTCGTGCTCCGGTACGGCGGTGGTGACGATGCCCAACTGCGTGAACAGCTCCGGGCGACCCAGCGCCGCTTCGCCCCGGGTCGTCATCGCGACCACGCCCAAGCCTTGCCGCTCGTGGATGTCGGTCAGCGCCAGGTCACTGTCCGGCTCGGCCAGACCGGCCAGCGCACGGCTGACCGGATGGCTGCTGGCTGCACCGAGCGCCGCCGCCAGCGCAATCACCGTGCCGTGCTCGACGCGGGGGCTGTCGACCGACTGCAAGCGCAAGGTGCCGAACGTCAGGGTGCCGGTCTTGTCCACCACCAACGAGGTGAGATCGGCCAGCTCCTCAAGGAACGCCGAACTGCGGATCAGGATCCCGTGCCGCGCCGCCACCGCCACACCGGCAATCGCGGTGGCCGGCGCCGACAGCACCAACGCGCACGGGCAAGCCGCCACCAGCACCGCAAGCATCGCTTGCGCATCGTGGGTGATGAACCAGGTCACCGCCGCCAGCAGCAACACCAGCACCATGTAGCTGCCGGCGTAACGCTCCAGCAGGCGAGTGATCGGCGGCTTGGAGCGTTCGGCGTTCTGCATCAGGCCGATGACCTTGCCGAGGGTCGATTCATCGCCGGTGCGAGTCACCTCGATGCGCAGCAGGCCGTCGAGGTTGATCGCCCCGCCGAACACCTCCATGCCGACGCCCGCCTCCACCGGCACCGACTCGCCGGTGATCGACGCCGTGTCGAGGCTGGCCTGGCCGGACAGCACCCGCCCGTCCGCCGGCACCCGGTCCCCCGCCCGGACCTCAACCGTGTCGCCGGCCTTGAGCGTGCCGTTGTCGACTTCGATGACCGAGCCGTCGGCCTGAAGCTTGCGTGCATGGCTGCGGGTCAACTGGCCCAGCGCATGGATCGCCTCCTGGGAGCCGATCACGCTGCGTTCTTCCAGCACGTGGCCGAAGATCATGATGATCGGCAGCAACGCCGCCGTGAGCAGGTCACCGGTGGCCCAGGCGCCGAGCAGGGCCAGCGCGATCAACTGATCGGTGATGCCGTGCAGGCTCGGATAGCGCAGGCTGAACCAGGCCGAACGCATGACCGGCACCGCCACCAGAACCGACGCGACGCCCAGTAGCAACTGGCTGACGCCGGTCTGCTCCGGCATCAGCCAGCGCCAGATCAGCCCCAGCCCGAGCAGGCCCAGGGCGAGCATCGCCAGGGTCAACTGGCGTGCGGCGCGGCGCTGTTCCGCCGAGGACAACAGGCTCGGCGCAGGAAGGGTGTTCGTGGTCATTTGCTGGCTCCCTGAATGATCAGCCGGGCATCGTCCTTCGGATCCACCGTGGTGACTGAACCGGCCTGGCCGAGGATCTTCGGAATGCGCTCGCGGTACAGACGCAGCAACATCTGCGGGTCGCTGCCTTGCTGCCGGGCCTTGGCCAGGCTCAGGACCGTCGCCGTGTCGGCGGTGGCTTTGGCGAGCCGCTCACCGGCCTGCGCATGGGCGACCTGCAGTGTGCGGTCGGCTTGTTCGTTGGCGGTCTGGGTGAGCTTCTCCGCTTCGGTGCGGGCGTTGGCCACGGCTTTGTCGGCCTGTTGACTGGCGGTCAAGACGGCATTGAACGCACTCACCGCCGGCGCCGGCAGACTCGACTGCACGTCGACCCGCACCGTTTCGATGCCGATGCCCTGCCCGTCTGCCTTCAGCTCGGCCAGGCGTCGGTTGATGCCTTGCACCAGATCGCCGCGCAACCGTTCACGACGCTCGGCGGCCTGGTTATCGGCGCCGATCAGTTCAGGTCGGGCCACCAGAATCGTGTCCAGGTCCCGGGCGGCCGTCAGGGCCACCGCACTGCGGGTCACCAGGCGATCCAGCGCGGGCAGCACATGGTCACCTTGAAGCACATACGCATAAGGGTCGGTCACTTTGTAGAACACCCGAACATCCAGTTGCACGACGCCAGCATCCCCGGTGAGCAAATAGCCGGAACCGGCCAGCGCGTCGCTCAACGGTGTGGCGAATGTCGCCACGCGATCCGCCTGCAAGGCCGCGTCGCTACGCAGCAGATTGTCGACCCGACGCTCGATCACCCGATCCGCCGCCGGCAGCAGCACCACTTGCTCGAAGGGTTCGGGCCAGGCCAACAGCAAACCGGCATTCTGTATCCGATCCAAGGCACCGAAATGCAAAACCACCGCGCGGTTTTGCGGATCGATCTGCCGCACATTGGAGAATGCCCAGGCCAGCGCCGCCAGCACGGTCACGGCGTACAGCGCAAAGAACGCAAGGCGTCCGGCCTGTATCCACGGGCTGTTCAACGGTTGTGTTCCACGTGGAACTTCACTCATGGCTGCGATCCGCTTTTGCTGTCGAGCGTCGGCGGACCGTCCACCAAGGCGCGGAACGGCGCGGCGTCGGTGCGCAGAATCAGCTTGGTGTCAGGCGTGACGATGGTGCCAAGGGTGTCCAGCGAACGCAGCAAGTTGTACAACTGCGGCGACCCGGCATAGGCGCGTCCGTAGATCTGCGCCGCCTCGACCCGGGACTGCGCCTCGATTTCTGCCGCCTTCACTGTGGCGTCGGCCTGCACCATGCGCGCATCGCGTTCGGCCGCGGAGCGGATCTGCGCCGCTTCGCGCTTGCCGACCGCCGTGCGTTCGGTGGCGATGGTTTCACGCTCGGCGCGCATCCGATCGACGGTGGCCGTGAGCGTCACCGACGGCAAGGTCAGCCGCTCAATGCCGACCTGCACCACCCGCACCCCGTAGGTCGCCAGCAATTGCTGGTCGATCTGTTGGCGCAACTGCGCCTCGAAGTCACCGATGCGCACCTGAGCGGCATCGGTGTTCACCAGATTCGCCAGGTCGAAACGGCTGGCGGTGGTCTCCAGCGCCGAACCGACAAACGTGCGGATCTGCCGCGCGGCTTCGTCCGGCTGGTTCTGCACGGCGCGCATGAAACGCTGCACGTTGTCCGGATCGCCCTGCACCTGCCACGCCACGTACGCCTGCACGATGATGCGCAAGCCGTCGCGGGTGCCGACATCCTGCAGGCCGCTGGACGTGGTGCGCAGACGCAAGTCCACCGGAATCGCCGCCTCGAACGGCGCCGGCCAGCGCCAGCCCAGCCCGGGATCCAGCAGCACCCGGGTCGGGTTGCCGAAGCGGGTGATCACCGTCGCCTCCCCGGAGCGCACCTGCACCAGGCTCGCCGCCGCGACGGCAAAGGCCACCAGCAACGCCGCCCAGCCCATGCGCCGCCACGGGAACGGCCCCGCTTCTTCCGGCTCGCCGTGGTGATGGTGATGATGACCGTGGTGATGGTGATGCCCGCCATGAGCATGACCGTGGCCGCTGTGATCGGAATGATCGTGAGTGTGCGACTGGCTCAATGGGTGACTCCTGGTTGAGCAACATTGCGTGCGGGCGCGGGATCGGCCGGCAGTGTGAAGGTGCGCAGGTCAATGGTCGGCGCATTGCCGCTGCCGCCCAGGCGGTGGTCGAGCACCAGCAGCCGGGCTTTGCTCAGGCCTTGGCTGAGCTGAGCGAAGTACTGCTCCAGCACGAACGCTTGACCGGCGCTGGCGTAGGCCTTTTGTTCGGCCGAAAACTTCAGGTCCGCCGCCTGTGCCGCCGCTTCCGTTTCACGGGCGTTGGCGGTGGCTTGATCCCCGGCGAGGCTGGCCTGCAGTTGCGCTTGGTTGCTGGCCTCGGCTGCCGCGCCGCGCTCGCGGGCGATCAACGCCTGCGCGCCGATCTGTGCGGCCTGCACGCCGTGGTAGGCATTGGCCGCACCGGCTGGCGGATGAATGGCCTCAACCACCGTGGCGAGGATTTCCACACCGCTGTCGAGTTTCTGCAGGTCGTGCTGCACCGCCCGGCCGATCTCCTCGGCGAGCCCTGTCCTGTCTTGCCCCAGCAAACCGTCGAGGGTGCGTGAGGCGAAATCGTGCACCAGAATCCGGCTGGCCGTGCTGCGGATCAGCGTCGGCACATCGGCGCTGTTGTAGGTGGCGGCCAAGGCAGCCTGATCGCTCAAACCGATGCGGTAGACGAAGCGCACGTCCATGTTGACGATCTGGAAGCTCTGCTGCCCGCCCCGGCTGCCGGCGATCACCTGGGACTTGTCGTTGACGTGGCTGGCGTCCCACAAGCGGTTGGCCGTCAGCGGCGGCGGACCTTCGGCGGGCTCCGCCTGAACGGGCGCCGGGTTTTCGCCGACGCTGGTGGCCAGCTCATGCATCACGCCGTTCTCGACGCTCAGCACCCGCCCCAACGGCCAGGGCAGACCGGCGTGCAGGCCGGGGCCGAACACCTGCACCGGTTTGCCGAAACGCTCGTAGATGCCGCGGCCTTGCATCGGGATTTCATGAAGCCCGGTCAGCAGCCACCCCACCGCTGCGACCAGCGCCAGCACCGGCAGCAGGGCCCGGCGCATGTAGCTGAAGGCCCAGATCTGGCGCAGATCGATGCCGAAGCGGTTGTGCAGTTCATGCTGCAAGGCCAGCAGCGGCTGCGGCGGCCAGCGCAGCAGATCCGCCACAACGCTGCGCGCCAGCAGGGTCGGCTCGAGCGTCTCCCGGCGCGGGCTGAACAGCGACAACACCGCACGCAGCAGCAACTCCACCGCCACCACGCCCGGCAGGAGGCCAATCAGCACCGCGACGCGCACCGGCCACACGGCGCTTTCGCTGGCGAACAACAGGCACAACGCCGCCAATACCAGACAGATGATCGCCACGCGCGCCAATTGCGCCAACGACCCCGCTTCAGGCCATTGCGCTGGAGGCTCCTGGGCCCATTGCCGTTCCAGCACCAGCAACCCGAACGCCAGCACCAACGCCAGCGCGGCGCCGACCGTCGCCGACATGCCCACAGCGGCGGACGGCAACGCCAGGTTCCACGTCTGATCGACGCTCAACGCGGCCGCCAAGGCCCAGCCGCCCAGCCATAACGTGGGCGCGCCGACCTGCCCGAGCAGATGCAGGCCGCGACGACTCAACCGGTCGAGCAACCGCTCGTACCAACCGTCCGGCGCAGGCGAATCATCTTCGGGGACGACCGATGCGGGCGGATCGATCACCCGTGCCCGCCAGCGGCTCACCCACCACGCCGATTGCAGCCCGGCCACCAATACCAGCAACGCAGCGCTGAGGTTGACCAGCAGCGCCGGCCACAACGATTGCGGGGCAAACAGCCCGACAAAGAACGCCAGCACCCACCCTGCCCCGGCCAGCGAGCCCAGCCCGACGGCCAACCGGCGCAAGCGGCGCCCCTGGGCCGCGGCCTGCTGAAAGCGCGGCAGTCCGGTCACGTGGGTGCCATCCCCCTCCAGATCGACTTGCATATCCCCCCAAAACCCTTGGCTAACGGCACATATCGTTACGATATAACAAATGCCGTGAAATATTCGTACACAAATCCACTATCTAAAGACGACCCACCTGTCGCTTGCCTGAAGCCTTGACCGAAATGTCTGGAAACGCACATATTACGTTCGTAATTTTTAGTGCGGACTACCGTTACCGATCCGCATCCATCAACCGGGAGCAAGCGCATGAGCAACTATGACGTGGTGATTCTGGGCGGCGGCCCCGGCGGCTACAACGCGGCGATCCGCGCCGGCCAGCTCGGCCTCAAGGCCGCCTGCGTGGAGGGCCGCGCCACCCTCGGCGGCACCTGCCTGAATGTCGGCTGCATGCCCTCCAAGGCGTTGCTGCATGCCTCCGAACTGTACGAAGCGGCCTTGGGGCCGGAATTCGCCAACCTCGGCATCGAGGTCAAACCCTCGCTCAACCTCGCGCAGATGATGAAGCAGAAGGACGAAAGCGTCGCCGGCCTGACCAAAGGCATCGAGTTCCTGTTCCGCAAGAACAAGGTCGACTGGATCAAGGGCTGGGGCCATATCGACGGCCCCGGCAAGGTCAGCGTGACCGGCGATCAGGGCAGCCGCATCGAGCTGACCGCCAAGGACATCGTCATCGCCACCGGCTCCGAGCCCACGCCCCTGCCCGGCGTGGAGATCGACAACAAGCGCATCCTCGACTCCACCGGCGCGCTGTCGCTGGGCGAAGTGCCCAGACACCTGGTGGTGATCGGCGCCGGGGTGATCGGCCTGGAGCTGGGCTCGGTCTGGCGCCGGCTCGGGGCGCAAGTGACGGTGGTCGAATACCTGGACCGCATCTGCCCCGGCGTCGACGGCGAGGCCGGCAAAGCCTTGCAGCGCTCACTGGGCAAGCAAGGGATCGCGTTCAGGCTGAGCTCGAAAGTCACCAGCGCCACGACCACGGCCAACGGCGTGCAACTGAGCGTCGAACCCGCCGCCGGCGGCGACGCCGAATTGCTGGAAGCCGATTATGTGCTGGTCGCCATCGGCCGCCGGCCGTACACCCGCGGGCTGGGCCTGGAGAACGTCGGCCTGGGCACCGACAAGCGCGGCATGCTCGCCAACGACCGCCACCGCACCGAGGCCGCCGGGGTGTGGGTGATCGGCGACGTCACGTCCGGGCCGATGCTCGCGCACAAGGCCGAAGACGAAGCCATGGCCTGCATCGAGCGGATCGCCGGCAAGGCGGCCGAGGTCAACTACGACCTGATCCCCAACGTGATCTACACCCGGCCGGAACTGGCCAGCGTCGGCAAGACCGAAGAGCAGCTCAAGGCCGAAGGCCGGGCCTTCAAGGTCGGCAAGTTCCCGTTCACCGCCAACAGCCGGGCCAAGATCAACCACGAGACCGAAGGTTTCGCCAAGGTCATCGCCGACGAGCGCACGGACGAAGTGCTGGGCGTGCACCTGGTCGGCCCGAGCGTCAGCGAGATGATCGGCGAGTACTGCGTGGCCATGGAGTTCAGCGCCTCGGCCGAGGACATCGCCCTGACCTGCCACCCGCACCCGACCCGCTCGGAGGCGCTGCGCCAGGCCGCGATGGATGTGGAGGGGATGGCGACGCAGATGTAGGCCGCCTGCAGACAGACCGCTATCGCGAGCAGGCTCGCTCCCACAGAGATTGATGCAGTCCCTGTAGGAGCGAGCCTGCTCGCGATGGGCTCAACTCGGCCTCAAGCCGGAAGATGCCCCAACGGCAACGCCCCCGGCGTCTTCACCGTGTTGATCGCAAAGTTGCTGCGGATGTCACTCACCCCCGGCAACTTCAGCAGGCAACCGGTGAGAAAGCGGTCATAGGCCCGCAGGTCAGGCACCACCACCTGCAACAGGAAGTCCGACTCGCCGGACACCAGAAACGCCGAAATCACCTCCGGCAGCGCCGTCACCGCCGCCCGGAACGCTTCGGCCCGCTCATCGTTGTGCCGCTCCACCTTGACCCCGACGAACACCGTCAGCCCCAGGCCCACTTCATCGCGGTCGAGGTTGGCCTGGTAGCCGCGGATCACCCCCGCCTCCTCCAGCATCCGCACCCGCCGCAGGCACGGCGACGCCGACAGGCCGATCTCGTCGGCCAGCTGCACGTTGCTCAGGCGTCCGTCCCGTTGCAGCGCGGCGAGAATCTTGCGGTCGAAGGCGTCCAGTTTCATGGTTGGCAGATCCTGATGGTCTATGCGCAAAAAGAAAGCAGGTTATGCCAATCCTAAGCGCATTTGAAGCGAACTACGCAACCACCTGCCCTGCCCTTCGGCCCTAGACTGAGCCGACCGAATCGACAACGAAAGGGGTGCGGCATGGCGAGTCTCTGGCTGTTTTTCCTGGCATTGGCGGTGGTCTACCTGCTGCCCGGCCCGGACATGATCCTGCTGTTGCAGACCGGCGCCCGTCAGGGCCGCGGTGCGGCGCTGGCCACTGCCGTCGGGCTGGCGGTGGCCCGGGGCTGCCATGTGGCGCTGGCGGGGCTGGGGCTGGCGGCGCTGTTCAAGGCCGCGCCGTGGACGTTCGACGTGGTGCGCCTGGCCGGGGCGGCCTACCTGCTGTGGCTCGGTGTCCAGTGCCTGCGCAGCACGTTGCTGCCGGACCTGAACGCGGCGCAAGTGCCGGACGCGAAGGCGCAGTGGCGCGAAGCGGTGCGCCGCGGCCTGCTGACCAATCTGCTCAACCCCAAGGCGTTGCTGTTCTGCTCGGTGCTGCTGCCGCAGTTCATCGTCGCCGACGGTGCGCCGGTGCTCACCCAGTTCGCCGTGCTCGGTGCCTTGCTGGTGGGCGCAGGGCTGCTGTTCGACAGCGCCTACGCCCTGGCCGGCGCCGCCCTGGGCCGCTGGCTGCACAACAGCCCTTCGGCCCAGCGCCTGCAACAGTGGCTGTTCGGCAGCCTGTTGATCGGTTTCGCCGTGCGCCTGACGTTCGTCCAGCAGGCCTAGGCTTTGCGGGCCTTGCGTCGGCGGCCGAACAGCCACAGCGCAGCGCCCGCAAGCACCACGGCCGCGCCGATCTGCACCGGCCACTTGTAAGGACGCAGCGTCGAGCGCACGGCGTCAGTGACCTGGGTCACGTAACGCTTGTCCGCGTTCTCGAAGTCCGGATACGGGCACTGGTGGCCGAAGTCCACCGCCCACGGCACGTACGGGCCTTCCTTCACATAGCGCTGGTACAGCCCGCGCTGATCCTCCTCGCTGCTGTTCCAGCCGGCCGCCGTACACAGCACGGCGGCGAACGCCTGGCTGGTGTGCGGCAGGTTGTCGGCCGCGCGGTTGGCCAATGCGGTGGCGACGAACCGGTAGTGGTAACGCACGTCGGGCTGCGCCTCGCTGGCCTTCTGGCGCTGCACTTCGGCGTCGGCCACCAACGGGCCGACTTTCAGTTCGGTGGTTTCCAGGCTGTAGTTGCCGCCGAACGTCGCGTAATCCGGCGCCATCTCGTAGCCGAGGATGTCCATGCCCCATTCCCGGGCCGTCCAGGCCGCGTTGAACAGCGCGGCGGCGCGTTTGGTCGGCCACCAGGCCGAGTCGGCGTTCAGGCGCTGCTGACCGTACAGCCGGGCCTTGTTCTGCAGGTCGGGATTGTCGAAGTAGCCGACCGCCTCTTCGTAGCGACCTTCGCGCAGCAAGCGCCGGCCCAACAGGTTGCGCAGGTTCGCCGCCACCGACAGCGGCACGTAGTTGTCGCGGTCCTGCTGGCTCAGCACCGGCGGCGCCGGCACTTTCTCATCGACGTAGCGCTTGAGCTCATCGAGGGTCAGCACCCGCTCGGCCACGGTCGCGGCGTCGAACCAGTAAATGTCCTGGCTCTGGTACAGCCGGTCGAAGGCTTGCAGGTAATCGCCGCGCTGCAGGTCGAGGATCGCGCTTTCGCCGTCCACCCGGCACTTGGGCCGCAGGGTTTCGAAGGCCCAGTCCGGCGTGCGCCGCTCGCCCCACGATTCGTCCTTCGGGAAGGCCTGGGCGGCTTTGGCGTACGCCGCTGCGGCGGCGTTGGAATCGCCGTCGCGCACCGCCAGTTTCGCCCGCAGCCACCAGGCCAGCCCACCGTCCCCGGCGTGTTCGAGAAACGCCTTGGCGGTGGCGTAGTCGCCCTGCTGATAGTTCATCGCCGCCAGGCGGTCGGCGTTGTCCAGGCTGCCGCGGGTGCTGTCCTGCAGCAGTTTGATCAGCGCTTTCTCGCGCTCCGGCTGTTCGCCGAACGACCAGCCGATCCGGCTGATCAGCGAGGCCGTGACCAGTTGCTGCACCGCTTTGCCCCGCAGCAGCTTGGCCAGTTGATCCTCGGGTAAAGCCACCAGGTCGTTCACCAGCAGTTTCAGCGAAGACGCGCCCACCATCGAGCCATGCTGGTTCTGCGCCGCGTACAGTTCGATGGCGCCGTTCCAGTCGCCGGCGGTGCGCAGCACCCGGGCCTCTTCGCCGAGGCTGGCCACGCCCAGTTCCAGCGGGTCGCTGAAACCGTCGATGTTCAGCTGGCGGGTCTGGCGGAACGCGGCGAGCGCCTGCTCCAGCGGGTCGAGGGCGTCGTCCGCCTGCCCGCTCATGGCGTACAGGGAACGGCCCAGGGAGTACGCCGCCCACGTGCTGCGCAACGGACGCTGATCCGCCGGCAGCGCCAGCACCTGTCTGAAGTAGTCGGCGGCCAGCGGGTAATCGGCGGCGGCGAACGCCACGGCGCCGGCCACGTACAGGCGAACTTCGGCGGGAAGGCCGGTTCCCTGCTCATAGGCCTGACGGGCATCGCCGAGGCTGCGCAAGCGCTTGACCTGCGCCTGCGCAGCTTCGCTCAGGTCCGCTTGCTCGGCCTGCTCGCGCTCGTCGACGTACTCGCCGGGCTCGCCGTAGGCGTCCGGGTTGTGGGTGGCCACCGTCGTGAGCTTGAGCCCGTCGATGGCTTTGCCCAGGCGGTTGATCTCGAAGTTGAAGTTGCCCTCCGGCAGCTCCGCCAGCGATTGCCCGCGGTTGTCGAGCAGGCGCATCGGGAAGTCCGGGCCGCAGGCCAGCGCCGTGCCCAGCGGCAGGCTGAGGCTCAGGCAGAGCAGGTGGCGGGGCCAGTTACGGGTCAACATGCGAACCTCCTTGATCAATGTGTGCACAACGCGCCCAACCGACAGCACGCTGACCGCCCGCCGGCAACCGGCCGTCGCGCAGGCGGGTGAAGGTAAGCAGATCCGGCGTTTGTTGCAACGAGTAACCGGCCAGGGCGTCGGCGCCGACGCAGTCCCGGGCCTTGACCGTCAGGCGCGCGGGCCAAGGGCTGTCGAGATTGCCCCGGTTGGCGAGGCCGATGTCGTAAAGTCCGTCCTGCACCGTGAAGCTCACGCCGAGGCTGCTCGACAGGGGTTCGCCGCGGGCAACGGCACGCAACGTGGTCAGGCTCCAGGCCCGGCGGTCGTTGGCCAGCGGCAGGCGGAACCAGATCAGGCCGGCCAGATGCGCCGGGCGGTCTTCGCGCAGTGCGCTGGCCAGCCGGCTCAAGGCTTGTGGATCGGCGAGCAGTTCGCGGCGTTCGCCGCGCCGCGGGATCGCGACCTCGCTCTCCACTTCCGGCGCCCCGCCGCTGTCCGGCAACAGCGCCACACCGTAGGCCGGCAGCGCCAGGTAGAACGGCTTGTCGCTGACCCGTCCCCAGGCGTCCGCCCAGCGCCGCGCCTGATCCGCATCGAACAGGCCCCGACGCGGATCGCTCACCGCATGCACCTGCAGCACACTGCTGTCGACCGTCGCCAGCAACGCCGGCAATTGCGGGCTGTCCAGCCACGCCGGCAACGCGGTGATGCTCAGCGGCAACGAGGGCGGCAGCGCCGGGCGCAGATGGGCGAGGAATTCGGCATAGGCCGGCAGCCGTGCGCTGCCGGCATCGTGGTCGATCTCAACGCCGGCCAACGTCAGCCCCTGTCCGCGCCAGTCGTCGAGCACCTGAAGGATCTGCGCCGTGGCGTGCGCAAGGTCCAGGGACTTGAGCTGGCCGTCGAGTCGAACCACCGCAATCAGCGGCCGACCGTCCTGGCGGAGCAACGCCGGATCGATCCGCGCCCGGCTCCATCCCGCCTGTGGAAACGCCTGCAACGCCAGCACCCGCACCGTGGAAAAGTCAGCGCGGCTGTCACGCAGCGCAGCCCCGTGGGCGGGCGTCCATTGGCGCTGCCAGATGTAGAGCTGCTGGTCGAGGGGCGGCGCCGACGTCCGCTCACAGGCCGTGAGCCAAGTGGCGATGGCCAGCACCGCCGACAGCCCGATGAAAAACCGCATTGCTTGCGACTCCCTGACCACGCAAAGCGCCAAGGGTACACAAAACCTTTGCAAGCGACCGACATCTTGGTTGACTGAACTGACGCCATCGGCGGATCGCCGCCCGGGGCAAGCCCGCTCTCACAGTGGCCGGCGCGGCCCACACACGGTGGGGCCAGCCTGCGATGGCGTCAGTCACCGCACCGCACTATCCCGCTCCGGCACTACGGCTTGCGGGCGATGATCACCTGACTTTTCGCCACGACCGCATCCAGCGCCTGCTTGATCTGCGCGCCACGCGGCGAGTCGAGCACGGTTTTCCAGGTGTCGGCCCAGTGGTTGAGCAGCGGATGGTCGGCGTTGCTGAAGTCCACCTTCGCCTCCCAGAACAGCAGCATCCACATCGACCAGTAGAAGCCGTACGAACTGTGGCTGATGATCTCCAGGCCCGCGTCGCTGACCATGCCCTTGAACTGCTCCTCGCCGATGATCCGGATGTGGTTCGGCTTCTGGAAATACTCCGGCGCGGCGATGTCCTTCTGCAGGTCTTCGGAGCTTGGGTGCGGCACGCTCAGCAGGTACAGCGCCCCCGGCCGGCCGACCCGCACCAGTTCGGCGAGGAACTGCGCCGGGTCGTCGACGTGCTCGATGACTTCGGTGGACACCACGCGGGTAGCGGTGGCGTCGGCGATCGGCAGCGGGTTGCAGTCGGTGACATGGCACTCGACGTCGCGCGCCGGCGTGTCGCCCAGACGCTGGCGAGTGGCCTCGACCTTGGCGCCGTCGATGTCGGCGATGATGATCTTCGCCCCGCGCATCCCGCAGAAATGCACGTTGCCGCCGTCGCCGCAGCCTACATCCAGCAGGGTATCGTCGGCCGTCACCGGAAAGCCTGTGAACAGCTCGCCGGTCTCCTGGTTGAACCAGCCGCTGAGCATGGCGTCGCGCAGCCCGAGCATGTACGGATCGACCTTGTCGGCGACCGGGGCGACAGGCTCGGCGGACGGCGCCGCCGTGAGTTTCTTCAAAAGGCTCAGCATGAGGTGGCTCCAGGGGATGGGACGGCGGTGGGTGACGTGCGCAGGCGCCGCACCAGGGCGGCGCCGCGGTTGCGCATGGGCATTTCGATCAGGTGGTAGTTCAGTTCGCTCAGCAGCGCGATCAGGCCGGCGGCGGCCAGGAGCGTGGCGACCGGGTGGCCGCCGAAGTCGGGAAGGCCGGCGGCCTGCAGGCGCCAACTCAGTTCGCGCACCAGTTGATAGGCCGGAATGTGGATCAGGTAGATGCCGTAGGAGCGGCTGCCGATCCACGCCATCAGTCGTTGCGTCCGACCCGCCGGCAGCAGGTAGTTGCCGTTGTACGATGCGATCCACACCAGCGCCGCGCCGAGCACGGCGATCGAGCCGATGCGGTAAGGGGCGAAGGTGAAACGGTCGGTGGCCATGAAGCTCAGCAACGCCGCGACCGCGATCAACGTCGGGAGGCCGAGCCAGGGCCGGCTCAGGAACCTCGGTTCGAAGCGCCGCCACGACGCTTGCGCGCTCCACATCGCCAGCAGCACGCCCAGCGCCAGCGCATCGGTGCGGATCACCATCAGCAGCGGCGTGCGCACGGTGAAGAGCTGCACCGCGACCAAGGCGAGCAAGGCCCAGACCAGTCGCTTGCGGCACACCAGGATCAACAGCGGAAACAGCAGGTAGAACTGTTCCTCCAGCGACAGGCTCCAGTAGACGAAACTGCTGCCGTACTCGTAATGGAAAAAACTGTCGGCGAAGCGGAAGTTGGCGTATTGAAACACCCCGGCGAAGGTGGCCTGCACGTTGGCCTGCCAGGTGCCGAAGGCCCCCGAACGGTTGAGGAACACGCAGGCCAGCAGCATCAGCGCCAGCCACAGCCAGGCCGACGGCAGCAGCCGGAACGCCCGGCGCAACCAGAAGTCGCGCACCTGCAGCCACTGCGCCTGGCGGCCTTCGCAACCGCGCAGCACCGGAATCAGGCTGCGGGCGATGACGAACCCGGAGATCGCGAAAAACAGGTCGACGCCCCACCACGGCTGCGCCCAGGCATGGATCGTCTCCAGCAACGGCACCGGATCGGTGAACAGGCTGCCTTGCAGGTGATGGAACAGCACCCCCAGCACCGCAATGGCCCGCAGCACTTCGATGTCCAGGATCCGCCGTTCGCTCATCGGCTCAGGCACCGCAGGTTTGCGCAGGGACCGTCGCGCACAACTCCTGCGCCCGCCCCAGGAAATCGCGCAAGCGCTGCTCCGCCACGGCCTGGCTGCAAAAGGCCTGAAGGCTGCGCACCGCGTGCGCCGACATCTGCGCGTAGCGTTGCGGATCGTGCTTGGCCACCTCGTAGCTGGCCCGGTAGGCGTCGCGCACCGACGCCCAGTCGGTGATGTAGCGCAAGGTTCGGTAGGCCTTGCGCGGGTCATGGGGCCACGCGGTGAGTTCGTCGGTGGTGCGCACCAGGAACGCGTTGTCCCCGTCCAGGTAATCGATCATCGCCGTGGTGCGCGGGGCCACGGCCGGCTTGCCGCAGGACATGAACTCCATCAGCGGCAGGCATTGCCCTTCGCCGTAGGAGGTGTTCACCACATAGCGGGTCGCCTGCACCAGCCGTTCGTAGTCCGCATCCGCCAGGTAGCCGTGGATCAGCACGATGCGGCAGCGATAGGACTGGTTCTTGTAGAGGTGATGGAGGATGTCGCCGAGCGCCTCTTCGGCGTCGTGATGCGTGAGCTTGAGCACCAGCGTCGCATCCTCGGTGTCGCGGAAGGCGACGCAGAAGGCGCTGAGCATGTCCTCCCAGTTCTTGCGGCCGTCGCCGGGGTTGAACACCGAGGTGTACACCACGCCGTCGAGCACCAGTTCCTGCTCCTGGACCGGCGCCTTGAAGTCGATGGCCTTGCCGCGGCGCAGATGCACCGGGCCGAACGCCTCCAGGTCGAGCTGACGGCTGTCGGCCACCAGCCCTTTGATCGTCAAACGCACCGGCCCCGTCTGCGGCCGAGCCTGAGCCGACGTGCCACGGGCGCTGAAGCGGTCCCATACCGGCGCCGGCACGGAGATGATCGGGTAATCGGTTCCCATCGCCTGGTGCACGGCATCGACCGTGTAGCCGGAATGCGTGATGGCCGCGCCGCAGGCCTGCAGCACGGTGCGCCAGTCGTTGCGCGGCTCGCCGGCGAACGGCTCGTTGGGGATGGTGCTGAACTCCCAGGCGAACACCGGCAAGGTCGGGCAGGCCAGGTGCACCGGCGTGCGGTGCGGCGGCGAAAAGGACAGGAATACGCAAGGCTCGCCGCGGGCGACGCACTCAAGGTACAGCGCATCGACCTCGCGCTGCGGATCGCGGACTTCGACCACCCGCCCCAGGCGCTCGAGCACGGGCCGATACTCCTTGAGCACGAAGTAATAGCTGTACTCGGAGCGGCCGAGGTTGCGCTCGATGGTGTGCTGGTTGGTTTCGGAATGAATGATGATCAGCATGAGGCGTCTTCCGTAACGGGTGCGGCAACGGCGCTCGGCGGCACCAGCCCAAGGAAGTCCGCCAGCCTTTTTTGCACCGGCGCGAACGCACAGTAGGCGCGCATGCGTTCGAGCGCAGCGACGGACAAGTGCCGGTAAGCCTGCGGCTGGCTCTTGGCGAGCCGGTAGCTGTTTTCGTAGGCGTCCTTGAGCGATCCCCAGTCGGGCCGGTGGCGCAGCGTGCGGTAGATGATCCGCGAGTCCTGGGGCCAGATGGTCAGCTCTTCGCTGGACTTGACCACGAACGCCACGCTGTCGTCGATGTAGTCCTCCATGGCCGTATGGTCCGGAGCGATGGCCGGCTTGCCGCTGGCCATGAACTCCATCAGCGGCAGGCACAGGCCTTCGCAGCGCGACGCGTTGACGTAGAAACTGGCGGCCTCGTACAGCCGGGCATATTGGGCATCGTCCAGGTAGCCGTGCATCACCACGACGCGGCACGCGAAAGGCGAAAGCTGCGCCAGCAGGGTCATCAACTCGCCGTGGTAGGACGCCAGATCGTTCTGGGTGATCTTCAGCACCAGCGTCGCGTCAGGCGTTTCGCGAAACGCCCAGCAGAACGCGGTGATCATCTGGTGCCAGTTCTTGCGGCCGTCCTTGGGGTTGAACACGGTGACGTACACCACCCCGTCGACCCGGGTCTCGACCACCTGCGAGGTGTCCGGCAGGTTCAGCGGCGCAGGCGCAGGCTCAGCCACCGCCTGCGGGCCGGCGATCGCCGGCAGTTGCCGGGCCAGCCACCCGTGGGCCTTGTCCGACAGCAGGTCGCGGATCCCTTCCCAGTACCAGTGGTGCAGGAACTTGACCCGCGGCACGCCTTGCTCGCGGCCGAGATCCAGCGCCCACTGGCGCAAGAAGTGCCGGGCGATGACGAAACGGCGCTTGAGGGTCAAGGGCGGCGGACGCAGCGCCTCGAGCGCCGCTTCCTCTTCCGGCGTCAGCGGCTTGGGCACCAGGTCGTCGGCCGACAGGGCCAGGGTGCGGGTGTCGAAAATGCAGCCCTTGATCGACAGCGTCATGCCCGGGTTCACCGGCGCATCGGCCTGCCGCTCGCGGATGGCGGCAAAGTTCTCCCACAGCGGGGTGGGCAGGACCAGCACGGGAAAGTCGTCGCCCATGGCCCGGCGAATCGCCCGGGCGGTGTGGCTCGACAGCGTGATCACCCGGCCATGGCGCGCCAGCATGCGCGTCCAGTCATGGCGCGGATCGTCGTCCCACTGCTCGTCGGGGATCGAATCGAACTCCCAGGCGACCACGCAGACCATCGGGCAGGCCAGCTCGGTCGGGGTTTTCTGGGGCGGTGCGAACGACAGGAAAAGACAGTCTTCGCCACGGGCGAGCAACTGCCGGTAAAGGGGATCGACTTCGGCCGGGGAAGACACCACATGCACTTGCCCGAGGCTTTCGAGCACCGGCCGGTAGGCCTTGAGCACAAAGTAGTAGCTGTATTCGGGACGTCCCAGGCTCTGGCTGATGGAGTGGTCGTTGACGTCGGAGTAGAGAATGAAATTCATGGCATCCCACGATGAAACAGCCGTCCCGGCCATTTCATTTCATGACGGAGAACTGCAACCGGGCAAGTCGCGGATGGCGCAGGCCCTGGTGTTCGATCCGTCTACGTTCTTGTTTTAGTGGTCAGCTTCACAGGGTTCTCGCGTCGCCCTGCCGAACCTCGGCCAATCGTGACGAGGGGCATTCTAAACACATCCGCCGCGACTTCGTGAACCATCCGGCGCGAATAAATGGGGCAGCGCAAAGCAGAACTGACCGGTCACGGTAAGACTTGTTGAAATTGCTGATTAATTGGCACAGATTGGCAACCAAACAACTACAACAACCTCGCCTGTCCTCTTACAGGGGCTCTAGCTCCGGTCTGACAGACATTCCCCCCAAGCCTGTGGGAAAACGGTGAGAGTTCAAGACCAAGGGATCGCGGTTTGAAAAACTGTCCGTTCGTTCCGGTGACCAAAGGCTCCGGTGAGCCACCTGCCAAGCTGCATCCGGACACGGCCGGCGGGCGTCTGCCGGGGGGCATGTCATGACGCGCCTGCTGGTGGAATGCACCCACGTTTTCCAGCATCCGCAGATCAACTCCGGCATCCAGCGGGTGGTGCGCAACGTCATCAACCAATTGCCGCCCAGCGTGGACGGCGTCGAGTGCGTGCCGGTGGTGTTCCTCAACGGCAAGCTGTACCGCGTGCTGCGCCTGGCCCCCTTGGACACGCCCCTGTCCAACCGCATCGTAGAGTTCGGCGGACGCCTGGAGCGTCTGGCCCATCATTTCCTGCAGTGGTATCAGGCCCGTGACCGCCGCCTCACCAGCCGGATCGCCCGCCGGGCGTTTTACGCAGCCTACCGGCTCAGCGCCATGGCCGTCTTCAGCGTGCCGCTGCGCCTGGTCGAACGGATCAACCGCCATCAACTGCCCAGCCGCTGCGAACCGCTGCAGCATCGGCCGGGGGATCAACTGGTGCTGCTCGACTCCTCGTGGAACCCGGACTTCTTTCCCCACGCCGAACAGCTCAAGCGTGAAGGCGTCGGCATCACGGCCGTGATCTACGACCTCATTCCGCTGACCCACCCGCATTTCTACGACGCGCGCCTGGTGCAGGTCTTCAACACCTGGTTCGACTGGATCACCCGCATCGCCGACGGTTACGTCGCCATTTCGGCGACCGTGCGCGACCAGATGCGCAGCGAACTGGAGCGGCGCCTCGGCCACGCGGCGGCGCGCAAAACCTGGTTCGACTATTTTCACCTGGGCTGCGAGCTGGACTTGAGCGCCGCCGACGCGGCCGTCGAGCCAGGCCTGGAACGCCTGTTCTCCACCCCCGAGCCGGTGTACCTGATGGTCAGCACCATCGAGCCACGCAAGAATCACAGTTACCTGCTCGACGCCTTCGAACGCGCCTGGGCCGCCGGCTCCAAGGCGCGCCTGTGCATCGCCGGGCACATCGGCTGGAAGTGCGAAACGTTGCTTGCGCGGATCCGCAACCACCGCGAGTTCAACCAACGGCTGTTCATGTTCAACGACCTGAACGACACCAGCCTGGAATACGCCTACTCCCGCGCCAGCTCGCTGGTCTTTCCTTCCTACGTCGAAGGCTTCGGCCTGCCGCTGGTGGAAGCGATGCAGCGCGGCTTGCCCGCGATGGGCAGCGACATTCCGGTGTTCCGCGAGATCGGCCGCGAGTTCATGGCCTATTTCGACTTGAACGACCCGCAGACGCTGGCCGACCTGATCGGCGACTTCGAACGCAGCGGCCGCTTCCCGGCAGCCCGTGACGTCGCCGACTGGAAATGGCTCACCTGGCGCGAGGCCAGTGCGCAAATGGCGGCACACACCTTGCGCAACCTGCCGTCCGGCCCTGTCCCGCAACACGTGCATTCCCTTCAATACACCTGAACCGGTCGCCGGCCCCCGGCGAACCGGTTATCCACAGGCCCGTCCGGTCACAGGTCCAGCACCAGGGCCTGGGTTCCGGCGGCCGGCACCGCGCAGCAGATCAGCACATGCCCGTCCTCCGGGCTTTCGGCCGGGGGCTGTGGATAATGCACCGCGCCGCTGACCAGCCGTGTCCGGCACGTGCCGCACGAACCGCCCCGGCAACTGAACTCCGGACGCAGGCCGCGGCTTTCCGCCAGCTCCAGCAGGCTGCCGCGCTCCGGATGCCAACGGGCTTCCTTGGCCGACCGCTCGAACACCACCGGCACCGGGGCAGTGGCCGCCGGCGGCTGATCGATCACCACCGCGTCCGGATCCGCCCGGCGGCGCAACGTCGACGGGCCGAAGGTTTCGGCATGGATCTGCGCATCCCGCACATCCAGCGCCAGTAGGCTGTCGTACACGCCTTGGGTAAAGGCGCCGGGGCCACACAGAACGAAGTCCACCTGATCGAAGTCATCGACCGTCAACAGATTGCGCAGCAGGTCGCCGTCGATCCGTCCGCGCAGGTCGAAGTCCTCGCCTTCGCGCAGGCCGTCCTCGGGTTGACTGAGCAGGCGCAGCACCCGCACCGCGTCCCCGGTGTCCTCCAGCAGCCGGTCCAGCTCGGCGCGGAACGGCTGGTCGGCCAGGCTGCGGGAACTCTGGATGAACCAGGTCGGCCGGATCCGCCGCGTGCGCAGGCCCTGATACACGACCTCACGCAGCATCGACAGCAGCGGCGTGACCCCGACCCCGGCGGCCAGCAGCACCAGAGGCCGCCGCTCCAGCGCCGCCACGGTGAAATGCCCTTGGGGCGCACGCGCCTCCAGCACATCGCCGACACGCACCTGTTCATGCAGATAGGTGGAGATGCGACCTTCACGCTTCACGCTGATCCGGAAGAAATCGTCCGACGGCGCCCCGGACAGGCTGTAGGTGCGGATGTGCGTCTCACCGTCGAGGGTGAAGCGCAGCGGCAAATGCTGGCCGGCCTGAAACACCGGCAGCCCGGCGCCGTCCACCGGCTCCAGATAGAACGAGCGGATGTTGCGGCTCTGCGTCTCGATCCGCGCCACCCGCAACGGCCGCCAGCGGTCGCCCAGCGCCTGGGCCTGCAGGCGCGCCTCGGCCTGGGGCCAGTTGCCGGTCAGCAGGCTGGTGGGCGACATGCCCTCGAAGCGCCAGCGCAAGGCCAACGCCGCCGGCCGCCGCACCAGTTTTTCTACCTCGAACGTCCACAGCCGCTCGGCCCCTTGGAACGCGGCGATCTGCGGATCATCGAGGATCACTTCGGTGCGCCCGCTGAGCTGCAGCAGGTCGCCTGTGGAAAAGTCGATGAACAGCAGCCCCGCCCGGGGGTTGAGCAACAGGTTGCCGAGGGTGTTGAAATGCAGGTTGCCGGCGAAGTCCGGAATGGTCAGGCGATTGCCCTGCACCCGGACGAAACCGGCCTGGCCGCCACGGTGCGAGACGTCCACCGAACGCTGGCCGTCGACCTCGACGTAACTGGCGACAAAGAAGGTGTCGGCCCCTTCGATCAGGGCGCGGGCGTCATCGTCGAGGGCGTCCAGGTGCGTGGCCGGCCGCGTCGCCGGATCCGTCAGCGGCACGCGCTGAAACTGACGCAACTGAATGTACTGCGGACAGTTGCCGAAGGATTGCTCAACCGTCACCTCGAAACCGTCGGCCCCAAGGGCGCCGATGCGCCCGTTGAGCCGGTTGCGGCGGCGGGTGTGCAATTCGATGCCGAGCAGGCCGATGGCGGCGCCGTCCTGCAACGCCGCCGGGTCATCGGCGGCGGGCAGGCCCAGGAAGTGCAGATGCTCCGGATCCGGCGAGCGGGCGAACCCCGGCTCGCCTTCCAGCACGCTGGCCCAGGGCCGGCCTTCGCCATCCACCGCGCCGTACAGCATGAACGGCAGTTGCCGGTAGAACTCGCGGTGCTGGTCCGGCATCCAGGTGCGGATCACCTTGCGCCCGAACGCCTCCATCCGCTCGGCGACGCCGACATGGTTTTGCAGTTGCCGTTCGCCGGCGTGCCAGGGTGAACGTTCCATCACAGAGCCTCCCCTACGCCGCCGGCGCAGTGTGGATGGCCCGGCTCGGCCGGGCCGTGGACATCAGGCGGTTTTCTGCAGGCCGGCCACCGTACGCGGCATGCCGACGAAACCGGGCAAGGCTTCGACACGCTGCAGCCAAGCGCGGACATTGGCGTAGTCGTCCAGCGACACGTTGCCTTCCGGCGCGTGGGCGATGTAGCTGTAGGCGGACACATCGGCGATGGTCGGCTCCGCACCGGCCAGGTACGGGGTCTTGCCCAGCTCCAGGTCCATGACCTTGAGCAGGTTGTGGGCGCGGGTGATGAGTTCCTCGGCATTCAGTTGCGCGCCGAACACCGTGACCAGCCGCGCCGCCGCCGGACCGAAGGCGATGGGGCCGGCCGCCACCGACAGCCAGCGCTGCACCCGTGCCGCGCCCACCGGGTCGGCCGGCAGCCAGCGGCCGTTGCCGTACTTCTGCGCCAGGTACACCAGGATCGCGTTGGAGTCGGCCAGCACCACGCCGCCGTCGTCGATCACCGGCACTTGGCCAAAGCTGTTGAGGGCGAGAAACGGCGCTTGCTTGTGCTCGCCCTTGGCCAGGTCGACCAGGATCAGTTCGACGGGCAGTTGCAGCAGCGAGAGCATCAACTCCACGCGGTGTGCGTGGCCGGAACGCGGGAAGTTGTACAGTTTGATCGCTTGCATGGTCGACTCCGCAGGAGGAAAGCGCCGCCCGGAATGGGCGACAACCGTGGCGGCCATCTTCCGCCTTTCACCAGACCTATAGAATCACCAGCAAACGCAATCGATTATTTCACTGGGCGAAATAACGCCGCATTCTTCAACCCCGGATGCTCGCGCAGCGCCTTCACGGCGTAGTCGACAAAACTGCGCACCCGCGCCGCAGCCTTGCGCCCGCCCTGATACACCACGTGGATCGGCAGCGGCGGCAGCTCGAACTCGGCGAGGACGATCTCCAGTTCGCCGGACGCGATCTTGCCGGCCACCTGATAAGACAGCACCCGCGTCAGCCCAAGCCCCAGGCACGCGGCGGCGATGGCGGCCTGGTTGGCGGTCACCACCAGTCGAGGCTCCGGGCGCACGCTGACCGGTTCGCCGTGCTCGATGAACGGCCAGTTGCGCACCTGACCGATGGAAGAGGTCGCCACCACCGGCGCCCCGGCCAGATCCTGCGGGCTCTCCGGCCGCCCGTGCGCGGCAAAGTACGACGGCGAACCGCAGATCACCCGCCGCACCTCGCCGACCCGGATCGCGTGCTGGTTGCTGTCCGGCAACTCCCCGATGCGCACCGCCACGTCGACGCCCTCCTCGACCATGCTCACCACACGATCCACCAGCAAGGCATTGATCGACACCTCGGGATACTGCGCCAGGTAACCGGCCATCACCGGCGTGACGAACAGCTCGCCGAACAGCACCGGCGCGGTCACCGTCAACTGCCCACGGGGCCGGGCATGGCTGCCGGCGGCGGAATCCTCGGCCTCCTGCACCTCGGCCAGGATCCGCCGGCAGTCCTCCAGATACCGCTGCCCCGCCTCGCTGACATGCACGCTGCGGGTGGTGCGCACCAGCAACTGCGTGCCGATCCGCTGCTCCAGCGCCGCCACCGCCCGGGTGACACTGGCCGCCGACAACCCCAACCGCCGCGCCGCCGCCGAGAAGCCTTGCTCCTGGGCGACGGCGGTGAAGACCTGCATTTCCTGGAAGCGGTCCATCGAAATCCTCGAGTCGAAAAAAATCGCAGCCGAAGCTGCGATTCTTGAGGGTACGCCAGCTGTGGATAAGTTATTCCACCGTCACCGACTTCGCCAGGTTGCGCGGCTGGTCCACGTCGGTGCCCTTGAGCACGGCGACGTAGTACGACAGCAGTTGCAGCGGGATGGTGTAGAGAATCGGCGACAGGATGTCGTTGATGTGCGGCATCTGCACCACGTGGGTGCCTTCGCCGTTGGACATCCCGGCCTTTTCGTCGGCGAACACAATGAGTTCGCCGCCGCGGGCGCGGACTTCCTGCAGGTTGGACTTGAGCTTCTCCAGCAGTTCGTTGTTCGGCGCGACGGTGACCACCGGCATGTCGTTGTCCACCAGCGCCAGCGGGCCGTGCTTCAGCTCGCCGGCCGGGTAGGCCTCGGCGTGGATGTAGGAGATCTCCTTGAGTTTCAGGGCCCCTTCCATCGCCACCGGGAATTGCGCGCCACGGCCCAGGAACAGGGTGTGGTTCTTCTCGGCGAACAGCTCGGAGATCTTCTCCACGGTGCTGTCCATGGCCAGGGCCTCGCCGAGGCGGGTCGGCAGGCGGCGCAGTTCTTCCACCAGGGTGGCTTCGACACCGGCGCCCAGGGTGCCGCGCACCTGACCCAGGGACAGGGTGAGCAGCAGCAAGCCCACCAGTTGGGTGGTGAAGGCCTTGGTCGAGGCCACGCCGATTTCGCGGCCGGCCTGGGTCAGCAGGGTCAGGTCGGACTCGCGCACCAGCGAGCTGATGCCGACGTTGCAGATCGCCAGACTGGCGAGGAAGCCCAGTTCCTTGGCGTTGCGCAGCGCGGCCAGGGTGTCGGCGGTTTCGCCGGACTGGGAAATGGTGACGAACAGGGTATCCGGCTGCACCACCACCTTGCGGTAGCGGAACTCGCTGGCGACTTCGACCTGGCACGGAATGCCGGCCAGCTCTTCGAGCCAGTAACGGGCGACCATGCCGGCGTGGTAGCTGGTGCCGCACGCGACGATCTGCACGTTGCGCACCTTGGCGAACAGTTCGGCGGCCTGCGGGCCGAAGGCTTGAACGAGGACCTGGTCCTGGCTCAGGCGACCTTCCAGGGTGCGTTGCACCACCGTTGGCTGCTCATGGATTTCCTTGAGCATGTAGTGGCGGAACTCGCCCTTGTCGGCGGCTTCGGCGCCGTCGCTGTACTGCACGGTCTGGCGCTCGACGGCCTGGCCGTTGACGTCCCAGATCTGCACGCTGTCGCGGCGGATGTCGGCGATGTCGCCCTCTTCCAGGTACATGAAGCGGTCGGTGACCTGACGCAGGGCCAATTGGTCGGAGGCGAGGAAGTTCTCGCCCAGGCCCAGGCCGATCACCAGCGGGCTGCCGCTGCGGGCGGCGACCACGCGATCGGGCTGCTGCGCGCTGATCACCGCCAGGCCGTAGGCGCCGTGCAGTTCCTTGACGGTGGCCTTGAGGGCGACGGTCAGGTCCTTCAGCTCCTTGAGCTTGTGGTTGAGCAGGTGGGCGATGACTTCGGTGTCGGTGTCCGAGGAAAAGACATACCCGAGCGCCTTCAGTTGTTCGCGCAAGGCTTCATGGTTCTCGATGATGCCGTTGTGCACCACGGCGATGTCGCCGGAGAAATGCGGGTGGGCGTTACGCTCGCTCGGCGCGCCGTGGGTCGCCCAGCGGGTGTGGGCGATGCCGAGGCGACCGACCAGCGGGTGCTCGGCCAGGGCCGCGTCCAGTTCGCTGACCTTGCCCACGCGGCGGGTGCGCTCCAGGGTGTTGGCGTTGGTGTACACCGCCACGCCGGCGCTGTCGTAGCCCCGGTATTCGAGGCGCTTGAGGCCTTCGAGCAGGATGGCGGTGATGCTGCGTTCAGCGACGGCGCCGACAATTCCACACATGCTTATTTCTCCTGACTGACAGTCGCGCAAATCAAATTGATGCCGCGGGCCTGTATCTGATCCCGTGCCTCCTGAGGCAGGCGATCATCGGTGATGAGGGTATGGACGCTGCTCCAGGGCAGCTCCAGGTTGGGAATCTTGCGGCCGATCTTGTCGGCCTCGACCATCACGATCACCTCCCGCGCCACTTCGGCCATCACCCGGCTCAGGCCGAGCAGCTCGTTGAACGTCGTGGTGCCGCGCACCAGGTCAATGCCGTCGGCGCCGATGAACAACTGGTCGAAGTCGTATGAGCGTAGTACCTGCTCGGCGACCTGGCCCTGAAAGGACTCCGAATGCGGATCCCAGGTGCCGCCGGTCATCAGCAGCACGGGTTCGTGCTCGAGCTCGCTCAAGGCATTGGCGACGTGAAGGGAGTTGGTCATGACCACCAGGCCCGGCTGATGGCCGAGTTCCGGGATCATGGCGGCGGTGGTGCTGCCGCTGTCGATGATGATGCGGGCGTGCTCGCGGATGCGCGTGACCGCCGCGCGGGCGATGGCCTGCTTATATTTCGAGACGTTCTGGCTGGTGTCCGCCACCAGTTCCTGCGGCATGGTGATGGCGCCGCCGTAACGGCGCAGCAGCAGGCCATGGCTTTCCAGTGCGGCCAGATCCTTGCGAATCGTAACTTCGGAGGTTTCGAAGCGTTTCGCCAGTTCATCCACGCTCACTTCGCCCTGCTCGTTGAGCAAGGCCAGGATGTTATGGCGGCGTTGGGGCGTGTTGCGTTTCGACATGGCCGATTAAGTTTCGATTCGAAAGATAATGGGCGCAATCAAAACCTATCAGGGGAAAATGGTCAAGCCTGCCGCTGGAATTTCTTCTGTGGAAAAGCTTCGCGGGCAAGCCCGCTCCCACCATGATTCTCAAGGAACCTGTTGGAGCGGCTTGCCCGCGAAAGGGAGGAGCCGAGCTGTGCATAACTGTCGGCCCGCCTGCTGATGTGGATAACTCAGCCCTTCTTGATCTTCTCCGGTCGTTTCCAGCCGTCGATGTTGCGCTGTTTCGCACGGCCGACCGCCAATTGGGCCTTATCCACATTCTGGGTGATGGTCGATCCGGCCGCGGTGGTCGCACCGGCAGAGATATCCACAGGCGCCACCAACGAGTTGTTGGAGCCGATGAACACGTCCTCGCCCAGCACGGTCTTCCACTTGTTGGCGCCATCGTAGTTGCAGGTGATGGTGCCGGCGCCGATGTTGGTGCGGGCGCCGATCTGCGCATCGCCCAAGTACGTCAGGTGCCCGGCCTTGGCGCCCTCGCCCATGTGGGCGTTCTTCAGTTCGACGAAGTTACCCACATGGGCCCGGGCTTCCAGCACGGTGCCCGGGCGCAGGCGGGCGAACGGTCCGGCATCGCTGCCTTCGCCCAGCACCGCCCCTTCGAGGTGGCTGTTGGCCTTGACCACCGCGCCCTTGCGCAGGGTGCTGTCCTTGATCACGCAGTTCGGGCCGATGACCACGTCGTCCTCGATGACCACCTTGCCTTCGAGAATGACGTTGATGTCGATCAGCACGTCCCGACCGACGGTCACTTCCCCGCGCACATCGAAACGGGCCGGGTCACGCAGCGTCACGCCCTGGGCCATCAGCCGGCGGCCGGCGCGCAACTGATAGTGGCGCTCCAGTTCGGACAGCTGCTTGCGGTCGTTGGCGCCCTGCACTTCCATCGCGTCGTCTGGCTGCTCGGTGGCCACCACCAGGCCGTCGCTGACCGCCATGGCGATCACATCGGTCAGGTAATACTCGCCCTGGGCGTTGTTGTTGGAGAGCCGGCCCATCCAGTCGCCCATGCGCCGGAACGGCAGGGCCAGAATGCCGGTGTTGCCTTCGGTGATGGCCCGCTGGGCCTCGTTGGCGTCCTTCTGCTCGACGATGGCCGTGACCTTGCCGTCGGCGTCGCGCACGATGCGGCCGTAGCCGGTCGGGTCGTCGAGCTCGACGGTCAGCAGCCCGAGCTGTTCAGGGCCTGCCTGCTTCAGCAGGCGGCGCAGGGTGTCGACCTCGATCAACGGCACATCGCCGTAGAGGATCAGCACGGTATCGGCCTGGATGAACGGCACGGCTTGGGCGACGGCGTGGCCGGTGCCCAGTTGCTTGTCCTGCAGCACGAAATTCAGGTCATCGGCCGCCAGGCGTTCGCGC
This sequence comes from Pseudomonas sp. B7(2017), assembly GCF_002112745.1. Lineage (NCBI taxonomy): Bacteria > Pseudomonadati > Pseudomonadota > Gammaproteobacteria > Pseudomonadales > Pseudomonadaceae > Pseudomonas > Pseudomonas sp. B7(2017). The sequence goes on along the minus strand of NZ_NEIP01000001.1, from coordinate 133,533 downwards.
ACCGCATCGGCCCCGTGCCCGATCACCACATGGATGCGCTGCGGCTCCAGCTGGCGGGCGCTGTGGATAACATGGCCGAGCATGGAGTTGCCGGCGATCGGGTGCAGCACCTTCGGCAGCGCCGAACGCATGCGGGTGCCTTGGCCGGCCGCGAGGATAACGATTTCAAGAGACATGACTGGCTACCAATCCTGGGTGGTCAGCGATTGCGACCGGGTTGTGAAAATCGGAAATAAAAAAGGGTAGCCGAGGCTACCCTTTTTTAACAATCGCACAACAAGCGACCGGTGGATTAACCACCGAACTTCTTGCGGATCTGCTGGACGGTACGCAGCTGAGCTGCGGCCTCGGCCAGACGTGCGGACGCAGCGCCGTAATCGAAATCAGCGCCTTTGTCGTGCAGAGCCCGCTCGGCGGCCTTGACGGCTTCCTGAGCAGAGGCTTCATCCAGGTCGGCAGCACGTTGCACGGTGTCGGCGAGAACCTTGACCATGTTCGGCTGAACCTCGAGGAAACCGCCGGAGATGTAGAACACCTCGGCATCCCCGCCTTGCTTGATCAGGCGGATCGGACCCGGCTTGAGATTGGTGATCAGCGGCGCGTGACCCAGGGCGATACCCAGATCACCCAGTGCACCGTGCGCAATCACCATCTCGACCAGGCCGGAAAAGATTTCCCCTTCCGCACTGACGATGTCGCAATGGACTGTCATAGCCATCTGATTGCCTCAACCTAAATTAGCGCCCGTTGCCGGGCGCCGGGATTACAGTTTCTTGGCTTTCTCGATCGCTTCTTCGATGCCGCCAACCATGTAGAACGCTTGTTCCGGCAGGTGGTCGTAGTCACCGTTGAGGATGCCTTTGAAGCCAGCAATGGTGTCCTTCAGGGAAACGTATTTACCCGAAGCACCGGTGAAGACTTCAGCCACGAAGAACGGCTGCGACAAGAAGCGCTGGATCTTACGGGCGCGGGCCACCAACTGCTTGTCGGTTTCCGACAGCTCGTCCATGCCCAGGATCGCAATGATGTCCTTCAGCTCTTTGTAGCGCTGCAGCACGTACTGAACGCCGCGAGCGGTTTCGTAGTGCTCGTTGCCGATCACGTTCGGGTCCAGCTGACGCGAAGTCGAGTCCAGTGGGTCTACCGCTGGGTAGATACCCAGGGAAGCGATGTCACGGGACAGAACGACGGTGGCGTCCAAGTGGGCGAAGGTGGTCGCCGGCGACGGGTCGGTCAGGTCGTCCGCAGGTACGTATACGGCCTGGATCGAGGTGATCGAACCTTGCTTGGTCGAAGTGATGCGCTCTTGCAGCACGCCCATCTCTTCAGCCAGGGTCGGCTGGTAACCTACCGCCGATGGCATACGGCCCAGCAGTGCGGACACTTCGGTACCGGCCAGGGTGTAACGGTAGATGTTGTCGACGAACAGCAGAACGTCGTTACCTTCGTCACGGAACTTCTCGGCCATGGTCAGGCCGGTCAGGGCTACGCGCAGACGGTTTCCCGGCGGCTCGTTCATCTGGCCGTAGACCAGTGCCACTTTGTCCAGAACGTTGGAGTCCTTCATCTCGTGGTAGAAGTCGTTACCCTCACGGGTACGCTCGCCCACACCGGCGAACACGGAGTAACCGCTGTGCTCGATGGCGATGTTACGGATCAGTTCCATCATGTTTACGGTCTTGCCTACACCGGCACCACCGAACAGACCGACTTTACCGCCCTTGGCGAACGGGCAGACCAGGTCGATAACCTTGATGCCGGTTTCGAGCAGGTCGTTGCCGCCGGCTTGTTCCGCGAAGGAAGGAGCGGCGCGGTGGATGCCCCAGCGCTCTTCTTCGCCGATCGGGCCGGCTTCGTCGATCGGGTTGCCCAGCACGTCCATGATCCGGCCCAGGGTCGCTTTACCGACCGGTACGGAGATGGCTGCGCCAGTGTTGTTGACGTCCAGACCACGCTTCAGGCCTTCGGTCGAGCCCATCGCAATGGTACGAACCACGCCGTCGCCCAGCTGCTGCTGAACTTCCAGGGTGGTTTCGGCGCCTTGAACCTTCAAGGCGTCGTAGATGCTCGGTACGCTGTCGCGTGGGAATTCCACGTCGATGACGGCGCCGATGATTTGAACGATACGTCCGCTACTCATAGCTGGATCCTCTGAATATTTGAACCGTTAAACCGCGGCAGCGCCGCCGACGATTTCCGAGATCTCTTGGGTGATCGCAGCCTGACGCGCCTTGTTGTAGATCAGCTGCAAATCGCTGATCAAATCACCGGCGTTGTCGGTGGCGTTCTTCATCGCGATCATCCGCGCAGCTTGTTCAGCCGCGTTGTTCTCGACCACCGCCTGGTACACCTGCGACTCCACGTAACGCACCATCAGGCCGTCAAGCAGCTCTTTGGCGTCCGGTTCGTAGAGATAGTCCCAGTGGTGCTTGAGTTCTTGATCCGGGGTCGCCACCAGTGGAATCAACTGCTCCACGGTCGGCGTCTGCGTCATGGTGTTGACGAACTTGTTGGACACCACGGACAGGCGGTCGATACGGCCTTCCAGGTAGGCATCCAGCATTACCTTGACGCTGCCGATCAGGTCATTGATCGACGGCTCTTCACCCAAGTGGCTGATGGCTGCGACGACGTTACCGCCGAAGTTGCGGAAAAACGCCGCACCCTTGCTGCCTACAACGCACAGATCAATCTCGACGCCGTTTTCGCGGTTTACCGTCATGTCCTTGACCAGGGCCTTGAACAGGTTGGTGTTCAAGCCGCCGCACAGACCACGGTCACTGCTCACCACGACATAGCCGACACGCTTCACTTCGCGGTCGATCATGAACGGATGGCGGTATTCCGGGTTGGCGTTGGCCAGATGCCCAATTACCTGGCGGATACGCTCCGCATAAGGACGGCTAGCAGCCATGCGCAGTTGTGCCTTGCGCATTTTGCTGACCGCCACTTTTTCCATGGCGCTGGTAATTTTTTGCGTGCTTTTGATGCTCGCAATCTTACTGCGAATCTCTTTTGCGCCTGCCATGTAACACCTATCAGGTTAGCAAGCGGGAGCCTTGCGGCTCCCGCTGCGGCTTACCAGGTTTGGGTGGCCTTGAACTTCTCGATACCGGCTTTGAGGCCAGCGTCGATTTCGTCATTGAAGTCACCCTTCACGTTGATCTTGGCCATCAAATCGGCGTGATCGCGGTTGAAGTAAGCAATCAGCGCTTGCTCGAAGCTGCCGACTTTGGCGATTTCGATGTCGGTCAGGAACCCACGCTCAGCGGCATACAGCGACAGCGACATGTCGGCGATCGACATCGGCGCGTATTGCTTCTGCTTCATCAGCTCGGTAACGCGCTGACCATGCTCGAGTTGCTTGCGGGTCGCTTCGTCCAGGTCCGATGCGAACTGGGCGAATGCCGCCAGTTCACGGTACTGGGCCAGCGCGGTACGGATACCGCCCGACAGCTTCTTGATGATCTTGGTCTGAGCGGCACCACCCACACGGGATACCGAAACACCGGCGTTCACTGCAGGGCGGATGCCCGAGTTGAACATGGCCGATTCCAGGAAGATCTGACCGTCGGTGATGGAGATCACGTTGGTCGGAACGAACGCGGAAACGTCGCCAGCCTGGGTTTCGATGATCGGCAGAGCGGTCAGGGAACCGGTTTTGCCGGTCACTGCGCCGTTGGTGAACTTCTCGACGTACTCTTCCGAAACGCGGGATGCGCGCTCCAGCAGACGGGAGTGGAGATAGAACACGTCGCCTGGGTACGCTTCGCGTCCTGGCGGACGGCGCAGCAGCAGGGAGATCTGACGGTAGGCTACGGCCTGCTTGGACAGGTCATCGTAGACGATCAGTGCGTCTTCACCGCGGTCACGGAAGAATTCGCCCATGGTGCAACCGGCGTAAGGAGCCAGGAATTGCAGTGCGGCGGATTCCGAGGCGCTGGCGGCAACGATGATGGTGTTGGCCAGTGCACCGTTCTCTTCCAGCTTGCGAACCACGTTGGCGATGGTCGATTGCTTCTGACCAACGGCTACGTAGACGCAGAAAATGCCGCTGTCTTTCTGGTTGATGATCGCGTCGATCGCCAGAGCGGTCTTGCCGATCTGACGGTCGCCGATGATCAGCTCACGCTGGCCACGGCCGACAGGGATCATGGCATCGACGGCCTTGTAGCCAGTCTGTACAGGCTGGTCTACCGACTTACGCCAGATCACGCCCGGAGCAACTTTCTCGACCGCGTCGGTCTCGGTGTTGTTCAGCGGACCCTTGCCGTCGACAGGGTTGCCCAGTGCGTCGACGACGCGACCCAGCAGTTCCTTACCGACAGGAACTTCCAGGATGCGGCCGGTGCACTTGGCGCTCATGCCTTCAGCCAGACTGGTGTACGCGCCCAGTACAACGGCACCTACGGAGTCTTGCTCCAGGTTGAGGGCCATACCGTAGACGCCGCCCGGAAACTCGATCATCTCGCCGTACATGACGTCGGCCAGACCGTGAATCCGCACGATGCCGTCAGATACGCTGACGACAGTGCCTTCGTTACGGGCTTGAGAGGTCACATCGAGCTTTTCGATGCGGCCCTTGATAATTTCACTAATTTCGGAAGGATTGAGTTGCTGCATTGCTCTGCTGCCCCTTCAAACTCAAGATTTCAATGCTTCGGCCAGTTTCGCGAGTTTGCCGCTAACTGAGCCATCGATAACCAGGTCGCCGGCGCGGATGACAACGCCCCCGATAAGGGAGCTGTCTTCCTCGACCTGCAGGCGCACTTCCCGGTTGAGTCGTGCACTGAGAACCTTGGCGAGTTTGTCTTGCTGTTCTTGGTTCAATGCGAATGCACTGGTGACTTCCACATCTACCGACTTCTCCTGCTCGGCCTTGTACAGGTCGAACAGGGCGGCGATCTCCGGCAACAGCGGGAGACGGTCGTTTTCGGCAACGACGTGGATGAAGTTCTGTGCCTTGTCATCAAACTTGTCGCCGCACACGTCAATGAACGTGGCGGCCTTTTCTGCGCTCGTCAGTCGCGGGGCCTTGAGCACGCGCTGCATGGTGCCGTCTTGCGACACCGCTGCTGCCAGGCCGAGCATGGCTGACCAATTGGCCAGTTGCTGGTGGGCCTGAGCGTGCTCGAAGGCCGCCTTAGCGTAAGGTCGGGCCAACGTGGTCAGTTCTGCCATGATCGCCCTCGCTTAGATTTCAGCAGCCAGTTGGTTAACCAGCTCTGCGTGCGCGTTTTGATCGATTGACTTGCCCAGGATCTTCGAAGCGCCGCCAACGGCCAGGCTGCCCACTTGGGCACGCAGCGCGTCTTTGACACTGTTCAGTTCCTGTTCGATCTCGGCCTGAGCCTGAGCCTTCACACGGTCAGCTTCGACGCGAGCCTGTTCACGGGCTTCGTCAACGATCTGGTTACCGCGCTTCTTGGCTTGCTCGATGATTTCAGCTGCCTGGGCTTTCGCTTCGCGCAGTTGCTGACCCGCTTTCTCTTGGGCCAACTCCAGGTCGCGAGCTGCACGGCTGGCAGCGTCCAGACCATCAGCGATCTTCTTTTGACGTTCGTGCAGAGCCGCGATGACCGGAGGCCATACGAACTTCATGCAGAACAGTACAAAAATCAGGAACGCAACGGACTGGCCAATCAGGGTCGCATTAATGTTCACGCCAACACCTCGCAGTTACGTTGTCCATCACACCAAATTACCCGGAAGATCCGAGTAATCAGCCAGCGATCTGACCAACGAACGGGTTCGCAAAGGTGAAGAACAGAGCGATACCAACACCGATCATGGTTACGGCGTCGAGCAGACCGGCAACGATGAACATTTTGACTTGCAGCATTGGAACCATTTCCGGCTGACGCGCAGCGCCTTCCAGGAACTTGCCGCCCAGCAGGCCGAAACCAATTGCGGTACCCAGTGCGCCCAGGCCGATCAACAGTGCAACAGCGATAGCGGTTAGACCAACTACAGTTTCCATCTTTCCTCCCGACTTTTACGTCGTATGGTTTAGGTTTTTTAGATTAAAGCGGTAAAACAAATCGTTTCAGAGGCCCCGTCAGGAGCCCCCTCCCGTTTGACCGGGAGGGACATCAGACCAGCCGAAGCTGCCCTTAATGGTTTTCTTCGTGCGCCATCGACAGGTAGACGATGGTCAGCATCATGAAGATGAACGCCTGCAGGGTGATGATCAGGATGTGGAACACAGCCCACGCCCACTGCAGCGCAACGCCCAGGCCGCTCAGCCACAGCAGGCCGGAGCCGAACATCACGGCGATCAGGATGAACACCAGCTCGCCGGCATACATGTTGCCGAACAGACGCAGTGCCAGAGAGATCGGTTTGGCGATCAGGGTCACGAACTCCAGCAGGAAGTTCACCGGGATCAGGAGCGCCTGGACCAGGATGTTCTTGCTGCCGAACGGGTGCAGGGTCAGCTCGCCGATGAAGCCGCCGATGCCCTTGACCTTGATGCTGTAGAAGATGATCAGTGCGAAAACCGAGAACGCCATGCCCAGGGTCGCGTTCGGGTCGGTGGTCGACACGGCGCGGAACGGGATGTGGTGGTCACCGGAGATCAGGATGGCCAGTTGAGGGATCCAGTCCACCGGCACCAGGTCGACGGCGTTCATCAGGAACACCCATACGAAGATGGTCAGCGCCAGCGGTGCGATCACCGGGCTGCGGCCGTGGAAGCTGTCCTTCACGCTGCCGTCGACGAACTCGACCAGGACTTCAACGAAGTTCTGCAGCGCGCCCGGCTGACCGGAGGTCGCCTTCTTGGCCGCCATGCGGAACAGGAATACGAAGATCAGGCCCAGGGCAACCGACCAGCCGAGGGTATCGACGTGGAAAGCCCAGAAACCCATTTCCTTGGCTTCTGCCGCGGTGTGGGCAAAGCCCCAGCCGCCGTTGGGTAGCTGACCGAAGGTCAGGTTCTGCAAGTGGTGCTGGATATAGCCCGAAGCCGTTGTTTCTGCCATGGTTGCCTCAAACGCCCTAAGGTCTCGAAAGTCTTGTTCTCATCAGCAGGGGAGCGAACCAGCTGACCGACTGGGTCAGCACGAACGCGCCGAACACAGCGATCGGCGCCAATGGCTTCACACCTGCAAACACCAGTGCAAACAGCACTGCCGTCAAAATCAGTTTGCCTGCCTCGCCGGCGTAAAAAGACCGGACGATGGACTGGGCTGCTCGGGCGCCGGAAAACCGAAATGCCTTGTGAGCGAAATAAACATTGGGCAGCAAGGCTATCAGGCCTCCGCAAAGACCCGAGTATCCGGCAACGACTCCGCGCCATTGCCAAAGCGCCAAAGCGGCGATCAGCAGAATGACCAACTGAGCCATCAACACCGGAAAAACCGCCAGGCGATGGAAAGGCAAGCGGTTTGGCGTGCGGGTTTCCATCACTGTTGCTCTCCAATGGTCGGCTGCCGAAATTCAATAACTTGGCATAATTTGTGCCGACAAAATGCGCGCAGAGTATAGGGGCGGTTCTGCCCCTATTCAACTGTCAGGTAGTGATTTCCGACTGCGCGCTACAAGAGGAATTGTTTCAGCGGATGTGTGCAAGCACGCCCTGAAGCTCGTCGAGGGAGTTGTAGCCGATCACCAGCTGACCCTTGCCCTTCTTGCCGTGGCGGATCTGCACCGCAGAGCCTAGGCGCTCGGCCAGACGCTGTTCGAGGCGGGCGATGTCCGGGTCCGGTTTGGCCGGCTCCGCAGGCTGCGGTTTGCCGCTGAGCCATTGCCGAACCAGTGCCTCGGTTTGGCGCACGGTGAGGCCGCGTGCGACAACATGTCGCGCCCCTTCGACCTGCTGATTGTCCGGCAAACCGAGCAAGGCACGGGCGTGCCCCATTTCCAGGTCACCGTGGGACAGCATGGTCTTGATCACTTCAGGCAAGGCGATCAGCCGCAGCAGGTTGGCCACCGTGACGCGGGACTTGCCCACCGCCTCGGCGACCTGTTGCTGGGTCAGCTGGAATTCCTGCTGCAGGCGCTGCAGGGCGATCGCTTCTTCGATCGGGTTCAGGTCTTCGCGCTGGATGTTCTCGATCAGCGCGATGGCGATGGCCGTTTCGTCCGGCACGTCGCGCACCATCGCCGGGATGGTTTCCTGCCCGGCCTGCTGGCTGGCGCGCCAGCGGCGCTCGCCGGCGATGATTTCGAAGCGGCCGCTGCCGATGGGGCGCACCACGATCGGCTGCATCACGCCCTGGGCCTTGATCGATTGCGCCAGCTCTTCGAGCGCTTGCGGATCCATGTCCCGGCGCGGTTGGTACTTGCCGCGCTGGAGCAGGTCCAGCGGCAGGTGCTGCAGTTCGCGCAGATCGGCCTGCGCCGCCTGCTCTTCCAGTGCGCTGACGCTCGGACCGCTCAGCAGTGCATCCAGTCCACGTCCGAGACCTCGTTTCTTGACGGCCATGGGGATTCCTTAAGTTGGCTGGGCGGCGGCGATGCGTGAATTCTTGCGCTGACGGCGAACCATCTCGCCGGCCAGGGCCAGGTAGGCCAGCGCACCGCGCGATTGCTTGTCGTAGGCCAGGGCCGGCATGCCGTAGCTCGGCGCTTCGGCCAGGCGCACGTTGCGCGGGATCACCGTGTCGTACAGCTGATCGCCGAAGTGCTCCTTGAGCTGCGCGGAGACGTCGTTCATCAGGCTCAGGCGCGGGTCGAACATGGTGCGCAGCAGCCCCTCGATCTTGAGGTTGGGGTTCAGCAGTTCAGCGATGCGCTTGATGTTATCCACAAGGTCGCTCAAGCCTTCGAGCGCGTAGTACTCGCACTGCATGGGGATGATCACGCCATCGGCGGCCACCAGCGCGTTGAGCGTCAGCATCGACAGCGACGGCGGGCAGTCGATCAGGATGTAGTCGTAGTTCTCGCGGATCGGCGCCAGGGCGCTGCGCAGACGGCTTTCCTTCATCTGCATTTCCAGGAGTACGACTTCCGCCGCGGTCAGGTCGCGGTTGGCCGGCAGCAGCTGATAACCGCCGTGCTCGGAAAAGTGCATGGCCTGGGCCAGGTCGCATTCGCCGATCAGCAAGTCGTAGACCGAGTTTTCCAGGCCATGTTTATCCACACCGCTACCCATGGTGGCGTTGCCCTGTGGATCGAGATCGATCAGCAGCACCCGGCGCTTGGTCGCGACCAGGGATGCTGCGAGGTTGATGCAGGTGGTGGTCTTGCCCACACCACCCTTCTGGTTCGCTATCGCGAATACCTTAGCCATTCTTGCTTGTGTTCCCAATCATGCCGTGCGGCGCAGTATCAGCAGATGGCGTTGGCCTTGGCAACCGGGTACGGCCAGGGCGTGTTCGCTATCGAGTTTGAAGTCTGCCGGCAATGCTACCAGCTCATCGGCCGGATGGACGCCCTTCATTGCCAGCCAGCGGGTGTCGGCGTCGCCGAGGTGGCGGGTCCAGCCGGTGAAGTTCTCCATGCTGCTGAACGCCCGGGAAATGATCCCGTTGAACGGCTGCGCAGGCTGGAAGGCCTCGACCCGGCTGTGGACAACTTGCAGGTTATCCAGTTTGAGCTCGAGTTTGACCTGGGTCAGGAAGCGGGTCTTCTTGCCGTTGGCGTCCAGGCACGTCACTTGTGCGTCCGGATACAGGATCGACAACGGGATGCCCGGCATGCCGCCGCCGCTGCCCACATCCAGCCAACGGCCGTTTTCGATGAACGGCATCACGCTCAGGCTGTCGAGCAGGTGACGGGAAACCATCTCGTCCGGATCGCGCACGGCGGTCAGGTTGTAGGCCTGGTTCCATTTGATCAACAGGGCCAGGTAACCCAGCAGTTTCTCGTGCTGGGTTTCGCTGAGGTTGACACCGAGCGCACGGGCTCCTGTGGATAACTCTTCGGCGTGTTGCGAAGTGACCTTAGAACTCAAGCGCTTTGCTCCAACTGACGGCCCGCGCCGCGTTTTTTCAAATGAATCATCAACAGGGAAATCGCCGCCGGGGTGACGCCCGGAATCCGCGACGCCTGGCCCAGGGTCTCAGGGCGGGTCGCGCCGAGCTTGCCCTGGATCTCCTTGGAGAGACCGGAAATGCTCGCGTAATCGATATCCACAGGCAGTTTCGTGTCTTCGCTGGCGCGCAGGCGGGCGATCTCGTCCTGCTGCCGGTCGATGTAACCGGCGTACTTGGTCTTGATCTCGACCTGTTCGGCGACCTGTGGATCTTCGGCGCCCTGCCCGGTCACTTCGACCAGACCAGCGTAGTCGATTTCCGGACGGCTCAAGAGGTTGAGCAAGTTGTATTCGTGGGTCAGCGGCGTGCCGAACTTTTCGGCGATCGCATCGCCCTGGGGTGTGCCCGGGCGAACCCAGGTGCTTTTCAGCCGCTGCTCTTCCAGCTCGATGCCTTCGCGCTTCTTGCAGAACGCCGCCCAGCGCGCGTCGTCGACCAGGCCGAGTTCGCGGCCTTTTTCGGTCAGGCGCAGGTCGGCGTTGTCCTCGCGCAGGATCAGGCGGTACTCGGCACGGGAAGTGAACATGCGGTACGGCTCTTGGGTGCCGAGGGTGATCAGGTCGTCGACCAGCACGCCGATGTACGCCTCGTCGCGGCGCGGGCACCAGGCTTCTTTGCCCTTGGCCCGCAGCGCGGCGTTGGCGCCGGCCAGCAGACCTTGGGCGCCGGCCTCTTCGTAGCCGGTGGTGCCGTTGATCTGGCCGGCGAAGAACAGGCCGCCGATGACTTTGGTCTCCAGGCTGTACTTCAGGTCGCGGGGGTCGAAGTAGTCGTACTCGATCGCATAGCCCGGCCGCACGATGTGCGCGTTCTCCATGCCGCGGATCGATTGCACGATCTGCAGCTGCACGTCGAACGGCAGGCTTGTGGATATCCCGTTCGGGTACAGCTCATGGGTGGTCAGGCCTTCAGGTTCGATGAACACCTGATGGCTTTCCTTGTCGGCGAAACGGTGGATCTTGTCTTCGATCGACGGGCAGTAGCGCGGGCCGATGCCCTCGATCTCGCCGGCGTCGGAGTACATCGGCGAACGGTCGAGGTTCGCCGCGATGATCTCGTGGGTGCGCGCGTTGGTGTGGGTGATCCAGCAGCTGACCTGCCGCGGATGCTGTTCCTTGTTGCCCAGGAACGACATGACCGGGATCGGCGTGTCGCCCGGCTGCTCGGTCATCACCGAGAAATCCACAGACCGGCCGTCGATGCGCGGCGGCGTACCGGTCTTCAGGCGGCCGACGCGCAGCGGCAGCTCACGCAGGCGACGGGCCAGGGCGATCGAGGGCGGATCGCCGGCGCGGCCGCCGGAATAATTCTGCAGGCCGATGTGGATAAGTCCGCCGAGGAACGTGCCGGTGGTCAGCACCACGGAATCGGCGAAGAAACGCAGACCCATTTGGGTGACGACACCGCGCACTTGTTCCTGCTCGACGATCAGGTCGTCGGCGGCCTGTTGGAATATCCACAGGTTGGGCTGGTTTTCCAGGATCTCGCGGACAGCGGCCTTGTACAGGATCCGGTCGGCTTGTGCGCGGGTCGCCCGCACCGCCGGGCCTTTGCGGCTGTTCAATACGCGGAACTGAATGCCGCCCAGATCGGTGGCCATGGCCATCGCGCCGCCGAGGGCGTCGATTTCCTTGACCAGATGGCTCTTGCCGATGCCGCCGATGGCCGGGTTGCAGCTCATGGCGCCGAGGGTTTCCACGTTGTGCGTCAGCAACAGGGTCTTTGCCCCCATGCGCGCTGACGCCAGTGCTGCCTCGGTACCGGCATGACCGCCGCCGATGACGATCACTTCAAAACGGGAAGGGAAATCCACCACGCACCTCGTGCCTGCTTAAGTAGGTATTTAAGGAAAAATTCGATCTCAGGTTTCTGGACCTGGTCGGCAAGTATAGGGACTTCGCCTTTCCTAAAGAACCCTTTGCACAAAATTTAACCAGCTGTGGAAAAATCGCGGACAAAAAAATTAAAAAGGAAAGAAATGTATAAAACCTTGTTTTTATGTTTATTCTTAGGCCCGCCCCTATCTGTGGATAACAGGCTGAACGCCTTTGTTTTCAATCTGTACAGAGATTCATAAGTCTGTGTCCATGTGCCACGGAGCCATTGGGATAACCGCCTTAAGCCTGTGGATGAAAGGGGTCGTTATCCACAGATGCGGTTATATCCAGTTTTCAGGCCCTGTTATCAACTGACCTCATCGGCAGTTATTCACAGGGCTTAATCCACAGAAATCAGACGAACGAGAACGCTCCGGGCATGGAAAATCCGACCGGGCAGAACGTGTCTGGCCGACGTTTGAGAGAGGAATGATGGGAAGGAAGGGCAGACAGGCCGCGATTGGGCCTGTCTATGGGAGACGGCTGGATTACTTGCCGATGCAGAAGCTGGAGAAGATTCGTCCCAGCAGGTCGTCCGAACTGAACGCGCCGGTGATTTCCCCCAGGGATTGCTGGGCCTGGCGCAAGTCTTCGGCCAGCAGTTCACCGGCGCCGGCGAGGGTCAGTTGCGCGCGGCCGTGCTCCAGCGCCGCACTGGCGTGACGCAGGGCTTCGAGGTGCCGGCGTCGGGCGCTGAAGCTGCTTTCCGCCGTCTGTTCGTAGCCCATGCAGGCCTTGAGGTGTTCGCGCAGCAACTCAAGCCCCTCGCCCGCCGACTTCGCACTGAGGCTGATCGTGACATGGCCATCGTCGCTGACCTCCAGGGCGATCGCCTCCCCGGTCAGGTCAGCCTTGTTGCGGATCAGGGTCACGCGGGCCGGATCCGGCTTCGTTTCCAGGAATTCCGGCCACAGAGCGAACGGATCGGCGGCCTCCGGCGCGGTGGCGTCGACCACCAGCAGCACCCGGTCCGCTTCATTGATGGCTTTGAGGGCGCGTTCGACGCCGATCTTTTCCACATGGTCGTCGGTGTCGCGCAGGCCGGCGGTGTCCACGACATGCAACGGCATGCCGTCGATGTGGATATGTTCGCGCAGAATGTCCCGGGTCGTGCCGGCGATCTCGGTCACGATCGCCGCTTCCCGGCCGGCCAGCGCATTGAGCAGGCTGGATTTGCCGGCATTCGGCCGACCGGCGATCACGACGGTCATGCCGTCGCGCAACAATGCGCCCTGCCCGGCTTCACGGAGCACGGTGGACAAGTCGTCACGCACCTTGTCGAGCATACTCAGCACATGGCCATCGGCGAGAAAGTCGATCTCTTCCTCGGGGAAGTCGATGGCGGCCTCCACATAGATGCGCAGGCCGATCAGTTGCTCGGTGAGTTCATGCACACGCTGGGAGAACGCACCCTGCAGGGAGCGCAACGCATTGCGCGCCGCTTGTGCGGAACTGGCTTCGATCAGGTCGGCGATGGCCTCTGCCTGAGCCAGGTCGAGCTTGTCGTTGAGGAACGCGCGTTCGCTGAATTCGCCGGGGCGCGCCAGTCGGCAGCCCAGTTCCAGGCAGCGCTTGAGCAGCATGTCCAGCACGATCGGGCCGCCATGGCCCTGCAGTTCCAGCACGTCCTCGCCGGTGAAGGAATTGGGGCCCGGGAAATACAGCGCCAGTCCTTCGTCCAGCACCTCTCGGTCGGCGCTGAAGAACGGGCCGTAGTGGGCGAACCGGGGTTTCAGTTCGCGGCCGCTGATGGCTTTCGCCGCGGCACCGGCCAGCGGGCCGGAAATGCGGACGATGCCCACACCGCCGCGCCCCTGGGCAGTGGCGACGGCGGCGATGGTTTCACGAGGTGCGCTCATAAACCGGTATCCAGACAAAAGTGGCAGATAGCAAAACGCCCCACTAGGGGGCGTTTTGAGTGGTTATCCACAGAGTAAGTTACGCCTCGGCTTTTTTCGTCGCCGATTCGATCTTACGCGTGATGTACCACTGTTGGGCAATCGACAGGCAGTTGTTCACAACCCAGTACAGCACCAGACCGGCCGGGAACCACAGGAAGAAGAAGGTGAAGATGATCGGCATCATTTTCATCACCTTGGCCTGCATCGGATCCGGCGGCGTCGGGTTCAGCTTCTGCTGGATGAACATGGTGGCGCCCATGATGATCGGCAGGATGAAGAACGGATCCTTGATCGACAGGTCGGTGATCCACAGCATGAACGGCGCCTGGCGCATTTCCACGCTTTCGAGCAGTACCCAGTACAGCGAGAGGAAGACCGGCATCTGCACCAGGATCGGCAGGCAGCCGCCCAGCGGGTTGATCTTCTCTTTCTTGTACAGCTCCATCATGGCTTGCGACATTTTCTGCCGGTCGTCGCCATGCTGTTCCTTCAGTGCAGCCAGTTTCGGCGCCACGGCGCGCATGCGGGCCATGGACTTGTAGCTGGCGGCCGACAGCGGGAAGAACAGACCCTTGATCAGCATGGTCAGGAAGATGATCGACCAGCCCCAGTTGCCGACGATGCTGTGGATATGTTGCAGCAGCCAGAAGATCGGCTGGGCGATGAACCACAGGATGCCGTAGTCGACGGTCAGTTCCAGGCCTGGGGACAACTCTTTCAGGACGGCCTGGCTCTTTGGACCTGCGTACAGCACGGCGCTGGTTTCGACCTTGGCGCCTGGCGCAGCGGTCAATGTGGAGCCGGTGTAGCCGATGATGTAGTTGCCTTTGCTGTCCTTGCGGGTCTGGACGATGTTGCTTTCGCCCTTCGGAGCCACCCACGCGGTCACGAAGTAGTGCTGCAGCCAGGCGACCCAACCACCGTTGACGGTTTCCTTGAGCTGACCTTTGTCCATGTCCTTCATGGACACTTTCTTGTACGGCTCGGAACTTGTCCACAGAGCGGCGCCCAGGTAGGTCGCGGTGCCGGTGGCAGTTGTGGACGACGGATCGGCGCTGGCGTCACGCTTGAGCTGGGCGAACATCGCGCCAGTCCAGGGTTGTGCGCTCTGGTTGTCGATCAGGTAGGAAACGGTCACGTCGTACAGGCCGCGCTTCAGGGTGAAACGCTTGATGTAGTTGACGCCGTCCTTGCTGAACTTCAGGTCGACGACCAGTTGGTCCTGGCCGTCGGCCAGTTGATAAGTCTTCTTCTCCGACGCGTACAGCGGACGGCCGGCCGGGTTCGCGTCCGGGCCGTTGGTGCCGATCAGGCCGCTTTGCGCCAGGTAGATGCGCTCGCCGCCGTTGTCGAACAGCTGGAACGGCACGTCCGGACGGTCCTGGCGACGCGGATACAGCGGCAGGGTCAGTTGAGCGACGTCGCCACCCTGTGGATCGATCGCCAGATCGAGCACGTCGGTCTTGATCTGGATC
Organism: Pseudomonas sp. B7(2017); assembly: GCF_002112745.1. NCBI lineage: Bacteria > Pseudomonadati > Pseudomonadota > Gammaproteobacteria > Pseudomonadales > Pseudomonadaceae > Pseudomonas > Pseudomonas sp. B7(2017). The sequence continues at coordinate 118,300 of NZ_NEIP01000001.1, read as the reverse complement.
AGGTCCTTGCTGACGGCGACCGGCGCTTCGGCGGGCGCGTTGCTGTCGCTCGCGGCGTGCGGAATGTCGTCGTTGGCGGAGGCGTTATTGCCGGTTGCGGTGTCCGGCAAGCCAGATGTGGTCGTGCTCGAGGCAACATTCTGAGTCGGCAGGGCAGTTTGACCGTAGTCCTGGTTCCATTTAAGGACCATGACGTAGGACACGATTGCCAGGGCGACGATCAGGACCGTGCGTTTGATATCCATGATTACTCGGCCATCGAAGAAGAACGGGAGGTAGGGACAGGTGGAACCGGGTCATAACCACCGGGATTCCACGGATGACAGCGACCTAAACGACGAAAGGTCAGCCAGCCACCGCGCAGAAGGCCATGATTTTCGATGGCTTCGTACGCGTAGCAAGAACAGCTGGGGTAAAAACGACAGTGACTGGCCATCAGCGGACTAATGGCATAGCGATAGAACCGGATCGGAACGAGCGCCAGTTTACGCATCTGGACTGTCAGCCCCCACAGTTTCGGTTTTGGCTGGAGATGCCGGCTTGTTGCGCGCCAGGCGTTTCCAGAGCTTGCCGAAATGTTGGATCAATTCGGGGTTTTCAACATCGCCCAAACCTTTGCGCGCGACGATGACGATGTCCCAGCCGACCAGTGAATCCTGGTTCAGACGGAACGACTCGCGCATCAGGCGTTTGAGGCGATTGCGCTCGACGGAGAGCTTTACGCTCTTTTTCCCGATGACCAGCCCGAGGCGGGGGTGATCGAGATCGTTGTTGCGCGCAAGGAGCAGGAGATTTTTCCCCGGAACCTTGCCGGTAGGGGAGTCAAAGACTGCCTTGAAGTGCCGGGGTGTAAGCAGACGCTTTTCCCGACTGAAGTCCTGACTCACCTCCAGTACCGGGATATCAAACGGTCAGACGCGCACGGCCTTTGGCGCGGCGACGCGACAGGACGGCACGACCGTTCTTGGTGGCCATGCGAGCACGGAAACCGTGGGTACGAGCGCGTTTGATAGTGCTTGGTTGGAAAGTACGTTTCATGTCGTGTTACCTGGTTCGTCCACAACGGCCGGAATGGCCCCTGTTTTAAGAGACCGGGGATTCTAGAGAAAGCAAGTCCTCAGGTCAATTTCCAACCAACGTTTCCTTATGGACAGATCGTCATCGGCTTTCTGGCTTGAGAACCCGGTGGCAAACATAAAAATAAAGAAACGAAGAATTTAAAGCTTTTCTGTAAAGCTTGTTAAAGCTAGTGTGGCCTTCCTTTGTGGATAACTACTCTGAGGCCTTATTCCATCTGATGTACAGAGAATGACAACTAGGCTGGAAAACCGTGGTCAGCCTGTGCCGCGAGGCCGGAAAACCTGTGTGTGCAATGGATGGTTATCCACAGGCCGGTTATCCACGCGCTTTTGCCCCCAGTTGTCCAGTGCCCTCATCGGCGGTTATCCACAGAGCTCCCTGGAGCACCGTCGGTCGCCTTTTTCCCGGTTAACGCATTGATAATTCGCCTCCATCGGGTCACCTGCGTGTGGATAAGTGGACGGCTGGCCGCTACAATGGCCGCTTGTTTTTGCCTCACCGGCTTTCAACTTAGGGGATCTCCGTGTCAGTGGAACTTTGGCAGCAGTGCGTGGAGCTTTTGCGCGAAGAGCTGCCTGCCCAGCAATTCAACACTTGGATCCGTCCACTGCAGGTCGAAGCCGAAGGCGACGAGTTGCGCGTCTATGCGCCCAACCGTTTTGTTCTGGACTGGGTCAACGAAAAGTACCTGGGACGCGTCCTCGAGCTGCTGGATGAGCACGGCAACGGCATGGCGCCGGCGCTTTCCTTATTAATAGGCAGCAAACGCAGCTCGGCCCCCCGCGCCGCGCCGAACGCCCCGTTGGCGGCCGCAGCGGCACAGGCCCAGGTGAATGCGGCGCCTGCCGCGCCCGCACCGGCCCCGGTGGCAGCGCCGGCCAAGCGTGCTGCGCAGAAGGCCGAAGCCGAAGAAGTCATCGAGGAGCCGTCGCGCGACAGTTTCGATCCGATGGCCGGCGCCGCTTCCCAGCAGGCCCCGGTGCGCACCGAACAGCGCACCGTGCAGGTCGAGGGCGCCCTCAAGCACACCAGCTACCTGAACCGCACCTTCACCTTCGAGAACTTCGTCGAAGGCAAGTCCAACCAGCTCGCCCGTGCGGCGGCCTGGCAGGTGGCGGACAACCCCAAGCACGGCTACAACCCGCTGTTCCTGTACGGCGGCGTCGGCCTGGGTAAGACCCACTTGATGCACGCGGTGGGCAACCACCTGTTGAAGAAGAACCCGAACGCCAAGGTCGTGTACCTGCATTCCGAGCGTTTCGTGGCCGACATGGTCAAGGCGCTGCAACTGAACGCGATCAACGAGTTCAAGCGGTTCTACCGTTCGGTGGACGCCCTGCTGATCGACGACATCCAGTTCTTCGCCCGCAAGGAACGCTCCCAGGAGGAGTTTTTCCACACCTTCAACGCCTTGCTTGAAGGTGGCCAGCAGGTGATCCTCACCAGCGACCGCTATCCGAAGGAGATCGAAGGCCTCGAAGAGCGCCTGAAGTCCCGTTTCGGCTGGGGCCTGACCGTGGCGGTCGAGCCTCCGGAACTGGAGACCCGCGTCGCGATCCTGATGAAGAAGGCCGACCAGGCCAAGGTCGAGCTGCCCCACGATGCGGCGTTCTTCATCGCCCAGCGCATCCGTTCCAACGTCCGTGAGCTCGAAGGCGCGCTCAAGCGCGTGATCGCCCACTCGCACTTCATGGGCCGCGAGATCACCATCGAGCTGATCCGCGAATCCCTCAAGGATCTGTTGGCGCTGCAGGACAAGCTGGTCTCTGTGGATAACATTCAGCGCACCGTCGCCGAGTACTACAAGATCAAGATCTCCGATCTGCTGTCCAAGCGCCGTTCGCGCTCGGTGGCGCGCCCGCGTCAGGTCGCCATGGCGTTGTCCAAGGAACTGACCAACCACAGCCTGCCGGAAATCGGCGATGTGTTCGGCGGCCGCGACCACACCACCGTTCTGCACGCCTGCCGCAAGATCAACGAACTTAAGGAATCCGACGCGGACATCCGCGAGGACTACAAGAACCTGCTGCGTACACTGACCACTTGATGAACGCCAGCGCAGCTTATTGAGGCAAGGGACTAGACCATGCATTTCACCATTCAACGCGAAGCCCTGTTGAAACCCCTGCAACTGGTCGCAGGTGTCGTCGAACGCCGACAGACCTTGCCGGTGCTGTCCAACGTGCTGCTGGTCGTCGACGGCCAGCAGCTGTCGCTGACCGGCACGGACCTTGAAGTCGAGCTGGTCGGCCGCGTGCAGCTCGAAGAGCCTGCGGAAACCGGCTCCATCACCGTGCCTGCGCGCAAGCTGATGGACATCTGCAAGAGCCTGCCGAACGACGCGCTGATCGACATCAAGGTCGACGAGCAGAAACTGGTGGTGAAGGCCGGCCGCAGCCGCTTCACCCTGTCGACCCTGCCGGCCAACGATTTCCCGACCGTGGAAGAAGGCCCGGGCTCGCTGACCACCAGCCTTGAGCAAAGCAAGCTGCGTCGCCTGATCGAGCGCACCAGCTTCGCCATGGCCCAGCAGGACGTGCGCTACTACCTCAACGGCATGCTGCTGGAAGTGTCCACCGGCGTGATCCGCGCCGTGGCCACCGACGGTCACCGCCTGGCGATGTGCTCGATGCAGGCCGACATCGGCCAGCAGGACCGCCACCAGGTGATCGTGCCGCGCAAAGGCATCCTGGAACTGGCGCGCCTGCTCACCGAGCCGGACGGCAACGTCAGCATCGTGCTGGGCCAGCACCACATCCGCGCGACCACCGGCGAATTCACCTTCACCTCGAAACTGGTGGACGGCAAGTTCCCGGACTACGAGCGCGTCCTGCCCAAGGGTGGCGACAAGCTGGTGCTGGGCGACCGCCAGGCCCTGCGTGAGGCGTTCAGCCGTACCGCGATCCTGTCCAACGAGAAGTACCGCGGTATCCGTCTGCAACTGGCCAGCGGCCAGCTGAAGATCCAGGCCAACAACCCGGAGCAGGAAGAGGCGGAAGAAGAAGTGGGCGTGGAATACAACGGCAGCTCGCTGGAGATCGGCTTCAACGTCAGCTATCTGCTGGACGTGCTGGGCGTGATGACCACCGAGCAGGTTCGCCTGATCCTGTCCGACTCCAACAGCAGTGCGCTGGTGCAGGAATCCGACAACGACGATTCGGCTTACGTTGTCATGCCGATGCGTCTGTAATCAGCGCCAACTAGATGTCGCTCAGTCGCGTCTCGGTCACCGCGGTGCGCAATCTGCACCCGGTGACCTTCTCCCCCTCTCCCCGCATCAACATCCTTTACGGCGCCAACGGCAGCGGCAAAACCAGTGTCCTGGAAGCCATTCACCTGCTGGGGCTTGCCCGTTCGTTTCGCAGCACGCGGCTGTTGCCGGTCATTCAGCACGAACAGCTCAGCTGCACCGTGTTCGGCCAGGTCGAGCTGGCCGAAGGCGGACACAGCGCGCTGGGGATATCCCGCGACCGCCAGGGTGAGTTCCAGATCCGCATCGACGGGCAGAACGCCCGCAGCGCTGCGCAACTGGCGGAAATCCTGCCGCTGCAGTTGATCAACCCGGACAGTTTTCGCCTTCTGGAAGGCGCGCCGAAGATCCGCCGGCAGTTTCTGGACTGGGGCGTGTTCCACGTCGAACCGCGGTTCATGGCCACTTGGCAGCGTTTGCAGAAGGCCTTGCGCCAGAGAAACTCCTGGCTGCGGCATGGTACACTTGACGCCGTTTCGCAAGCGGTTTGGGACAGGGAACTGTGCCAGGCCAGCGCTGAAATCGATGAATACCGCCGCGCTTACATCAAAGCCTTGAAACCGGTCTTTGAACAGACCTTGAGCGAACTGGTTGAGCTCGAGGGTTTGACGCTCAGCTATTACCGGGGCTGGGACAAGGATCGGGAACTGAGCGCCGTGCTTGCCGGCTCCCTGCAACGGGATCAGCAGATGGGCCATACCCAGGCCGGGCCGCAACGCGCTGACCTGCGCCTTCGATTGGGTGCGCACAACGCCGCGGACATCTTGTCCCGGGGGCAGCAGAAGCTGGTGGTCTGCGCCTTGCGGATCGCCCAGGGGCACCTGGTGAGCCAGGCCCGTCGCGGGCAGTGTATTTATCTGGTGGATGACTTGCCGTCCGAGCTGGACGAGCAGCACCGCCGTGCGCTGTGCCGCTTGCTGGAAGACTTACGCTGCCAGGTCTTTATCACCTGTGTAGACCACGAATTTTTGAGGGAAGGCTGGCAGACGGAAACGCCAGTCGCTCTGTTCCACGTGGAACAGGGCCGTATCACCCAGACCCACGACCATCGGGAGTGAAGGCATTGAGCGAAGAAAATACGTACGACTCATCGAGCATTAAAGTGCTGAAAGGCCTGGATGCCGTGCGCAAACGTCCCGGTATGTACATTGGTGACACCGACGATGGCAGCGGTCTGCACCACATGGTGTTCGAGGTGGTCGACAACTCGATCGACGAAGCCCTCGCCGGCCATTGCGACGACATCGCCGTCATCATCCACCCAGATGAATCCATCACCGTGCGCGACAACGGTCGCGGCATCCCGGTGGATGTGCACAAGGAGGAAGGCGTTTCCGCCGCCGAGGTCATCATGACCGTCCTCCACGCCGGCGGTAAGTTCGACGACAACTCCTACAAGGTCTCCGGCGGCCTGCACGGTGTAGGTGTGTCGGTGGTGAACGCCCTGTCCGAAGAGCTGGTGCTGACCGTTCGCCGCAGCGGCAAGATCTGGGAGCAGACCTACGTGCACGGCGTGCCTCAGGCGCCGATGGCGATCGTGGGCGACAGCGAAACCACCGGTACCCAGATCCACTTCAAGGCTTCCAAGGAAACCTTCAAGAACATCCACTTCAGCTGGGACATCCTGGCCAAGCGCATTCGCGAACTGTCGTTCCTCAACTCCGGCGTCGGCATCGTCCTCAAGGACGAGCGCAGCGGCAAAGAGGAGCTGTTCAAGTACGAAGGCGGCCTGCGCGCATTCGTTGAATACCTGAACACCAACAAGACCGCGGTCAACCAGGTGTTCCACTTCAACATCCAGCGTGAGGACGGCATCGGCGTCGAAATCGCCCTGCAGTGGAACGACAGCTTCAACGAAAACCTTCTGTGCTTCACCAACAATATTCCGCAGCGCGACGGCGGCACCCACCTGGTGGGCTTCCGTTCCGCGCTGACCCGTAACCTGAACAACTACATCGAGCAGGAAGGCCTGGCCAAGAAGCACAAGGTCGCCACCACCGGTGACGACGCCCGTGAAGGCCTGACCGCAATCATCTCGGTGAAGGTGCCGGATCCGAAGTTCAGTTCCCAGACCAAGGACAAGCTGGTCTCTTCCGAAGTGAAGACCGCGGTCGAACAGGAAATGGGCAAGTACTTCTCCGACTTCCTGCTGGAGAACCCGAACGAAGCCAAGCTGGTCGTCGGCAAGATGCTCGACGCGGCCCGTGCCCGTGAAGCGGCGCGCAAGGCCCGTGAGATGACCCGCCGCAAAGGCGCGCTGGACATCGCCGGCCTGCCGGGCAAATTGGCCGACTGCCAGGAAAAGGATCCTGCGCTGTCCGAACTGTACCTCGTGGAAGGTGACTCCGCGGGCGGCTCTGCCAAGCAGGGGCGCAACCGCAAGACCCAGGCCATCCTGCCGCTCAAGGGCAAGATCCTGAACGTCGAGAAGGCCCGCTTCGACAAGATGATCTCGTCCCAGGAAGTGGGCACGCTGATCACCGCGCTTGGCTGCGGCATCGGCCGCGAAGAGTACAACATCGAAAAGCTGCGTTATCACAACATCATCATCATGACCGATGCTGACGTCGACGGTTCGCACATCCGCACCCTGCTGCTGACCTTCTTCTTCCGTCAGTTGCCTGAGCTGATCGAGCGCGGCTACATCTACATCGCCCAGCCGCCGCTGTACAAGGTCAAGAAGGGCAAGCAGGAGCAGTACATCAAGGACGACGACGCCATGGAAGAGTACATGACGCAGTCGGCCCTGGAAGACGCCAGCCTGCACCTGGACGAAGACGCCCCGGGCATTTCCGGCGAAGCGCTGGAGCGCCTGGTGAACGACTTCCGCATGGTGATGAAGACCCTCAAGCGCCTGTCGCGCCTGTACCCGCAGGAGCTGACCGAGCACTTCATCTACCTGCCGGCGGTGAGCCTGGAGATGCTGGGCAACCACGCCGCCATGCAGGAATGGCTGGCCAAGTACGAAGTGCGCCTGCGCACCGTCGAGAAGTCCGGCCTGGTCTACAAGGCCAGCCTGCGCGAAGACCGCGAGCGTGGCGTGTGGCTGCCGGAGGTCGAGCAGATCTCCCACGGCCTGTCGAACTACGTCACCTTCAACCGCGACTTCTTCGGCAGCAACGACTACAAGACCGTCGTTTCCCTCGGCGCCCAGCTGAGCACCCTGCTGGACGAGGGCGCGTACATCCAGCGCGGCGAACGCAAGAAGCCGGTCACCGAGTTCAAGGAAGCCCTGGACTGGCTGATGGCCGAAAGCACCAAGCGCCACACCATCCAGCGATACAAAGGTCTGGGTGAGATGAACCCGGATCAGCTGTGGGAAACCACCATGGACCCGACCGTGCGCCGCATGCTGAAAGTGACCATCGAAGATGCCATCGCCGCGGACCAGATCTTCAACACCCTGATGGGTGATGCGGTCGAGCCTCGTCGTGACTTCATCGAGAGCAATGCCCTGTCGGTGGCGAACCTGGATTTCTGATCTAGACGCGGTCTACGGCCAACAAATGAACAGCCCGGTGAGTCTTGGATTCACCGGGCTGTTCACATTTTGAATCAGTACAGGTTCCTCTGGAAACCGTATGTCCCCGCCCGACAATGTGTGCAGTTGTTAATACGCCATTGATCAGTCGATGTATCAGTGCGAGTCTCACGTGAGTTTTGAGCTGAGTCTGTTCCGGCTCTCCATGGGAGGATTGACCTTTGAGTGAGCAACACCAGTCTTTTGAGGAGATCAGGCATCTATCCGATGAGGATGGGGAATACTGGTCTGCACGAGAGCTTGCTCCCCTCTTGGAGTACCGGGAGTGGCGGAACTTCGAAAACGTCATCGGCAAAGCGGTACAGGCTTGCGAGCTCAGTCATCATCCAGTCGGCAACCATTTTGTTGAAACCACCAAAATGGTTTCTTTAGGGTCAGGGGCTCAGCGGGAGCTGAAGGATTTTCACCTTTCTCGCTATGCCTGCTATCTGACTGTCCAGAATGGCGATCCTGCGAAATCTGTCATCGCGGCGGGACAGACCTATTTCGCGGTTCAGACAAGACGCCAAGAACTCTCAGACGATGCCTCCTTTCAGGCGTTGAGGGATGATCAGAAGCGTTTGCTGCTGCGTAACGAGTTACGAGAACACAACAAGCAATTAGTTGAAGCTGCGCAGCAGGCTGGGGTCGAATCGGGTCTCGATTTCGCTGTCTTCCAGAATCATGGTTATCAGGGGCTTTATGGCGGCCTCGATCAAAGGGCCATTCATCAGCGGAAAGGTTTGAAAAAAAGTCAGAGAATACTGGATCACATGGGGTCGACCGAACTGGCCGCCAATCTGTTCCGTGCCACCCAGGCTGAGGAAAAGCTGCGTCGCGATAAGGTGCAAGGTAAGCAGCAGGCCAATCAGGTGCATCTGGAGGTTGGCAGAAAGGTACGGGAAACCATCGCTGACTTGGGTGGAACCATGCCTGAGGAACTTCCCGTACCGAAAAAGAGCATCCAACAAATCGAAGCAGCCGCGAAAAAGCTCCGTGGCAACTCCTCCGAAGAGTGAATGCTCACGGGTGCACTGGTGACTAAGTCCCCACACTCTCCAACCGATACCCATACCCATAGATCGTCAATAACTGCCAACCCCGGTCCGCCGTCAGCCCCAGCTTGTTGCGCAGGCGATAGATGTGGGTGTCCAGCGGTCGTGAAGACGACATTTCCTCATGGGGCCAGAAGCGTTCGTACAGGTAGTCCCGGGACAGCGGCCGGCCGAGGTTGCTGAACAGGCAGCGGGCCAGGCGGTATTCGCGTTCGGTCATGGCGATCGGTCTGCCGTCGCGGGTGACGGTCAGTTCGCCGTCGTCGAACACCAGATCGTTGAAGTGCAGCACTTCGCCGGCGGCCGGGCGTTGTTGGGCGTGGCGGCGCAGCACGGCCGACACCCGGGCTTTCAGTTCATTGGGACGGAACGGCTTGCTGACGTAGTCGTCGGCCCCGGCATTGAGCGCCTGGACGATGTCGTTTTCGCCGTCGCGGCTGGTGAGCATGATGGCGGCCGGCGGCGCTTCCATGTGCTCGCGGGTCCAGCGCAGCAATGACAGGCCGGTGAGGTCCGGCAGTTGCCAGTCGAGGATCAGCAGGTCGAAGGTTTCCCGGCGCAGTTGCCGCAGCAGCTCTTCGCCCCTCTCGAAGCTGTGCAGCGACCAGGGCTGTTCGCCGTTCTCGGCCATTTGCTGCAGGGTCTGCTCGACCCGGCGCAGTTCGGCCGGTTCGTCGTCCAGTATCGCAACGCGCATACGCGATCATTCCTTTTCGTTGGGCGGTGGGTCGGGACTGCAAAAGTCGGCGGCCCGGTGTTCCGGCGTCCGCTATGATTCCTTGAAATCATTCAGACACGCCCTCAGACCTTTGGCCGATGAAACCATTCAACCCGCCCTGCCCCGTTCCCCATGAATAACCCGCGCCGGCATGAAAGTCGGGTGCCGAGCCAAGTGCAGAGGCTGTTTCGGCGACTGGTGCGTGAGTGGTTGTGGATAAGTCTAGTGCTATTGCCGCTGACTGCGCTGCTGTCGTGGCGTTCGCAAATCAACCTGGATGACCCCTCGCCCGTCATGGGCGCGCTGCTGTCGGTGGCGCTGGTGACGAGCGTGCTGGGCTTGCTGCTGTGGCGTCCGCGCCTGGCGCTGTGGCTGACCTTGATCGGCATGGCCTGCGCGCTGCTGGCCAGCGTCGGGCTGGCGGAACTGCGCCATTGGTGGTCGCCGACGCCGGCGGTGCTGGGCATGCTGTTCGGTTATCTGATCTGGAACTGGCGGCGCCTGAGCGTGGTGCTGACGTACTTCGGCTGGGAGCTGGCGCGACTGGACAGCGAACCGAAGGTGTTCCCTGAGCGCCGCCGCGCCCGGTTTCAGGGCGCCGACCGTCTGCAGGGGCAGATCATGGCGCTGGAACAGGCCATGAGCCGCACCCGCGATACCCGACGTTTCATTGCCGATGGCCTGGAATACCTGCCGGTGGCCACCCTGATCAGCGATCCTCATGGCCAGATTCTGCTGGGCAACCGCAATGCGCGGAACCTGTTCGGCAGCGACCTGGTGGGGGACGACGTGCTCGATCAACTGGCCCGCCTCGGCTACCCGGAGCTGGACCAAGTGCCACGCCCGCTGCTGTCTGCCCTGCCCCTGCTGGAGTTCCGCGACCGCAAGGAACGCAGCCTGCGGCTGGAACGGGCGGCGTTGCTGCCGGTGGACGGCGACATGCCGATCGGCTGGCTGCTGAGCCTGACTGACCTCAGCGCCGAGCGTGCGGCGGAAGAGCAGCGCAGCGTGCTGTTGCGGTTTCTCTCCCACGATCTGCGCGCCCCGCATTCGGCGATCCTCGCCCTGCTGGACGTGCACCGGCACCAGGCCGGCGCGGACTCGCCCTTGTTCGAGCAGATCGAGCGCCAGGTGCGGCGGGCGCTGGATCTCACCGATGGCTTCGTGCTGCTGGCCCGCGCCGAATCCCAGGCCTATCAGTTCCAGCCGAGCCTGTTCGCGATGCTGGTGCTGGACGTGCTGGATCAGGCCCTGCCCATCGCCCAGCAAAAGCGCATCGAATTGCTTCACGACATAGACGAGCCTGCCCAGGAGCGCTTGGTCATGGCCGATCAGGGCCTGCTGACCCGGGCCCTGTTCAACTTGCTGGAGAACGCGATCAAGTACAGCGATCCGGGAACGGCAGTGCGCCTGCGGATCCGTTGTCACGAAGACTGGTTGTGCATCGAACTGACGGATCAGGGCAAGGGCATCGCCGCCGGGGAACTGCCTGAACTGTTCAGCCAGTACCGGCGTTTTTCCTCTGCCCAGGGCATCGACGGCGTCGGGTTGGGGCTTTCGATGGTCAAGGCGGTGGTGGATCACCACGGCGGGCGGATCGAGTGCCTGAGCGTGGTCGGTCAAGGCACTACGTTCCGTCTGGAGCTGCCGCTGTTGGCGGAAGAGCACGCATAAAAAAACCGGCTATATCAGCCGGTTCCTTTGCGCCCGGAAAAACTTATGCACCATTTCCGGGGTTTTATGAGCTTGGGAAATATATAAGTAAATCAACCAGTTAAAACTTGAATCCGCCACTTTTCAACGAACTCGTACACAGGTTATCCACAAAATCTCAGACCGTGGCCTCACCATTGGCGACAGGCGCCGGCGGCAGCGAGCCCATATCCCGTTGGGCCTGCTCGTTCCAGGCCTGGACCCGGTCGTTCAGCTCGGCGATGGCCCGAGGTCCTGCGCCTTCGGCGTACATCGGCTGACCGATGACCACGGTGATGACGCCCTGTTTCTTGCCCCAGCCGGTCTTGGGCCAGAACTTGCCGGCGTTGTGGGCGACCGGCAGCACCGGCAGCGACGCGTTCACCGCCAGGGCAGAACCGCCCCGTGAGAACTTGCCCATGGTGCCGTAGGGAACGCGGGTGCCTTCAGGGAAGATCAGTACCCACACGTTGTCCTTGAGCAGTTCGTCGCCCTTGGCCGCCACATGCTTGAGCGCGGCTTTCGGGTTGTCGCGGTCGATGGCGATGGGGCGCAGCATGGCCATCGCCCAGCCGAAGAACGGCACGTACAGCAGTTCGCGCTTGAGCACCTGGCTCAAGGGCTGGAAATAGGCGGAGAGAAAGAACGTCTCCCAGGTGCTCTGGTGGTTCGACTGAATCACGCAGGGCCGGTCAGGCACGTTTTCCGCGCCTTTGACTTCGTAGCGGATGCCGAGGAATACCTTGCTCAGCCACAAGGCGCAGCGGCACCAGTACACGTTGATGAAGCGATAGCGCGCCTTGAACGGCAGAAAGGGCGCGATGAAAAAGCTCAGGCTGCACCACAGCAGGGAACTGGTGCCCAGCAGCAGGTAAAAGAGAGCAATTCTGATGGCCTGCAGTATCGACATGGCGACGTTTACCGTTACGGGCGATGCCCGACTGTTCAAGCGCACTCCCGATCAATCCTTGGTCAGGAACGTCAGAAGCACTCTAGTTGTGGATAAGTTCTGCGGCAATCGCCGCCAGATCGTCAAAAATCAAGGTGCCGACCGGCAAGTTTTTGGCTTGGGTCTTTTCGCCCTTTCCGGTCTTCACCAGAACAGGCTGTGAATCGACGGCTTTGGCGGCCTCCAGGTCACCAAGGCTGTCGCCCACGAACCACACGCCGGCCAGGGGCACGCCGTAATGCTGCGCAACGGCCTTGAGCATGCCGGGTTTGGGTTTGCGGCAATCGCAGCCCTCGTCCGGCCCGTGCGGGCAATGCACGATCAGCCCGACTTCGCCGCCCTGCTCGGCCACGAGCGCGCGCAGGCGCGCGTGCATGGCCTCCAGGGTGGCGAGGTCGTAGTAGCCGCGGGCAATGCCCGACTGGTTGGTGGCCACCGCCACCGTCCAGCCGGCCTTGCTCAACTGCGCGATCGCTTCGATCGAGCCGGGCAACGGAATCCACTCCTCCACCGACTTGATGTAAGCGTCGGAGTCGTAATTGATCACTCCGTCCCGATCGAGAATCAGCAGTTTCAACGGCAATACCTCAACCCAGCAGCGAAATGTCGGCGACGCCGAGGAACAGGTTACGCAGGCGCGCCAGCAGCGCGTAGCGGTTGGCCCGTACGTTGGCGTCGTCGGCATTGACCATCACGGCCTCGAAGAACGCGTCCACCGGCTCGCGCAGGGCGGCCAGGCGCGCCAGCGATTCGCTGTACTGGCGCGAAGCGGCCATCGGCTGCACGGCCTGGTCGGCCTGCTGGATGGCGGAGTACAGGGAGAACTCGTTGGCGTTGTCGAAGTACTTGGCCTCGACCACGGTCGGCACCGAGCCTTCCACCTTGCTCAGCAGGTTCGACACACGTTTGTTCACCGCCGCCAGCGCCGCCGCTTCCGGCAGTTTGCGGAAGGACTGCACCGCTTGCACGCGCTGGTCGAAGTCCAGCGCCGAACCCGGCTTCAGGGCACGCACCGACAGGTAGGTGGCGACATCCACGCCTTCGTCTTCGTAACGGGCACGCAGACGGTCGAAGATGAACTCCAGCACCGAGTCGGCCAGCCCTGCCGCCTTGACCTTGGCGCCGAAGCCGTTCACCGCGAAGGCCACGGCATCGTTCAGGTCCAGGTCCAGTTGCTTCTCGATCAGAATCCGCAGCACGCCCAGGGCCGCACGGCGCAGGGCATACGGGTCCTTGCTGCCGGTCGGCAGCATGCCGATGCCGAAGATGCCGACCAGGGTGTCGAGCTTGTCGGCGATTGCCACGGCTGCACCGGTCAGGGTGGCCGGCAGTTCGGCGCCGGCGCCGCGCGGCATGTACTGCTCGTTCAGCGCCAGGGCGACGTCTTGCGGCTCGCCGTCATTGAGGGCGTAGTAGTAGCCGGCCACGCCTTGCATTTCCGGGAACTCGCCGACCATTTCGGTGGCCAGGTCGCATTTGGACAGCAAGCCTGCGCGGGCCGCCCACGACGCGTTGCCGCCGATGCGCGCAGCGATGTAGGCCGCCAGCTTGGAAACGCGTTCGGCCTTGTCGTAGACGCTGCCGAGCTTTTCCTGGAAAACCACGTTCTGCAGACGGTCGTTGAACGCTTCGAGCTTCTGCTTCTTGTCCTGCTTGAAGAAGAACTCGGCGTCGGTCAGGCGCGGGCGAACCACTTTCTCGTTGCCGGCGATGATCTGCTGCGCATCGGTGCTCTCGATGTTGGCCACGGTGATGAAGCGCGGCAGCAGCTTGCCGTCGGCGTCCAGCAGGCAGAAGTACTTCTGGTTGTCCTGCATGGTGGTGATCAGGGCTTCTTGCGGCACATCGAGGAAACGCTCCTCGAACGAGCACACCAGCGGCACCGGCCATTCGACCAGCGCGGTCACTTCGTCGAGCAGCGCCGGCGGCACGATCGCGGTGCCTTCCTGGCGGGTGGCCAGCTCTTCGGTGCGCTTGCTGATGATCTCGCGGCGCTCGTTGGCGTCGGCCAGCACGTAGGCGGCGCGCAGGTCGGCCAGGTAGCTCGACGGCGAGCCGATGCGCACGTTTTCCGGGTGGTGGAAACGGTGGCCGCGGGACTCACGGCCGGCCTTCTGGGCCAGGATGGTGCAGTCGATGACCTGGTCGCCGAGCAGCATCACCAGCCATTGGGTCGGACGCACGAACTCTTCCTTGCGCGCAGCCCAACGCATGCGTTTGGGGATCGGCAGGTCGTTCAGCGAGTCTTCGACGATGGTCGGCAGCAGGCTGGCGGTCGGCTTGCCGGCGATGTTCTGGCTGTAGCGCAGCTTCGGACCGCTCTGGTCGATTTCGCTCAGCTCCACGCCGCACTTCTTGGCGAAGCCCAGGGCGGCCTGGGTCGGATTGCCTTCGGCGTCGAAGGCGGCCTGGCGCGGCGGGCCGTCGAGATTGATGCTGCGATCCGGCTGCTGGGTGTCCAGCGCGGAAATCAGCACGGCCAAACGGCGCGGCGCAGCGTAGACGGCCTTGCCCCGGTAGTTCAGGCCGGCGGCCTGCAGGCCTTTCTCGATGCCGGCCAAAAACGCTTCGGCCAGGGTGTTCAGGGCTTTGGGTGGCAGTTCTTCGGTGCCCAGTTCAACCAGAAAATCTTGAGCACTCATTGTGCAGCCTCCAGCTTGGCCAGTACTTCGTCACGCAGATCCGGGGTCGCCATCGGGAAGCCCAGCTTGGCGCGGGCCAGCAGGTAGGCTTGGGCGACGGAACGCGCCAGGGTGCGCACGCGCAGGATGTATTGCTGACGCGCGGTCACCGAGATCGCCCGGCGCGCATCCAGCAGGTTGAAGGTGTGCGAAGCCTTCAGCACCATTTCGTAGCTCGGCAGCGGCAGCGGCTGGTCGAGTTCGATCAGGCGCTTGGCTTCGCTTTCGTAGAAGTCGAACAGTTCGAACAGCTTGTCGACGTTGGCGTGCTCGAAGTTGTAGGTGGACTGTTCCACCTCGTTCTGGTGGAACACGTCGCCGTAGGTCACCTTGCCGAACGGGCCGTCGGCCCAGACCAGGTCGTAGACCGAGTCCACGCCTTGCAGGTACATGGCCAGGCGCTCAAGGCCGTAGGTGATTTCGCCGGTCACCGGGTAGCACTCGATGCCGCCCGCCTGCTGGAAGTAGGTGAACTGGGTCACTTCCATGCCGTTGAGCCAGACTTCCCAGCCCAGGCCCCAGGCGCCGAGGGTCGGCGATTCCCAGTTGTCTTCGACGAAACGGATGTCGTGCACCAGCGGGTCGAGGCCCACGTGCTTGAGGGAGCCCAGGTACAGCTCCTGGAAGTTTTCCGGGTTCGGCTTCAGCACCACCTGGAACTGGTAGTAGTGCTGCAGGCGGTTCGGGTTCTCGCCGTAGCGGCCGTCAGTCGGGCGGCGGCTTGGCTGCACGTAGGCGGCGTTCCAGGTTTCGGGACCGATGGCGCGCAGGAATGTAGCGGTGTGGAAAGTGCCGGCGCCTACTTCCATATCGTAGGGCTGAAGTACCACACAACCTTGCTCGGCCCAGTACTGCTGGAGCGCGAGGATCAAGTCTTGGAAGGTACGCACGGCTGGCGTAGGCTGGCTCACGAAATTCACCTGTTTCTTGGGCTGCGATTTAAAGAGCGGGAGTATACCCGATTCAGTCGCGCCACCACCCCCTGGAGCCTTATGCCACGCTGCTTTTGGTGCACCGAAGATCCGCTGTACATGGCTTACCACGATCAGGAGTGGGGAACGCCGCTGCGCGAGGCGCAGGGATTGTTCGAGTTGCTTTTGCTCGAAGGGTTCCAGGCCGGGCTGTCGTGGATCACCGTGCTGCGCAAGCGCGAACGCTACCGCCAGGTGCTGTTCGGCTTCGACGCGCAGCGGGTGGCGCAGATGAGCGACGCGTACATCGCCGAGCTGATGCTCGATCCGGGCATCATCCGCAACCGCCTCAAGCTTGAGGCCGCCCGGCGCAACGCCCGGGCCTGGCTGGCGCTGGAGGATCCGGCGGGGTTCCTCTGGTCGTTCGTCGGCAACGAGCCGGTGGTCAACCATTTCCAGGACCGCAGCGAAGTCCCGGCCATCACCCCGCAGGCCGAGGCCATGAGCAAAGGCCTGAAGAAGGCCGGCTTCACCTTCGTCGGCCCGACCATCTGCTACGCGCTGTTGCAGGCCTCGGGCATGGTCATGGACCACACCCGGGACTGCGACCGCTACGCGCAGCTCGTCAACGCCGGTTAGAATGGCCGCCTCGCGCACAGCACAAGATCAGGAGTGACCTGTGGATAAGTTTAAAGGCGCCTTGCTGGTAGGCGCTCTGCGGCTGTTTGCCCTGCTTCCGTGGCGGGCCGTGCAGGCCGTGGGTTCGGCGATCGGCTGGATCATGTGGAAAACCCCCAACCGCTCCCGCGACGTGGTGCGGATCAACCTGGCCAAGTGTTTTCCCGCGATGGATCCGGCCGAGCGCGAGCGCCTGGTCGGCCAGAGCCTGAAGGACATCGGCAAGTCCCTGACCGAAAGCGCCTGCGCCTGGATCTGGCCGGCCCGGCGCTCCATCGAACTGGTGCGCGAAGTCGAAGGCCTGGACATCCTCAAGGACGCCTTGGCGTCCGGCAAGGGCGTGGTCGGCATCACCAGCCACCTGGGCAACTGGGAAGTGCTCAACCACTTCTACTGCAGCCAGTGCAAACCGATCATCTTCTACCGCCCGCCGAAGCTCAAGGCGGTGGACGAATTGCTGCGCAAGCAGCGGGTGCAGTTGGGCAACCGTGTCGCCGCCTCCACCAAGGAAGGCATCCTCAGCGTCATCAAGGAAGTGCGCAAAGGCGGTGCAGTGGGCATCCCTGCCGACCCGGAACCGGCCGAATCCGCCGGGATCTTCGTGCCGTTCTTCGCCACCCAGGCCCTGACCAGCAAGTTCGTGCCGAACATGCTGGCCGGCGGCAAGGCGGTCGGCGTGTTCCTGCACGCCCTGCGGCTGCCCGACGGCTCCGGCTACAAGGTGATCCTCGAAGCCGCGCCCGAAGCCATGTACAGCACCGACACCGAGGTGTCCTGCGCGGCCATGAGCCAGGTGGTCGAGCGTTACGTCGCGGCCTACCCCAGCCAGTACATGTGGAGCATGAAACGCTTCAAGAAACGTCCGCCGGGTGAGGCCCGCTGGTATTGAGTCGATTGGCACGATCTGTGGATAACCTTCTTGGGCAAGGTTATCCACAACCGTTCATTCAAGGGCGCAGCAGATGTCCGAACACCGCAAATCGTTTCGCATCAAGATCACTCACGAAAGCTTCGGCGAATGCCTGGGCCAGACCCGCAACCTATCCACGACCGGGGTGTACGTCGAGCATCCGCGCCTGGCGTCGTTGCCCAAGGGCGCCGTGGTGTACGGCCAGGTCCAGGACTTGCCCACAGGCGCGCCGCGGGTGCGGATGGAAGTGGTGACGGTGGACGCCGAAGGCATCGGCCTGCGTTACCTGTAGCGTCACGGGATCAGCGGGGCTGGCGGTCGAGCTTCTTGAGGAACACCGTCATTTCCTTTTCCGCCTGCTTGTCGCCGTGGGCGCGGGCGGCCTCCAGGCCTTGCTCCCAGGCCTGGCGCGCGGCATCGGGCGAGCCCGCCGCGAGCTGCGCCTTGCCCAGCAGCTTCCACGCCGCCGAATACTTCGGATCGAACGTCACGCAGCGCTGCAGATGCTCCGCCGCCTTGGCGTTCTCCCCCAGATCCAGGTAGCCCTTGCCCAGGCCGAAGCGCAGCAGTGCGTTATCCACACCCTTGGCGAGCATTTTCTCCAGGGATTCGATCATCGGTGGACTCCTTTTCCGGTTGTGTCAGTTGTCGGTCGGGCTCAGACAGACCGCTATCGCGAGCAGGGGCCGGAGCAAGCGCCGCAAGCCTCAGAAGAAGCTCAACCCCACATGGAACAGCTTCTCCACATCGCGGATGTGCTTTTTGTCCACAAGGAACAGGATCACATGGTCGCCGGCCTGAATAACCGTGTCGTCGTGGGCGATGATCACTTCTTCGTCGCGGATGATCGCGCCGATGGTGGTGCCCGGCGGCAGGGCGATGTGTTCGATGGCCTTGCCGATGACCTTGCTCGACTTCGCGTCGCCGTGGGCCACCGCCTCGATGGCCTCCGCCGCGCCCCGGCGCAGCGAATGCACGCTGACGATGTCGCCGCGGCGCACGTGGGCCAGCAGGGTGCCGATGGTCGCCAGCTGCGGGCTGATGGCGATGTCGATGTCGCCGCCCTGGATCAGGTCCACATAGGCCGGGTTGTTGATGATCGTCATCACCTTCTTCGCCCCGAGGCGCTTGGCCAGCAGCGACGACATGATGTTGGCCTCGTCGTCGTTGGTCAGGGCCAGGAAGATGTCGGCGTCGGCGATGTTCTCTTCCAGCAGCAGGTCGCGGTCCGAAGCGCTGCCCTGCAGCACCACGGTGCTGTCGAGGGTGTCGGAGAGGTAGCGGCAGCGCGCCGGGTTCATCTCGATGATCTTCACCTGATAGCGGCTTTCGATGGCTTCGGCCAGCCGTTCGCCGATCTGCCCGCCGCCGGCGATGACGATGCGCTTGTAGGTTTCGTCGAGGCGGCGCATTTCGCTCATCACCGCGCGGATGTCCTCCCGGGCGGCGATGAAGAAGACTTCGTCGTCGGCCTCGATCACCGTGTCGCCCTGGGGCAGGATCGGCCGGTCGCGGCGGAAGATCGCGGCGACCCGGGTCTCGACGTTCGGCATGTGCTCGCGCAACTGGCGCAGCTGCTGGCCCACCAGCGGCCCGCCGTAGTAGGCGCGCACGGCCACCAGCTGGGCCTGGCCTTCGGCGAAGTCGATCACCTGCAATGCGCCCGGGTGCTGGATCAGGCGCTTGATGTAGTTGGTGACCACCTGCTCGGGGCTGATCAGCACGTCCACCGGAATCGCTTCGTTCTGGAACAGCTGCTCCTCGCGGGTCAGGTAGGCGGCCTCGCGCACCCGGGCGATCTTGGTCGGGGTGTGGAACAGGGTGTGGGCGACCTGGCAGGCGACCATGTTGGTCTCGTCGCTGTTGGTCACCGCCACCAGCATGTCGGCGTCGTCCGCGCCGGCCTGGCGCAGCACGGTGGGCAGCGAGCCGCGGCCCTGCACGGTGCGGATGTCGAGGCGGTCGCCGAGATCGCGCAAGCGCTCGCCGTCGGTGTCGACCACGGTGATGTCGTTGGCTTCGCTGGCCAGGTGTTCGGCCAGCGTGCCGCCGACCTGCCCCGCGCCGAGGATGATGATCTTCATCCAGTCACTCCGTTGAATCCGTTTAGCCGCGCGCGGCAGCGATCTTGATCAGCTTGGCGTAGTAGAACCCGTCGTGTCCGCCTTGCTGGGCCAGCAATTGACGGCCGTGGGGCTGCCTGATGCCGGCCGCCGTGGCCAGGTCCAGCTCCCGGGCGCCCGGGGTGCGCTCAAGGAACGCGGCGATGACCTCGGTGTTCTCGGTGGGCAAGGTCGAGCAGGTGGCGTAGAGCAGGATGCCGCCCACCTCCAGGGTTTTCCACATCGTGTCGAGCAGCTCGCCCTGCAGTTGCGCGAGGGCGGCGATGTCCTCGGCTTGGCGGGTGAGCTTGATGTCCGGATGGCGGCGGATCACGCCAGTGGCCGAGCACGGCGCGTCGAGCAGGATCCGCTGGAACGGCTTGCCGTCCCACCAGGCGGCGGTGTCGCGGCCGTCGGCGGCGATCAGTTCGGCGCTCAGGCCGAGGCGTTCGAGGTTTTCCTTCACCCGCACCAGCCGCTTGGCTTCCAGGTCCACCGCCACCACGCCGGCCAGCGCCGGTTCGGCTTCGAGGATATGGCAGGTCTTGCCGCCGGGGGCGCAGCAGGCGTCCAGCACCCGTTGGCCCGGCGCCAGGTCCAGCAGGTCGGCGGCCAGTTGCGCGGCTTCATCCTGGACGCTGATCCAGCCCTCGGCGAAGCCCGGCAGGCTGCGCACGTCGGCGGCGGCCTCAAGCACGATGCCGTCGCGGCTGAAGGCGCACGGTTGCGCGGCGATCCCGGCGTCGGTCAGCAGCGCGAGGTAGGCGTCGCGGCTGTGATGGCGGCGGTTGACCCGCAGGATCATCGGCGGGTGCGCGTTGTTGGCCTCGCAGATCGCTTCCCACTGCTCGGGCCAGAAGGCCTTCAGGGATTTCTGCAGCCAGCGCGGGTGGGCGGTGCGCACCACCGGGTCCCGGGCCAGTTCGGCGAACAGCGCTTCGCTTTCCCGTTGCGCCCGGCGCAGCACGGCGTTGAGCAGGCCTTTGGCCCAAGGCTTCTTCAGCTTGTCGGCGCAGCCGACGGTTTCGCCGATGGCCGCGTGGGCCGGCACCCGGGTGTAGAGCAATTGGTAGAGGCCTACCAGCATCAGGGCCTCGACGTCGGCGTCGGCGGCCTTGAACGGCTTCTGCAGCAGTTTTTCCGCCAGGGCCGACAGCCGCGGCTGCCAACGGGCGGTGCCGAACGCCAGATCCTGGGTGAAGCCGCGGTCGCGGTCCTCGACCTTGTCCAGTTGCGTGGGCAGGGAACTGTTGAGCGAGGCTTTTCCGCTGAGGACGGCGGCCAAGGCCTTGGCGGCTGCCAGACGTGGATTCATGGGGTGTCCGCCGTTTCGCCGAGGACGATGCCGACGGCGAATTTCTCGCGGCGGCTGTTGAACAGGTCGCTGAAGTTCAGCGCCTTGCCGCCGGGCAGTTGCAGGCGGGTCAGGCACAGCGCCTGCTCGCCGCAGGCGACGATCAGGCCGTCCTTGCTGGCGCCGAGGATGGTGCCGGGGGCGCCCTTGCCGTCGGCCAGGGTGGCCGCCAGCACTTTCAGCGCTTCGCCGTCGAGGGTGCTGTGAGTGATCGGCCACGGGTTGAAGGCGCGCACCAGGCGTTCCAGTTCGATGGCCGGACGGCGCCAGTCGATGCGGGCCTCGTCCTTGTTCAGCTTGTGGGCGTAGGTGGCGAGGCCGTCGTCCTGCACCTCGCCTTCCAGCGTCCCGGCGGCGAGGCCGGCGATCGCCTGCACCACGGCCGGCGGGCCCATTTCGGCGAGACGGTCGTGCAGGCTGCCGCCGGTGTCGTCGGCGCTGATCGGGGTGACGACCTTCAGCAGCATCGGCCCGGTGTCCAGGCCGGCCTCCATGCGCATCACGGTCACGCCGCTTTCGGCGTCGCCCGCTTCCACGGCGCGCTGGATCGGCGCCGCACCGCGCCAGCGCGGCAGCAAGGACGCGTGGCTGTTGATGCAGCCCAAACGCGGGATGTCCAGCACCGCCTGCGGCAGGATCAGGCCGTAGGCCACCACCACCATCAGGTCAGGCTTGAGGGCGGCCAGTTCGGCCTGGGCGTCGGCGTTGCGCAGGGTCGGCGGCTGCAGCACCGGGATATGGTTATCCACAGCCAGCTGCTTGACCGGGCTCGGCATCAGTTTTTGCCCGCGGCCGGCCGGACGGTCCGGTTGGGTGTAGACCGCCACGATCTCGTAAGGGCTGGCCAGCAGGGCCTTGAGGTGTTCGGCGGCGAATTCCGGGGTGCCGGCAAAAACGATGCGCAGTGGCTCAGTCATTCGGGGGTCTCTAAGTGCAAAGCGTCTTGAAAAAGAAAAAGGCTTGCCGCAGCAAGCCTTTGAAGGAGGGCATCAAGCGTTCTGGCGGTGGAGCTTTTCCAGCTTCTTCTTGATGCGGTCGCGTTTGAGCGTGGACAGGTAATCGACGAACAGCTTGCCGTTGAGGTGGTCGCATTCGTGCTGGATGCACACCGCGAGCAGGCCTTCGGCGATCAGTTCGTAAGGCTGGCCTTCGCGGTCCAGGGCCTTGATCTTGACCTTCTGCGGGCGGTCGACGTTTTCGTAGAAGCCCGGCACCGACAGGCAGCCTTCCTGGTACTGATCCATTTCGTCGGTCAGCGGCTCGAACTCGGGGTTGATGAACACCCGGGGCTCGGTGCGGTCTTCGGAAAGGTCCATCACGACGATACGCTTGTGCACGTTGACCTGGGTCGCGGCGAGGCCGATGCCCGGCGCTTCATACATTGTTTCAAACATGTCATCGACCAGTTGACGCACTTCGTCGTCCACTACGGCCACGGGTTTGGCGATAGTGCGCAGGCGCGGGTCCGGAAATTCGAGGATGTTCAAAATGGCCATAGGCTTGATTGCTGCACGTGTGAGGTAAAGTCGGGTCGATGGCCTGGCGGGTCCGAGGATGCAGGCTACCGTTGTGAAGCGTAGCCCCTGGCTTTTGCAGTGCAGGCCGGGGCGAGCCACGGGGGCTCTGACGATTCACGCGAATGCACATGATAAAGGGATTCACCGCATGAGGAAAACACTGTTCGCCCTGCTGCTTCTGGCCTCGGCCGGCGCCGCGCACGGGCAAGTGCAGCTCAAGGAAGGTTTTCCACGGCAATACACGGTGGTTTCGGGGGACACCCTCTGGGACATCTCCGGCAAATACCTGCGCGAGCCCTGGCAATGGCCGCAGCTGTGGCACGCCAACCCGCAGATCGAAAACCCCAACCTGATCTACCCGGGCGACACGCTGACGCTCGACTACGTCAACGGCCAGCCGCGCCTGACCCTCAACCGCGGCGCCTCGCGCGGCACCATCAAGCTGTCGCCGCGGGTGCGCAGCAGCCCGGTGGCCGAGGCCATCCCGAGCATTCCGCTCAAGTCCATCAACAGCTTCCTGCTCAGCAACCGGATCGTCGACAAGGTCGAGGATTTCGACAAGGCGCCGTACATCGTCGCCGGCGATGCCGAACGGGTGCTCAGCGGCACCGGCGACCGGATCTTCGCCCGCGGCCGCTTCGACATGAGCCGGCCGGTGTACGGGATCTTCCGCCAGGGCAAGGTCTACACCGACCCGCAGAGCAAGGAGTTCCTGGGGATCAACGCCGATGACGTCGGCGGCGGCGAGATCATCGCCACCGAAGGCGACGTGGCCACCCTCGCCCTGCAGCGCACCACCCAGGAAGTGCGCCTGGGTGACCGTCTGTTCAGCGGCGAGGAGCGCTCGATCAACTCGACCTTCATGCCCAGCGCGCCGCAGACCGACATCAACGGCCTGATCATCGACGTGCCGCGGGGCGTCACCCAGATCGGCGCCATGGACGTGGTGACGCTGAACAAGGGCAAGCGCGACGGCCTGGCCGAAGGCAACGTGCTGGTGGTGATGAAGACCGGGGAAACCGTGCGCGACCGGATCACCGGCCAGCCGCTGAAGATCCCGGACGAGCGCGCCGGCCTGCTGATGGTGTTCCGCACCTACGACAAGCTCAGTTACGGCCTGGTGCTGAACGCCACGCGCTCGTTGGCGGTGCTGGACAAGGTGCGCAACCCTTAGTTGGCTTCACAAGTTACCAACAGAGTTATCCACAGCTTGTCCCGAATGGTTCGGGACGCCCGACGGTCAAGGATGATCCATGCAACTGTCTGCCTGTACGCCGGTTTCCCCGGCGGAACTGGAGGCGCGTCTGCGCCTCCACCGTATGCCGGACATCGGTCCCAAACGTTTCGCCAAACTGCTCGAAGCCTTCGGCTCGGCGTCCAAGGCCATCAGCGCTCCGGCCAGCGCCTGGCGGGCGCTGGGGTTGCCGGCGACCTGCGCCGAGGCCCGGCGTTGTCCGCAGGTGCGCGATGGCGCCAGCCACGCATTGCGCTGGCTAGAGCGGCCGGACCGGCATGTGCTGATGTGGGGCCAGCCCGATTACCCGGCGCTGCTGGCGCAGATTGCCGATCCGCCGCCGCTGCTGTTCGTGGCCGGCGACCCGCAGATCCTGGAGAGGCCGCAACTGGCGATGGTCGGCAGCCGCCGCGCGTCGCGCCCTGGAATGGACAGCGCCGCCGCGTTCTCGCGCAGCCTGGCCGGGGCCGGGTTCGTCATCACCAGCGGGTTGGCGTTGGGCATCGACGCGGCGGCGCACCAGGCCGCCGTGGACGTCGGCGGGCGCACCGTCGGCGTCTTGGGCACGGGGCTGGAAAATTTTTATCCACAGCGCAACCGACGGCTGGCCGACGCGATGATCGCCTCCGGCAGCGCAGTGGTGTCGGAGTTTCCGCTGGACACCGGCCCCGTCGCCAGCAACTTTCCCCGGCGCAACCGGATCATCAGCGGCCTGGCGCTCGGCGTGCTGGTGGTCGAGGCCAGCGTGGCCAGCGGTTCGCTGATCACCGCCCGGCTGGCGGCGGAACAGGGGCGCGAGGTCTTTGCGATACCTGGTTCGATCCATCATCCCGGCGCCCGGGGCTGCCATCAGCTGATCCGCGACGGCGCGGCGCTGGTGGAGACCATCGAGCACATCCTCGAAGCCCTGCGCGGCTGGCAGCGCGTGCCGTTGTCCACAGCCCCGTCGCCGGCCGATCACCCGTTGCTGCGGCTGCTGCATGCCGCGCCGCACACCAGCGAAGCCCTGGCCGAAAGCTGCGGCTGGGCGCTGCCCAAAGTGCTGGCGGCGCTGACCGAGCTGGAGATGGACGGCCGCGCCGTGTGCGAAAGCGGCCGCTGGCTGGCGCGGGTGAGCTGACGCTCGGGAGGCTGGGTTTTACGGGGAAGATCGGTAAACTGCGCGAAACCTGTTTGCGGAGAGTGTTTCATGGTCAACAGTTGGCGTGTGCAGCAAGCCGCACGAGAGATTCGCGCCGGGGCGGTGATTGCCTACCCAACCGAAGCCGTCTGGGGGCTGGGGTGCGACCCGTGGAACGAGGAGGCGGTGGATCGGCTGCTGGCGATCAAGAACCGGTCGGCGGACAAGGGGCTGATCCTGGTCGCCGACAACATCCGTCAGTTCGACTTCCTGTTCGAAGACTTCCCGCAGGAGTGGATCGACCGCATGGCCGCCACCTGGCCCGGGCCCAACACCTGGCTGGTGCCGCACCAGAACCTGCTGCCCGAGTGGATCACCGGCGTGCATGACACCGTGGCGCTGCGGGTCAGCGATCATCCGCAGGTGCGTGACCTGTGCGCGCTGGTGGGGCCGCTGGTGTCGACGTCGGCCAACCCCCAGGGGCGTCCGGCGGCGCGCACCCGGCTGCGGGTCGAGCAGTATTTCCGCGGCCAGGTCGACCTGGTGCTCGGCGGCATGCTCGGCGGGCGCAAGAACCCGAGCCTGATCCGCGACCTGGCGACCGGCAACGTGGTGCGCCCGGCCTGAGACAGGCTGCACCGCCATCGCCAGCAGGCTGGCTTCAGGGCAACAGGATGGTCGAGCCGGTGGTGCGGCGCGCCGCCAGGTCGGTCTGCGCCTTGGCGGCGTCCGCCAATGGATAGCGTTGGCCGATCTCCACCTTGAGCTTGCCGGCGGCGATCATCCCGAACAGCTCGTCGGCCATGCGCTGCAGGTTCTCGGCGTTGTTGGCGTAGGTCGCCAGGGTCGGGCGGGTCACGTACAGCGAACCTTTGGCCGCGAGGATCCCCAGGTTGACCCCCTCCACCGCGCCGGACGCATTGCCGAAGCTCACCACCAGCCCGCGCGGGGCCACGCTGTCGAGCGAGGCCGGCCAGGTGTCCTTGCCGACGCCGTCGTACACCACCGGAACCTTCTTCCCGTCGGTCAGTTCCAGCACCCGTTGCGCGACGTTCTCGTGGCTGTAGTCGATGGTCGCCCAGGCACCGTTGGCCTTGGCCAGTTCAGCCTTTTCCTTGGAGCTGACGGTGCCGATCAGCTTCACGCCCAAGGCCTTGGCCCACTGGCAGGCGAGCAGGCCGACGCCGCCGGCCGCCGCGTGGAACAGAATGGTTTCGCCGCCCTTGAGCTCGTAGGTCTGGCGCAGCAGGTACTGCACGGTCAGGCCCTTGAGCATCACGCCGGCGGCGGTCTCGAAACCGATGGCGTCCGGCAGGTGCACCAGGTTGGCTTCGGGCAGCACATGCACGTCACTGTAGGCCCCCAGCGGGCCGCTGCCGTAGGCCACGCGGTCGCCGACCTTGAACCGGGTCACCGCGCTGCCCACCGCCTCGACGATGCCCGCGCCTTCGGCGCCGAGCCCAGACGGCAGGGACGGCGGCGAATACAGACCGCTGCGGTAGTAGGTGTCGATGAAGTTCAGGCCGATGGCCTTGTTGCTCACGCGGACCTGCTGCGGGCCGGGCTCGACGGGCGAGTAGTCGACGTATTCGAGCACGTCGGGGCCGCCGTGGGCGCGGAACTGGATACGCTTGGCCATCTGCCTGCTCCTTGAGACATTCGGGAAGCCTGCTATCGAACCCCCAAGCTTGATCTTCGTCAACTGCGGCAGGCTCGCCTGCGATGGTATGCTGTGCGCCCATTTGCGCGGCGCCCCTTGTTTGCGGGGGCCGCGCGCAGTTTTGCCCGATCCAAGGTGATGCCATGACGACCCGCACCGACGCCGTAAAGGCGTATCTGCTCGACCTGCAAGACCGCATCTGCGCCGCGCTGGAGACCGAAGACGGCGGCACGCGCTTCGTCGAAGACGCCTGGTCCCGTCCGGCCGGCGGCGGCGGTCGCACCCGGGTGATCGAGAACGGCACGGTGATCGAAAAGGGCGGCGTCAACTTTTCCCACGTCTTCGGCAGCGGCCTGCCGCCGTCGGCCAGCGCCCACCGGCCGGAGCTGGCCGGACGCGGCTTCGAGGCCCTGGGCGTGTCGCTGGTGATCCATCCGCACAATC
This sequence comes from Pseudomonas sp. B7(2017), assembly GCF_002112745.1. NCBI lineage: Bacteria > Pseudomonadati > Pseudomonadota > Gammaproteobacteria > Pseudomonadales > Pseudomonadaceae > Pseudomonas > Pseudomonas sp. B7(2017). Next base: position 91,425 of record NZ_NEIP01000001.1, on the reverse strand, counting down.
CGCACGTGCCGACGTCCCACGCCAACGTGCGCTTCTTCATCGCCGAAAAGGAAGGCGAAGAACCGGTCTGGTGGTTCGGCGGCGGCTTCGACCTGACCCCGTACTACGGCAACGAAGAAGACTGCGTCCACTGGCACCGCATCGCCGCCCAGGCCTGCGCGCCGTTCGGCCCGGACGTCTACCCGCGCTACAAGGCCTGGTGCGACACCTACTTCCACATCAAGCACCGCCACGAGCCGCGCGGCATCGGCGGCCTGTTCTTCGATGACCTGAACGAGTGGGACTTCGACACCAGCTTCGCCTTCATGCGCGCCATCGGCGATGCCTACATCGACGCCTACCTGCCGATCGTCCAGCGCCGCAAGCACGAGGCGTTCACCGCCAAGCAGCGTGAGTTCCAGGAATTCCGCCGCGGGCGCTACGTCGAGTTCAACCTGGTGTACGACCGCGGCACCCTGTTCGGCCTGCAGTCGGGCGGGCGCACCGAATCGATCCTGATGTCGCTGCCGCCACAGGTGCGCTGGGCCTACGACTGGAAAGCCGAGCCGGGCAGCGAAGAGGCGCGCCTGACCGACTACTTCCTGCAAGACCGCGACTGGCTGGCTCAGGCCTGAGGAGTGTCGATGGACCGTTACGTCGTTTTCGGCAACCCGATCGGCCACAGCAAATCGCCGATGATCCACTCGCTGTTCGCCGGGCAGACCGGCCAGCAGCTTGACTACAGCACCCTGCTGGCGCCGCTGGACGGCTTCAGCGACTGCGCCACGGCGTTCTTCCGGGAAGGACGCGGCGCCAACGTCACCGTACCGTTCAAGGAAGAGGCCTATCGCCTGGCCGACAGCCTGACCGCCCGCGCGCAACGGGCCGGTGCGGTGAACACCCTGAGCCGGCAGGCCGACGGCAGCCTGCTGGGCGACAACACCGACGGCGCCGGGCTGGTGCGCGACCTGACGGTCAATGCCGGTTTCAGCCTGACCGGCAAACGCATCCTGCTGCTGGGGGCCGGCGGCGCGGTGCGCGGCGCGCTGGAGCCGTTGCTGGCCGAGCGGCCGGCGTCGGTGATCATCGCCAACCGCACGGTGGACAAGGCCGAGTTGCTGGCCGAACTGTTCTGCGATCTCGGGCCGGTGTCGGCCAGCGGTTTCGACTGGCTGCAGGAGCCGGTGGACGTGATCATCAACGCCACCTCGGCCAGCCTCACCGGCGACGTGCCGCCGATCGCCCCGAGCCTGATCGAGCCGGGCAAGACCCTGTGCTACGACATGATGTACGGCAAGGAACCCACCGCGTTCTGCCGCTGGGCCAGCGAACACGGCGCCGGGGTGGTCATGGACGGGCTGGGGATGCTCGCCGAGCAGGCGGCGGAAGCGTTTTTCCTGTGGCGCGGGGTGCGCCCCGACACCGCGCCGGTGCTGGCCGAACTGCGCCGCCAATTGGCGCAATGACCCTGAAGGAGCGAGCCTGCCCTCGATGAAGGCGTCACCTCCAGCATCGCTGTGACAGACAGACCGCCATCGCGAGCAGGTCCGCTCCCCCAGTGGGCTCTGCGGTCAATCCTCGAAGCGGATCGGGCACTTCTGCGGCCCTTCCAGCTTGAGCAACTCCTCCACCACCTGCGGCCGCGCCCGGCGCAACGTCAGGCAACGGTTCTGGCTCAGCAGGCGCCGGGCTTCCTGGTGCAGCATCTCCACCCCCGAGTAATCGATGAAGTTGATCTGCTGCGCCTCGATCACCACCCGGGCGCCGTGCAGGCGTTGCAGGCGCACCTGCAGGTAGTGGCTGGCGCCGAAGAAAATCGAGCCGCCGACCCGCAGCACATCGTCCTCGCCGTCGCGCCAATGCTGCACCCGCGGCTGCGAGGTGCGCTTGAGGTAGAAGAACAGCGACGCCAGCACCCCGGCGTAGATCGCCGTCTGCAGTTCCAGCAGCAGCGTGGCGGCGCAGGTCAGGGCCATCACCGCGAACTCGGCGCGGCTGACCCGCAGCAGGGCGCGGATGCCGCGATGGTCCACCAGCCCCCAGGCGATCAGCAGGATGCTGCCGGCCATGGCCGGGATCGGAATGTGCGCGATCAGCGCGGCGCCGAACAGCGCGAACAGCGCCACCCACACCGCCGAAAACACCCCGGCCAGCGGCGAGCAGGCGCCGGCCTCGTAGCTCAGCCCCGAGCGGGTGAACGACCCGGCGGACAGCGAACCGGAAAAGAACGCCCCGACGATGTTCGACAGCCCCTGGGAGCGGACTTCCTGGTTGGCGTCGAGCAACTGTTGCGAACGGGCGGCGATGGAGCGGGCGATCGACAGGCTGGTGACCAGCCCGAGCATGCCCACCGCCACCGCGCTGGGCAGCAGACGCAGGACCAGGTCCAGATCCAGCGGCAGCGCACTGAACGGCGGCAGGCTGCCGGTGAACGCGCTGACCAGGCGCACATGGCCGAACATCGCCGGCCACAGCCACACCAGCAGGCTGCCCAGCGCCAGGGTGATCAACAACGTCGGCCAGCGCGGCAACAGGCGCTTGAGCATGGCGCCCACCCCCACGGTGGCCAGGCCCAGGGCCAGCGACGGCTTATCCACAGCCCCCAGGTGGCTCAGCAGATCCGTCAGGCTCGCCAGCGCCGTGGCCTTGGCGGGCAGGTCCAGGCCCAGCAGGTTCGGCAACTGGCCGACGGCGATCACCACCGCCGCGCCGAGGGTGAAGCCGAGCACCACCGAGTGCGACACGAAATTCACCAGGGCGCCGAAGCGCAGCAGGCCGAGCAGCCACTGGAAGATCCCGGCCAGGAAGGTCAGCAGCAGGATCAGGGTGACGTAGTCCTGCGAGGCGGGGACGGCCAACGGGCTGACGCTGGCGTACAGCACGATCGAGATCGCCGCCGTCGGTCCGCAGATCAGGTGCCAGGAGGAGCCCCACAGGCAGGCGATCAGCACCGGGACGATCGCCGCATACAGCCCGTACTCCGGCGGTAGCCCGGCGATCAGGGCGTAGGCGACCGACTGGGGCAGCGCGAGGATCGCGCCGCTGAGGCCGACGATCAGGTCGCGTCCGACGCTGGCGCGGGTTTGCCGGGGCAGCCAGGTCAGGAAGGGCAGCAGTGAGCGGCGGCTGGGGAGGGCCATGGATCCTCTCGGACGGGATTTTGCGCAAGGGTATCAGGCACACACCCTCACGGGTGGCTTGCAGTTTTAGCTTGTGGCTTGTGACGAGGGCGCTTGCTCCCACTGGAGTGCGCAGCCCGGCGGGAGCAAGCGCCCTCGCCACAGCGTTCAGAGCCGGGCCTTGACCGCAGGCAGTGCGTCTTTGCCGTCCACGGTCTTCACCCCGTCCAGCCATTTCTCCAGCACCGCCGGGTTGGCCTTGATCCACGCCTTGGCCGCGTCGGCGTTGCTGATCTTCTTGTTCACCACCTCGGCCATGATGCTGTTCTCCATCTGCTGGGTGAACGACAGGTTGGTCAGCAGCCGGCCCACGTTCGGGCAGGCTTCGGCGTAACCTTTGCGCGTCAGGGTGTGCACGCTGCCGGTGTCGCCGAAGTACTTCTCGCCGCCCTTGAGGTAATGCATTTTCAGCTGCACGTTCATCGGGTGCGGCGTCCAGCCGAGGAAGGTGACGAACTTCTGCTTCTTCACCGCCCGCGACACTTCGGCAAGCATCGCCTGTTCGCTGGACTCGATCAGCTTCCACTGGCCCATGCCGAAGTCGTCCTTCTTGATCATCTCCTGCAAGGAAATGTTGGCCGGCGCGCCGGAGCCGATGCCGTAGATCTTCTTGTCGAACTTGTCGGCGTACTTGTTCAGGTCGGCGAAGTCATGCACGCCGGCGTCCCACACGTAGTCGGGCACGGCCAGGGTGAACTCGGTGCCGTCGAGGTTCTTCGCCAGTTGGGTGACGTCGCCGGTGGCCACGAACTTGTCGTAGAACCCCTGCTGCGCCGGCATCCAGTTGCCGAGGAACACGTCGACCTGGCCGTCCTTCAGGCCGCCGAAGGTGATCGGCACCGCGAGGGTGTCGACCTTGGGCTTGTAGCCCATGCCGTCCAGCAGGAACCCGGTGATGGCGTTGGTGGCGGCGATGTCGCTCCAGCCGGGGTCGGCCATCTTCACGGTTTCGCAGCTTGCCTCGGCCCAGGCCTGGGCGCTGCTCAGCGTGATCAGGCCGACCGTCACGATTGTGGATAACTTGACCATGGACTTCCCCTTTGCGTTATTGGTTTTGGCAGGGTTGTGGATAACGGGCCTTGCGCTCCAGGTCATCGAGGTCGATGTGGTTGCGCATGTACTGCTGGCTGGCGTCCACCAGCGGCTGGTGATCCCAGCTCTTGAGCGTGCCGAGGGTCAGCGCCCCGGCGACGAAGCGCCGCCGGCGCTGGCTGGCGAGCACGTCCCGGTGGATCGCCGGGATGTCCCAGCGGGCCCGCGCCTCGGCGAGAAAATCGTCGAACAGCTGGCGATGCTGCGGCGATGCGCTGAGTTCTTCCAGCTCGTGCGGATCATTGTCCACATCGAACAGCAGGCAAGGGTCGTCTTCACTGTAGATAAATTTGTAGGCGCCGCGCCGGATCATCATCAACGGGCTCACGGTGCCTTCGGCCATGTATTCGCCGAACACTTCGTCGTGCCCGCCCTGCCCTTGCAGGTGCGGCACCAGCGACCGGCCGTCCAGCGGCAGGCCCGGTTCCAGGCTGCCGCCGGCCAATTCGACGAAGGTCGGCAGCAGGTCGGCGGTGGACACGGCGGCGCTGACCCGGCGGGCGCCGAATTGGCCGGGGGCGCTGATCAGCAGCGGCACCCGGGCGGCCATCTCGAACCAGTGCATCTTGTACCAGAGCCCGCGCTCGCCGAGCATGTCGCCGTGGTCGCCGGAGAACACGATGACGGTGTCGTCGGCCAGCCCGGTTTCCTCCAGGGTCTGCAGGAGCTTGCCGACGTTGTCGTCGATGTAGCTGCACGCGCCGAAGTAGGCTCGGCGCGCGTCGCGGATCTTATCCACAGGCAGCGGCTTGTCCCACAGGTCGTAGACCTTGAGCAGTCGCTGGGAATGCGGGTCGAGCGAATGTTGCTCCGGGGTGACCGGAAGCGGGATGTCGGCATCGTCGTACAAGTCCCAGAACGCCTTGGGAATCGTGTACGGGTCGTGCGGGTGGGTCATCGACACGGTCAGGCAGAACGGCCGGTCGCCGTCCTCGCGGACGTGGTCGTACAGGTACTGGCGGGCCTTGAACACCACTTCTTCGTCGAAATCGAGCTGGTTGGTGCGCACGCACGGCCCGGCCTGCAGCACCGAGGACATGTTGTGGTACCAACTGGGGCGCACGTCCGGCTCGTCCCAGTTCACCGCCCAGCCGTAGTCGGCGGGGTAGATGTCGCTGGTCAGGCGTTCTTCGTAGCCGTGCAGTTGGTCCGGGCCGCAGAAGTGCATCTTGCCCGACAGCGCGGTGCGGTAGCCGAGGCGGCGCAGGTAATGGGCGTAGGTCGGGACGTCGGCGGGGAAATCGGCGGCGTTGTCGTAGGCGCCGATCTTGCTGGGCAATTGGCCGCTGACCAGGGTGAAGCGCGACGGCGCGCACAGCGGGCTGTTGCAGTAGGCGGCGTCGAACACCACGCCCTGCTCGGCGAGACGGCTGAGGTTCGGCAGCTTGACGGGCGACGGGCCGTAGAACGGCAGCATGGGCGCGGCCATCTGATCGGCCATGATGAAAAGAATGTTCTTGCGCTTCATGTGATCGCGGCATTCCATAGTGGAGAGTTATGCGACATTGCTGCGATTGAGCATGGATTCCATGCCCGGTTCGGTAAAGCCCGCGCCGAACAATGACTAGGATAAGCACCGCTTATGTATGAAGCCCTTGGCGACCTCTCCCTGGACCTGCTCCGCGCCTTCGAGGCGGCGGCCCGTCACCGCAGTTTCACCGCTGCGGCGGTGGAGCTGGGCACCACGCAGCCGGCCGTCAGCCAGCAGATCAAGCGGCTGGAGGAGCAGCTCGGCGCGCGGTTGTTCGACCGGATCTACCGAGGCATCGGCCTGACCGAGGTCGGCGCGTTGCTGTTCGAGCAGGTTGCCCTCGGTTTACAGAACATCGACGCAGGATTGAGCGCGATCAGCGCACAACAGCAGCATGAGGTGTTGCAGGTCGCCACCGATTTCGCCTTCGCCGCCTACTGGCTGATGCCGCGCCTGCACCGCTTCCACGCGGCCAATCCGCAGGTGGACGTGAGCCTGGTCACCAGCGAGCGCAGCCACAACATGCTGCGCACCGACATCGACGTGGCGGTGCTGTTCGGCGACGGGCGCTTCAAGCAGGGCGAAAGCCACTGGCTGTTCAGCGAAGAAGTGTTCCCGGTGTGTAGCCCGCAACTGCTCAAGGACCGCGCCCTTCCCCTTTCGCCCCAGGCGTTGCTGGAGTTTCCGCTGCTGCACCTGCGGGGCGAGAACAGCAGCCGCTGGTTCGACTGGAGCGGACTGTTCCGCGAGCTCGGCCTCACCACCCCGCCGGCGCCGGGGCAATTGCGTTTCGACAACTACACGCTGCTGATCCAGGCGGCCATCGGCGGCCAGGGCGTGGCCATCGGCTGGCGCCACCTTGTGGATAACTTGCTGAGCCAGGGCTTGCTGTGCCGGCCCATCGCCGAGACCACCCTGTCGCGGCTCGGCTATTACGTGGTGCTGCCGCCGCGCAAACGACGCGGGGCATTGATCCAACGGTTCGTCGACTGGCTGATGGCCGAGCAGGCCGACAGCGCCCAGTCGTTGAACGGGTTGGCGTTGCCGTCGGTGGCGGTGTGAGCGGCTTTCAATTTCGATGCAGAGGATTGCAGATGCAACAGATCAAGGGTTATCACGCCCACATCTACTACGATGCCGGCACGATCGAGCAGGCCCGGGCCCTGTGCGAGCAGGCCGCGCAACGGTTTCCCCTGAAAATGGGCCGGATGCACGAGCGCCCGGTCGGCCCGCACCCGGACTGGAGCTGCCAACTGGCGTTCGGCCCCGAGCTCTTGGGGGATGTGTTGCCTTGGCTGGCGCTCAACCGCAAGGGGCTGGTGGTGTTCCTGCACCCGGACACCGGCGACGACCTGCTCGACCACACCGAGCACGCGATCTGGATGGGTGCGGTGCGGCCGCTGAACCTGTCCATTTTTTGATCAGAGGGTTTCTTCCGGCTCTTGCGGCAGGTGCTCGTCCAGGTGCAGCCACGGCAGCCGGCTGTCGGTCCAGATATGCCGGTCGGCCGGCGCCTGTTCCGGGTGGTCGAGGGTGGCGACGGTGACGTCGATGCTCTCGGGGCTCAGCCGCGTCGCCAGCGCCAGCTGCGCCCCGCACTGCGGGCAGAAGAACCGCGTGCAGGTGTCCGACGACGCATAGTGCGCCGGCGTGCCGGCCAGCCAGCGGAAATCCGCCGCCGGCGCCGTCAGCCACGTGGTGACGATGCCGCCGCTGACCCGTCGGCAGATCGAGCAATGGCAGTGGGCGATGTCATGCAGGGGCCCGCTGATCTGATAGCGGATGTGTCCGCAGTGGCATCCGCCGTGGTGCAGTTCGTTCATGGCCTTTCCCTCCCGTGCCCGGATCCGTTGACTCTAGCCGCTTCCGACGGCCGGTTGGCCGTTCGCCCAAAGCTTTCGCCGGCGAAAGCTGGCTGAAAGCTTCCCCGATTAGGATCGCCCCCACTGCCGGCACCAGACCGGCTGGCCAATGCGTGCGCAACCTCGCCCGCCCGGCCCAATTAACAACAACAATGGTGATTCTGATGTCCTCTGCAACCCGCCTCCTCGCTGTCACTCCGCCCGTACGTTCCGTGCTTCCCGTTCTGCGCTGATCCCCCAAGGTCGGCCCATTCCCTAGCCGCGCTACGCCTGGAGTATTCCCATGCTGACTTTCCTTGGCTTCGCCATGGTCATCACGTTCATGTTCCTGATCATGACCAAGCGCCTGTCCGCGCTGATCGCCCTGATCATCATCCCGATCCTGTTCGCGCTGTTCGGCGGCTTTGCGCCGAAGATCGGCCCGATGATGCTCGAAGGCATCACCAAGCTTGCGCCGACCGGCGTGATGCTGATGTTCGCCATCCTGTATTTCGCCCTGATGATCGACTCCGGCCTGTTCGACCCGGCCGTGCGCAAGATCCTCAAGCTGGTCAAGGGCGACCCGCTGAAGGTGTCGGTCGGCACCGCCGTCCTGGCGCTCGTCGTGTCCCTGGACGGCGACGGCGCGACCACCTACATGATCTGCGTGGCCGCCATGCTGCCGCTGTACAGCCGCATCGGCATGAGCCCGCGGATCATGGCCGGCCTGATCATCCTCGCCGGCGGCGTGATGAACATGACCCCGTGGGGCGGCCCGACCGCCCGTGCCGCCAGTGCGCTGCACGTGGATCCGTCGGACATCTTCGTGCCGATGATCCCGGCCATGGCCGCTGGCGTGGTGGCGATCCTGGTCATCGCCTACTTCTACGGCAAGCGTGAGCGCGCGCGTCTGGGCGAGCTGCACCTGGTCGGCGACGAGATCGACCACAGCGAAATCAGCGTCTCGCAGTTCCCGGACGCCCGCCGTCCGAAGCTGATCTGGTTCAACGGCCTGCTGACCCTGGCCCTGATGTGCACCCTGATCGCCGGCCTGCTGCCGCTGCCGGTGCTGTTCATGGTGGCGTTCAGCATCGCGATGATCGTCAACTACCCTTGCCTGCAGCAGCAGAAGGACCGTGTCGCGGCCCACGCCGGCAGCGTGCTGTCAGTGGTCAGCCTGATCTTCGCGGCGGGCATCTTCACCGGTATCCTGTCGGGCACCGGCATGGTCGACGCCATGTCCAAGAGCCTGCTGGCGGTGATCCCGGATTTCCTGGGCCCTTACCTGGCGGTGATCACGGCGCTGGTGAGCATGCCGTTCACGTTCTTCATGTCGAACGACGCGTTCTACTACGGCGTGCTGCCGGTGCTGTCCGAAGCGGCCAGCCATTACGGCATCACCGCGGTGGAAATGGCCCGTGCCTCGATCGTCGGCCAGCCTGTCCACCTGCTCAGCCCGCTGGTGCCGTCCACCTACCTGCTGGTGGCCCTGGCCGGGATCGAGTTCGGCGACCACCAGCGCTTCACGCTCAAGTGGGCAGTGCTGGTCTGCCTGTGCATACTGGCGGCCGCGTTGCTGTTGGGGACTTTTCCGCTGTTCAGCACTCTGTAACTGCAACGGCGCCAAACTTCCACGCCGCCAGCTCCATGCTGGCGTCGTGGTTTAACACTCGCTCAAAGGAATACACATGGAATGGCTGACCAACCCTGAGATCTGGGTTGCCTTCTTCACTCTGACCGCCCTGGAGATCGTCCTGGGGATCGACAACATCATCATGATTTCGATCCTGGTCAGCCGCATGCCCAAGCACATGCAGGCCCGCACCCGGATCTTCGGCCTGGGCCTGGCCATGATCACCCGGATCCTGTTGCTGCTGTCGATCACCTGGGTCATGCGCCTGACCGCCGACCTGTTCGTGGTGTTCGGCCAAGGCATTTCCGGCCGCGACCTGATCCTGTTCTTCGGCGGGCTGTTCCTTTTGTGGAAAAGCTCCCAGGAGATGTACCACGCGCTGGAGGGCGAAGACGAAGGCGACGACGCGCCTTCGGGCAAGGGCGGCAATTTCTTCTACACGATCATCCAGATCGCGATCATCGACATCGTGTTCTCCCTGGACTCGGTCATCACCGCCGTGGGCATGGTCTCCCACGTGCCGGTCATGGTCGCTGCGATCGTCGTGGCCGTGCTGGTGATGATGCTGGCCTCGGGCAAGATCAGCGAGTTCATCGACAAGCACCCGTCGCTGAAGATGCTCGCGCTGTCGTTCCTGCTGGTGGTCGGCACCGTGCTGATCGCCGAAGCGTTCGACGTGCATGTGCCTAAAGGCTACGTCTACTTCGCCATGGCGTTCTCGCTGGCCGTCGAAGCGATCAACATCAAGATGCGCGGTGCAATCGCCCGGAAGAAGCAGCAGCAGGAACCGGTGAAGCTGCGCAAGGACGTGCCGGGCCAGTAACCCGTCAGGTCACGCGCAATACCCTGTGGGAGCGGGTTTGCCCGCGATGGCGGTTTGTCAGTCGACCCAACGGTCGAACGTGACGGCCCCATCGCGAGCAGGCTCGCTCCCATCGTTTTTTGCGGTGGGCCTTGCCCGGGTTTCATGACGCTTTTGTTTCAATCGACGCTTGGGCTGTGCGATGCTGGCGCCCAGACCGTTAGCCGACTACAGCTTAAATACAACTCGTAGAAAACGCGCGGCACCGTCCACTTGCCCCTCTGGGGCGCCGTCATCACAGGGGGCCTGCAATGCTCACCCTGCTCAATCTGCTTTCCGCCGTGGCCCTGCTGATCTGGGGCACGCACATCGTCCGCACCGGGATCCTGCGGGTCTACGGCTCCAACCTGCGCCACGTCATCGGCCAGAACATGTCCAAGCGCTGGCTGGCCTTCATCGCCGGCATCGTCGTGACCGCGATGGTGCAGAGCAGCAACGCCACCGCCATGCTCGTCACCTCCTTCGTCGGCCAGGGCCTGATGGCGCTGACCCCGGCCCTGGCCACCATGCTCGGCGCCGACGTCGGTACGGCGCTGATGGCACGGGTGCTGACCTTCGACCTGTCGTGGCTGTCGCCGCTGCTGATCTTCATCGGGGTGATCTTCTTCCTGTCGCGCAAGCAGACGCGGCTGGGCCAGATGGGCCGGGTCGCCATCGGCCTGGGGCTGATCATTCTGGCGCTGCAGCTGATCGTCGAGGCGGCCACGCCGATCACCCATGCCCAAGGGGTGAAGGTGATCTTCGCCTCGCTGACCGGCGACATCCTGCTCGACGCCCTGGTCGGTGCGTTGTTCGCGATGGTTTCCTATTCCAGCCTCGCCGCCGTGCTGCTGACCGCGACCCTGGCCGGCGCCAACGTGATCAGCCTGCCGGTGGCGATCGGCTTGGTGATCGGCGCCAACATCGGCAGCGGCGTGCTGGCGTTCATGAGCGCCAGCATGCAGAACGCCGCCGGCCGGCAGGTGGCGCTGGGCAGCCTGCTGTACAAGCTGATCGGGCTGCTGCTGATCATTCCGGTGCTCGACCCGTTGGTGCACTGGCTGGACAGCCTGGATTTCAGCGCCCAGGAAATGGTCATCGGCTTCCACCTGCTCTACAACACCGTGCGCTGCCTGGTGCTGTTGCCCAGCGTCGGGCCGATGGCGCGGCTGTGCGCCTGGCTGCTGCCGGAGCGCGAACAGGCCAACGGCACCGCCCGGCCCCGCCACCTCGATCCGACGGCGCTGACCACGCCGAGCCTGGCCCTGGCCAACGCCGCCCGGGAAACCCTGCGCATGGGCGACCTGATCGACAACATGCTCGACGCCGCCCTCGATGCGCTGCGCGGCAAGCAGACCGCCGTGACCCAGGAAGTGCGCCGGCTGACCGATGACGTCGAGGCGCTGTACAGCGCGATCAAGCTGTACCTGGCGCAGATGCCCCGGGAAGACCTGGGCGAACAGGACAGCCGGCGCTGGGCGGAAATCATCGAACTGGCGATCAACCTCAAGCTGGCCGCCGACCTGATCGAACGCATGCTGCGCAAGGTGCAGCAGCAAAAGACGTCCCAACGCCGTTCGTTCTCCGAGGACGGGCTGGAGGAACTGGCCGGGCTGCAGGCTCAGCTGATCGCCAACCTGCGGCTGGGGCTGTCGGTGTTCCTCAGCGGCGACAAGGAAAGCGCGCGCCAACTGCTGCGGGAGAAGCGCCGGTTCCGCGCCCAGGAGCGGCGCCTGGCCCACGCCCACGTCAGCCGTCTGCAGCGCAAGATCGTGCAGAGCATCGAAACCAGCTCGCTGCACCTGGAACTGATCGCGGACATGAAACGGCTCAATTCACTGTTCTGCGGCAGCGCCTATGTGGTACTGGAGACGTCGGACACCGGCGCGCTGGCGGTGGACGACATGACGGACATCACGCATTCGCCTTGAACGTCTGCAACCGTGGCCAGTCAGTTACAGTGATCCGGCCTTCAGGCCCTCATTGGAACCATATCCCCCTGCGGGAGCCAGCCTGCTGGCGGTGAGGGCCTTTCAGGCACCCCGGATCCCCCTTTCAGCCGTACGGAAACTCGTTATGCGTCGCCTGCTGTTCGCCTGCCTGCTGCTCGGTTCCCTGCCCGCCCTGGCCCTGGATCGCTTCCAGGTCGAAGGCTACGCCCTGCCCAACGGCCTGCAGGTGTTGCTCAAGCCCGGCACCGAGCGCGGGCATGTGGCGATCCGGCTGGTGGTCGGGGTCGGCATCGACGATTTCGGCTGCGACGAAAAGGAACTGCCGCACCTGCTCGAACACCTGCTGTTCAGCGGCACCGACGCCACCGGTGAAGGCGGCCTCGAGGAGCGCATGCAGGCCCTGGGCGGTGAATGGAACGCCTTCACCAGCAACGCCGACACCACGTTCGTCATCGAGGCGCCGGCGAAGAACCAGCGCAAGGTGCTCGACCTGTTGCTGGATCTGCTGACCCGCACGCGCATCGACGACAACGCGATCATCGCGGCCAAGCGCGTGGTCGAGCGCGAGGACGGCGGCCATTACACGCACCTGCGGCGCTGGCTCGACCGCCAGGACCTGGGCCACAGCGCGAGCAATCAACTGGCGGTGGAACTGGGGCTCAAATGCCCGCAGCGGGCCGAGGTCGACGGCCTGACCCGCGAGCAGCTGGAGAAGGTGCGCAAGGCCTGGTACGCGCCCAACAACATGACCCTGATCGTGGTCGGCGAGCTCGACCGGCTGCTGCCGGCCTATCTGGAACGGGCCTGGGGCTCGCTGGAGCCGGTCGACCCCAGCGAGCACCGGACGCTGCCGGACATCAGCAGCAGCGCCGCCCACGAGCGCACGCTGATGCGCGGCTTCATCGGCAACGGCGCCAAGCTGCACTGGCTGGTGCCCGAACCGGTGCTGGACGACCAGTACGACGAAACCTTCGACCTGCTCAAGAACTACCTGGACTGGGCGCTGTACCGCCGCTTGCGCCTGGACCACGCGCTGTCCTACGGGCCGTGGGCCGAGCGCGAGGTGTTCGGCGGCGTCGGCTTCATGAGCCTCAACGCCGATGTGGACCGCGACGACATCACCCAGGCCGAACGCGAACTGGAGGGGCTCAAGGCCGACCTGCTCAGGGACGGCCTGGACCCCGACACCTTCGCCCGCCTCAAGCAGGCGGCCATCGCCCACCAGGCCTGGGCCGTGCAGGGCAACAGCGCGCTGGCAGACTATTACTGGAGCGCCCTGGGCGACTATGAGGACGGGCGCTTCGCCGACCCCGCCCGGGAGCTGCAAGGGGTGACGCTTGCGGCGGCGAACAAGGCGATGCGCGAACTGCTGCTGCAGCCCGGCTACCTGCGGATCGAGAAGCCGCTGCTCGGCGACGACCAGGTGCTGTGGCTGCTGGGCGGCGGCCTGGGCGCCCTGCTGCTGATCGTGCTGGGCTGGCGCCTGCGCCACGGGAAAACACCGCCCAACTGATCGGCAGCCTCGCCACGGCGCCCGGCGGGCGGTACTCTGTCGCAGTTTTTCCTCGACCGCCGCGAACTGCCCCCATGCTCAAACTGACCCAGCTGATCCAGCGCATCCTCGAACTGATGAAGCGCTATCCCGGGGTCATTGCGCTCGGCGGTTTCATCTCGGGGGCCGGCAGCTTCATCCTGGTGGACCGCCAGCAAGGGCTGGCCAGCTGGATCGCCACGATCATGCTGCTGAGCTGGATCTGGCTGATGCTGGAAAACAGCCTCACCCAGCTGTTCACCCGGATCTTCAAGCGCGAGATCCCCGAACCGCTGCTGCGCTACGCCACGCAGATGATCCACCAGGAAAGCCTGTTCTTCGTCCTGCCGTTCTTTTTCATCACCACGACCTGGAACAGCGGCCAACTGGTGTTCACCGGCCTGCTGAGCATCGCCGCGTTCATTTCGATCACCGACCCGCTCTACTACAAATGGCTGGCGCGGCGGCGCTGGGCGTTTCTGGCGCTGCACACCCTGACCCTGTTCGCCGCCCTCCTCACCGCGCTGCCGGTGATCCTGCACCTGACCACCTCGCAGAGCTTCAAATGGGCGCTGGGCATCGCCGTGGCGCTGTCGTTCCCCAGCCTGGCGTCGATCTTCCCGATCCGCACCGTGCGCAACGCGCTGGCCATCCTCAGCATCACCCTGGGCATCGGCGCCGTCGGCTGGGTGCTGCGTTCGTGGGTGCCGCCGGCCACGCTGTGGATGACGGATGTGGCGATCAGCACCCAACTGCAGGACCGCACCCCCGGCGACAGCCTCGAAGAGGTCAGCGTCGAGCAGATCCGCAACGGCGGGCTCTACGCCTACACCGCGATCAGCGCGCCGCGGGGGCTGGACGAGCGGATCTATCACGTGTGGCAGTTCAACGGCAAAGAGGTCGACCGCATCGCCCTCGACATCCACGGCGGGCGCAAGGAAGGCTACCGGGCGTGGACGCACAAGCAGAACTTCCCGGCCGACCCGGCGGGCAAATGGCAGGTGCGGGTGTTGACCGAGGACGGCCAGGTGATCGGCGTGCTGCGTTTCACCGTCCCGGACAGCACACCGGCCAAAGAAAAGTAATCGGGTTCGTGCTATTACGTAGGTTCCCGTAACAGCCGCACACGCACGGAGCCTATGACCAGCAGCCCGATGGCCGGCAACGCCCGGCTGGACACCACGCTCACCCCTGCCCGCCTGCGGGTCACGGGCGACTGGACGCTGGCCCACTACGCCGGGCTCAAGCACCTGTGCCAAACGCTGCGCGGCCAGTACGGCGCCGACACCCCCATCGACCTCAACGGCCTCGGCGCCCTCGACACCGCCGGCGCCTCGTTGCTGGTGGAACTGCTCGGTTCCGAACGCCTGGGCCAGTCCGCCGAACACCCCGACTGCACCCTCTCCAACGCCGACCGTGCGTTGCTGCAGACGGTGTACCGCTCGCTGACCGACTTCTGCGTGCCGGTCAAGGAACCGGAAATCAGCGTCAGCGTGCAACTGCTGACCCGCATCGGCCGCGCGGTGGACACGGTCTGGCAAGACACCCTGCAACTGCTGGGCTTCATCGGCCTGATCCTGGAAACCATCGCCCGCAGCCTGCTTAGGCCCAAGCGCTGGCGGATCACCCCGGTGGTGGCGCATATCGAGCAGACCGGCCTCGACGCCGCGCCCATCGTCGCCCTGCTGACCTTCCTGGTAGGCGCCGTGGTGGCGTTCCTCGGGGCGACGGTGCTGGCCGGTTTCGGCGCGAGCATCTTCACCGTGGATCTAGTGGCGTTCTCTTTCCTGCGCGAATTCGGCGTGTTGCTGACCGCGATCCTGATGGCCGGCCGCACTGCCAGTGCCTTCACCGCGCAGATCGGTTCGATGAAGGCCAACGAAGAGATCGACGCGATCCGCACCCTCGGGCTCGACCCGATGGAACTGCTGGTGGTGCCCCGGGTGCTGGCGCTGCTGGTGGCCCTGCCGATGCTGACGTTCCTGGCGATGCTCTGCGGCATCGTCGGCGGCGGTGTGGTCTGCGCGGTGTCGCTGGGGATTTCCCCGGCGATGTTCCTGTCGCTGCTGCAGACCGACATCGGCGTACAGCACTTCCTGGTGGGGCTGGTGAAGGCGCCGGTCTTCGCGTTCATCATCGCGGCGATCGGCTGCCTCGAAGGCTTCAAGGTCAGCGGCAGCGCCGAATCGGTCGGCGCCCACACCACCTCCAGCGTGGTGCAGTCGATTTTCGTGGTCATCGTGTTCGACGCGGTGGCCGCCCTGTTCTTCATGGAGATGAGCTGGTGAGCCGTCCACCCCGCGCGCCCGCCGAGGCGGTCATCGAAGTCCGTGGCCTGTGCAACCGTTTCGGCCGCCAGAGCGTGCATGAGAACCTGGACCTGGACCTGTACAAGGGCGAGATCCTGGCCGTGGTCGGCGGCTCCGGCAGCGGCAAGTCGGTGCTGCTGCGCAGCATCGTCGGCCTGCGCCGGCCCAGCGAAGGCAACGTCACGGTGTTCGGCCAGAACCTGCCGAGCCTGCCGGAGCACGAGCGCTCGCTGATCGAGCGGCGTTTCGGCGTGCTGTTCCAGAAGGGCGCGCTGTTCTCCTCGCTGACCGTGACCGAGAACGTCGCCCTGCCCCTGATCGAGCACGCGGGCCTGAGCCGCGACGACGCCGAACACCTGGCGGCGGTGAAGCTGGCGCTGGCCGGGCTGCCGCTGTCGGCGGCGGACAAGTACCCCGCATCCCTGTCCGGCGGCATGATCAAGCGCGCGGCGCTGGCCCGGGCGCTGGCGCTGGATCCGGACATCCTGTTCCTCGACGAGCCCACCGCCGGGCTCGACCCGATCGGCGCCGCCGCGTTCGACCAACTGATCCTGACCCTGCGCGACGCCCTGGGCCTGAGCGTGTTTCTGGTGACCCACGACCTGGACACGCTCTACACCATCACCGACCGCGTGGCGGTGCTGGCGCAGAAGAAGGTGCTGGTGGCCGGGCCGATCGACCAGGTCTCGGAAACCGACGACGCGTGGATCCACGAATACTTCCACGGCCCCCGGGGCCGCTCGGCGCTCGGCGCCGCTTCACAGCTCAACGAGGTCTGACATGGAAACCCGAGCCCATCATGTGTTGATCGGCCTGTTCACCGTGATCGTGGTGGCGGGCGCCCTGCTCTTCGGCCTGTTTTTGGCCAAGTCCAGCGTCGACACCGAGTTCAAGGATTACGAAGTGGTGTTCAACGAGGCGGTCAGCGGCCTGTCCAAGGGCAGCGCGGTGCAGTACAGCGGGATCAAGGTCGGCGACGTGGTCAGCCTCAGGCTTGATCCGGAAGACCCGCGCCGGGTGCTGGCGCGGATCCGCCTGGGCGGCGACACCCCGATCAAGGAAGACACCCTGGCCAAGCTGGCCCTGACCGGCATCACCGGCACCTCGATCATCCAGCTCAGCGGCGGCACTCCGCAGAGCCCGAACCTCAAGGGCCGCGACGGCAAGCTGCCGACCATCGTCGCCACGCCCTCGCCCATCTCCCGCCTGCTCAATGACAGCAACGACCTGATGACCGGGGTCAACGAGCTGCTGCACAACGCCAACCAGATGTTTTCGGCGCAGAACGTCGAGCGCATCAGCAACACCCTCGCCCACCTGGAACAGACCACCGGCGCGATCAACGACCAGCGCGGCGACCTGCGCCAGGCCATGCAGCAACTGGCGGCGGTGGGCAAGCAGGCCGGCAGCATGCTCGAACAGACGTCGGCGCTGATGCGCAACGCCAACGGCCTGCTCAACGATCAGGGCAAGCAGGCTCTGGGCAGCGCCGAGCAGGCGATGAAATCCCTGGAGCAAAGCAGCGCCACGATCAACGGCCTGCTGAGCAAGAACCAGACGTCCCTGGACAGTGGCCTGCAAGGCCTCAACGGCCTGGCGCCGGCGGTGCGGGAACTGCGCGAAACCTTGAGCTCGCTGCGCGCCATCTCCCAACGCCTGGAGGCCAACCCCAGCGGCTACCTGCTGGGCAACGACAAGAACAAGGAATTCACCCCATGAAGCCGACCCGCCTCGCCCTTTTCGCCGGTTTCGTGCTGGCCGCTTCGTGTTCGATCCTGCCCAAGCCGGAGCCGCTGGACGTCTACCGCCT
This sequence comes from Pseudomonas sp. B7(2017), assembly GCF_002112745.1. Classification (NCBI taxonomy): domain Bacteria; kingdom Pseudomonadati; phylum Pseudomonadota; class Gammaproteobacteria; order Pseudomonadales; family Pseudomonadaceae; genus Pseudomonas; species Pseudomonas sp. B7(2017). The sequence goes on along the minus strand of NZ_NEIP01000001.1, from coordinate 73,787 downwards.
GCCCGCCGCCCAGGCTCCCGCCCCGACCGGCCCGGCGGCCGTCCAACACTGGTCGCTGCGCCTGAACAAACTGCAGGCCAGCGAAGCGCTGAACCGGCCGGGCATCGCCGTGATCCCTCAGGGCGACGTGATCAGCACCTACAAGGCCTCGCGCTGGAGCGACCCGGCGCCGGTGCTGCTGCGCAACCGCCTGCTCGACGGTTTCCAGCGTGACGGCCGGGTGTCGCTGCTGAGCACCGACGACAGCAACTTCCAGGCGGACCTGGAGCTGGGCGGCAGCCTGCAAGCGTTTCAGACGGAATATGAGGGCAACGGCGCCAGCGTCGTGGTGCGCCTGGATGCGTTGCTGGTGCGTGGCTACGACCAGCGCATCCTCGCCAGCCGCCGCTTCGAGGAACGCCAGCCGCTGAGCGATGTAAAGGTGCCGGCGGCAGTCGCCGGGTTCGGCCAGGCCAGCGACCGCCTGACCGCGAAGGTGGTGGCGTGGGCGGTGGAGCAAGGCCAGCGATTCGCATCGCAACCCCGGCCTTGAGCACCGCACAGAATCCTCTGGGAGCCAGCCCTGCTGGCGATGGCGGCCTGTCGGCCTACGGGCAATCGCCGGCAGTCCGGCTTTCGTCTCAGATCGGCGATCAGCCGAAGAACCAGTAGCACACGCCGATGGCGCCGAGCACGCCGGCCAACTCCGCCAGCAGCGCACACCCCACCGCGTGCCTCGCCCGCTGGATGCCCACCGCGCCGAAGTACACCGCCAGCACGTAGAACGTGGTCTCGGTGCTGCCCTGGATCGTCGCCGCCACCAGCGCCGGGAAGCTGTCCACGCCGGAGGTCTTCATGGTCTCGATCAGCATCGCCCGCGCGGCGCTGCCGGAGAACGGCTTGACCATCGCCGTCGGCAGCGCATCGACGAAACGGGTGTCCCAGCCGGCCCACTGCACCAGGTGGCGGATCCCGTCGAGGCCGAAGTCCAGCGCCCCGGAGGCCCGCAGCACGCCGATGGCGCAAAGCATGGCCACCAGGTACGGCAACAGGTTCTTGGCCACGTCGAAGCCCTCTTTGGCCCCTTCGACGAACGCTTCGTACACCTTCACCTTGCGCAGCGCGCCGATCACCAGAAACAGCATGATCAAGCCGAACAGCGTCAGATTGCCGAGGATCGACGACAATCCGGCCAACGCCGTGGCGGACATCGTCGCCAGCAGCGCCATGAAGCCGCCGAGGATCAGCGCGCCGGGCAGCAGGTAGGCCAGCACCACCGGATCCCAGATACGCAGGCGCTGCATGACCGCCACCGAGAGAAAGCCGACGATGGTCGAGCAACTGGTGGCCAGCAGGATCGGCAGGAACACCAGGGTCGGGTCTGGCGCGCCTTGCTGGGCGCGGTACATGAAAATGGTGACCGGCAGCAGGGTCAGGGATGAGGCGTTGAGCACCAGGAACAGGATCTGCGCGTTGCTGGCCACGGTGGCGCTGGGGTTGAGCTCCTGCAGGGCCTTCATGGCCTTGAGGCCGATGGGGGTGGCGGCGTTGTCCAGGCCCAGGCCGTTGGCGGCGAAGTTGAGGGTGATCAGGCCGATGGCCGGATGGCCCGGCGGCACTTCCGGCATCAGGCGCAGGAACAGTGGGCCCAGGGCCTTGGCCAGCCATTCGACGATGCCGGCCTTCTCGGCGATGCGCAGGAAGCCCAGCCACAGGGTGAGGGTGCCGAACAGCAGCACCATGACCTCGACCGACAGCTTGGCCATGGCGAAGATGCTTTCGACCATCGCCGCGAAGATCCCGGCGTTGCCGCCCACCAGCCACTGCGCCAGCGCCGACACGGCCGCCACGATGAAGAAGCCAAGCCACAGGCCGTTAAGCATCAGTCAAATTCCCCCGGAAGATGCGGCGAATGATAGCGGGGCTGCCGAAAACGACAAACCCCGGAAATGATCCGGGGTTTGTTTGTGCGGCCGCTGACTGCAGGAAGCCAGCAGGGCGTGTGTCAGTTCTTGGTGGCCTGGGCCGCCGGAACCTTGTCCTTGCTGCGCCAGTGCGGCAGGGAGTTCCAGTAGCGCTGGCCCTTGGCGTCGTCGTACATGCCTTCCCAACGGGCGATGACCAGCACGGCCAGGGCGTTGCCGATCACGTTCAGGGCGGTGCGCGCCATGTCCATGATGCGGTCGACGCCGGCGATGAACGCCAGGCCTTCCAGCGGAATGCCGACGCTGCCCAGGGTGGCCAGCAGCACCACGAAGGACACGCCCGGCACGCCGGCGATGCCTTTGGAGGTGACCATCAGGGTCAGCACCAGCAGCAGCTGCTGGCTGATCGACAGGTCGATGCCGTACAGCTGGGCGATGAAGATCGCCGCGATGCTCTGGTACAGGGTCGAGCCGTCAAGGTTGAACGAGTAGCCGGTCGGCACCACGAAGCTGCAGATGGCCTTCGGCGCGCCGTAGGCTTCCATCTTCTCGATCACGCGCGGCAGCACGGTTTCGGACGAAGCGGTGGAGTAGGCCAGCACCAGCTCATCCTTGAAGATGCGCATCAGCTTGATCACCGAGAAGCCGAACAGGCGAGCGATCAGGCCCAGCACCACGAAGCCGAAGAACGCGATGGCGACGTAAACCAGGATCACCAGCTTGGCCAGCGGCAGCAGCGAGGCGAAACCGAAGTTGGCCACGGTCACCGCGATCAGGGCGAACACGCCGATCGGGGCGTAGTTCATGATCATGTGGGTGACTTTGAACATGCTTTCCGAGACGCCCTGGAACATCTTCACCAGCGGTTCGCGCAGGTCCGACTGCAGGCTCGACAGACCGAGGCCGAACAGCACGGAGAAGAAGATGATCGGCAGCATCTCGCCGCGGGCCATGGCCGCGAAGATGTTCGACGGGATCAGGTTGAGGATGGTCTCGATGAACGCGTGTTCATGCTGTACTTCGGCGGCGGTGGCCTTGTACTTGGAGATGTCCACGGTGCCCAGGGTGCTCATGTCGATGCCGGCGCCCGGATGGAACACGTTGGCCAGCAGCAGGCCGACGACGATGGCGATGGTGGTGACGATCTCGAAGTAGATGATGGTCTTCAGACCGATGCGCCCGAGCTTCTTGGCGTCGCCCACGCCGGCGATGCCGACGATAAGGGAGGAAATGACGATCGGGATCACGATCATCTTGATCAGACGGATAAAGATATCGCCTGCCGGTTGCAGGACGTTGCTGATCCACCAGGCCTTTTCGGCGCTGAAGTGGTTGAGCAACGCGCCAATGGCAATCCCCAATACGAGACCGATCAGGATTTGCCAGGCGAGGCTGAGCTTTGCCTTCTTCATTATTTTTACCCTTACTTGCGTTTGACTCAGGCACATGCAGGAACTGGAACGCGCTCGGCGCAAAAGTCTGTGCATCTGCCTCCGTATAAGGTGCTCCGGAGCGCATGATTACGCTCTCCGGCAGGCGAAAAAAGGCGCAACTATTCCGATGCGGGGTTGCGCCGTCTAATGCCGTAAGCGACTACCCTATGCCGAATCGGCATGAGATTTTTCAATTGAAACTGGCGTCCCAAGCGGTTCGATTGCGACATTCAAGCAGGCATAAGCGCCGTGAACCGGCCATTTCAGCGTAGCTGGCTTGTTTTTACGGTGTCCTGAATCGGAAGAAAATTTGGGAAAAAACCTACAACGGAAAACGAAAAGGCCCGATGTGAAATCGGGTTCTTTATCGATATACGGTCGCCGCGAAACACGGCGAAACGGTTTTCGCCACAGTCTGAACGATTCAACGGTGAGCAGGACGCTCTAGATCAACGTTTGGCGCGTTCGAAGCTTTCGGCAAGTCCGTCGGACCTCGGACGGGCCGGCGAACTTGCGCGCAGCTTCATTGCCCTGGCCCGGCCCTCATCGCAGGCACTCCCTGTACCCGTAGGTCACTCCGACCCTGCAACAGTCAGAACGTCCCGGCCCCTTGGCCATGCGCCGGCCTTCCTCGGGCGGGCGCAATGAAGGGCAGCTTGGCGCTGCCCTCATGTTCAATACCAGTTCGGATCCTTCCTCAGCGTTTCGGTCAGCAGTCCCTGCATGCCTTCATCGGGCTTGCCCAGGAATCGGTAAGTGGCATGCCGCGTCGGCGACTTGTCCGCCGGCAGCCCCTCCGGCACATCGACCAGCAGGGCGTAGGCCTGCTTCTTGTCGAAGCTGAAGGCGACGATCAGGCGGTGGTTCAGGCAGGTCTGCTCGGTCTCGCACAGCGGCCCCACCAGGTACTGGTCGCCATCCTCTTCGACGGCATTCATTTGCTGCTGCGGCGCTCCGGAGAGGTTCATCACCCATTCCGGCAGGCGTTCCTCTTTCTTCACCACTTTTTGCCAGGTGTCCCGGTATTGGGGGTCGGCATTGAGCAGCTCGTTGACGCGCGTCTGGCCATCATTGGCCGCCATCGCCATGGCGCAGCCGCCCATGAGCAGGGCGGCCGCCAGTGTCTTCACGACGCTCATGGTCAGCCTCGGCCGCGGCGGCCGAAGATGAAGGACGCGATGAACATCACCAGGAACACGACAAAGAGAATCTTGGCGATGCCCGTGGCAGTGCCCGCGATACCACCGAAGCCCAGCACGGCGGCGATGATGGCAATGATCAGGAAGGTGATTGCCCAGCTCAACATGATGATTCTCCTCACTTCTGTTTTAAGGGTGTTGCCCGTCTCGGCGTTCGACGCCCAGATTCATTCAAAAGATCCAGCGTTCTTCGCGGGGCGCCTGATCCAGCGGTTGCGGCTGGTCGACGTCGACCATGCGCAGCGCGACGTCTTCAGCCTGGCGGCTGGCGACCGCGCTGAAATGGGTCTGTACGGGGTGTTGGATCGAGATCAGGGGCTCAGGTGTCTGGCTCTGTTCCCAGCGCAGGTATTGCTGGCACCCGATCAGGGTGACCAACAGCGCGAGCAGGCCGAACAGGCCTTGCTGGATGTGCAGGGACGAGAGGCGGGCGGCGGTGGCGCTTGGGCGAGTCATCCTGGTGTCCTCACTCTTATTCGTTGGGGCGATCGATGTCTGCCCGGTCTGAGAGAGTCTTTGCAGAGCGCATGCCAGCTTTTTTTGATCAAAAATAATCAATAAAATCAATAATTTATAAAATCAATCAAGGAAAATGACGACGCATCCTGCACGATGCCGCCTGTCACCGTCGTGCGAATTGCACGACCGCTCCGACAGACATTTCATTCTTTTTGAATGGATGGCGGGGCGCGGATGTCAGAAATGAGGCGGGAGGTAATGGCGAAATCCGTGATCGACCGCAAAAGTCAGAAAAATCAGCGGATTAGCCGTAAGGGCAGGAGGGAGCTACCCTGCCATGACTGGAATCGATCAGAATCGACCATGCAACTTGCCCGATTTTTCCGGGACTAAACCAAGACATTCACTTATGGAGCGTAGGAAAAATGGAATCAGCCACTGAGCATCAAGGCCGCATTCTGCTGGTGGACGATGAATCCGCCATCCTGCGAACGTTCCGCTATTGCCTCGAAGACGAGGGCTATACGGTGGCCACCGCCACCAGCGCCGCCCAGGCCGATGCGCTGCTGCAGCGGCAGGTGTTCGACTTGTGCTTTCTGGATCTGCGCCTGGGCGAGGACAACGGTCTGGACGTCCTGGCGCAGATGCGCGTTCAGGCGCCGTGGATGCGGGTGGTGATCGTCACCGCCCATTCGGCGGTCGACACCGCGGTGGATGCGATCCAGGCCGGCGCCGCCGATTACCTGGTCAAGCCGTGCAGCCCCGATCAGTTGCGCTTGGCCACGGCCAAGCAACTGGAAGTGCGCCGGCTCTCGGCACGCCTGGAAGCCCTCGAAGGCGAAATCCGCCAGTCGAAGGACGGCCTCGACTCCCACAGCCCGGCAATGAAGGTGGTGCTGGAGACCGCGCGCCAAGTGGCGGGCACCGATGCCAACATCCTGATCCTGGGCGAGTCCGGCACCGGCAAGGGCGAGCTGGCCCGGGCCATCCATGGCTGGAGCAAGCGCGAGAAGAAGTCCTGCGTCACGGTCAACTGCCCGTCGCTGAACGCCGAACTGATGGAAAGCGAACTGTTCGGGCACAGCCGCGGCGCGTTCACCGGCGCCAGCGAAAGCACGCTCGGGCGAGTCAACCAGGCCGACGGCGGCACGCTGTTTCTCGACGAGATCGGCGATTTTCCCCTGACCTTGCAGCCGAAACTGCTGCGTTTCATTCAAGACAAGGAATACGAGCGGGTAGGGGATCCGGTCACTCGGCGCGCCGATGTGAGGATCTTGGCAGCCACCAACCTCAACCTGGAAGACATGGTGCGTGACGGGCGTTTCCGCGAGGATCTGCTGTACCGCCTGAACGTCATCACCCTGCACCTGCCGCCGCTGCGTGAACGAAGCGAGGACATCCTCACCCTGGCCGAGCGTTTCCTGGCCCGTTTCGTCAAGGAATACGCGCGTCCGGCCCGGGTGTTCAGCGACGAGGCCCGCGAGGCGATGCTCAGCTACCGCTGGCCGGGCAACATCCGGGAGCTGCGCAACGTGGTCGAGCGCGCCAGCATCATTTGCCCTCAGGAGCGGGTGGAAATCAGCCACTTGGGCATGGCCGAGCAACCGGCCGCCAATACGCCGCGGATCGGCGCCGCCCTGAGCCTCGACGAACTGGAGCGGGCCCACATCGGCGCGGTGCTGGCCACCGCCGGCACCCTCGACCAGGCGGCCAAGACACTGGGCATCGACGCCTCGACCCTGTACCGCAAGCGCAAGCAATACAACCTGTGAGCGGGTGACGATGAAGCTGGCAATGAAGTTGCGTACCCGGTTGTTCTTGAGCATTTCCGCGCTGATCACCGTGGCCCTGCTGGGGCTGCTGCTGGGCCTGGTCAGCGTCATGCAGATGGCCGGCAGCCAGGAAGCGCTGGTGCGCAACAACTTTGTCACCCTCGACCTGGGGCTCAAGCTGCGCCAGACCCTGGGCGACCAATTGATCATGATGCTGTCGGCAAAGCCCGACCCTGCGGCGTTCGAAGCCTCGCGACAGCATTACCGCGAACTGCTGGAGGAGGGCATCGCCCACGAAGCCCAAGGCGACGACAACCCGTACGGGTTCAAGCAGGCCAAGGACGATTACCAGCGTTTCATGGAGGCTTATGACCGGTCGGCCACCTCCTTGAGCGACAGCGGTGAGTTGCGCGAACGCTTCAACACTCTGCGCAACGGTTTGGTCACCGAACACAAGCGCGCCCTCGACAACATCAATGCGGTGCAGCAGGCCGCCCGCCAACGGGCGTTGCTGATCGCCGGCCTGCTCGGGCTGGTGGGCCTGGCGGTGCTGATCATCGGTTTTGTGACCGCCCACGGGATCGCCCGGCGTTTCGGCGCCCCCATCGAGGCCCTGGCCAAAGCGGCCGACAGCATCGGCCAAGGCAATTTCGAGGTGACCCTGCCGATTTCCCCCGCCCTGGAAATGAACCAGCTGACCCGGCGTTTCGGCCTGATGGCCGAAGCCCTGCGCGAGCACCAGGCCACCAACGTCGACGAGCTGCTGGCCGGCCAGCAGCGCTTGCAGGCGGTGCTCGACAGCATCGATGACGGCCTGCTGATGATCGACCGCGAAGGGCGCCTGGAACACCTCAACCCGGTGGCCCAGCGGCAGTTGGGCTGGGACAGCGACCGGTGCGGGCAAGGATTGGGCGCGGCGCTGGGCCGGCCCGAACTGGATGTCCAGTTGCAATCGGTGCTGCGGGGCGGCTCGCTGGAGCGCGCGCCGGAGGATCTGAGTGTCGAAGTCGACGGCGAGGCGCGGCTGCTGACGTTCAGCCTGACCCCGGTCTGCCACACCCAGGGCCATATCCTCGGGGCGGTGATGGTGCTGCACGATGTGACCGAGCAGCGCGCGTTCGAACGGGTCCGCAGTGAATTCGTCCTGCGCGCGTCCCATGAGCTGCGCACGCCGGTGACCGGCATGCACATGGCGTTCGGCCTGTTCCGCGAGCGGGCGAAGTTCGCCGAGGACTCCCGGGAATCCGATCTGCTGGACACGGTCAACGAAGAGATGCAGCGCCTGATGCAACTGATCAACGACCTGCTCAACTTCTCGCGCTACCAGAGCGGTCTGCAGAAGCTGTCGCTGGCGCCGTGCTCGATCGGGGATCTGTTGGAGCAGGCGCAATCGCGTTTTGCCGGCGCGGCGGCCGAGAAGGGCGTCACCCTGAGCGTCGAGGTGCAGGAGCCGTTGCCGCGGCTGCAAGCCGATCAGGCGCAGCTGGACCGGGTGCTGGACAACCTGATCGACAATGCCTTGCGCCACACCGCCCGGGACGGGCTGATCCGCCTTCAGGCCCGGCGCCACGGCGAGCGGGTGATCATCAGCGTCGAGGACAACGGCGAAGGCATCGCCTACGGTCAGCAGGGACGGATTTTCGAACCGTTCGTTCAGGTCGGGCGCAAGAAGGGCGGCGCGGGGCTGGGCCTGGCGCTGTGCAAGGAAATCGTCCAACTGCACGGTGGCCGGATGGGCGTCTATTCGCGGCCGGGGCAGGGCACGCAGTTCTACATGGCGTTGGCAGTCTAGGCTTCGTCGTCGATCCGGCGCCCGGCCAGGCGCCGGCCTCGGGTGATCAGCTCGATGAACTGCACCGCGCTCAGGGCGTGGGCGAACAGCCAGCCCTGGCCGAACTTCACGCCTTCGCTGCTGAGCAGCGCCGCCTGGGACTCGAGCTCGATGCCCTCGGCGATCACCTTCAGATCCAGCGCCTGCGCCATGTGAATGATGTGCGGCGCGACCCCGCTGCTGGCGGCGTCGTGACCGAGGGCATCGATGAACGCCTTGTCGATCTTCAGGCAGTCCACCGGCAGGGTCTGCAGGTAGGCGAGGCTGCAATAGCCGGTGCCGAAATCGTCGATCAGCACCTGATGCCCCACGTCGCGCAGCGCTTGCAGGTTCTCCCGCGCCACCACCACGTCGATCAGGCCGCGTTCGGTGACCTCGAACGCGATCTGCCGCGCCGCGACCCGGTGCAGGGCCAGCAGCCGGGCCATGACCTGGCCGATGCGCGGCACCATCACATCGCAGGCCGCCAAGTTCACCGAGATGTACAGCTGCGGATTGGCCCGCAGCAGCTGGCCCAGCTGCTCCAGCAGGCGCTGCAGGACGAAGTCGGTCATCTGCCGGATCTGCCCGGTGTTCTCCGCCATCGGGATGAACAGATCGGGGCTGGTCAGCGTGCCGTCCGGCCGGCGCCAGCGCAACAGGGCCTCGGCGCCGACGCAGTTGCGGCTGTCGAGGTCGAAGATCGGCTGGTACAGCACCTGCAGCTCGCCCCGGCGGATCGCGCCGTGCAGCTCGGCGTCCAGCGACTGCCGCTGGCGCACCAGCCAGAACACCAGCAGGCCGACGAAGGCGCCGAGCATCAGGCACAGCGGCACCATCCACCACCAGAGCTCCGGGATGTGCATGCCGGTGCGCGGGGTGATCAGCACCAGCTGGTACTCCGGGTTGTCGGTGGGCATGCGATAGATCAGGCGCGTCTGGGTCACCTGCAGCGCGTCCGGGTTCTTCGGCGGCCAATGGTCGGTGGGCGGCCAGGCCTGCGGCACGCCGAGCACCGGAATCGCCCGCGACCCGTGATCGAGCACCACCAGCAGGCTGCTGCCGGGCGACAGGTCGACCATGTCGGTCAGGTGCCCGCGGGAGGTGGCCACGCGGAAGTTGCCGCGGCCGAGCATCAGGGCGGCGCGGTTTTCGTCGGGTTCGGTGGTGGTGTTGAGCCAGTAGCTGTAGGTCGGGCCCTTGATGTCCGGCGGGCGCACCACCGAGAGGGCATCCTGGCGCGGACGGTTGGAGCAGATCCGCGAAGCGTCCATGTAGGCGGCTTCGTAGACGAAGCGGTAATTGAAGGTGACTTGCTGCAGGGTGGCGATCATTTCCTCGTCGCAGCTGCGCAGGGGTTGGGCCTCCAGGTCGTCGAGGCTTTCGCGCAGCTGGCCGAACAGTTGCTCGAGGCGGGCGAGGAAGCGTGCGCCCTGGGCGTTCATCTCCTGGCTTTCGTTCTGTTCGACCTGGCGCACCGCCACGAACAGCCCGCCGGTGATCAAAAGGCTTGCGCTGAGGACAGCCGCGAGCATCGCCAAAAACCACGGGCGATAAAACCAGCCACGCAACGTCTCTCGGGTAGCTACCATCATGGATATCCGAAGAATTACCAATGAGTTATAGCTGCTGATTGCGATTTCGCCCTGACCGTCGGGCGGGCGTCATTATTTTGTCTGGTTCAGCACCACCAGCAACGCTGCCGTTTGCGCGTCCGGCGTGCCGTCGAAGCGCGAAGGGCGGTAATGCATCTGGAACGCCGCGAGCACGTGGCGGGTCGCCACATCCAGTTCGCCGGTCTGCGGGGTGGCGTAACCCAGCCGCGCCAACTGCATCTGGAACCAGCCGATGTCCGGCAATTGCGCATTGAACTGCGCCTGCCGCTGGGCGACCGCCTGCTCGTTCGGCCACAGGCCCAGCCCTTCGGCGGCCAGGCGCTTCCAGGGGAAGAGCGGGCCCGGATCGAGCTTGCGCAGCGGCGCGATGTCGCTGTGGCCGATGATGTGGCGCGGGCTGATGCCGTTGCGTTTGCTGATGTCCTTGAGCAGCACGATCAGCGACTGCACCTGGGCTTCGCTGTACGGATACCACACACGGCCGTTCGGGGTGTCCCGGAAGCCGGGGTTGACGATTTCGATGCCGATCGAGCTTGAGTTCAGCCAGGTGCGGCCCTGCCACTCGCTTTCGCCGGCGTGCCAGGCACGCAGGTTTTCGTCCATCAGTTTGTAGATGGTCGCCTTCTTGTCGTCGCCGATCAGGTAATGGCTGCTGACTTCGCCGTGGGTCAGCAGTTGCAGCGAGCGCTCCAGCGAGGCAGTGGTGTAGTGCACCACCACGTATTGGATGCGGCTGTCGTGGTTGGCCGAAGGGTGACTGGTGTCGAATCGCGGGCCGCTGGCGCAACCGGCCAGCACGAGCAGCGACACGAGGAGAGCAAGGAATTTCATGGTTTAGGGCAGTACACGCAAGACAATAATGCAACAGTGTAACGTACTGCCCGGCCCGCAGACGGCCATCGGCCCGATTTAAACAAAATGGAACAATTGCCTCAGCCGATCTCCACCCGGTTGCGTCCGGCGTTTTTTGCCCGGTACAGCGCCTGATCGGCTCTTTTTAGCACCTGATCGCTGCGTTCTCCCGGTCTGAACGACGCCAACCCCATGGAAATGGTGATCGTGACCCGCTCCCCCTTGAAGTGGAACGGGCACGCCTCGATGGCCGCGCGCAAGGTCTCCAGCAACCGGGCGCCGACCGCCGGGGTGGTGGCCGGCAGCAGCAGGACAAATTCCTCGCCACCGAAGCGGGCGATGAAATCGGTGCCGCGCAGGCGTTTGCGCAGCACCGTGGCGATGATCTTCAGCACCTTGTCGCCGGCCAGGTGGCCGTAGTTGTCGTTGATCCGCTTGAAGTGGTCGAGGTCGAGCATGGCCAGGCTCAAGGTGTTGCCGTGTTGCTGCCACTGGGTCATTTCCTGCTCGAGCCGCTCGCTCCAGGCGGCGCGGTTAGGCAGGCCGGTGAGGGGATCGATCAGGGCCTTCTGGCGTTGCTCTTCGAGGTGCTCGCGGTAGCCGAGCGCTTCTTGCTCCATGTGGGCCACGCGCTCGGCCAGGCTCTTGAGGCGTGCGGCGACTTCCTGCTCGCGGGCGTCGCGCTGCTTCTGGTGCTGATCCATGGTGCCGAGCAGGCCTTCCAGGTGGTTTTCCAGCACTTGCTTGAGGTCGTCCAGGTCGGCGGCTTCCTGCACGCTGTTCTGCAGGCCGTCGACCTGCTCACGGATCTGCGTGTCCATGGCCCGGGCGGCGGAGCTGTTGTCGGCGTGCCCCTCGCTGGCGGCCTTGAGGTTGCTCTGGAACGCTTCGAGGCGTTCGTTGAGCTGTTGCAGGTACACCTCGAATTCGTGTTGGCCGCTGTCGGTGATGGCCAGCATCAACGTCGCCAGATCGTCGAGGATCGGCAACAGTTCGTACCAGTTCAAGCCGTTCTTCAACCTATCGCGCATTGCCTCGGCTTGTGGGCGATGGCGCTCGGGCAGCGTCAGGTCGTCCAGCAGGCCGATCAGGGTGTCTTCGATGTGCCGAGCCACCGAGCTGTAGGACGGCTCAGGGGAATCCGGCAGGGCGTAGAGGATGTCGTGCTCGGCCTGTTCGGGGTCGATGGCCGCCAATGCCAGGGCGATGGGCTCGGGCAGGGGCAGGCTGTCGAGGATCATCGCGGCGGTGTTTTCGCCGGGTTGGATCAGCTCGTCCGGATTGACCGCGACCGGCGCGGGCATTGGTGCAGCCGGAACCGGTTCGGGGGTGGCCGGTTCGGTGATCGCCGCAACGGGTGCCTGGGGCGTGCGCTCGGCGACCGGTGGCTGCGGCGTGAAGGCGAATACTTCCGGCTCCGGCTCCGGCTCCGGCGGGCTGGCCGGGCTCGGCAGCGGTGCGGGCGCCGTCGCTTCGGTGGCGAGGCTGGCCCCCGGCAGGTGGCCGGCGGGTGCGGCCTCTTCAGGCTCGGCGACTGGGCTGGGGGCGGTCTCTTGCCGCAGGTCGGCCGGTGGGGCGTGCGTCGGTTCGGTGTGCTCGGAAGCCGGAGCCGTCGGTATCGGCAGCACCGGCTCCGGCTGCTCGTCATTGTCGCGATGGCCGAACAGGCGCTGCAGCAGTCCGGGCCGGCCCGGTTCCGCCGGCGTCTCCAACTGGCTCAGGGCCTTGCCCTGCAAGCCGCTGAGTTCGCTGAGCAGCAGCGGCATTTCCCGGGCCTGTCCGACCCGGTCGTCGAGTTGTTTGGCGAACTTCTTCAGCGGCCGGGCGACGTCCCGCGGCAGCGGCAAGGCCTGCAACTGGGTGACCAGCGCATTCAGCGCGGTGCTGACCTGGTTGATCCGCGTCTCCCGGCGCTGCTCGGAGTCGAGCACGGCTTTTTCCAGGCGCGGCAGCAGAGCGGCGAGGCCGGCGTCCATGTCGTCGGTGCGCACCACATCACGCATCTCTTTCATGCACTGGTCGACCACCCGGTCGGTGCCTTCGGCCGCCAGGGTGCTGCGCACCAGGCCGCGGCGCAGCAGGTCGAGCCGGGCGTCCCAACGACGTTCGAGCTTTTCCTGCTGTTCGATGCTTTTGAGGTATTTCTCTTTCCAGCGCTGGGCTTCGTCGCTCATTCAGGGCTTCCGCGAAGGGCAGGACTCAACGCGGGCAATGCATCGGCCGTGAGCGAACCCGGCAGACGAATCTCTACCGCGACCGGCAGGTGATCGGAAATCGGTTGCGGCAGCACTTCGACCTTTTCCAGGGTCAGGGTCGGGCTGAGCAGGATATGGTCCAGGCAGCGCTGGGGGCGCCAGCTGGGGAAAGTCGCTTCAAGCTGCGGGGCCAGCAGGCCGAGGTCGCGCAGCGGAGAGTGCTGCAGCAGGTCGCTGGCGTGGGTGTTCATGTCGCCCATCAGCACCTGGTGCCTGTAGTCGCCGATCAGGTCGCGGATGTACGCCAGTTGCAGCGTGCGTGCGCGGGGGCCGAGGGCCAGGTGCATCATCACCACCACCAGCGCCTCCGGGCCTTCGCCGAAGCGCAGCAGGATGGCGCCGCGGCCCTTGGGCCCGGGCAGCGGATGGTCTTCGATCGCCCACGGCCGCAAGCGGCTGAGCACGCCGTTGCTGTGCTGGGCCAGGCGGCCGAGGTTGCGGTTGAGCTGTTGGTACCAGTAGGGGAAAGCGCCGAGCTGGGCCAGGTGCTCGACCTGATTGACGTAGCCCGAGCGCAGGCTGCCGCCGTCGGCTTCCTGCAGGGCTACCAGATCGAAATCGCCGAGCAGGCTGCCGATCTTCTGCAGGTTGCCGGAGCGCCCGTTGTGCGGCAGCAGGTGCTGCCAGCTGCGGGTCAGGTAGTGCCGGTAGCGCTCGGTGGAGATGCCGACCTGGATGTTGAAGCTGAGCAAGCGCAGACGGCTGTCTGCGGGCAGGCCCGTGGACTCCAGGTGATGCTCGTTGACCTGCGGATCGTGCAGGCCGACGAGGCGTTCGGCTCTCCAGCGGCGCATGGCGGTCGCCGCGCTTAGTTGGCGGCGGCCTTGTTGGACGCTCGCTCTTTGGCGACCAGTTGGTCAGCCAGTTTCAGGGCCTCTTCGGCACCACCGGCAGAGCCGATGTCGAAGCGGTACTTGCCGTTGACGATCATGGTCGGAACGCCGGAGATTTCATATTTCTTGGCCAGTTCACGAGCCTTGACGATCTGGCCCTTGATGGCGAAGGAGTCGAAGGTGGCGAGGAACTTGTCCTTGTCCACGCCCTGGGTGGCGAGGAAGTCGGCCATGTCGTTCTTGTCGGTCAGCTTCTTGTGTTCCTTCTGTATGGCGTTGAACACGGCGGCGTGGACGTTGTGCTCGACGCCCATGGCTTCCAGGGTCAGGAACATCTGGCCGTGGGCGTCCCACGGGCCGCCGAACATGGCCGGGATGCGCACGAAGTTGACGTCGGCCGGCAGCTTCTCGACCCATGGGTTGATCACCGGCTCGAACGCGTAGCAGTGCGGGCAGCCGTACCAGAACAGCTCCACCACTTCGATCTTGCCAGGCACGGCGACCGGCACCGGATTGCTCAGTTCGACGTAAGGGGCGGCAGGGGCCTCGGCGGCCTGGGCGGTCACGCCGAACAGGCTGGCAGCGACGAGGGCGGCGCTGATGATCAGATTACGCATGCTTTACTCCTGGGCAAATGGGTCGCCTCGCGCAGCCTGTCTGCGGACAGGTCGTGGCGGGCATGAGTCCTGTAGTGTAACGGCAGCGGCCACAAAAAAGGGCGGCCAAGGCCACCCTTTTTATACTTGCTTGAGCGGATTAATCGAGCGTTAACGTAGCGGGGGATTCCCTTGCGCGCAACGCCCGGATCACGCCGGCAAGCCTGGCCTCAGTGCAGGCCTTGAATGTAGCTGGAGACGGCGGCGATGTCCTCGTCGCTCAGCTTGCGGGCGATGGTGCGCATGGTCATGGCGTCGCCGTCGTTGGTGCGTCCGGCTTCTTCCTTGCGGAAATCGGTCAGCTGCTTGGTGATGTACTGGGCGTGCTGGCCACCCAGGTGCGGGAACCCGGCGGCCGCGTTGCCGGCGCCGTTCGGGGAGTGGCAGCCGGTGCAGGCCGGCAGGCCTTTTTCAAGGTTGCCGCCACGGAACAGCGCTTCGCCGCGGGCCACGATCTTGGGATCGGCGGCGCCGACGCTGCCTTTCTGGCTGGCGAAGTAGGCGGCGATGTCGGAAAGGTCCTGATCGCTCAGGTTGGTCAGCAGGCCGGTCATTTCCAGGACGGTGCGTTTGCCCGACTTGATGTCGTGCAGTTGCTTGGTCAGGTAGCGTTCGCCCTGGCCCGCCAGTTTCGGAAAGTTTGGCGCCATGCTGTTGCCATCCGGGCCATGGCAGGCACCGCATACGGCGACTTTGGCCTGGCCTGCGGCGGCATCGCCTGCAGCATGGGCGAAGCCTGAGATTCCCACGGTCAACAGCAGACTCACGATCAGTTTGTTCATCAGCTAATCCAACTACGGCTAAGGGTTAAGAGTTATGGACCGGGCTTACTCGCTCATCCAGAGGATGATGGCTCGGTAATCCTCGGTACTGCAGTCCATGCACAAACCACGCGGCGGCATCGCCTTGAAACCCTGGGTCACGTGTTGCACCAGCGTCTCCATGCCCTTGGCCAATCTCGGCGTCCAGGCTTCCCGATCGCCCTTGCGGGGCGCCGCAGGGAGCTGGCCGGAATGACAGGCACCACAGACACGGTTGTACACGGCTTCCGGATCCTGTGCGGCCTGAATGCTGTGAAGCGGCATCAGAAGCCCGGCAGCCAGCAGCCATTTCGTCATAAAACGACCTTTTCAGGGTTGAGAGCGTTCTGCGTTCTGTTGCGCAATCAAGGTCTGTCGCTCTCGTGAACTTCATCCTACGCTGGGACAAAGCGCACACAAAATCTGCGGCATTATATACTGGCGTCACTGAAACGGAAGCGACCTCGCTTGCCGCGCCCATTCCCGGCGCCGTCCACATCGGAAATCCCATGCAGCTCAAGAACCCCATCCTCGGCCTGTGCCAACAGTCCACCTTCATGCTCAGCGCCGCCAAAGTCGATCAATGCCCCAGCGACCAGGGCTACGAAGTGGCCTTCGCCGGCCGCTCCAACGCCGGCAAGTCCAGCGCGCTGAACACCCTGACCCACGCCAGCCTGGCGCGCACCTCGAAAACCCCGGGCCGCACGCAGCTGTTGAATTTCTTCAAGCTAGACGATGAACGCCGTCTGGTCGACCTGCCGGGCTACGGTTATGCGAAAGTGCCGATCCCGCTCAAGCAGCACTGGCAGCGTCACCTCGAGGCTTACCTGGGCGGTCGCGAGAGTCTGATGGGGGTGATCCTGCTGATGGACATCCGCCACCCGATGACCGACTTCGACCGGCTGATGCTCGACTGGGCCGTCGCCGCCGGCATGCCGATGCACATCCTGCTGACCAAGGCGGACAAGCTGACCTACGGCGCCGCCAAGAACACGCTGCTCAAGGTGCAGTCGGAGATCCGCAAGGGGTGGGGCGATACGGTCTCGATCCAGCTGTTCTCCGCGCCCAAGCGCATGGGCCTGGAAGAGGCCTACACCGTGCTGGCGGGCTGGATGGAGCTTGCGGACAAGGGCGCCGAAGCGGCGGCCGAGTAAATCGCGGGCAAAAAAAAGCCCCGGACTTCATATGGGGAGGGAGAAGTTCCGGGGTTCAAGTTCCGAACCGCTAGGGCGGGGTTCAGATATCTGCCAACACTTAACACAACATAGGAGCATCGAAGGGCTTCACCAGCCATTCAGTAACTCTGAGTGGCCCTTCGCAAGATTAGTTCAGATTTTTTTCAAAAAGCTTTGGAATAATTCCAAGAGCGATCGGAACTAAGCCCGTTCCCGGGCGTTCGCCGCGACGCCATGCCGCAGCGAAGGCCCGTCCCAGACGGCTCAGTGAGCCTCGTCCCAGTTGTTGCCGATACCCACTTCGACCAGCAGCGGAACATCCAGTTTCGCCGCGCCGCTCATGTGCGTGCGGATTTCTTCGCTGACCTGACCGACGAGATCCTCGCGGACCTCCAGAACCAGTTCGTCGTGGACCTGCAGGATCACCTTGGCATCCAGTCCCGACGCCTGCAGCCAGTTGTCCACCGCCACCATGGCCTTCTTGATGATGTCCGCCGCCGTGCCCTGCATCGGGGCGTTGATCGCCGTGCGTTCGGCGGCGGCGCGTTCCTGCGGCTTGTTGGAGTTAATCTCCGGCAGGTACAGGCGGCGGCCGAAGAAAGTCTCCACGTAGCCCTGGTCGGCCGCCTGCTTACGGGTGCGCTCCATGTATTCGCGCACGCCGGGGTAACGGGCGAAGTAGGTGTCGATGTAAGCCTTGGCGGTCTTGGTGTCGACGCCGATGTCCTTGCCCAGCTTCTGCGCGCCCATGCCGTAGATCAGCCCGAAGTTGATCGCCTTGGCGCTGCGGCGCTGATCGGAGGTCACTTCGTTGAGTTCGACCTTGAACACTTCGGCGGCGGTGGCGGTGTGCACGTCCAGGTTGTTGCGGAACGCGTTCATCAGGCCTTCGTCGCGGGACAGGTGGGCCATGATCCGCAGTTCGATCTGCGAGTAGTCCGCCGCCAGCAGCTTGTAGCCGGCCGGCGCGACGAACGCCTGACGGATCCTGCGGCCTTCGGCGGTGCGCACCGGGATGTTCTGCAGGTTCGGGTCGCTGGAGGACAGCCGTCCGGTGGACGCCACCGCCTGATGGTAGGAGGTGTGGATGCGTCCGGTGCGCGGGTTGATCTGTTCCGGCAGGCGGTCGGTGTAGGTGCTTTTCAGCTTGCTCATGGAGCGGTACTCCATCAGCACCTTCGGCAACCGGTAGTCGTCCTCCGCGAGCCGCGCCAGCACGTCTTCGGCGGTGGAGGGCTGCCCGGTGGCGGTCTTCTTCAGCACCGGCAGGCCGAGCTTCTCGTAAAGGATCACGCCCAGCTGCTTCGGCGAGCCCAGGTTGAATTCCTCACCGGCGATCTCGAACGCTTCGCGCTCCAGAGCGACCATCTTGTCGCCCAACTCGATGCTCTGCACGCCGAGCAGGGCGGCGTCGACGAACGCGCCCTGACGCTCGATGCGCGCCAGCACCGGCACCAGCGGGATCTCGATGTCGGTCAGCACGCTGGCCAGGCTCGGGATGGCGTTGAGCTTTTCGATCAGGGCCTGGTGCAGGCGCAGGGTCACGTCGGCGTCTTCGGCGGCGTACGGGCCGGCCTGTTCCAGGGCGATCTGGTCGAAGGTCAGTTGCTTGGCGCCCTTGCCGGCGATGTCCTGGAAGCTCACGGTGGTGTGGTCCAGGTACTTCTGCGCCAGGCTGTCCATGTCGTGGCGGGTGGCGGTGGAGTTCAGCACGTAGGATTCGAGCATCGTGTCGAAGGCGATCCCGCGCACGGTGATGCCGTTGGCCGGGTCGCCGCCGATGGCGCAGTTGGCGAGGATGTTCATGTCGAACTTGGCGTGCTGGCCGACCTTGAGCTTGTTCGGGTCCTCCAAGATCGGCTTGAGCGCGCGCAGCACGGTGTCGCGGTCGAGCTGATCCGGTACGCCGATGTAGGAGTGGGTCAGCGGAACGTAGGCCGCTTCGTTGGCCTGCACGGCGAACGACAGGCCGACCAGTTGCGCCTGTTGCGCGTCGATGCCGGTGGTTTCGGTGTCGAAAGCGAACAGTTCGGCGCTTTTGAGCTTTTCCAGCCAGACATCGAAACGCGCCTGGTCGAGGACGGTCTCGTAGCGGGTTGCGCCGGTCGCTTGCGGCGCTTCGGCTTCGGCGGCGCTGAACAGGTCGGCGGCCGGCTCAGGCTCGGCCGCGGCCTTGAGTTCGACGCGCTTGGCGTCGCGCTCCAGGTCGTTGATCCAGCCCTTGAACTCCATCAGCGTGTAAAGCTCAAGGAGCTTGGCCGGATCCTCGGCGCCCATGTGCAGGTCGTCGAGAGTGATGTCCAGCGGCACGTCGACCTTGATGGTCGCCAACTGATAGGAGAGGAACGCCATCTCCTTGTGCTCTTCGAGCTTGGCCGGCAGGGTCTTGGCGCCGCGGATCGGCAGGGTCGGCACGATGTCGAGCTGCGCGTAGAGTTCGGTCAGGCCGCCGTTGACGCCCACCAGCAGGCCTGAAGCGGTTTTCGGACCGATGCCGGGCACACCGGGGATGTTGTCGGAGGAGTCGCCCATCAGGGCCAGATAATCGATGATCTGCTCCGGTGCGACACCGAACTTCTCCTTAACGCCCTCCACGTCCATCGAACTGCCGGACATGGTGTTGACCAAGGTAATGTGCCCGTCGACCAGTTGCGCCATGTCCTTGTCGCCGGTGGAGATGATCACCGGCCGGTCGGCGGCCGCGCTGCTGCGGGCCAGGGTGCCGATCACATCGTCGGCCTCGACGCCTTCGACGCACAGCAGCGGGAAGCCGAGGGCGATCACGCTCTGGTGCAGCGGCTCGATCTGCACGCGCATGTCATCGGGCATGCTCGGCCGGTTGGCCTTGTATTCGGCGTACATTTCGTCGCGGAACGTCCCGCCCTTGGCGTCGAAGACGACGGCGAACGGGCTGTCCGGGTATTGCTTGCGCAGGCTCTTGAGCATGTTCAGCACGCCTTTGACCGCGCCGGTCGGCATGCCTTTGGAGGTGGTCAGCGGCGGCAGCGCATGAAAGGCGCGGTAAAGGTAGGACGAACCGTCCACCAGGACGAGGGGGGCTTGGCTCATGTGCAGGATCAACCTTTTCGGCGGGTCCGGCGCTAGAATAGCGGGACCGTTGACGACAAAGGGACAAGGTTATCATGCGTACGTTAAATCGCTTGCTGCTGGTCAGTCTGATCGCTGTCTCACCGCTGGCCGCGATCGCGGCGGATGATGCGCCGTCGGCGGATCCGGAGGTCACCATTCGCACGGAGGGCGACAGGACGATCCAGGAGTACCGCCAGAACGGGTTCCTGTATGCGATCAAAGTCACCGTGAAGGGCGCGCCGCCGTACTTTCTGGTGCGTGCCGACGGTACCGACGCGAACTTCATCCGTTCGGACCAGCCGGATATGCTGATTCCGTCATGGAAGATCTTTGAATGGAAGTAGTTCCTTAATTTCACCCGGCGCCGGCCCGACCCCGGCGCCAGAACTGAGCAGTTTTTGACCATGTCTGTGTTCACCCCCCTGGCTCGGCCCGAGCTGGAAACCTTTCTCGCCCCTTACGGGCTCGGCCGTCTGCTCGATTTCCAGGGGATCGCCGCCGGCAGCGAAAACACCAATTTCTTCATCAGCCTGGAACAGGGCGAGTTCGTCCTGACCCTGGTCGAGCGCGGCCCGGTGCAGGAGATGCCGTTCTTCATCGACCTGCTCGACGTGCTGCATAAGGCCGACCTGCCGGTGCCGTACGCCTTGCGCACCACCGACGGCGAGGCCCTGCGCGAGCTCAAGGGCAAGCCGGCGCTGCTGCAGCCGCGCCTGGCCGGCAAGCACATCAAGCAGGCCAACGCCCAGCACTGCGCGCAGGTCGGCGAGCTGCAGGCCCATCTGCACCTGGCGACCCAGGGCGCCAACATGATCAAGCGCAAGACCGACCGCGGCCTGGACTGGATGCTGGAGGAGGGGACGCAGTTCCTGTCGCATCTGGGCGACGAGCCGCGGGCGCTGCTGCAAAAGGCGCTGGACGAAATCACCGTGCAGAAAGAGAAGATCCTCGCGTTGCCGCGGGCGAACATCCACGCCGACCTGTTCCGCGACAACGCCATGTTCGAAGGCACGCACCTGACCGGGCTGATCGACTTCTACAACGCCTGCTCGGGGCCGATGCTCTACGACGTGGCCATCGCCTTGAACGACTGGTGCTCCGACGACGCCGGGCAGATCGACGGCCAGCGGGCGCGGGCGTTTCTGGGGGCCTACGCGGCGCTGCGTCCGTTCACGGCGGCGGAAGCCGAACTGTGGCCGGTGATGCTGCGGGTGGCGTGCGTGCGGTTCTGGCTGTCGCGTTTGATCGCGGCGGAGTCGTTCGCCGGGCAGGACGTGCTGATCCACGATCCGAAGGAATTCGAGCAGCGCCTGGCGCAGCGCCAGGCCATCAGCGTCCAGTTGCCGTTCGCGCTCTGACCGGGTGGCGGGCGAACGTGCTCGCATCGGGTGCCATGCCCCTTCAAGGTTCCGGGCAGTCGACGGAACCTTGAGCGCTAAACGGAAGCAAGATCCCTCGCCACAGGATCGCTTACAGCGACTCCAGGCAACCCGCCAGGTCGTTGCCCAGCTTTTCCAGCACTTGCTCGTAACCCTGGGCGGTCGCCGGGGTGTAGCCGCCGAGCGCGTCCAGTTCCGCCAGTTTCACCGGCAGCCCGGCCACCAGGGTTTCCGCCAGGCGTGGGCGCAGCGGCGGTTCGCTGAACACGCAGGTCTTGCCGACTTCCTGCAGCCGCGCCCGCATCGCCGCCACGTGCTGTGCGCCCGGCTGCACCTCCGCCGCGACGCTGAACACGCCGGCGTGCTTGAGGCCGTAGGCGTCTTCGAAGTAGTCGAAGGCTTCGTGGAACACGAAGTAGGGTTTGCCTTCGATGCCGGCCAGACGTTTCTTCAGGCGCGCGTCCAGCGCATCGAGGCGCCCGTCGAACGCCTTGGCGTTGCTTTGGTAGCGCTGGGCGTTGGCCGGGTCGGCGGCGCTCAGGTCGGCGGCCATCTTGTCGGCGATCACCCGTGCGTTCACCGGAGACAGCCACAAATGCGCGTCCAGGGTACCCGGACGGTGGTCGTGGTCATGCTCGTCGGCCTCTTCGGCGTGCGAGTGGCTGTCCTCGGCGAAGCGGCGCAGCTTCAGGCCAGGCAGATCCTGCACGGCGACGCTCGGCAGCGTGCGGCCGTTCAGCACCCGGGGCAGGAAACCTTCCATGTCCGGGCCGATCCAGTACAGCAGATCCACCGACTGCACCTTGCGCACGTCTGACGGGCGCAGGGCGTAGTGGTGCGGCGAGGCGCCGGGCGGCAGCAGCACTTCGGGAATCGCCACGCCGTCCTGCACGGCGGCGGCGATCAGTTGCAGCGGCTTGATGCTGGTGAGCACCTTGACCTCGGCCTGGGCCGTGCCGATCAGCAGGAAACCGGTGACGAATGCGACAAAAACAGAAAAAAGTCGGGACACGATGACCACTCAAGGAGGCGAGAACGGGTAACATAATAACGTCTCTAGCCAAACTCGTCGCCGCTCATGCCCATTACACCGATTGCCAGCCGCCCCCACGACCACTCTCATTGCGTGCACAGCGCTTTGTCCGAGGCCGACGCCCTGTGCGCACGCAAGGGCCTGCGCCTGACCGCGCTGCGTCGGCGGGTGCTGGAACTGGTCTGGCAGAGCCACAAGCCGCTGGGCGCCTACGACATCCTCGCGGTGCTGAGCGAGCAGGACGGCCGTCGCGCCGCGCCGCCGACCGTGTACCGGGCGCTGGATTTCCTGCTGGAGAACGGCCTGGTGCACCGCATCTCCTCGCTCAACGCCTTCATCGGCTGCGTCCACCCGGAGCACGCGCATCAGGGCCAGTTCCTGATCTGCCGCCAATGCCACGCCGCCATCGAGCTTGAGCAGAAGGCCATCAGCGACGCGATCATCCACAGCGCCAAGGATGTCGGCTTCGTCGTCGAGGCCCAGACCGTGGAAGTGGTCGGCCTCTGCTCCGGCTGCCGGGGGGCTTGATGAGCGACACGCTGATCCGTCTCGAGCAGGTCGCGGTCCGGTTCGCCGGGCAGAGCGTGCTGGACAACATTCACCTGAGCGTCGAGCCGGGGCAGATCGTAACCCTGATCGGCCCCAACGGCGCCGGCAAGACCACCCTGGTGCGCGCCGTGCTCGGGTTGCTCAAGCCGGACAGCGGCCGCGTCTGGCGCAAGCCGAAGCTGCGGGTCGGCTACATGCCGCAGAAGCTGCATGTCGATCCGACCTTGCCGCTGTCGGTGCTGCGTTTTCTGCGTCTGGTGCCGGGCGTCGACCGCACACGGGCCCTGGCGGCACTCAGGGAGGTCGGCGCCGAGCACGTCATCGACAGCCCGGTGCAGAGCGTTTCCGGCGGTGAGATGCAGCGCGTGCTGCTCGCCCGGGCGCTGCTGCGCGAACCCGAGCTGCTGGTGCTCGACGAGCCGGTGCAGGGCGTCGACGTGGCCGGCCAGGCCGAGCTGTACAGCCTGATCACGCGGCTGCGCGACCGCCACGGCTGCGGCGTGCTGATGGTCTCCCATGACCTGCACCTGGTGATGAGCACCACCGACCAGGTGGTCTGCCTCAACCGCCACGTCTGCTGTTCCGGGCATCCGGAGCAGGTCAGCGGCGACCCGGCCTTCGTCGAGCTGTTCGGCAACAACGCGCCGAGCCTGGCGATCTATCACCACCATCACGACCACGCCCACGACCTGCACGGTTCGGTGGTCAAGGCGGCCCCGGCGGGCCAACCCCATGTTCACGGAGATGGCTGCAAGCATGGCTGATTTTCTGTTCTACGCCCTGCTTGCAGGTCTGGCGCTGGCGGTGGTCGCAGGGCCGTTGGGCTCGTTCGTGGTCTGGCGGCGCATGGCCTACTTCGGCGACACCCTGTCCCACGCCGCCCTGCTGGGCGTGGCCCTGGGATTTCTGCTGGATGTCAGTCCGACCGTGGCGGTCACCGTCGGCTGCCTGCTGCTGGCGGTGGTGCTGGTGACGCTGCAGCAGCGCCAGCCGCTGGCCTCCGACACGCTGCTGGGAATTCTCGCGCCGAGCACGCTCTCCCTTGGCCTGGTGGTACTAAGCTTCATGCATGAAGTGCGGATCGACCTGATGGCCTATCTGTTCGGCGACCTGCTGGCGATCAGCCCCACCGACCTGGCCTGGATCCTCGGCGGCAGCGCGGCGGTGCTGGCGTTGCTGGTGACGCTGTGGCGGCCGTTGCTGGCGATCACCGTGCACGAAGAGCTGGCCAAGGTCGAAGGCCTGCCGGTGGCCGGGCTGCGCATGGCGCTGATGCTGCTGATCGCGGTGGTGATCGCGGTGGCGATGAAGATCGTCGGCGTGCTGTTGATCACCTCGCTGCTGATCATCCCGGCGGCTGCGGCACAGCGTCACGCCCGCTCCCCGGAGCAGATGGCGCTGGGTGCGAGCCTGTTGGGCATGCTGGCCGTGTGCGGCGGGCTGGCGCTGTCCTGGTTCAAGGACACCCCGGCCGGCCCTTCGATCGTTGTGACGGCGGCCGCACTGTTTCTGCTCAGTTTTGTCCTGCCCCGTCGAGGGGTGTAGACTTGCTCGCTTTTTGCGCAATTAGAGAGTCGCAGGAATGAAGCCGTTCGCCTCCCGTTATCTGCTCCTTGTCGCATTTTCCGTGCTGCTGGGCGCTTGCCAAAGCACGCCGCCGGTGGCCGAAGCCCCCGACGCGCGGGCCACGGCCATCGCACAACTGGAGCAAAGCCTGGCCAGCAGCGAACTGGCCACCGCCGAAGACCAATTGGCGGCCTTGCAGGCGGAAACCCCCAACGACCAGTCCCTTGAGCAGTACCAGAGGCAACTGGCCGAAGCCTACCTGCGCCGCAGCCAGATCGTGCTGCAGAAGGGCGACGTGAACGCCGCCGCCATGGCCCTGAGCCGTGCCCGGGCCCTGATGCCCAAGGCCCCGGCGCTGACCGGCGGCGTCAACGGCGCCATCACCGAAGCCCGCAAGGCCGAGCTGGAAAAGGCTGAAGCGGCGCTGCAGGCGGCGGAGTCCAAGCCCAAGGCGCGGGTGATCGACCCGACCGCGGAAAGCACCACGGTGGCGCTGAACATCACCGATAGCCGCAAATTGCGTCGGCAACTGGATGCGATCGCCGCCGATGTGGTGAATTACGACTGCGCAGTGACCCTGCAGGCCCCGCGCACCGCCGACTACCCGTGGCTGGCGACCTTGCTGACCAAGCGCGTGAAGAAGCTGGATCCGGGCTTCGACCTGCAGATCCGCAAGCAGACCGTGCGCACCGTACCGGCGCAGATGGTCTTGAGCCCGCGCAAGCCTTAAGCGCCAAGTCCGGAGTCCATCGCCAGCAGGCTGGCGCCCACAGGGATCTGCGGCGTTCCGAATCCTGTGGGAGCCAGCCTGCTGGCGATGGCGCCCTCATGGGCACCGGGGATCCCTTATGCAGGAACCGCCTTCGCCTTGGCTTCCCGTTCCCAGACCCGGTGCTGCCCGATCGCGGCAAAGAACGCCTGGGTCAGCGCCCCGGCGTCTTTGCCCGTCACCAGTCCCGCGTCCTTTTCCAGCTTCAGCATGTCCAGCAATTGTTCGGCCTCGCCCTGCAAGGCGATTGCCTTCAGGTGCTTGTACGCCTCCAGCAGGTAGTGCAACGCCACCCCGTCACCGCCCAAGGCCTTGACCGACGCCGCACCGCCCGGCACGAACACCGCGTCGAAGGCCACCGACGGCATGCCTTCCATCGACGCGTCCACCGCCAGGGTCTTGCCGTTGGCGGCCTTGAGCGGCGCCGAGGTCGGGCCGAGCAGCTTCCCGTGGGCGCCTTCGGCCTTGAGTGCTTTCTTCATGGCGTCGATGGCTGCACTATCGACGCCGTTCGCGGCCAGAATCGCCACTTTTCGGGTTTTTATGTTTTCCGGCACCAAGTTGGCCTGACTCAGCGCGGGCGAGCGCTCCAGCGAGGTCTTGCGCACCGCCACCGTGCCTTTGGCCGGCGCCGGCAGGCCTAGGTTTTCCGCGACGCGCCTGGCCAGCTCCAGGTCGATGTTGGCGAGGATGTCGTTGACCTCCCGCGCCCGGATGGTCTCGCGCTCCACCTTGCCCAGTTCGAAGCTGTAGGCCGCGATGATGTGCTCCTGCTCGTGGGGGCTCATGCTGTTGAAGAACAGCCGGGCCTGGGAGAAGTGATCGCCGAAGGATTCGCTGCGCTGGCGGATCTTGTTTGCGTCGATGCGCTCCGGATAACTCTCGAAACCGCCGTCCTGCGCGGCGGGCGGGGTTTCCTTCGGCCAGCCGCCGTCGATCGAATTCGGCTCGTAAGAGGCGCGGCCTTTGTCGATGGTCGAACGGTGCTGGGCGTCGCGTTGGCCGTTGTGGAACGGCGCCAGCGGACGGTTGATCGGCAGCTCGTGAAAGTTCGGCCCGCCGAGTCGGCTGATCTGCGTATCGGTGTAGGAAAACAGACGCCCCTGCAGCAGCGGATCGTTGGAGAAGTCAATCCCCGGCACGATGTGGCCGGGGCAGAACGCGACCTGCTCGGTCTCGGCGAAGAAGTTGTCCGGGTTGCGGTTGAGGGTCATCTTGCCCAGCGGCGTGATCGGCACGATCTCCTCGGGAATCAGTTTGGTGGGGTCGAGCAGGTCGAACTCGAAGTCGTGCTCGTGCTGTTCCTCGATGACCTGCACCCCTAGTTCCCACTCCGGGTAGTCCCCGGTCTCGATGGCTTCCCAGAGGTCGCGGCGATGGTGGTCGGTGTCCTTGCCGGCGAGCTTCTGGGCCTCGTCCCACACCAGCGAGCAGGTGCCGGCGGTGGGGCGCCAGTGGAACTTGACGAAGCGCGAGGTGCCCTCGGCGTTGACCAGCCGGAAGGTGTGCACGCCGAAGCCCTGCATGCTGCGCAGGCTTTTCGGGATCGCCCGGTCGGACATGGCCCAGATCACCATGTGCGCCGACTCGGGCACCAGCGAAACGAAATCCCAGAAGGTGTCGTGGGCCGAGCCGCCGGTGGGGATTTCGTTGTGCGGCTCGGGTTTCACCGCGTGGACGAAATCGGGGAACTTCACCGCGTCCTGAATGAAGAAGACCGGCATGTTGTTGCCCACCAGGTCGAAGTTGCCTTCCTCGGTGAAGAACTTCACGGCGAAGCCGCGCACGTCGCGCACCGTGTCGCCGGAGCCGCGCGGCCCCTGCACGGTGGAAAAACGGACGAACACCGGTGTTTTCTTCGCCGGATCCTGCAGGAAACCGGCCTTGGTCAGCGCCGAATGGTTCCCGTAGCTCTGGAAAAAGCCGTGGGCGCCGGCGCCGCGAGCGTGGACGATGCGTTCCGGGATGCGCTCATGGTCGAAGTGCGTGATCTTCTCACGCATGATGAAGTCTTCCAGCAGCGACGGCCCGCGGTCGCCGGCCTTGAGGGTGTTCTGGTTGTCGGCGACCTTGACGCCCTGGTTGGTGCGCAGGGCCTGGCCGGTGGCGTCGGAGCGGAACGGCTCCAGACGGTCGAGCTTGGCGTTGGTGTTGGCGCGGTCGGGGGTGTCCGTTCCGGCCAGTCGGCTCTTCTCGGCAGCGGGTTTTTTGGTGCTCATCAGGCTTGAACTCCTCGTTTGGGTCGGGGCCCGTCAGGTTTTCCGGCGCGGTGCCGATAGCCATGGGGCATTTCCAGGGGTTATTCGAGTGACTGACCGAGACGCCGGACCGTTCCTTTTTTATGACCTTTGATCGCGTTATTGCCAAAAGAAAGGTTGTTTGCGAAATAAATGCTAAGAACCTCTATACGGACAGGCTAAAATGCGCGCCCGGCTAACCGCTGACCCTTTTCAACGCGCCCCACAAGGTTCGCTACGTGATCGAGTTTCAAAACGTCCATAAGACTTACCGCGTCGCCGGTAAGGACATCACTGCGCTGCACCCGACCCGTCTGTCGATTGAGAACGGTCAGGTGTTCGGCCTGATTGGCCATTCCGGCGCGGGCAAAAGCACCCTGCTGCGTCTGATCAATCGCCTGGAGGACGCCAGCGGCGGCAAGATCATCGTCGACGGCGAAGAGATCACCGCGCTGGACGCCAACGGCCTGCGCCGTTTCCGGCAGCAGGTCGGGATGATCTTCCAGCACTTCAACCTGCTGGCGTCCAAGACCGTGGCCGACAACGTCGCGTTGCCGCTGACCCTGGCCGGCGAACTGTCGCGCAGCGAGATCGACCGCCGCGTGGCCGAACTGCTGGCCCGGGTCGGTCTGTCCGACCATGCCAAGAAGTACCCGGCGCAACTGTCCGGCGGCCAGAAGCAGCGCGTCGGCATCGCCCGCGCCCTGGCGACCAAGCCGAAGATCCTGTTGTGCGACGAGGCCACCAGCGCCCTCGATCCGCAGACCACCGCCTCGGTGCTGCAACTGCTGGCCGAGATCAACCGCGAGCTGAAACTGACCATCGTCCTGATCACCCACGAGATGGACGTGATCCGCCGCGTCTGCGACCAGGTGGCGGTGATGGACGCCGGCACGATCGTCGAGCAAGGCCCGGTGGCGGACGTGTTCCTGCATCCGAAGCACCCGACGACCAAGCGTTTCGTCCAGGAAGACGAGCAGATCGACGAAAACGAACAACGCGATGACTTCGCCCACGTGCCGGGCCGCATCGTGCGCCTGACGTTCCAGGGCGACGCGACCTACGCGCCGCTGCTCGGCACCGTCGCCCGGGAGACCGGGGTGGACTACAGCATCCTGGCCGGCCGCATCGACCGCATCAAAGACGTTCCCTACGGGCAATTGACCCTCGCCGTCACCGGCGGCGACATGGACGCGGCGTTCGCCCGCTTCACCGCCGCCGACGTTCACATGGAGGTGCTCCGCTGATGGAACTGCTCAAGTCCCTGTTCGAAAACATCGACTGGCTGGAAATCTGGCTGGCCACCGGCGACACCCTGATGATGCTCGGCGGCTCGCTGCTGTTCACCGTCCTGCTGGGCCTGCCGCTCGGCGTGCTGCTGTTCCTGTGCAGCCCGCGCCAATTGCTGGAGAACCGCGGCGTCTACGCGATCATGTCGCTGGTGGTGAACATCCTGCGTTCGCTGCCGTTCATCATCCTGCTGATCGTGATGATCCCGTTCACCGTGCTGATCACCGGCACGTCGCTGGGCGTGGCCGGTGCGATTCCGCCTTTGGTGGTGGGCGCGACGCCGTTCTTCGCGCGGCTGGTGGAAACCGCCCTGCGCGAGGTGGACCGCGGCATCATCGAAGCCACCCAGTCGATGGGCGCGACCACCCGGCAGATCATCGTCAACGCGCTGCTGCCGGAGGCCCGTCCGGGCATCTTCGCGGCGATTACGGTGACAGCGATTACACTGGTGTCCTACACGGCGATGGCCGGTGTGGTCGGCGCCGGCGGCCTGGGCGACCTGGCGATCCGTTTCGGCTACCAGCGCTTCCAGACCGACGTGATGGTCGTGACCGTGGTGCTGCTGCTGATCCTGGTGCAAGTGCTGCAAATGGTGGGCGACCGGCTGGTCGTCCACTTCTCGCGCAAATAATCGATCCTGTCACAGAAAAACATGAGCCGGCCTTCCCCGGCAGGCGCCAAGGCGCCGCCGGCGGATACCCACAAGGAGTTAGCTGAATGAAAAGACTGTTCGTTGCCCTCGCTGCCGCCGCCGCTTTCTCGGCCCACGCCGCCGAAACCCTGACCGTGGCCGCGACCCCGGTGCCCCACGCCGAGATCCTCGAGTTCGTGAAACCGGCGCTGGCCAAGGAAGGCGTGGACCTGAAGGTGAAGGTGTTCACCGACTACATTCAGCCGAACGTGCAGGTGGCCGAGAAGCGCCTGGACGCCAACTTCTTCCAGCACCAGCCGTACCTCGATGAGTTCAACAAGGCCAAGGGCACCAGCCTGGTGGCCGTGGCCGGCGTGCACCTGGAACCCCTGGGCGCCTACTCCAGCAAGTTCAAGAAGCTCGACGAGCTGCCGAGCGGCGCCAACGTGGTGATCCCGAACGACGCCACCAACGGCGGCCGTGCGCTGCTGCTGCTGGACAAGGCCGGCGTGATCAAGCTCAAGGACTCGAAGAACATCCTGTCCACCGTCAAGGACATCGCCGAGAACCCGAAAGACCTGAAGATCCGTGAACTGGAAGCCGCGACCATCCCGCGCGTGCTGACCCAGGTCGACCTGGCGCTGATCAACACCAACTACGCGCTGGAAGCCAAGCTTGATCCGTCCAAGGACGCGCTGGTGATCGAAGGCAACGACTCGCCGTACGTGAACATCCTGGTGTCCCGCGGGGACAACAAGGACAGCGACGCGATGAAGAAACTGGCCGCCGCCCTGCACAGCCCGGAGGTGAAGCAATTCATCACCGAGAAGTACAAGGGTGCGGTGCTGCCGGCGTTCTGATCGCTGCGGCAATGAAAAAGGGACGCCTCGGGCGTCCCTTTTTTTGTGCCTGCTTCACTGCCGGTTGAGCATCACCGGCAACTGCGCCACCAGCTTGGCGTTGTTCAGCGGCGCGCGGATGAAGCCGCGCTGGGTGCCGTCCGGGCCGATCACCGCGAGGTTGCCGCTGTGGTCGACGGTGTAGTTCGGCTTGCTGGTGTCAGCCGGGATGAACGGGATGCTCACCGCGTTGGCGACCTTCTGCAGTTCCTCCACCGACTTGGGCGTCAGGCCGATGAACTGCGGATCGAAATAGCCCAGGTACTGCTTGAGCTGTTTCGGGTTGTCGCGGTTGGGGTCGACGCTGACCAGGACGATCTGCAGCTTGTCGACCGCGTCCTTGGGCAGTTCGCTCTTGATCTGGCGCAGTTGGGCGAGGGTGGTCGGGCAGATGTCCGGGCAGAAGGTGTAGCCGAAGAACAGCAGGCTCCATTTGCCCTTGAGCTCGTTGACCGTGACGGCCTTGCCGTCCTGGTCGGTCATGGTCACGTCCGGCAGGCTGCGGCTCTGCGGCAGCAGGATGATGCCGGCGTCGATCAGCGCGGTGGGGTCGCCCTGGCCCTTGCCGCTCAGCACCTTGTTGACGGTCAGGCCGAGGATCAGCGCGATCACGGCGACGAGGATGAAGACGGTTTT
Organism: Pseudomonas sp. B7(2017); assembly: GCF_002112745.1. NCBI lineage: Bacteria > Pseudomonadati > Pseudomonadota > Gammaproteobacteria > Pseudomonadales > Pseudomonadaceae > Pseudomonas > Pseudomonas sp. B7(2017). The sequence continues at coordinate 42,944 of NZ_NEIP01000001.1, read as the reverse complement.
CTGGGTTCGAGTCATAGGTTCAACAATAGGTAGTGGTCTACGAGCAGGGCGATGAACAGCAGGAACAAGTAATAAATAGAGTACTTGAAGGTGTTGATCGCCGCGTGCGGCCGAGTGCCACGGTACAGCACAACGGCCCATTGCAGAAACCGGGCGCCCAGCCCCAGCGCGCAGATCAGGTACAGCAGCCCGCTCATGTGGATCACGTAAGGCAGGAGGCTGACCGCCAGCAGGGCGAAGGTGTACAGCAGGATGTGCACCTTGGTGTAGTGCTCGCCGTGGGTGACCGGCAGCATCGGGATGTCGGCCTTGGCGTATTCCTCCTTGCGGTGGATGGCCAGGGCCCAGAAGTGCGGCGGCGTCCAGGCGAAGATGATCAGCACCAGCAGCAGGGGTTCGGCGCTGACGTGGCCGGTGGCGGCGGTCCAGCCCAGCAGCGGCGGGGCGGCGCCGGCGAGGCCGCCGATGACGATGTTCTGCGGGGTCGCCCGTTTCAGGAAACCGGTGTAGACCACCGCGTAGCCGAGCAGTGAGGCCAGGGTCAGCCAGGCGGTCAGGGCATTGGTGAAGGCCAGCAGCAGGGCCTGGCCGGCCAGCGCCAGCGCCAGGGCGAACGTCAGTGCCGCCAGTGGCGCCACCCGGCCTTCGGCCAGCGGCCGCTTGTGGGTGCGGGCCATCACCGCGTCGATGCGCCGGTCCACCACATGGTTGACCGCCGCCGCGCCGCCGGCGCACAGCGCGATGCCCAGGTTGCCGAACACCAGCACGGTCCACGGCACGCCGGCCCGGGTCGCCAGGAACATGCCCACCAGCGAGGTGATGAGCATCAGCACCACCACCTTCGGTTTGGTCAGCTCCAGGTAGTCGCGCCACAGCGCTTGGGCAGGGCGTTCGCCGATCAGAATCGCCATGGCGTCTCTCCTTTGAGGGTGACCGGCGCGGCAGGGTGCCTGCGCGGGCTCAGGCGCCAGCCGGCCGGCATCGGCCGTTTGATCCGCACCAGGGCGGTGCGCGCGTGATAGTTGACCAGCACCATCGTCAGCAGCAGCGCGGCGCCGCCGGCGTTGTGCGCCACGGCCACCGGCAGCGGCAGATGGAACAGCACGTTGCTGACGCCCAGGGTGATCTGCGCGGCGAGGGCGGCCAGCACCAGCCCGGCGAGGCGGGTCATGCCCACCGCCTTCAGTTGCCAGGCCAGCCCCAGCAGCACCAGGGTCACCAGCAGGGCACCGATGCGGTGGGTCAGGTGGATGGCGGTGCGGGCGTCGCTGTCCAGTTGCCCGCCCAGGTAGTTGGGGCCGATGTGCTGGGTCAGGTGGAAGCCGTTGGCGAAGTCCGCCGGCGGCAGCCATTGGCCGTGGCAGGTGGGGAAGTCGATGCAGGCCACCGCCGCGTAGTTGGAGCTGACCCAGCCGCCGAGGGCGATCTGGCCGATCACCAGCACCAGGCCTGCGGTCGCCCAATATTGCAGGCGACGCGGCACGCTCAGGGCCGGCAGCACGCCGGACAGCCGCAACGTCAGCAGGAACAGCAGGCTCAAGGTCGCGAAGCCGCCCAGCAGGTGCCCGGTGACCACTTGCGGCCACAGTTTCAGCGTTACCGTCCACATGCCGAACGCCGCCTGGGCGAACACCACCGCCAGCAGGAACAGCGGCAGCTTCAGCGGTTGCCCCGGGTGCCGGCGATCGACCCACGCCCGCCCGGCCAATACAGCGATGAGCATGCCCAGGGTGCCGGCGAAATAGCGGTGGATCATCTCGTTCCAGCCCTTGTGCGCCTCCACCGGCGAGTCCGGGAAGTGCAGCTCGGCATGGGCCAGCTGGGCTTCGCTCTTGGGCACGCTGATGAAGCCGTAGCAGCCCGGCCAGTCGGGGCAGCCGAGGCCGGCGTGGGTCAGGCGGGTGTAGGCGCCGAGCAGCACCACGATCAGCGCCAGCAGGGTGGCGAACAGCGCAAGGCGAAATCCGGGTTTGGCCATGACGATGTCCCTATCCGATGTTCGACAGTTTCAGCAGGTGGCGCAGATCGTTGAGCAGATCCTTGCCGTTGACGTCCGGGCCGTAGCGCAGCACCAGGTTGCCGTGGGGGTCGATGATCCACAGCTGCGGCGCGGACGCGTCCCCGGCGGTCTTGCGCAGGCCGGCGGTGTCCAGCGGGTAGCGCTGAAGTTGCGGGTAGTCGCGGGCCAGCCGGGCTTCGTAGTCGGCGCCCAGCGGCTGCGCGGCGGCGAGGGCGTGGCTGGCTCGCCCGGCGTCGCGGCCCAGGCCGATCTGGATCTGCCGCGCCAGGTACACCAATTGCTGGCAGTCCGCTACGCAATCGCCGGGTGCGGTCACCAGCATCTGCCAGCGCTCCTCGTCGGCCTTCACGCCGAGGTCGGCGCGGGTCTGGCCGTTGCCGATCAGCTCGCCGTGGTAGCTGCGGCCTTCCGGCACCCAGAACTGCAGTTTGTACATGCCGGTGGCGAGGATCATCGGGCCGACCACGCCCAGCACGATCAGCAGCAGCTGGATGCGTCCGCGGCGGCGACCGGCCGCCGGCTTGGCTTCAGACATGCTGGGTGGATTCATGGCCGCTCCCATGGTGTTTCTCCTTTGCGTTGTGCCAGCCGAGATACAGGTAAAGGCCGAGCAGGGCGGTGGCCATGGCGAACCACTGCACGGCATAGCCGAGGTGTTTTTCCGGGCCCATCGCCACCACCGGCCAGTCGGTGACGTAGCTGGCGGGGCCGGGTTCTGCGCGCACTTCATAGGCGAAGCCGTCGCGGTCGAGGGTTTTCCACAGCCGCGCCGGCTCGACGGCGGTGACGGTCTGCGGCCAGGCGTCGCTGACCGGATCGGCATGCAGCTGGAAGGTCGCCCCGGGGGCGACGTAGACCCAGGCATCCATGTCCACCGCGTCGGCCGGGGTCGTGAACTGTGGGGCAAGGCGCCGATCCGGCCACGGCAGCCAGCCGCGGTTGACCAGCAGCCACTGGCCGGTGCGCCGGTCCTGGAACGGCTGCAGCAGCTCGACGCCCACCTTGCCGTCGCGCTGGCGGTTGTCGAGCAGCAGGCTGTGGTCGGCATCGAAGCGGCCGTGCAGGTGCACCCGGCGGAAGGCCGGATCGGCGCTGTGCAGCAGTTCGGCGGCGGCCATCGGTTCGGCGGCGCGGCGTTCGGCGTAGCTGGCGAGCAAGGCGGTCTTCTCAGCGCCGCGGCCCAGCTGCCAGACACCCAGCGACACCATCAGCGGCAGCAGCAGAACCACCGCCACCGTCGGCACGACGCCGGGCCGGAAGCGCTTCATGGCCGTGCCCCGGAGCCGGTGCGTGCGACCGCTATACTCAATTGCATCGCCTGTCCCCCCGGAGTCTTGCCATGATGCTCAAGGCAGCCATCGTCCTGATGCTGATCGCCACGGTGATCAGCCTGTTCAGCGGCCTGTTCTTTCTGGTCAAGGACGACAGCGGCTCGAACCGTCTGGTGATCGCCTTGAGCGTTCGGGTCACCCTGGCCGCCGCCACCGTCGGCCTGATCGCCTGGGGCTTCTGGAGCGGCCAACTGGTCTCGCATGCGCCCTGGTGAGCCTCAGAGCACGTAGACGAACACGAACAGGCCGATCCACACCACGTCCACGAAGTGCCAGTACCAGCTCGCCGCCTCGAAGCCGAACTGGTGCTCGGCGTCGAAATGCCCGCGCATGATGCGCACCAGCATCACGAACAGGATGATCGTGCCGATGGTCACGTGGGCGCCGTGGAAACCGGTGAGCATGAAGAACGTCGCGCCGTAGATGCCCGAACCCAGGGTCAGGCCCAGTTCGTGGTAGGCGTGCATGTACTCCTCGGCCTGCAGCGCGAGGAACCCGCAGCCCAGCAGCACGGTGATCGCCAGCCACAGCTTCAGCGCGCCGCGGTGGCCCTTTTTCAGGGCATGGTGGGCGATGGTCACGGTGACGCTGGAGCTCACCAGCAAGATGGTGTTGATCAGCGGCAGGCCCCAGGGGCTGATGACTTCCTTGGGCGGCGGGAACAGCTTGGAGTCCGGGTTGTTCAGCAGCGGCCAGACGAACTCGAAGTTCGGCCACAGCATGTGGGCGATGCCCTTGGTGCCTTCGCCGCCCAGCGCCGGCCCCGACACGTGCCGCACATAGAACAGCGCGCCGAAGAAGGCGATGAAGAACATCACCTCGGAAAAGATGAACCAGCTCATGCCCCAGCGGAACGAGCGGTCCAGCTGCGGGCTGTACAGCCCCGCACGGCTTTCCTTGATCACCGCGCCGAACCAGCCGAACAGCATGTACGCCAGCAGCAGGCCGCCGATGAAGAAGATCAGCGGGCCGTGGGATTCCGGGCGCGCCGCCTTCAGGTCGTTGAACCAGGTCGCCAGCCCATACACCGTGGTGACCATGCCGACGGTCGCCACGATCGGCCACTTGCTCTGGGCCGGAACGTAATAGTGCTCATGAGTCGCCATTTATTGTTCTCCTTATCGGGCACGCTTAACCGCCAGTGCTTGCGGCCACCGGTGGATGACGGGCGGTGATGTCGAACAGCGTGTAGGACAGCGTCAGGTGCTTCACATCCTTGGGCATGTCGCGGTCAACGATGAAGCGCACGGGCATCTCGATCTGCTGACCGGGCTGCAGCACCTGCTGGGTGAAACAGAAGCATTCGGTCTTGTGGAAATACGCCGCCGCGTTGCTCGGCGCGATGCTCGGCACGGCCTGGGCGCTCATCGGCTTGTCGGTGGGGTTGCGGGCGATGAAGATCATCTCGTTGACCGCACCGGGGTTGGCTGTCAGCTCGTCATGCTTGGGGTAGAAGTCCCACGGCATGTCGGCGGTGTTGGTCGACAGGAACTGCACGCGCACCTGGCGCGAGGTGTCGACGGTCTGCTCGCCCTCGTATTGCCCGGCGGTCTTGCCGTTGATGCCGAAGGCCTTGCACATCACGTCGTACAGCGGCACCAGGGCGAAGCCGAAGACAAACATCGCCACCACCACGCTCAGCAGGCGGGTGACCAGTTTTTTCATCGAGACCGAGTCAGCCATGGTTCCAGCTCCTCACCGAGCCCCCTGCAGGCGCGAGCCTGTTCGCGAAGCGGACGACCCGGTGCTGCAGGCACAGCGCGTCATCGTTCTTCGCGAGCAGGCTCGCGCCTGCAGGGCGGCCGGTGTTCATTTGACTTCCGGCGGCGTGGTGAAGGTGTGGTACGGCGCCGGCGACGGCACGCTCCACTCCAGTCCTTCGGCGCCGTCCCAAGGCTTGGCCGGCGCCGGCGCGCCGCCGCGGATGGTCTTGATCACGATGAACAGGAAGAAGATCTGCGTGGCGCCAAACATGAACGCGCCGATCGACGACACCATGTTGAAGTCGGCGAACTGCAGGTTGTAGTCCGGGATCCGCCGGGGCATGCCCGCAAGTCCCACGAAGTGCATCGGGAAAAACGTCAGGTTCATGCCGATGAAGGACAGCCAGAAATGCAGCTTGCCGAGGGTTTCGTCGTACATGTGGCCGGTCCACTTCGGCAGCCAGTAGTAGGCCGAGGCGAAGATCCCGAAGATCGCCCCCGGCACCAGCACATAGTGGAAGTGGGCGACCACGAAGTAGGTGTCCTGGTACTGGAAGTCCGCCGGGGCGATGGCCAGCATCAGCCCGGAGAAACCGCCGATGGAGAACAGGATCACGAACGCCACCGCGAACAGCATCGGCGTCTCGAAGGTCATCGAGCCTTGCCACATGGTGCTGGCCCAGTTGAACACCTTCACCCCGGTCGGAACCGCGATCAGCATGGTGGCGTACATGAAGAACAGTTCGCCCACCAGCGGGATGCCCACCACGAACATGTGGTGCGCCCAGACGATGAACGACAGGAACGCGATGCTCGCCGTGGCGTAGACCATCGAGGTGTAGCCGAACAGCGGCTTGCGCGCAAAGGTCGGGATGATCGCGCTGACGGCGCCGAAGGCCGGCAGGATCATGATGTACACCTCGGGGTGGCCGAAGAACCAGAACACATGCTGGAACAGCACCGGGTCGCCGCCGCCGGCGGCGCTGAAGAAACTGGTGCCGAAGTGGATGTCCATCAGCATCATCGTCACGCAGCCGGCCAGCACCGGCATCACCGCGATCAGCAGGAACGCGGTGATCAGCCAGGTCCAGACGAACAGCGGCATCTTCATCAGGGTCATGCCGGGGGCGCGCAGGTTGAGGATGGTGGCGATCACGTTGATCGCGCCCATGATCGAGCTGATCCCCATCAGGTGGATGGCGAAGATGAAGAACGTCACGCTTTCCGGCGCGTAGGTGGTGGACAGCGGCGCGTAGAACGTCCAGCCGAAGTTCGGCCCGCCGCCGGGGGTGAACAGGGTCGAGACCAGCAGCAGGAACGCCGCCGGCAGCAGCCAGAAGCTGAAGTTGTTCATCCGCGGCAAGGCCATGTCCGGCGCGCCGATCATCAGCGGGATCATCCAGTTGGCGAGGCCGACGAACGCCGGCATCACCGCGCCGAACACCATCACCAGGCCGTGCATGGTGGTCATCTGGTTGAAGAACGCCGGCTCGACGATCTGCAGGCCGGGCTGGAACAGCTCGGCGCGGATAACCATGGCGAACGAGCCGCCGAGCAGGAACATGCAGAACGCGAACCACAGGTACAGCGTGCCGATGTCCTTGTGGTTGGTGGTCAGCACCCAGCGCATCAGGCCTTTGGCGGGGCCGTGGGCGTGGTCGGCATGACCGTGGTCATCGATAACGGCGCTCATGGCCTTTCTCCTTCAAGCGGACGGGCAGGGCCGTGCGGGGCGCGCAGCCCCGGACGTTGGCGGGAGGACGTGGCGGCGCGGCTCATTTGCTTTCCGCCTGTTTGAGCTCCAGCACTTCTTTGGGCGTGACCATGTCGCCCTTGTTGTTGCCCCAGGCGTTGCGTTCGTAGGTCACGACGGCGGCGATGTCGACTTCCGACAGCTGTTTGCCGAACGCCGCCATGGCGGTGCCGGGCTTGCCGTGGAACACCAGGCTCAGGTGCGCCTCTTTGGGGCCTGTGGCGATCTTCGAGCCCTTGAGCGCCGGGAACATCGGCGGCAGGCCCTGGCCCTCGGCCTGGTGACAGGCCACGCAGGTGGTGTGGTAGATCTTGTCGCCGCGCTCCTTGAGCTCGTCCAGCGTCCATTCCTTGCTGGTCAGCTCCTTGAGCTGCGCGGCCTCGGCCTTGCGCTCGGCGAGCCACTTGTCGTAGTCGGCCTTCTCCTTCACGTCGACCACGATGGGCATGAAGCCGTGGTCCTTGCCGCACAGCTCGGCGCACTGGCCGCGGTAGAGGCCGGGCTTGTCGATGCGTGTCCAGGCTTCGTTGACGAACCCGGGGATGGCGTCGCGCTTGACCGCGAAGGCCGGCACCCACCAGGAGTGGATCACGTCGGCGGAGGTGACGAGGAAGCGCACCTTGGCGCCGGTCGGCAGCACCAGCGGCTTGTCGACCTCCAGCAGGTAGTGGTCGCCCTTGGCCTGCTTGTTGTGGATCTGTTCGGCGGGGGTGGCCAGGTTGCTGAAGAACTCGACGTCCTGGCCCAGGTACTTGTAGTGCCACTTCCACTGGTAGCCGGTGATCTGGATGTCGATGTCCGGCTCGCTGGTGTCGTACATCTTGATCAGGGTGGCGGTCGCCGGAACGGCCATCGCCACCAGGATCAGGAACGGCACGACGGTCCAGAGGATCTCGACGGTGGTGCTTTCGTGAAAGCGTGCCGCGACCTGGCCGGTGGAGCGGCGGTGCAGGATCATCGACCAGAACATCGCGCCGAAGACGATGATCCCGATCACCACGCAGATCCAGAAGATGGTCATGTGCAGGTCGAACACAGCGTGACTGATCTCAGTCGCTCCAGGCGCCATATTCACAGTCCAGGCCGCTTGCGCCTGGCTGAAAATCGACCACAACAGGAGGCCCATCCAGACGTGTGGATGTCGCATCATTGCGGGTTCCCCTTATCGTTCTTGTTGTCCCGTAGGCGCAACGCCTGCGGCAAGGGAGCGGCTGCATCAGACTACGAACTTGAATCGCCGGGCCTTGCTGCGCGGGCAGTCAGGCATCATCAGCTAACTCCATTCACTGGCGAGTATAGACAGCGACTTGAACCTCGCAACGCGAGCGCGTAAATCGCATGAAACAGCTGGCACTTGCGTTCCAGGGCACGAATGGAGAAGGATGCAGCGGAGTGGTGGCACACCGATATAACCCCGGTGTATCAAGGATGAAATAATTATGACAAATGCGTCTTAGCATTTTTCGTAAGCCAGCTAAGTTATGTCTTCCCTATTTCATTGCCCTGTACCCTGGAGTTTTCATGAACACCGCCGCATTGCGCGAGCAGATCCGAATAGCCCGAGAACACGAGAAAGACACCGGACGGCTGACCCGTCAGCTGGAAAATCAATTGCCTCACCTGCACCCGGCGATCCAGTTGCCGGAAACCGGTGCCGAAGCCGTCCTGACGCGCTTCGTCGCCGCCTACATCGATGAAGTGCCGGATCTGCTGGACGCAGCCAATGAAGTCGCCAGGGAAGCGGGAATCGAGTCACAGATCAAACCGGTGCTGAAGATCGCCGAGCAGTACTTCCTCCAGCCCCCCGTGGGCCTGGACAGCCTGCTGGACGAGGCCTATCTGGCCCACCGGTTTGTCGAAGAGGTCAACGACCTGTACATCAAGCATTTCGGCCAGCCACTGATCCCCTTGGACATGACGGTCGCCAATCTGATTGCCCACCAGTTGCTGGGTGAGGCATTCGCCAACCAACTCGACGAAGTGGTGCACCACGCGGTGGACAGCATGCTCGACGACGACAGCTTCGCGCTGGAGTCGGTGGAGGCCTACCGCGAGAAGCTCAGCAGCCCGGACACCGGCGCCGCCTGGAAACGCTGGCCGTGCATGGGCCGCCGCCTGGGCGTGGGCCTGGAGCTGGACCAGCCGGCCGCCTGATCCCGGCTCCCACAAGGTTTGTTTCAGCCGGCCGTGCCGATGCCGACGGTGGTGCGCACCCGCCCTTCAAGCCTGCGCTTGAGCCCCCGGGATTCGATCAGCAGCCTCGACCCCTTGGCGGCATTGGCCCTGCCCCATTCCTCCAGCAGTTCCAGGCAGGCGTGGTCGATGTAGCTCAGGTTGTTGAGCGGCACATGCACCGTCGTGCCCGGCGGAACGCTGGCCAGGGCCTGGGTCAGCGCCGGCACCTTGAGGAACGTCGCCGCGCCCGTCAGGCGCATCTCCATTTCCCCTTCCTGCGGCAGGTCGATCAGGCTGATCTTCAGCCGTGCGGCCTTCAGCGCCAGTTTCAGCAGCGTCAGGCCGAAGCCGATCAGCACGCCGGTCAACAAGTCCGTGAAGATGATCGCCAGCGCCGTGGCGGCGTAGGTGAACATCGGCATCCGGCCGTAACGGCCCAGGCCGCGGAACACCTTCAGATCCACCAGCTTGAACCCGGTGTAGACCAGCACGCCGGCCAGGCTCGCCACCGGAATGCTCTGCAGCAGGCTCGACAGCAACAGCACGAACGCCAGCAGCCACAGGCCGTGGAAGATTGTCGAATAGCGTGTGGTGGCACCCGCCTGGACGTTGGCCGAACTGCGCACGATCACCCCGGTCATCGGCAACGCGCCGACCAGGCCGCAGAGCATGTTGCCTACCCCCTGCGCCGACAGTTCGCGGTCGAAGTCCGAGCGCGGGCCGCTGTGCATGCGGTCCACCGCCGCAGCGGACAGCAGGGTCTCGGCGCTGGCGATGAAGGCCACGGCGAACGCCGCGACCAGCAAGGCAGGGTCGGCGAGGTTGAGCAGGTCCGCCGGCTTGAGCCAGTCGATGGCCTCTGCCAGGTTGTCCGGCACCTCGACGCGTTTGACCGGCAGCGCCAGCAACAGACTGGCGCCCGTGGCCAGGCCGACGCCCAGCAGCGCGCCGGGCACGAAGCGCAGCGAATGCGGGCGGAATTTCTCCCACAGCCACATCACCGCGATGGTTCCCAGCCCCAGCAGCCCGGCCTGCCAGCCGAACGACGGCAGGGCCTGGGCCACGGCGCCGGGGAACGCGGTGAGGTTGTCCAGGCCGGAGGGTTTCGGCGCGGCGTCGAGCATCACATGCACCTGGGACAGGATGATCAGCACGCCGATCCCGGCGAGCATGCCGTACACCACCGCCGGCGCAGTGACCCGGAACCAGCAGCCGAGCTTCAGGCGCCCGGCCGCCAGTTGCAGCAGCCCGGCCAGCAGCAGGATCGGCCCGAGCATCTCGACGCCGTGCTGGCGCACCAGCTCGAACACCAGCACCGCAAGACCCGCCGCCGGCCCGCTGACCTGCAGCGGGGAGCCGGCCAGCCAACCCACCACCAGCCCACCGATGATTCCGGTGATCAGGCCCTTGGCCGGCGGCAGGCCGGACGCGATGGCGATGCCCATGCACAGCGGCAGGGCGACCAGGAACACAACCACCGAAGCCAACAGCTCCCGTGGCAGAACAGCTTTCAATTGAGCGGCACGCATAGGGATTCTCCCGGACTTTTCTTCAGGCGTGGCGAGGCCGGACCGCTGAAACAGCGGCCGGCGTCAAACCACAGAGATTTTTAGGAGGATCTAGAAGCGCGCTTTTGGCGTCGCCACCGGGATCGGATGGCTGCCGTCCAGCGGCAGGAAGCAGCCCTGGTCCGCGTCGTACGCTTTGATTTCGCTGGTTTCGATGTTGTAGACCCAGCCATGGATGAACAGATGACCGTTCGCCATGCGCGAGGCTACCGAGGGATGGGTACGCAAGTGCTGCAGTTGGGCGATGACGTTTTCCTCGGTGAGGATCGGCATGCTTTCTTTTTCGTTGGCGCAGTTGCAGTTGTCCTGCACCATGGTTTTCGCGACTTCGGCGTGGCGCAGCCAGGCCTTGACCGTCGGCATCTTCTCCAGGCTGTCCGGGTTGAGCACCGCACGCATGGCGCCGCAGTCGGAGTGGCCGCAGATGATGATGTGCTGCACGCCCAGGGCGAGCACGGCGTATTCGATGGCGGTGGACACGCCACCGTTCATCTGGCCGTAGGGCGGTACGACGTTGCCGACGTTGCGGGTCACGAACAGATCGCCGGGGGAGCTCTGGGTGATCAGTTCGGGGACGATGCGCGAGTCGGCGCAGGTGATGAACATCGCCCGTGGCGACTGGGCCGTGGCGAGTTTCTTGAAGAGTTCTTCCTGCTGCGGAAAGACCTCATGATGAAAATGCAAAAAGCCGTCGACGATGTGCTTCAGCGCTGCATCGGCGGTTTCCGCCTCAGGGGCCGGCGCCGACGCAGCCAACGGCTGTTTATCCTTGTCACTCATGATTCATCCTCTTTGGCGGATTCGGGGAGTCATTCCCGTGTATTCCGGTGTGAAGCCAGTGGCTGTTCAAACATCCGGGCCGATCCTGACCCGTCAGTCACTCGATGAACAAGGTAACCGCCGAAACTTAACTCAAACTGAATCAAAGGCTCTGGAACCTGTGTTCCAGGTCACAAAAAACGTGACCGGCGCAACCGGTCGAGCGGTTCCGTCACTCGACCTTGGGTCAATTGTCGCTAAATCAGCGACATCTGGCGACCCGGCGGACAAAAGGCCGAGCAATCGAGGCCGAAGCCTTCCCGGCGGTCGAGCCCCAGACGCTTCAGCGCCTTGGCGAACCGCTGGGCCAGCAGGTCGGCGAACGGCCCTTCGCCCCGCATGCGGGCGCCGAAGCGGCTGTCGTACAGGTCGCCGCCCCGGCTCTGGCGGATCAGGCTCAGCACGTGGGCCGCGCGCTGCGGGTAATGCGCCTGGAGCCACTGCTCGAACAGCGGCGCCACCTCCAGCGGCAGGCGCAGCATCATGTACGCCGCGCTCTGGGCGCCGGCCGCGTGGGCCTCGGTGAGCAGGCTTTCGATCTCGCTGTCGTTGATCATCGGAATCATCGGCGAGCACAGCACGCCCACCGGGATGCCCGCTTCGCGCATCACCCGGATTGCCCGCAGCCGGGCCTTGGGCGCGGCGGCGCGGGGCTCGAGGATGCGCTTGAGCTCGTCGTCCAGGGTGGTGAGGCTGATCATCACCGCCACCAGCCTCTGTTGCGCCAGTTCGGTGAGCAGGTCGAGGTCGCGCAGGATCAGCGAACCCTTGGTGACGATGGTCACCGGATGCCGGTGGCGCAGCAGCACTTCGAGGATCTGCCGGGTGATCCGTTGCTCGCGTTCGATGGGCTGGTAGGGATCGGTGTTGGAGCCCAGGTTGATCGGCGCGCATTGGTAGCCGCGCTTGCCCAGCTGTTCTTCCAGCACCTGGGCGGCGTTGGTCTTGGCGATCAGTTTGGTTTCGAAATCCAGCCCCGGCGACAGGTCCCAGTAGGCGTGACTGGGCCGGGCGTAGCAATAGATGCAGCCGTGCTCGCAACCGCGGTACGGGTTGACCGAGCGGTCGAAGGGCAGGTCTGGTGAGGTGTTGCGGGTGATGATGGTTTTCGCCGTCTCGATCCGCACCTCGGTGCCTTGGGTCTGCGGCACTTCCTGATGCCAGCCGTCGTCCTCGGCCACCGAGCGGCTCGGAGCGAAGCGGTTGTGCGGGTTGGCGGCGGTGCCGCGGCCGCGGGGAGGCAAGGGCGTGTGCATCGGCGGTGTCCTGTGTGCTGTATGTGCATACAGTATCCTTGGTCTTCGCAAACGGCCAGTGCCGTTCGGCGATTCTGCCGCTCGGCCCCTGCGGGTTCTGACTCCGCAACGCGTCGGTATCGGGATCGTTAGTTGAGAGAAACGTGAGGTTATATATTCAGCGTAGTTTCGTTAGTTGCTATGGCGTTAGGATTGCCTGCGTTGTAACTCGGATGATTTAAATAAAAGGAATTAACCATGTCTTACCTCAATCCTCGTGGCATCTTTTTGCAGAAACTCGGCCCCACTCCGGTCAATCCCAAGGAAGTGCTGGTATCCCTGCAATTCGCGCTGAAGGAGTCCGGCTGGGATGCTGAGAACGCTGTGTCGACGGACTCCCTGGTCGATTCCCGCACACTCATCGCCGCTTCCTACGACGGCGGCAAGACGTTCACTGTTCGCAACGAAAAAGACATCGATGGCGACGGTGATATCGATGCAGACGATAAGGCCAAGTTGCTGGCGTTGGTCAAGGCTTATGTCAGTATCAAAACGCCTTGAGGCTTGGCATGCCGCGAAAGTTGCGGCGTGCAATAAAAAAGGCCCTGCCCGCATTGCCGCGGGGAGGGCCTTTTTTATGTTGCGGTGTGTCAGTGGGCAGGCTCTTGCGTCGATGCCGTCTTCATCTGTTCGGCACGCAAGTGTTTGACCTCATCTGCGCTGACCGGCGCTCCCTTGTTGCCCCAACTGCCGCGGATGAAGCTCACCACGTCCGCCACTTCCTGGTCCGACAGCCGCCAGCCGAACCCCGGCATGGTGATGGCCGACGGCGCCGCGTGGGTCGCCGGCAGCGTGCCGCCCTGGAGCACGATGTGGATCAGCGAGGCCGGGTCTTCCGATTGCAGCACCGGATTGCCCGCCAGCGCCGGGAACACGCGGGTGTAGCCGTGGCCGTCGGTGCGGTGGCAGGCCGCGCAGTTGTCGATGTACACCGCTGCGCCGCGCTGGCTGTCGTCGCCGTTCCACAGGGCCTTGGCGGCCGTTTCGTCGTATTGGTGCGGGCGGTCGGCGGGATCCTTGGCCGGCAGCGATTTCAGGTAGCGGGCGATCGCGGTCAGGTCGGCGTCAGTCATGTACTGCATGCTGTGGGTGACCACGTCGCTCATGCCGCCGAACACCGCGCTGCGGTCGCTGCGCCCGGTCTTCAGGAACTGCACCAGTTGCTCTTCGCTCCAGCCGCCGAGGCCGTCCTTGTGGTCGCCGCGCAGGTTCTTGGCGATCCAGCCTTCCAACGGTGCGCTGCCTGACAGGAAAGTGCTGCCTTCGCCTGCACTCAGGGATTTTTCCTGCATGGTCAAGGCACGTGGCGTATGACAAGCGCCGCAATGTCCGAGGCCTTCCACCAGATAAGCCCCACGGCTGATGACGGCATCGTCCGAGGTAGCTTTGTAGTCCTCGACCTTCGGCGCAAACAGCCAGCGCCAGCCCGTCAGCGGCCAGCGCATGCTCAACGGCCAGGGAATGTCGCTGGCCTTGTTCTCCTGGGCCACCGGCTCGACGCCGTGCATGAAGAACGCGTACAGCGCCTTCATGTCGGTTTCGTTGACGCGGGCGTAGGACGGGTACGGCATCGCCGGGTACAGCGTGCTGCCGTTGCGGGCCACGCCATGGCGCACGGCCCGGTCGAAGTCCTCGAAGCTGTAGCCGCCGATGCCGCGCTTGTCCGGGGTGATGTTGGTCGAGTAGATCGTGCCGATCGGGGTTTCCATCGGCAGGCCGCCGGCGAACGGTTTGCCGTCCTTGGCGGTGTGGCAGGCCACGCAGTCGCCTGCGCGGGCCAGGTACTCACCTTGCCTGATCAAAGATGGATCGACGTCGGCGCCGTACAGGGAGGCACTGCCGAGCAACGCCAGGGTCGCGATAACGAAAGTCTTCATGGTCATCGCTCCTTAAGCCTGGACCAGCGGGCCGGGGTTTTTCAGGTACTGCTCGCGGATCGCCTTCGCCGACCAGTAGGTCAGGGCGGCGACCAGCCCGGTCGGGTTGTAGCCCAGACCTTGCGGGAATGCCGAGGCGCCAGGGACGAACACGTTGTGCACGTCCCAGCTCTGCAGGTAGCGGTTCAGCGCACTGGTCTTCGGATCGGTGCCCATGATCGCGCCGCCGTTGAGGTGGGTGGTCTGGTAGGACGCGGTGTTGAAGTGCTCGCCGACCTTCTTGCTGATCACGTTGATGGCCTTGGGGCCCATGGCTTCGGCGATCTTGCCCATCTTCTCGACCATGAAGCGGTTCATCTTGATGTCGTTTTCCTGCCAGTCGAAGGTCATCCGCAGCAGCGGCAGGCCGTAGGCATCGCGGTACACCGGATCCAGATCGAGGTAGTTGCCCCGGTAGGACTGATGCGCGCCGTGGGCGTCCATCGACACCTGATGGGTGTAGTAGTCGGCGGTGGCGCGTTTCCAGGCGCTGCCCCAGGCGGGCGTGCCCGGCGGGTTGGAGGTGCCGGCGATCGGCCGGCTGCCGGCCTGGTTGACCCACATCGGCGAGCCGCCGACGAAACCGTGGGGGCCGTGGTCGAAGTTGTCGGCGTTGAAGTCGTCCACCGCGACCCCGTTGCCGCCGGCGCCGATGAAGTTGTTGGTGTGGGTGTCCTTGTCGAAGAACGCCTTGATCGTGGCCATGTTCTGGTAGGCGAAGTTACGCCCGACCACGCCTTCGCCGCTGACCGGGTCGTACGGCTTGCCGATGCCGGACAGCAGCATCAGCCGCACGTTGTGCAGCTGGAACGCGCCGAGGATCACCAGATCCGCCGGCTGCTCGATCTCCCGGCCCTGGCCGTCGACGTAGGTGACGCCGGTGGCCTTGGTCTTGCTGCTGTCGAGGTTGACCCGAAGCACATGGGCGTTGGGCCGCAGCTCGAAATTCGGCAAAGGCTTGAGCGCCGGCAGGATGTTCACGTTCGGCGAGGCTTTGGAGTACATGTAGCAGACGTAGCCGCTGCAGAATCCGCAGAAGTTGCACGGGCCCATCTGTGCACCGTAGGGGTTGGTGTAAGGTCCCGAGGTATTGGCGGAAGGCAGGTTGTAGGGTTTGTAGCCGACCTCCGTGGCCGCTTTGCCGAACAGCTGTGCGGAAACGGTGTTTTTCTGCGATTCCAGCGGGAACGGGTTCGAACGATCCGGCGCATAGGGGTTGCCGCCCTTGCCCTGGCCCACCAGTTGCCCCTTCACCGTCCAGGCCTGGCCGGAGGTGCCGAAGACCTTTTCGGCGAAGTCGAAGAACGGCTCCAGCTCTTCATAGCTGACGCCGAAGTCCTGGATGGTCATGTCCTTGGGGATGAAGTGCTTGCCGTAGCGCTCTTCGTAGTGGCTGCGCATGCGCAGCTCGATCGGATCGACCCGAAAGTGCACGCCCGACCAGTGCAGGCCTGCACCGCCCACGCCGTTGCCCGGCAGGAACGCGCCCAATTGGCGGTTCGGCAGGGCGATGTCGTTGACGCTGTGGCGGATGGTGACGGTTTCCTTGGAAACGTCCTGGAAGAGTTTTTTACGCACGCTGTAGGTGAGTTCGTCGATCACCTGGGGATAGTTGCCGTCAGGGTAGGTGTCCTGCATCGGCCCGCGCTCCAGCGCCAGCACGTTGAGGCCAGCCTCGGTCAGCTCCTTGGCCATGATTGCGCCGGTCCAGCCGAAGCCGACGATCACCGCATCTACTTTTTTCATTACCGTTGCCATGTTCACGCCCTCTCGCCGCGGATCGAAACGGCCGGGAAGGGGTACGCCTCGTTGCGCTCCACCCAGTCCATGAAGTCGGCGCGGGCGCCGGGGAAGCCGATCAGGGTCCAGCCGACCATGCCTTTATTGCCGCCGTGGATCGGGTCGCAGAAGAACCCTTCCTTGGTGTTCTGCAGCAGCAAGCCGAAGAAAACCTTGGCCGGGACGGCGTCGAACTGCGGTTTTCCGGCTTCGAGCTGCTTGAGCAATTCGTCTCGGGTAGCGCTGTCTTGCTCGGCAAATGTTTTGCCGTTGAGGGATTTTGCCCACTGATCCGCAGCGGCGATGCCCAGGCGATAGATCTCTTTGGGCACCAGTTTGCTCTGCCAGCCCATTTCCGGCGCGGCGTCGGCGTTGAACGGGCCTTGCATGTACCACAGGGCGCCGGCGGCGTAAGGCGTGTTCATCTGACGGTCGATGTATTCCGGCACGCCGGCTTCGAGGGCGCCGGGGCCTTGGGCGTCGTTGGGGATCAACTGCGCGACGGCGGCGTTGATGAACGCCCACTCTTCGGCGGTGAAATAGCTTGGCTGATACTCGCCCGTCTGGGCCGCAGCCGGTTTTGCGGCAGGCGCAGCAGGCGCGGCTTCAGGGGCGGCCTGCAGCACGCTGCTGCCCAGACCGCTGCCGGCCAGGGTGACGACGGGAATCAGGGTCAGGGACTTGCGCAAGAACTCACGCCGCGGGTTGTCTCGACTTTCATCAGACATGGGGGTGCACCTCATCAGGCATTGATGGTTGTCAGCCGCCTCTGCGGGTGGCTTAAGGTTGTTTGGCTGCGACGTGGCCGGAACGGCCAGGAGATGGGGAACGCGTCTGCAACATCATGTGACAAATGGTAGCAGGCTAAGCATCGAGATGAATCGATTCATCTGAAAAAAACCGTGATTGCGACGAAGGGCACCGGCCGGTTCACGATTCTTTGACAAGCGCCTCACAGGGATTTGACTGCCGAACCCTGAAGCTGCGAGGCCCCTCAATCATGAATCCCTACGGTCCACCGAGCATGTCCCGATTGCGTTTCCTCCCCGCCATGTGTCTTTCGCTTGCTGTCGTGTTGCACTGGGTGCCGGTCCAGGCCGCCGAGGCTCCGGCGGCCCGTCCTGCCGAATGGGCGCAGCCGGTGGAGGTGCAATACAATCTGTTCCAGATGTCGCCGACCCTCTACCGCAGTGCGTTGCCCGACGGCGGCGCCGTGCCGCTGCTGAAGAACCTGAAGGTGGCCACGGTCATCAACTTTTTGCCGGAGTCAGACTCGGGCTGGCTGAAGTCCCCTGGCGTGAACCTTGTGCAGTTGCCTTACCGCACCAATCACGTGGATGACAGTGATGTGCTCAAGACGTTGCGTGCGATCCAGACCGCCGAGGCCGAGGGCCCGGTGCTGATGCACTGCAAGCACGGCTCCGACCGCACCGGCCTGATGGCGGCGATGTACCGAATCGTGGTGCAGGGCTGGAGCAAGGAAGATGCGCTGAATGAGATGACTCAGGGCGGGTTCGGCGAAAGCGGGCACTTCAAGGACGGCGTCCGCTACGTGATGCAGGCCGATGTCGACAAGTTGCGTACGGCGCTGGCCAATGGCGACTGCAGCACCAGCCCCTTCGCCACGTGCTCGATGAAGAGCTGGTTCCAGAGCGTCAACCTCAAGTGAACCGGACCTTCTGCGGCGAGGCACTGGCGCCCTCGCCGCAGAGGCTCCCTGTCCGGGGCTGACGGCAGGTCAGTCGTCTGACTTTTTCTTCAGCTTCGGATTCGGGAAGAACTGCACCGCCTGCACGGTCTTGTCCGGCGCAGGCTTGAGCGCGACGGTGTTGACCCGCGTGCCCAGCTCCTTCGGAACCGACAGGCCTTGCTCGTTGAGCGTGTCCGCGTAACCGCAGGCCACGCATTCGCGATGGGGAATGTCGTCCTCGCTCCACATCATCAGCTTGTCCGGCTCGCTGCACGCCGGGCAGACCGCTCCGGCGATAAAGCGTTTCTTCGTCTTCACAGGTGCCTCGCTCATGCTGCCGCGTCCTCGCTCAGGCCGCTGTGACGCAAGAGTGCGTCAATCGACGGCTCACGGCCACGGAAGTCGACGAACAGCACCATCGGCTCCTGCGAGCCACCGCGGGCCAGGATGGCTTCGCGGAAGGCGCGGCCGGTGTCGGCGTTGAGCACGCCGTCCTCTTCGAACTTGGAGAACGCATCCGCCGACAGCACTTCCGCCCACTTGTAGCTGTAGTAGCCGGCCGCATAACCGCCGGCGAAGATGTGGGCGAAGCTGTTGGGGAAGCGGTTGTAGGCCGGCGGACGCATCACCGAGACCTCGTCGCGCACGCCTTCGAGCACTTGCAGCACGCTGCGGCCGTCGCCATGGGTGGCGTGCAGCTCGAAGTCGAACAGCGAGAACTCCAGTTGGCGCACCATCATCAGGCCGGACTGGAAGTTCTTCGCCGCGAGCATTTTCTCCAGCAGGTCCTGGGGCAGCGGTTCGCCGGTTTCGTAATGGCCGGAGATCAGCGCCAGGCCTTCCGGCTCCCAGCACCAGTTCTCCATGAACTGGCTCGGCAGCTCGACCGCATCCCACGCCACGCCGTTGATGCCGGACACGCCGGCATGGTCGACGCGGGTCAGCAGGTGGTGCAGGCCATGGCCGAACTCGTGGAACAGGGTGGTGACTTCATCGTGGGTCAGCAGCGCCGGCTTGCCGCTGTCGGCCGGGGTGAAGTTGCACACCAGGTTGGCCACCGGGCTCTGCAGCACGCCTTCGACGGTGCGGCGACGGTCGCGGGCGCCGTCCATCCAGGCGCCGCCGCGCTTGTTGGCGCGGGCGTACAGGTCGAAGAAGAAGCGGCCCACGTGCTGGCCGTTTTCCTTGATCTCGAACAGGCGCACGTCCGGATGCCAGGCGTCGAAGCCTTTGAGCTCGGCGATCTCGATGCCGTACAGGCGCTGGACGATGGCGAACAGGCCGCTGAGCACCTTGTCGATCGGGAAGTAGGCGCGCAGGGTTTCCTGGGCCACGCTGTAGCGTTGTTCACGCAGCTTTTCGCCGTAGAAGCCGCTGTCCCAGCTCTGCAGGTCCGCGCAGCCCTGCTCGGCGGCGTAGGCCTTGAGCTGCTGCAGGTCCTGGGCGGCGAACGGCTTGCTGCGCTTGGCCAGATCGCGCAGGAAGCTCAACACCTGGTCGCTGGACCCGGCCATCTTGGTGGCCAGGCTCAGCTCGGAGAAGCTGGCGAAACCCAGGAGCTTGGCCAGTTCCTGGCGCAGGTCGAGGATCTGGTCCATCACCGGACCGTTGTCGTTCTGGCCGGCGTTCGGGCCTTGGTCCGAGGCGCGGGTGCAGTAGGCGGCGTAGACTTCCTCGCGCAGCGCGCGGTCCTGGGCGTAGGTCATCACCGCGTAGTAGCTGGGGAACTCCAGGGTGATCAGCCAGCCGTCCAGCCCCTTGGCCTGGGCGGCGGCGGCCATCTGCGCCTTGGCCGAGTCGGTCAGGCCGGCGAGGGAGGCCTCGTCGGTGAGGTGCTTGGTCCAGGCCTGGGTGGCGTCGAGCAACTGGTTGGAGAAGCGGCTGCCCAGCTCCGACAGTTTGCTCTGCACTTCGGCGTAGCGCTTCTGCTCGGCTTCCGGCAGGTCGATGCCCGACAGGCGGAAGTCGCGCAGAGCGTGCTCAAGGATGGTTTTCTGGCCCACGTCGAAGCCGGCGGCTTCCGGGCTGTTGGCCAGCGCTTCGTACGCCTGGAACAGCTCGCGGTTCTGGCCCATCTCGGTGGAGTAGGCGCTCAGGGCCGGCAGGCAGGCCTCGTAGGCTTCGCGCAGTTCGGCGCTGTTGCACACGGCGTTGAGGTGGCTGACCGGGCTCCAGGCGGCGCCGAGGCGGTCGTTGAGTTCGTCCATCGCCAGCACCAGGCCGGCCCAGGTCGGGTTCGTGCCCTGGGCCTTGAGGATCTCGGCGATGGCGGCGCGGTTGTCGGCCAGGATGGTTTCGATGGCGGGCTGCACGTGTTCGGCACGGATCGCGGAGAACGGCGGCAGGTCGTAGGGCTGCAGAAGTGGGTTGTTCACGCTCACGGTTGGCACCTTGGCAGAAGGGAACAGGCATTTAGAATCGTGGGCCCATCTTAATTACAATCGGCAGCGACCGCAGCTATCGGCGACAGAGAGAGAACTTATCGTGTCCCTTCGCAAGTACCAGAACCACACCCCGCGCCTTGGCAAAGGCGCCTTTGTCGACGGCTCCGCGGTGGTGATCGGCGACGTCGAAATCGGCGAAGACAGCTCCGTGTGGCCGCTGACCGTGATCCGCGGCGATATGCACCGCATCCGCATCGGTGCGCGCACCAGCATCCAGGACGGCTGCGTGCTGCACATCACCCACGCCGGCCCCTTCAACCCGGACGGTTTCCCGTGCCTGATCGGCGACGACGTGACCGTCGCCCACAAAGTCATGCTGCACGGCTGCACGGTGGGCAGCCGGGTGCTGATCGGCATGGGCAGCATCGTCATGGACGGCGCGGTGGT
Source organism: Pseudomonas sp. B7(2017) (assembly GCF_002112745.1). NCBI lineage: Bacteria > Pseudomonadati > Pseudomonadota > Gammaproteobacteria > Pseudomonadales > Pseudomonadaceae > Pseudomonas > Pseudomonas sp. B7(2017). Next base: position 22,064 of record NZ_NEIP01000001.1, on the reverse strand, counting down.
CGAGGACGACGTGATCGTCGGCGCCGGCAGCCTGGTGCCGCCGGGCAAGCGCCTGGAAAGCGGCTTCCTGTACGTGGGCAGCCCGGTGAAGCAGGCCCGGCCGCTGACCGACAAGGAACGCGCCTTTTTCACCTACAGCGCGGCGAACTACGTGAAGCTCAAGGATCTGCACCTGGCCGAAGGCTACGACCAGATCTGAACCGTCCCGCACAAGCCCAGGAATTTTCATGCATTACCAGACCGTACTGTTCGACCTCGACGGCACCCTGACCGACCCGCGCGAGGGTATCACCCGCTCCATCCAGTTCGCCTTGGCCAAGCTCGGCATCGACGAGCCGGACCTGAGCAAGCTGGAACACTTCATCGGCCCGCCGCTGCTGCAGGCGTTCATGCAGTTCTATGGCTTCGACGAGGCCAAGGCGTGGGAGGCGGTGAATTTCTACCGTGAGCGCTTCAAGGTCACCGGTCTCTACGAAAACCGGGTGTTCGACGGTGTCATGCCGTTGCTGGAAACCCTCGGTGGCCAGGGCCGGCAGCTGTACATCGCGACCTCCAAACCCTGGGTGTTCGCCCGGGAGATCGCCCGTCATTTCGATTTCGCCCGGCACTTCAAGGTGATCTACGGCAGCGAACTGGACGGCACCCGCACCGACAAGGTCGAGCTGATTGCCCATTTGATCGCCGAGGAAGGACTGGATCCGGCCGACACACTGATGATCGGCGACCGCAAGCACGACCTGATCGGCGCACGCCGCAACGGGCTGGACGCGGCGGCGGTGGGCTATGGGTTCGGCAGCCATGAGGAGCTGAGCGCCGAGGCACCGGCCTATCACTTCGAGACGCTGGACGAGCTGCATCAGGCGTTCCTGCGGCGCTGATCGGGCAGCCATCGCCAGCAGGCTGGCTCCCACACGTGTTGAGGCGTTTCTGTGGGAACCAGCCGGTCGGTTCAGCCGGCTGGTTCAGGGTTCGCCAAGGCCTTGAGCGCCGACTTGCGCTCAACTGCGCCCAATTTGCCTAACTTCTCGACTTCGGCGTAGAACCTCACCCAATCCCCACCCACCTGCCCGAACAGCGCCGCAAACGCCGGCACCCACTGGTCATACAGCCCGAACGGCAACAGCCGCGCATTGTTCAGCGGCGCGTTCACCCACGCATCGTAGCGTTTGTCCCCGGCCCACTGCCGGTCACGCAGGGCCCGGTAATCCCGGCGAAACCGTTCGAACGCCTCGGCCTTGCGCTGGCGCATGACCTCGGCCGCCAGCGGTTGTGCGTAGAGCGCTTCCAGACGGGCACGGGTGTCGAGGATCAGGCCGATGAACTGGTCGCGCTGCTGCAGGCGCGAGCCGTTGTCCGGCGCCAGCCCGCGGAACGCCCGCCATTGCCGCGTGCCTTCCTGCTCGACGAACGTGGCGAAGGACTCGTTGAACTCGGTGTCGTCCTGCACATAGAAGCGCTGATGGGCCAGTTCGTGAAAGATCAGCGTGGCCAGGCGCTCGTCGCCCCAGCCCGTCATCGAATTGAGGATCGGGTCGTTGAACCAGCCCAGGGTCGAATAGGCCTCGACACCGCCGATCGACACGTCCATGCCCTTGAGGCGCTGGATCGCCGCTTCGCCCCGGGCCGCGCCCTGGCTGTAGTAGCCGCGGTAGGCCACGCAGCCGGCGATGGGGAAGCAATGGTTTTGCGGGCTCAAGGAGAACTCCGGGGTGGCGAACACGTTCCACACCACGAACGGCCGGCCGATGTCGGCGTAGAGCCGGTAGCTCTGGTTGTCCGGCAGGTGCAGGTGACGGCTGGCGAAGTCCCGGGCCTTCTGCGACTCGGCCAGGTGCGCGCGCAGTTTGGGGTCGCGGGCGGGGTCGGCGATCACCTCGGCGACCGGTTCCCGGGCCCGCAGCAGTTGCAGCTGACCGCCGGCCAACTGGCTGTAGTAACTGAGGCTTGCGCAACCGTTGAGCAGCAAAAGCAAAACACCCGGAAACAAAATCCGCAAAACGCGATCAAGTAACCCAAGGCTGGGTAGCGGCCTGAACAAAATAAGAAACCCCCGGACAGTCTGCCCGCAAGACTATCCCGCCCATAGGAGCTTCGCCATGCGCAAGTTGATGCTGACCGCCGGCCTGCTGACGCTGACCGGCTGTGCCGGATTCGGAATGCCCGCCCCTGACCCTTCGCAAGCCTGGATCGACCTGGAGTCCCGCCAGCAGGACACGGCGCTGCAGGCTCTGGAGGTCGATGCCAGGGCGGCGGTCGACAAACGATATTTCGAAGTGCAGCCCGGCAGCCATGAGCTGAAGGTGCGTTACCAGTTCCCGGTGGAGGCGACCAACATCGGCCCGGATGCCGAGCCGCTGTGGCGCGATTGCCGGTTGAGCCTGACCTTCAAGGACTTCAACGCCGGCGAGCGCTATCAGTTGCAGGCCGGCAACATCGGTTTCCGGCCATGGGCCAAACTGTACGATCAGCAGCGCAAGGTGGTGGGGCAGGCCAAGCCGGCGGGCTGTCAGCGCACCTGATCGGCGTTATGCTGGGTGCCCGAATCCACGGACATTCATCATGCGCACGTTGATGCTGTTGCTGGCGGCCGGCCTGATCGCCGGTTGCCAGACGCCGATGCCGCCGGTCGATCCCGCGATGGCCTGGGTCGACTTCTCGACGCCCACCCCTGGCGGCAAGTTGTTGATGGCCGAGCGGCTCGACAACCAGCGCCTGAGGGACGGGCGCTTCTTTCAGGTCACACCCGGCAGCCATGAACTGCGGGTGCGCTTCGACTTTGAAGTGTTCGGCGGCGGCGGCAGCCTGATGACCGGGCCCGTCGAGCGCCTGTGCTACCTGACTATCCGCTACGACCATTTCGAGGCGGGCCAGCGCTACCTGCTCGAAGGCCGCTCCCTGGCTTTCACGCCGAGCGCCCGGCTGTACAACGCCAAGCGGGAAATCGTCGCCGAGGACCGTGAGGTCAACTGCATCATCTAGCCCGGATCAGCGGTCGTTCTTCTGGTAGATGATCTTCTTCGTGCCGTTTTCGCACGAGCCGACGACCATGTTCTGATCGTGGACTTCCTCGTTGGCGACAATCTCCAGGGTGTAGGAGGTCACGCCCTGGGCCTGGATCTTGGCTTCGATCTCGGCCTTGAGTTCCTCGCAGGGTTTCGGGGCCGCCAGCACCGCACTGGCCAGGGTCAGACCGAACACCGCCACAGCAAAAAGTTTCATGGTTGAAGCTCCCTCGACGCAGCGCGCACGAAGATGCGCGAAGGCTGCGGTCAACCATTCGACCACCGTTTGGCCGGGCAGGTTCTGACCCGGCTCAAACCTCTGCCCCATGAGAATCGTTGACTTTTTTAGTAGGAATTTTCCAATCGGCTATTGAAACTCGGGTATATGCCCTCATTGCACAGGACACGCCTATGAACGGGGCAGGTCGGCGTTCGCATGGATGAACCTGCACCCTCACCCGGAGAAGCACTTTATGAAGCAACTGTCCGACGTAAAGTTTTCCACCCTCGATCTGGTGCCGGTGCGCGAGAACGGCAGCCCCGGCCAGTCGCTGCGCAACTCGCTGGATCTGGCCCGGCACGTGGAGAAGTTCGGCTACACCCGGTTCTGGGTCGCCGAGCACCACAACATGGACGGCATCGCCAGTTCCGCCACCTCGGTGTTGCTGGCCTACCTGGCGGGCGGCACGTCGAGCATCCGCGTCGGCTCCGGCGGGGTGATGCTGCCCAACCATGCGCCGCTGGTGATCGCCGAACAGTTCGGCACCCTGGAGAGCCTGTATCCGGGCCGGATCGACCTGGGCCTGGGCCGTGCGCCCGGCTCCGACCAGATGACCGCCCGGGCGTTGCGCCGTGAGCGTTCCGGCAGCGCCGACGATTTTCCCGAGGACGTCGCCGAACTGGTGCGCTACCTCGGCCCGCGCACCCCGGACCAACGGGTGATCGCGATGCCGGGCACCGGCACCCAGGTGCCGGTGTGGCTGCTGGGCTCCAGCCTGTTCAGTGCGCAACTGGCGGGCCAGCGGGGCCTGCCCTACGCCTTCGCCTCACACTTCGCCCCGCGCTACATGCACGAGGCGATCCGCGTCTACCGCAACCACTTCCAGCCGTCGGCGGTGCTCGACAAGCCGTACGTGATGCTGGGCGTGCCGCTGGTGGCGGCCGACACCGACGAGCAGGCCGATTACCTGGCCACCTCGGTGTACCAGCGGATCCTGGCGCTGATGCGTGGGCAAAGCCTGGTGCAAAGGCCGCCGGTGAAGACCATGGACGGCCTGTGGCTGCCCCATGAGCGCGAGGCGGTGGGGGACTTCCTCGGCTTGGCGATGGTCGGCGGTCCGCAGAAGATCCGCGCCAAGCTGGAGGTGCTGATCGAGCAGACGCAGGCCGATGAACTGATCTTCACCTGCGACCTGTACGAGCACGCTGACCGGCTGCATTCCTATGAGCTGCTGGCGCAGGTGATGAAGGGCTGAGTCCGTTTCGCTGGAAACGATGGCCACAAAAAAGCCGACGCGTTGCGTCGGCTTTTGATTTTCAGGCGCCGTCAGCCTCGCTTGTAGACGATTTCCTTGGCGCCGGCTTCGCATTTGCCGACGACCTTGCCGCCCGCCGCTGCCCCCTTGTCCACGATCTCCAGCGAATAGCCGGAAACGCCCTTGGCATCCAGCTTGGCCGCGATCTCGGCCTTAAGTTCCTCACACGACTTGCCGGCAGCGAATGCGCCACCCGCAAGGCTCAACAAACCTACCGCCAACATGAACTTCTTCATCGGTTGCACTCCCTGGTCGGATCGAAAGAGACGGCACCGGAGCGTTCGTCCGGTGCGCTCGCCCTGTAGCGCTTTGCCATTCCTATGGCACTCGGCCAGCGCGCAAGTTCAGAAGCGTAGACCAAACTCAGCTGCTGGCAATCCGGAACCCGACCTTGAGGGTCACCTGAAAATGGGCGGCCTTGCCGTCCCTGATGTGGCCGCGGGTCTCGGTCACTTCGAACCATTCCATGTACTTGACGCTCTTGCTGGCTTCGGCCAGCGCGTTGTTGATGGCGTCTTCGATGCTGCTGGTGGACGAACCGACCAGCTCGATCTTCTTGTAGGTGTGATGGTCGCTCATGGCGCTCTCCTTGAAGTGTGCCATAGAGCCTAGCAGCGATTTGCCGTGTCGGTTCCGGCATGCCGCGGGGGAGGCGGCTCAGATTTTCTGCACTTTCCGGGACGGGCGAAGTCCCAACCATCACACGCCGTTTCTCACCAATGCAGGAGAACCACCATGGCCAACACCTCGTTACGCAAAGCTTCGCTGCAAAGCATGGAAGCCGAGATCGAGAGTCTGCTCAAGTCGCTGGAAAGCCTGAAGGACGACGCTTCGGACGAGTCGCGCAAGACCCTCAAGGCACTCAAGGGCAATGCCGAAAGTGCGTTGCGGCATTCGCGCAGCCTGCTCAGTGACGCCTATGAAGAGGTCAAGACCAAGACCCGCGAGACCGGGATCGCCACCCGTGACTACGCGCAGGAACATCCCTGGACGACCGCCGGCGTGGCGGTCGGTGCGTTGGGCCTGCTGGCCGCTTACCTGCTGTTCAAGCGCGGCGAGTGATCGGTCTGGCGCAATTCGTTCTTCAGCCATTGCGCCAATTGCCGGGCGCGCCCGTCGGCGGCGCGCTTGGGCAGCCATAGCGCCAGTCGCGCCGGGGTTTCGCAAAAGCCCCACGGCGCGATCAGGCGCCCGGCCTTCAAGTCTTCCGTCACCAGCGGTTCCGGCGCGATGGCCACGCCGAGGCCGGCGACCGCCGCCTCCAGCAAGTAATACAGATGCTCGAAACCCTGCCCCAGCTTCAGCGCCTTGGCGTCGAGGCCGCTTTGCCGTGCCCAGGCCGGCCAGGCTTGCGGACGGGAGGTGGTGTGCAGCACCGGCTCGCTCAACAGGGCCTCGGCCGGTGCGCCGTGCAGCCTGGCGGCGCCGCTGAACAACGGGCTCATGACCGGGCCGATGCGCTCGGCGGCCAGCTCGTAGACTTGCATGTCCGCCGGCCATGGCGGTTCGGCGAACAGCAGCAGGGCGTCGAGGCCGGGCCGCCGGGGGTCGAGGTCGCCTTCGCCGGCCGACAGGTGCAGGCGCAGGTCCGGCAAGTCTGCGTTCAGCCGTCCCAGCCGTGGAATGAACCAGCGTGCCAGCAGGCTGCCGGAGCAGCCGAGCACGAACGGGGCGTCGGCGGTGCTCTGGCTGAGTTCGGCGCACACGTTGCGCAGCCGCTCGAACGCTTCGCCGCTGACGTCCCGCAGCCGGGCGCCGGCATCTGTGAGTTTCAGGCCGCGCCCTTCCTTGACGAACAGGCTCACGCCCAAGTGTTCTTCCAACACCTTGAGCTGGCGGCTGACGGCGCCGTGGGTGACGTGAAGCTGCTCGGCGGCCTGGCTGACACTGTTCAGCCGGGCGGTGGCCTCGAAGGCGCGCAGGGCGTTCAGCGGGGGGAGGTCATGGCTCATTTTATTTGTGAGTTTTCCTGACAGGTTGCGGCGATCTTATCGGTTTTCAGCCCGGATCGTCAGGGGTAGAGTGAACGCCATTGTCCCTTAGGCGAATTCACCGGGAGTCATCCATGACCCAGACTTCGAACACCTCCAACCTGCGCAGCGGCCCGGACGACAACGGCCTGTTCGGCGCGTTCGGCGGCCGTTACGTCGCCGAGACCCTGATGCCGCTGATCCTCGACCTGGCCCGCGAATATGAAGCGGCGAAGGAAGATCCGGCATTCAAGGAGGAACTGGCCTACTTCCAGCGCGACTACGTCGGACGTCCTAGCCCGCTGTACTTCGCCGAACGCCTGACCGAGTTCTGCGGCGGCGCCAAGATCTACCTCAAGCGCGAAGAGCTGAACCACACCGGCGCGCACAAGATCAACAACTGCATCGGCCAGATCCTGCTGGCGCGGCGCATGGGCAAGAAACGCATCATCGCCGAGACCGGCGCCGGCATGCACGGCGTGGCCACCGCCACCGTGGCCGCGCGCTTCGGCCTGGACTGCGTGATCTACATGGGCACCACCGACATCGAGCGCCAGCAGGCCAACGTGTTCCGCATGAAGCTCCTGGGCGCCGAGGTGATCCCGGTGGTCGCCGGCACCGGCACCCTGAAGGACGCGATGAACGAAGCGCTGCGCGACTGGGTGACCAACGTCGACAACACCTTCTACCTGATCGGCACCGTGGCCGGCCCGCACCCGTACCCGGCGATGGTGCGTGACTTCCAGGCCGTCATCGGCAAGGAAACCCGCGAGCAGCTGCAAGCCCAGGAAGGCCGTCTGCCGGACAGCCTGGTGGCGTGCATCGGCGGCGGCTCCAACGCCATGGGCCTGTTCCACCCGTTCCTCGACGACAAGAGCGTCGAGATCGTCGGCGTCGAAGCCGCGGGCTACGGCATCGAGACCGGCAAGCACGCGGCCAGCCTGAACGGCGGCGTGCCGGGCGTGCTGCACGGCAACCGCACCTTCCTGCTGCAGGACGACGACGGCCAGATCATCGACGCCCATTCGATCTCCGCCGGCCTCGACTACCCCGGCATCGGCCCCGAACACGCCTGGCTGCATGACATCGGTCGCGTCCAGTACACCTCGGTGACCGACGACGAAGCCCTGGCCGCCTTCCACCAGTGCTGCCGACTGGAAGGGATCATCCCGGCCCTGGAAAGCTCCCACGCCCTGGCCGAAGCCTTCAAGCGCGCGCCCAAGCTGCCGAAGGATCACCTGATGGTGATCAACCTGTCCGGCCGCGGCGACAAGGACATGCAGACCGTCATGCACCACATGGAACAATCGACGCAGGAGAAACACTGATGAGCCGCCTGCAAACACGTTTTGCCGCCCTCAAGCAGGAAAACCGCGCCGCACTGGTGACCTTCGTCACCGCCGGCGACCCGGACTACGACACTTCGCTGGCGATCCTCAAGGGCCTGCCGGCCGCCGGCGCCGACGTGATCGAGCTGGGCATGCCGTTCACCGACCCGATGGCCGACGGCCCGGCGATCCAGCTGGCCAACATCCGTGCCTTGGGCGCCAAGCAGAACCTGGCGAAAACCTTGCAGATGGTGCGCGAGTTCCGTCAGGGCAACAGCGACACGCCGCTGGTGCTGATGGGCTACTACAACCCGATCCACAAGTACGGCGTCGAGCGCTTCATCAGCGACGCCAACGAGGCCGGCGTCGACGGCCTGATCGTGGTCGACATACCGCCGGAGCACAACGCCGAGCTGTGCGACCCGGCCCAAGCGGCAGGCCTGGACTTCATCCGCCTGACCACCCCGACCACCGACGACGCGCGCCTGCCGAAGGTGCTCAACGGCAGCTCCGGCTTCGTCTACTACGTGTCGGTGGCCGGTGTGACCGGTGCCGGCGCCGCGACGCTGGAGCATGTCGAGGAAGCGGTGGCGCGCCTGCGTCGCCACACCGACCTGCCGATCAGCATCGGTTTCGGCATCCGCACCCCGGAGCAGGCGGCGTCCATCGCGCGCCTGGCCGACGGTGTCGTGGTGGGTTCGGCGCTGATCGACCACATCGCCAATGCGCAGACGCCGGCGCAGGCGGTCGACGGTGTGCTGGGCTTGTGCGCTTCGCTGGCCGAAGGCGTGCGCAAGGCGCGCATCGGCTGAGGGCAAGGCTCCCGTTGCGGGGGCCGCTCGCCATCGACTGATCAGGCAGTAAAAAGGGATCCGGGGCTAAGCTCCGGATCCCTTTTTTCGTTCGGCCCATGCGGCAGGCCGGTCAAGGCAACTCCAACCCGCCCGCTGCCTTGTGCAGTTTGCGCAGATGCTCGCCGATCTGCTTCACATTGGCCTCGCTGGCCGCGATCTCCGCAGCGCGCTTGGGCTCCAGCAAGGCCCGCACTTCCTTGTCCAGGTCGCCGCTCAGCGCCAGCAACTGCTTCTGGCGCTGGCTGCTTTCGGCCTCCAGCCGGCTGAACTCGCTCGGCTGCGGCAGGCCGTAGCCGCGGGAGTCGAGCAGCTCCGCCGGACGGCTGAGGAAGCCGCTGTTGGCGAGGATCTGCTGCAGGGTGGCGTTGGCCTTCTCCATGCCGCCGTTCTCCAGTTCCCGGGCACCGAGGTAGCGCTGCTTCACCTCGTCCTGGGCCAGCAGCAACTGGCGGCGGAAACTGGCCTGTTCCAACAGCAGCAACGCGGCGCTGGTGCGAAGGTCAGCGCGCTCGAACCAAGGCCGGCGTTCTTCGGCGGACAGCGACAGCCAGTCTTCGACGGTGGCCTGCGGGATCGGCAACTGTTTCTTCAAGACATCGAACATCGCCTGATAGCGCTCGCGGAACGAGTCGAAGCGATAGCCCAGGCGCAGGGCTTCCTTCGGATCGTCGAGCACCCGGGTGTCCGCCAGGCCGCGTCCCTTGAGCACCTCCAGCAGGCCGTTGGGCATGATGCTGTCCAGGCCGGCAAGCTGTGCGTTATTGCTGCCGCTGCGCAGCAGTTTCAGGCTTTCCACCGCGCAGTTGTTGGACAGGAAGAAGTAGTTGCCGTCGTAGCTCCAGTGCATCTCGGCAGCGTGCTCGACCACGTCTTCGATTTCGCTGCGCGACAGGTTCAGCGGCACCGAGGCCAGGCTGCGCAGTTCGGTCTTGGTGTATTCGTCGATCACCTGGGCCAGCGGCAGCACGAACAGCCGCGACGGGTATTTGCCCACCAGGCCGTCCCAGCTCGACAGTTGCACGTCGCCGACGAAGGCGCGGTACGACAGCACCAGGTGCTGGTCCAGGTCTAGCCGGCAGTCCGGGCCACGGGGCCGGCCGGGGGCGCAGATCACCAGGCGCAGCATGCTGTGACCCCAGCGGCTGACCCAGTTCTGGTTGGCCTCGGCCAGCAGGTAGTCGACGGCGTAGACCCGTTCCGGGTCGACCTGGCCCAGCGGCTGCTTGGCGAAGTCGTTGCCGGCGTTGAGGAAGGCGAAGGTCTTGGCGCACGTGTCCTTGGCGGGCGGCGCCCAGCCGAAGTGTTCCTTGTAGTAGCGATACAGCGCGGGCCGGCGGCAGGCGTAGCTCGGGTCAAGAAGGAAGTACTCCATGTTGACCGCGACGAACTCCTTGGGGCTGGAGGTTTCGTACAGATCCGGGCTGCGGGCGATCTGCCGGTTGTGCTGCTCGCGTTCGCCGCGGCGGCCGACGTATTGCTGCCAGCCGGCGAGATCCAGCAGGCGGGGATCGTCGCTCAAGGTGAAGCGGCGGCCGTTCTGGCCACGGCATTCATCCGGGATGCCGACCAGGCCACTGCTGTCGTTGCGCCGGGTGCAGCGCTGGATCAGCGTGCGTTCGGCGGCGGGCCACAGCCGGGCGCGGTCGTAGATATGGGTGATTTCGTGCAGCACCGTGGCCAGCAGTTCCTGGCGGACGGTGCCGTGGGGGCGGCCGGTCTTTTCCTTGGCGGCGCTGCCGTCGGTGAGGCCGGCCAGCAATTTGCGGTTCAGGTCCAGTTCGGCCACCAGCGTGGCCTGGCCGTAGGCGTTGCCGGGCATGTCGTCGGTCCAGCCGACGTCGATCCGCCGGTCCAGCCGCTCTATAAAGCTGGGCGGAAGCGCCTGCATGGCTTCATCGAGCAGCGCCTGGCTGGCCTGTTGCTGGGCGGGGCTCAGGCCGTCGGTCTTGAGCCGCAGTTGCAGGCCGGCGTGGGCGCTGTGGCCGGTCAGCAACAGCGCCCCGGCCAGCAGCCAGGTGCCGAGTGACTTCACAGTGCGAGGATGGCTTCGGCCAGCACCTGGTCGCTGGCGTCACGGGCTTCCGGAACGCGGGTGCGCAAGGTATTGAGTGCGGCTTCCAGGTGCGCGCCACGGATGTCGCCGTTGCTGGCGACGAAGCTGGCGGCGTCGTCATGGGCTTCGTGGATGATCTTCGAATCGCGGATCGACGTGGTGGTGTCGGAGGTGAAATCGATGGTGCGCTGGGAGGCGCGGACAATGATGTTACTGGTGGCTACCAGGGTGTGCGCCTGGGCCATATCGGCCAACAACAGCAGGCCAAGGGCGGCAGCAATCAGCGGGCTACGCATGGAACGACTCCGAAAGGGCATGGATGACTATTGGACGAGAATTGCCTGTGCCAGTTCAAGGTCACTGACATGAAGTTTGGGCCGGGATTTGCGCAGGTAATGCAGTGCGGATTCCAGCCGGGCGCCTCGCAGTTCGCCGTCACTGGCAACGAAGGCCGCGGCATCGTCGTGCGCGGCGAGCAGCAGTTTACGGTCGAACGGCGCGGAAGACACCATGCCGGTGGCGTAGACGCTGACCACGGTGCTCTGCGTGGACACATCGAAGGCGTTGGCCGGCGTGGCCCAGCAGGCTGCCGTCAGAACGGAAGGGATAAGCAGATTGGCAAGAAAACGCATGGGGCTCGGCTGCGGTTGAAGAGCCTGAAGGCTAACGCAACGCCCGGGCCAGAGCCAGCGCCGAAACATCGGGACACGGCTGGCGTGTCCCGTGACGCAACGGTTTCAGAGGGTCAGGATGGCCTGGGCCAGCTGCGCGTCGGTGGCGTTCAGTTGCGGTGCCTGATGGCGGATGTGATCCAGGGCGCTTTCCAGCTTCACGCCGCGGATGTCGCCTTCGCTGGCCACGAAGCTGGCGGCGTCGTCACGGGCGGCCAGGACGATCTTGTCGTCGCGGAAGGACGAAGTGACGTCGGAGGTGGCGTCGGAGGAGGACTTGAGTGCGCCGACCACGGCATCGGTGGTGACGATGAAGCTGGTGGCGCTGGCATTGGCGGCGACGGCCAGCAGGGCGGCAGCGCTGAGCAGGCGAAGAGCGGACATGGGAGAACTCCTGTGGATAAAACCGTATTGAGAGGTGGCACGGTGTCTGGGAGTCAGACGCCGATCGCACAGCATTCGCCACGTTCTGCGTGGATATTAGGCTTGCGCACCGGATTCGCCCAGTGGGCAGAGTGCTAGCGCCAGAACGGCTTATCCATTTCATTCAGCCGGTCGGCGTGGCTGAGGCCCAAGTCGGCGAGATCCCGGCCATCGAGCCCGGCCAGCAGGCGCCGGGTTCTGGCACGTTCCAGACCTTGCAGCAGGCCTTTGAGCAGCCGCGTGAACGGACGTTGCGCGCAGGGCCGGTCCTGTTCTTTGGATACGTCCTGTAACTCATTCATGACCTGTTCCTTGGGCGGCGGGAGAGAAGGTCATGTTGAGCCTGGCGCCGAGAACGGAGCAGACACACCGAGGCTAAATTGTACTGGTTCAGTTTGAGTAATTTTAAAACTGTACCTGTCATTGTGCGGTGCACCTGTTCCGCAGATTCTGGCACGCCCAAACGACAAGGCCCGTCGCGGTTTCCCGCGACGGGCCTTGTCGTTTCAATTCGGGTGCTGGCGGTGGGTCTTGCGACCAGGGCCAGCGACGCTGCTTAGCGCCAGAACGGCTTGCTGAGCTCTTCGTAGCGTTGTGCTTCGCTGATACCGGCGTCAGCCAGCAGGCGCGAATCCAGACGGGCCAGTTGGTGGCGGCTGGAGATGCGGCGCTGCCACAGCATCAGGTTGGCGAGAACGCGCAGAGGCATGGAAGCCTGGGATTTTACAGCTTTGTCTTCGAAGAACAGTTCGGAACTGAGTGTACGTTCCATGGTGGTCATCCTTCCGCTTGTGGCGGGATCAGGTAGTGGTTTAACTGGTGCCCATGATCCTCTCGTTTGCCCAGTCTCTGTAGATACAGTTCACTTGTATTGTGAGTGACCAGTTAACTGTTTATAGGGGGTGTACGGGTCAAAATTGAGCAAACTGTACCTGTCCGCACCTGATTGGTGCGTTATTGCTCATTTGGAGAGAAAGGTGCGGGGAAAACAGCTGAAAAGTACCGGTACAGAAGTACAGTTTTTGTCAGGTTAAGTGTTTGCAATCCCCCGCTGACGAAAACTGTGTTTGCGTCAGCGGGGGATCTGTGTGAATTACACAGCCAGCATGCGCCCGGTTTCTTCCAGGTTCATGTGCCAGCTCAGGGCATCCCGCAGGATGTGCGGCGTGTGGCCGCCGATGGCGCAGGCGGCGGCGAAGTAATCGTTCAGGGCCTGGCGGTAGTCTGGGTGCACGCAGTTGTCGATGATCGCCCGGGCGCGCTCGCGCGGGGCCAGGCCGCGCAGGTCGGCCAGGCCGATCTCGGTGACCAGGATGTCGACGTCATGCTCGGTGTGGTCGACGTGGCTGACCATCGGCACCACGCTGGAGATCGCGCCGCCCTTGGCGATCGACTTGGTCACGAACACCGCCAGGTGGGCGTTGCGCGCAAAGTCGCCGGAGCCGCCGATGCCGTTCATCATCCGGGTGCCGCAGACGTGGGTGGAGTTGACATTGCCGTAGATGTCGAACTCCAGCGCCGTGTTGATGCCGATGATGCCCAGGCGCCGCACCACTTCGGGGTGGTTGGAGATCTCCTGGGGCCGCAGCACCAGCTTGTCCTTGTACCGTTCCAGGTTGCCGAACACATCGCTGTTGCGGCGTTCGGACAGCGTGATCGAACTGCCCGAGGCGAAGCTCAGCTTGCCGGCGTCGATCAGGTCGAAGGTCGAGTCCTGCAGCACTTCGGAGTACATGGTCAGGTCGTGGAACGGCGAGTCGATCAGTCCGCACATCACCGCGTTGGCGATGCTGCCGATGCCGGCCTGCAGCGGACCGAGCTTGTCGGTCATGCGCCCGGCGTCGACTTCCTGCTTGAAGAACGCGATCAGGTGGTCGGCGATGGCCTTGGTGTCGGCATCCGGCGGCAGCACGGTGGACGGCGAGTCGGGCTGCTGGGTGATGACGATGCCGACGATCTTCTCCGCAGGGATCGGGATGGCGGTGCTGCCGATGCGGTCATCGACCTTCACCAGGGGGATCGGCGTGCGGGTCGGACGGTAGGTCGGGATATAGATGTCATGCAGGCCTTCGAGGTTGGCGTTGTGCGCCATGTTGATCTCGACGATCACCTGCTTGGCGAAGATCGCAAAGCTCGCCGAGTTGCCCACAGAGGTGGTCGGCACGATGTGGCCCTGCTCGGTGATGGCCACGGCTTCGATCACGGCGATGTCCGGCAGCTTGAGCTGCTGGTTGCGCAGTTGCTCGACGGTTTCCGACAGGTGCTGGTCGATGAACATCACCTCGCCGGCGTTGATCGCCTTGCGCAGGGTGCTGTCGACCTGGAACGGCATGCGCCGCGACAGCACGCCGGCCTCGGTCAGTTGCTTGTCGAGGTCGTTGCCCAGGCTCGCGCCGGTCATCAGGCTGATCTTCAGCGGCGTGACCTTGGCCCGCTCGGCCAGTGCATGGGGGACGGCCTTGGCTTCGCCGGCGCGGGTGAAGCCGCTCATGCCGACGGTCATGCCGTCCTCAATCAAAGCGGCGGCCTCGGCGGCGCTCATCACTTTATCCAACAACGAAGGCAGGCGAATACGGTCACGGTACATGGATTTTTATCTCGGGCAGCGAGTAGCAGGATGCGCAGTCTATTGAATTTCGCGAACGCCTGTCCCGCTACCAAGGTCGCAAAAGAGGCGTCTATTCAGCGGGTTCCGAGTAAAACACCGTTACCGGATCGGTAACAACGCGGCAAATTGTCCAACGATCTGCGCCAACGAAAACGCCCCGACGGAGCGGGGCGTTTTGGTGGTGCGGGAGAGGGTTACTCGACCGCTTTGACCATGTCTTCGATGACCTTTTTCGCGTCGCCGAACACCATCATGGTCTTGTCCAGGTAGAACAGTTCGTTGTCCAGGCCGGCATAGCCGCTGGCCATCGAACGCTTGTTGACGATGATGGTCTTGGCCTTGAACGCCTCAAGGATCGGCATGCCGGCGATCGGCGATTTCGGATCGTTCTTGGCGGCCGGGTTGACCACGTCGTTGGCGCCGAGCACCAGCACCACATCGGCCTGGCCGAACTCGGAGTTGATGTCTTCCATCTCGAACACCTGGTCGTACGGCACTTCGGCTTCCGCCAGCAGCACGTTCATGTGCCCCGGCATCCGGCCGGCCACCGGGTGGATCGCGTACTTCACGGTCACGCCATGGTGGGTCAGCTTCTCGGTCAGTTCCTTCAGCGCATGCTGGGCACGGGCCACCGCCAGGCCGTAGCCCGGCACGATGATCACGGTGTCGGCGTTGGTCAGCAGGAAGGTGGCGTCGTCGGCCGAACCGGACTTCACCGGGCGGGCCTCTTTCGAGCCGGCCGGGCCCGCGTCGGCGGTATTGCCGAAACCGCCCAGCAATACATTAAAGAAGGAGCGGTTCATCGCCTTGCACATGATGTACGACAGGATCGCACCGCTTGAACCCACCAGCGAACCGGCGATGATCAGCATCGAGTTGTTCAGCGAGAAGCCGATGCCCGCCGCCGCCCAGCCCGAATAGCTGTTGAGCATCGACACCACCACCGGCATGTCGGCGCCGCCGATCGGGATGATGATCAGCACGCCCATCACGAACGCCAGAGCCAGCATCAGCGCGAACGCGGCCAGGTTGCCGGTGACCATGAAGGTCACGCCGAGCGCCAGCGTGGCCAGGCCCAGCAGCAGGTTCAGCTTGTGCTGACCGCCAAACTGTACCGGTGCACCCTGAAACAGACGGAACTTGTACTTGCCCGACAGCTTGCCGAAGGCGATCACCGAACCGGAGAAGGTGATCGCGCCGATGGCGGCACCGAGGAACAGTTCCAGACGGTTGCCCGCCGGGATCGGGTCGCCCAGTTGCTTGACGATGCCCAGCGACTGCGGCTCGACCACCGCCGCGATGGCGATGAACACCGCCGCCAGGCCGATCATGCTGTGCATGAACGCGACCAGCTCAGGCATCTTGGTCATTTCCACGCGCTTGGCCATGATCGAACCGGCGGTGCCGCCGATCAGCAGGCCGACGATCACGTAACCGATGCCGGCGGTGGCAAGCTCAGCGCCCAGCTTATAGATGAGGCCTACGGTCGTGAGGATCGCCAGCGCCATGCCGAGCATGCCGAACAGGTTGCCGCGGCGCGACGTGGTCGGGTGCGACAGGCCCTTGAGGGCCTGGATGAAGCAGATCGACGCGATCAGGTAGAGCGTCGTGACGAGATTCATGCTCATTACTTCGGCGCCTCTTCTTGTGCGGCTTTCGGGGCTTTCTTCTTGAACATCTCAAGCATGCGGCGGGTGACCAGGAAGCCACCGAACACGTTGACCGCCGCCAGCGCCACGGCGAGGGTGCCCATGGCCTTGCCCAGCGGGGTGATGGTGAGGGCGGCGGCGAGCATGGCGCCGACGATCACGATCGCCGAAATGGCGTTGGTCACCGCCATCAGCGGCGTGTGCAGCGCAGGCGTAACGTTCCAGACCACGTGGTAACCGACATAGATCGCCAGCACGAAGATGATCAGGTTGTAGATACCGGGGGAGATAAGCTCTTCCATCGTCTGAATCCCTGCTTAGGCGTTTTTGCGGATGACTTGGCCGTCGCGGCACATCAGGCACACGGCGACGATGTCGTCTTCGAGGTTCACTTCGAACTGGCCTTCCTTGGTGAAGACCAGCTTCAGGAAGTCCAGCAGGTTGCGGGCATACAGCGCCGAGGCGTCCGCCGCGACCTCGCCGGCCAGGTTGGTCGGGCCGACGATGGTCACGCCGCTGTTCACCACGACCTGGTCGGCCACGGTCAGCGGACAGTTGCCGCCCTGGGCTGCGGCCAGATCGATGACCACGGAACCTGGCTTCATCTGCGCCACGGTTTCCGCGCTCAGCAGCGTCGGCGCCTTGCGGCCCGGAATCAGGGCGGTGGTGATGACGATGTCGGCCTGTTTGGCGCGCTCGTGCACGGCCTGGGCCTGGCGCTGCATCCAGCTCGCCGGCATCGGACGGGCGTAACCGCCGACGCCGACCGCGCATTCGCGCTCCTCGTCGGTCTCGTAGGGCACGTCGACGAACTTGGCGCCGAGGGATTCGATCTGCTCCTTGACGGCAGGACGCACGTCAGACGCTTCGATCACCGCACCCAGACGTTTCGCCGTGGCGATCGCCTGCAGCCCGGCCACGCCCGCGCCGAGGATCAGCACGCGCGCCGCTTTCACGGTGCCGGCTGCCGTCATCAGCATCGGCATGAAGCGCGGGTAGTAGTGGGCGGCCAGCAGCACGGCCTTGTAACCGGCGATGTTCGCCTGGGACGACAGCACGTCCAGGCTTTGGGCCCGGGAGGTGCGCGGCGCCGCTTCCAGGGCGAAGGCGGTGATCCCGCACTCGGCCATTTTGGCGATGGTTTCGTTGCTGAAGGGGTTGAGCATGCCCACCAGCACCGTTCCGCGCTTGATCAGCGTCAGTTCGGCGTCGCTGGGGGCGACCACCTTGAGGATCAGCTCGGCGCCGAACGCATCGTTGGCGCTGCCGATGGTTGCGCCTGCTGCCTCATAGGCACTGTCCACAACACTGGCCTTGATGCCGGCGCCGCTTTGCACAGTGACCTTATGACCTTGGCCGATCAGCTTCTTGATGGTTTCCGGGGTTGCAGCAACCCGTGTTTCACCGGTCTGGGTTTCGAGAGGAACACCAATGTGCACGTCAAATCTCCTGCGTGATCTTATTGAGTAAACCCATGCACTTCGGATGGTGCGGCTGGGGCGGCCGATCAGCACGACCCCGCCGAATCAAGGCGGGGCGCGGCATTTTGCAGGCGAAGTTTATGCCCTTCAAGGGATTATGACGGGTGACGGAAAATTAACTACAAGTCATCCCGTGACCGAATGTCGCAGATGGCCAGCTGAATCCCTTGCAGGCCGTGCCTTTCAAGGATTCTGGCTGAATTTGAAAAAAAATCTCATCGGTGGCGTGAATGGGCCGTGATGAGTCGCATTGGGTGGCGCAAAGCCACGTCGTCAGGCGCTTGTGGGACGTCTGTACGACTTTCGGATACAGTCTGCGGATTTGCGACAAATACTTATATCTGTAGTGCTTCAGTTTTGTTGACTACGAGGTCAGCAAAAGCTGTAGGCCTTTATTCCTCTAGGTTGTAGCCGTGTGCCTGGTTCACCAGCCAGTCGCGAAATGCCTTCAGCGACGCCGATTCCACTTTTCGCTCGGGAATCATCAGGTAATACGCCTTGATGCTGGAGAGCGCGTTCGGGTTGGCGATCACCAAGCGTTTTTCGGCCAGTTCACGCTGGATCAGGAACGGCGGAATCAGCGCAATGCCCATGTCGTGCATGGCCGCCTGGGCAAGCATGGAGAATAGCTCGTAGCGCGGGCCTGTCATGTCGCGGGGCACATTCAGGTGCTGTGAGTTGAACCACTGGCGCCAGGCATACGGGCGAGTGGTCTGCTGCAGCAGGGGCAGATCGGCGATCTCGTCCGGCGTCAGGTGCGTCTTGTGGCCGAGCAGGGCCGGGCTGCACACCGGCATCGGATTCTCGCCCATCAGCCTGTGGGATTCCGTACCGGACCAGTCGGCGTCACCGAAGTAGATTGCGGCGTCGAAGTCGGTGTCGGCGAACAGGAACGGCCGGGTGCGGTTGGTCAAGTTGACGGTCACTTCCGGATGCTTGAGCTGGAAGTCCTTGAGCCGGGGCAGCAACCATTGGGTGCCGAAGGTGGGTACCACCGCCAGTTCGATCACGTTTGCGCCCTGCTGGCCCATCACCGACAGCGTGTCGCGCTCGACGGCGTCCAACTGCGTGGCGACCCGGCGGCTGTAGGAAAGCCCTGCTTCGGTGAGTTTCACGCCGCGCCGCGAACGTCGGAACAGTTCGACGCTGAGGAACTCCTCCAGGCTGGCGATCTGTCGGCAGATGGCGCCCTGGGTGAGGGAAAGTTCTTCGGCGGCCTTCGTGAAACTCTCGTGCCGGGCGGCGGCTTCAAAGCTGATGAGGGCCGTGGTGCTGGGGATCTTTCTGCGCATGTACGTCAACCTCACTAATACATCGCACGAAAGGCATCTGGCGATGTTTCGGAGTGAGAAATTAGCACAACAGGATGCGAAATCCTCGTTTGCCGCGACGGCGAACCGAGCCTAGGATCAATGCCACGTCAATTCACCTGATTTGCGAGGACTCACTCATGGGCGGTAAAGCTAGCTTCAACTGGATCGATCCCCTGCTGCTGGATCAACAGCTCACCGAAGAAGAGCGCATGATCCGCGACAGCGCCGAGCAGTTCGCCCAACAGAGCCTCGCACCGCGTGTGCTGGAGGCTTTCCGCCATGAGCAGACCGATCCTGCGATTTTCCGCGAAATGGGCGAGGTCGGCCTGCTGGGCGCGACCATTCCCGAGCAGTACGGCGGCAGCGGCCTGAACTATGTGAGCTATGGCCTGATTGCCCGTGAAGTCGAGCGTGTCGACTCCGGCTACCGCTCGATGATGAGCGTGCAGTCTTCTCTGGTGATGGTGCCGATCAACGAGTTCGGCACCGAAGCGCAGAAGCAGAAGTACCTGCCGAAGCTGGCTTCCGGCGAATGGATCGGCTGCTTCGGCCTGACCGAGCCGAACCACGGTTCCGACCCGGGCGCGATGATCACCCGTGCGCGCAAGGTCGACGGCGGCTACAGCCTGACCGGCGCCAAGATGTGGATCACCAACAGCCCGATCGCCGATGTGTTTGTGGTCTGGGCCAAGGACGATGCCGGCGACATCCGCGGCTTCGTGCTGGAGAAGGGCTGGAAAGGCCTGAGCGCACCTGCCATTCACGGCAAGGTCGGCCTGCGCGCTTCGATCACCGGTGAGATCGTCATGGACAACGTGTTCGTGCCGGAAGAGAACATCTTCCCTGACGTGCGTGGCCTGAAAGGCCCGTTCACCTGCCTCAACTCGGCACGTTACGGCATTTCCTGGGGCGCACTGGGCGCCGCCGAGTTCTGCTGGCACACGGCTCGTCAGTACACCTTGGACCGTCAGCAGTTCGGCCGCCCGTTGGCCGCCACGCAACTGATCCAAAAGAAGCTGGCGGACATGCAGACCGAAATCACCCTGGCCCTGCAAGGCTGCCTGCGTCTGGGCCGCATGAAGGACGAAGGCACGGCAGCCGTCGAAATCACCTCGATCATGAAGCGCAACTCCTGCGGCAAGTCCCTGGAGATCGCGCGCATGGCCCGTGACATGCTCGGCGGCAACGGGATCTCCGATGAGTTCGGTGTGGCTCGCCACCTGGTCAACCTGGAAGTGGTCAACACCTATGAAGGCACCCACGACGTGCACGCGCTGATCCTGGGGCGTGCGCAGACCGGTCTGCAGGCGTTCTATTAATAGGAGAGCGAGCATGGGTGCGCTGTCTCATCTGCGGGTTCTGGATTTGTCGCGAGTGTTGGCGGGCCCGTGGGCCGGGCAGATACTGGCCGACCTTGGCGCCGAGGTGATCAAGGTCGAGCGTCCGGGCAACGGTGACGATACCCGCGCCTGGGGGCCGCCCTTCCTTAAGGACGCCTACGGCGAGAACACCTCCGAGGCGGCCTATTACCTGTCGGCCAATCGCAACAAGCAGTCGGTGACCATCGATTTCACCCGCCCGGAAGGGCAGCGACTGGTTCGGGAGCTGGCCGCCAAGTCCGACATCCTCATCGAGAACTTCAAGGTGGGTGGGCTGGCGGCCTATGGCCTGGATTACGCATCGCTGAAAGCCATCAACCCTAACCTGATCTATTGCTCGATCACCGGGTTCGGCCAGACCGGCCCGTACGCCAAGCGCGCCGGTTATGACTTCATGATCCAGGGCTTGGGCGGCTTAATGAGCCTGACCGGCCGGCCGGAGGGTGATGAGGGTGCCGGGCCTGTGAAGGTCGGCGTTGCGCTGACGGATATCCTGACCGGGCTCTACTCGACGGTCGCGATCTTGGCGGCGCTGGCTCACCGTGATCAGGAAGGTGGGGGACAGCACATCGACATGGCATTGCTCGACGTGCAGGTGGCGTGCCTGGCGAACCAGGCGATGAACTACCTGACCACGGGCAATGCGCCCAAGCGCCTGGGGAATGCGCACCCCAATATCGTGCCGTATCAGGATTTTCCTACGGCCGATGGTGATTTCATCCTGACGGTGGGTAATGACGGGCAGTTCCGCAAGTTCGCCGAAGTGGCCGGGCAACCCCAGTGGGCGGATGACCCTCGCTTTGCCACCAATAAGCAGCGGGTGGCGAACCGGGCGGTGCTGATTCCGCTGATCCGTCAGGCGACAGTGTTCAAGACGACGGCCGAATGGGTGGCTCAGTTGGAGCAGGCCGGCGTGCCGTGCGGACCGATCAATGATCTGTCGCAGGTGTTCGAGGATCCGCAGGTGAAGTCCCGTGGGTTGGCGATTGATCTGCCCCATGCATTGGCTGGGAGGGTGCCGCAGGTGGCGAGCCCGATCCGGTTGTCGCAGACACCGGTGGAGTATCGTCAGGCGCCGCCGCTATTGGGCGAACATACGCTCGAGGTATTG
Source organism: Pseudomonas sp. B7(2017) (assembly GCF_002112745.1). NCBI lineage: Bacteria > Pseudomonadati > Pseudomonadota > Gammaproteobacteria > Pseudomonadales > Pseudomonadaceae > Pseudomonas > Pseudomonas sp. B7(2017). Next base: position 687 of record NZ_NEIP01000001.1, on the reverse strand, counting down.
CAGCGGGTGCTGGGCCTGGAAGCCGATGCGGTCGCCGGGTTGAAGGAGAATGGAGTGCTGTGATGCTTCTTCTATATAGAGGCTGGGGTGTCCGGCCTCTATATAGGGTGTTTTGGGATGCTTTTTGATCAATCTGCAAGTTATTGAAAGAAAACCGAAAATAGCGGTTGACGGCAGATTTCAGTTCTCTATAATTCGCCCCACTTCCGGCGCAGTCGAAACGGAAAACTCCTTGAGATTCAACGGGTTACGAAGTTTTCGGCAGCGGGTCGCTTCAGTTCAGCGAAGCCCGGAGGGAGTCGAAGAGGGTGGTGCTGTTTGGCCCTTTCGGCGTTTCGATCCTCCCGGTCGAAAGCGGAGAAAAAGAGGTGTTGACAGCAGCGTGCAACGCTGTAGAATTCGCCTCCCGCTGACGAGAGATCGAAAGCGCAAGTGGTTGAAGTTGAAAAAGAAATTTTGAAAACTTCTGAAAATAACCGCTTGACAGCAAATGAGGCTGCTGTAGAATGCGCGCCTCGGTCGAGACGAAAGGCTTGACCAACCGCTCTTTAACAACTGAATCAAGCAATTCGTGTGGGTGCTTGTGGGGTCAGACTGACAGTCAAAAAGATTATCAGCATCACAAGTTACTCCGCGAGAAATCAAAGATGTAACCAACGATTGCTGAGCCAAGTTTAGGGTTTTCAC